>NZ_JACYHA010000007.1 GCF_014837155.1 Litchfieldia stipae | reverse complement strand
GGATTCCGCCATGATTTGGTTGAATTACTTGATTTGCTTCAGCCAGGAAGGCCCCTTCCGTTGAATCAAGCATATCTTTCGTTGGATTAAGGCACAAGTTCGTTGGATTCCGCCATGATTTGGTTGAATTACTTGATTTGCTTCAGCCAGGAAGGCCCCTTCCGTTGAATCAAGCATATCTTTCGTTGGATTAAGGCACAAGTTCGTTGGATTCCCCCATGATTTCGTTGAATAAATTGATATGTTACAGCCAGGAAGGCCCTTCCGTTGAATCAAGCCTCACTTTCGTTGGATTAAGGCACAAGTTCGTTGGATTCCACCATGAATTCGTTGAATAAATTGATAAGCTACAATCAGGAAGGCCCCTTCCGTTGAAACAAGCATCACTTTCGTTGGATGCCGCCATGATTTGGTTGAATAAATTGATAAGCTACATCCAGGAAGTTCACTTCCGTTGAATCATACATCACTTCCGTTGGATTCTTACCCTCTTTCATTGAACTCATCAATAGACAGCTTTCTTTTTTAAAAAATTGGTGAATTTGCTTTGACGCTCTACATAACCTATACTATACTTAGAATGTTATGGACTAAAATAGAGGTGAATGATGTGTTTGACCGTTTGGAAGCTGTAGAAGCACGTTATGAAAAATTAAATGAATTATTAAGCGATCCTGATATCGTAAATGATACATCGAAATTACGTGATTATTCAAAAGAACAATCAGATATACAAGAGACTGTTGAAGCATATAGAGAATACAAAGAAGTGAAAGAGCAGCTTGATGATGCGAAAGCGATGCTTGATGACAAACTTGATTCTGAGATGCGTGAGATGGTAAAAGAAGAAATTGGTGAACTAGAAGATCGTCAAACAGAACTTCAAGAGCGTCTAAGAATTCTTTTACTTCCAAAAGATCCTAATGATGACAAGAACGTAATCATGGAGATCCGTGGAGCAGCAGGTGGAGACGAAGCAGCTTTATTTGCTGGTGATTTATATCGCATGTACAGCCGTTTTGCTGAGGTTCAGGGCTGGAAGACAGAAGTCATGGAAGCTAACTCAACAGGTGTTGGTGGATATAAAGAAATTATCTTCATGATTAACGGCAAAGGTGCATTTTCAAAGCTGAAATTTGAAAATGGAGCACACCGTGTTCAACGTGTACCTGAAACGGAATCAGGTGGACGTATTCATACGTCAACGGCAACTGTCGCTGTTTTACCGGAGGCAGAGGAAGTTGAAGTCGATATTCATGATAAAGATATCCGTGTTGATACATTTGCATCAAGTGGTCCTGGTGGACAGAGTGTTAATACGACGATGTCAGCGGTTCGTTTAACTCACTTACCAACTGGTGTTGTTGTATCTTGTCAGGATGAAAAATCTCAAATTAAGAACAAAGAAAAGGCGATGAAAGTATTACGTGCGCGTGTATACGATAAGTTTCAACGTGAAGCACAAGCTGAATACGATCAAAATCGTAAGCAAGCGGTAGGTACAGGAGACCGTTCAGAGCGTATCCGTACGTACAATTTCCCACAAAACCGTGTAACAGACCACCGTATTGGCTTAACCATTCAAAAACTCGACCAAATTTTAACGGGTAAGCTTGATGAAGTGATTGACGCATTAATCATGGAAGATCAAGCCTTGAAGATGGAGCAAGCCGAGTAATGTCATTTAAAAAAGTGTACGAAGCCCTCAACTGGGCTTCTTCTTTTTTACGGGAACATGGTCGAGATGAAAATGCGGGAGAGCTATTGCTACAATTTTTACTAAAGATGGATCGTTCTAAGCTCTTAGCAGAACTACGTGAGGAGCTAGCGCCCGAGGTGATTCAAGTTTTTATCGAAGGAATCGAACGAATCGCTAAAGGGTATCCATTACAATATTTAATTGGCTTTGAAGAGTTTTATGGAAGACCATTTTTGGTGAACGAAGAAGTTCTAATCCCAAGACCTGAAACGGAAGAATTGGTATTGGGCGTCCTCAATAGAATGAAGAAACACCAGCTCAAAGAGGTCGATCTAGTGGATGTTGGAACGGGGAGTGGCGCGATTGCCATTTCGTTAGCGCTTGAACACTCAGGGGCAAATGTATATACCGTCGATATTGCCGAGGAATCGATTGATGTTGCTAGAAAAAATGCAGAGCAGCTGGGATCCAAGGTTACATTTTTGCATGGAGATTTGCTGTTGCCCTTGATCGAGCAAGGAGTGAAGGTGGATGTTGTAGTGTCTAACCCTCCCTATATTCCAGAAGCGGACATGCTGACTCTATCAACGGTGGTGAAGGACCACGAGCCTGAGCGAGCATTAGTAGGGGGTGTAGATGGCCTCGACTTTTACCGTCGCTTCATGGTAGAAATTCCACAAGTCTTAAAGGAACGAGGTATTGTTGCGTTTGAAGTTGGTGTTGGACAAGGAGAAGCTGTCGTATCGATGCTTCGTGAAACTTTTACGAATGCTCTCGTCGAAGTAGTTAATGATATTAACGGGAAAGACCGAATGGTGTTTGCTGAAATAGGGTTTTAAGTCTTGGTGCCAGGCACCGAATGCGGGACGGAAAATGTCCCGATTAGGGTGCCTGGCACAATGTTTTAGAAGTTTACTAGATTTTTTTCATTTTGCTAGTTTAAGATTTAGAAAATCTGTCCACACTGTTTGACAGAGGGGACGGTGCTAGAAAATGAAAAAACAAACAATGATTATTATTTACATAGTATTAATGTTAATTGGTGCAAATGCAGGGTTGTTGGCGAGCGAGCCAGCAGCACAAGGGCAGGATCCGCTTGTCATTCCAGATGAAGCGATCAGATTACGAATTCTAGCAAATAGTGATTCAGACAAGGATCAAGAGTTAAAAAGAAAGATTCGTGATGAAGTAAATAAAGAGATTACGCTTTGGGTACAAGAGTTAACATCAATCGACGATGCTAGAGCTGAGATTAAAAATCGTTTAGATGAAATCGAAGTGATTGTTGAAGAAGTACTAAAGCGTGAAAATAGCATGCAGGATTACAAGGTTGAGTTTGGAAATGTTGATTTTCCGACTAAGCTGTATGGTAAGTTTTTATACCCGGCAGGTCAGTACGAAGCGATTCTTATCACATTAGGCGAAGGTAATGGTGCCAATTGGTGGTGCGTCTTATTTCCACCGCTTTGCTTCCTAGATTTCTCAAATGGTGAAGCCGTCGATGCGTCAGAAGCTGAGCTAGAAACAGAAGAAGAGCCAGTTGAAGAAGTGAAGGAAAAGGAAGAACCAGAGGTTAAATTTTTCATCGTCGAATTTTTTACATCCTTATTTAGTTAAATTCTATTAAAAAGTTCTATTTTTCACATCACCTCATAGATTAGAGATAGGTAATACTGAATCTAGTAAATGAGGTGGATGAAATGGGAGAAAAAATTCGTATTGCAACTGAAAAAGATATTGAAGCAGTTAAAGCATTTTTAGATAAATCAGAAGTCAGTTCAGCTGGCGTCGATTCAATGATTGATCATTTTATCATCATGGAGGATGAGTTTGGTTCTGTGCGAGCAACACTTGGGATTGAACGAGTGGAAACCGATGGCTTGCTTCGATCACTCGTGGTGACATCAAGCATTGAACAAACACAAATTTTAACGCTGTTTAAAAGCGCGATTTCATTAGCACAGCATAAAGAGATGCGCGACTTATACTTAGTCACAAATCGTGAGGCTTCGGTTGTATTCTTTACCATGCTTGGCTTCTCTGAGATTGAAAAAGAACAAATCTCAGAGTCAATCCTGAACGCTGAACACATGAAGAATGTAGCTAAAGCAGAAAATGCGATTTATATGAAGACGACGTTGAATTAAATAAGTGAATTGGGAAAATCTTAATAAGATGTGGAAAAGATAGAGAAAGAATAATAAATGAATGAAAAATATGGGTATATCCACAAAGTTATCCACTTTATTGCAAGTTTTATCCACAATTTGTGGATAAAGCTTGTTTTGTTATTGGATGTTTACTATACTTTCTTTGTGGTCAAACACGCGAATTATAGGTGATTTTACCTGTAAATGTCGAGAAGTAGGAGTTGCTTTTTCTAATGGAAACAAAATTGTGGATTGTGGATAATGTTGGTGATATTGATACCATTTATCCACAGATAGAAGATGCTGCTAAGTTATTGCGTGAAAATCAGGTCATTGCATTCCCAACGGAGACGGTATATGGACTTGGTGCAAACGCAACCTCAAACATAGCGGTAAATAAGATTTTTGAAGCAAAAGGACGTCCAAGCGATAATCCTTTGATTGTACATATTTCTGAAAAAAAACAGTTACATGACATAGTGGAAGTTATCCCCAGTGTTGTGGATAAACTAGTCGAAAAATTCTGGCCAGGACCACTAACACTAATTTTGGATAAAAAAAATCACGGACAAACCTTGTCGAATAAAGTGACTGCAGAGTTATCAACAGTGGCAGTGAGGATGCCAGACCATCCGATTGCTCTAGCGTTGATCAAGAAAAGTGGTCTGCCAATTGCTGCGCCAAGTGCGAATACATCTGGGAAACCAAGTCCGACCCTAGCAAGGCATGTTCAACATGATCTGAATGGAAAAATCGCTGGAATCATTGATGGTGGTCCAACAGGTGTTGGGTTGGAATCCACAGTTCTGGATTGCACTGGGGATATCCCAGTTATTTTACGTCCAGGTGGGGTAACGAAGGAGCAACTTGAAGAAGTTTGTGGACAAGTGGATGTGGATAAAGCGTTATTAAAAGAAGATGAAGCGCCGAAATCACCGGGGATGAAATATACACACTACGCACCGAATGCTCCCCTTTCCATTGTGAAAGGAAACAGCGAATTTATCCAAGAGCTCGTTTCTTCCCAAAGGCAGCTCGGGAGAAAAGTTGGGGTCATGACGACGAGTGAAAATCAGGACAAGTATGATGCAGATCTCATTCTCACTTGTGGAAGCTTGAGCGACCTCGAAACTGTCGCAAATCAACTGTATGATACATTAAGGAAGTTTGATGAAGCAGGTGTTGATCTGATTTATAGTGAGGCTTTCCCAGAAGACGGGATTGGACAAGCCATTATGAATCGACTTCTGAAAGCAGCTGGTCATCAGGTGATTATAGAATAAAATTAACCGATGCCCTGAGTTCTCTTTTGAGGACTTGGGGTTTTTACGTTAGCTCATAAAAGTAGACGCGATTTCTGGTTGAACCGCCAGATGTCAAGGACATGGATTTGAGATAGTTTCTTGAAATGGAGGCAGAAGTAAGATTTAACATTTTGCGTAATTGTTGATTAGTTAATGTCTTTTGATTTGTTAAAAGTAAAAGCTCGCGGATGGTTCCCAAATGTGCTTCTTTAGATTGATAGCCACAGTGTAGACAGGTCCAATTCCCACGATGATGTTCCATCGGAATTTTATTGCATTGTGGACAATGAACACCTGTCAAAAGCTCGGACTCTAATAAATGATATGATTCTAGTAAATTGAGTTCTTTTGGAGAATGATGTTTGACCAGCAGTTTTGCTATGTGTTGTAGTTCCTTTTTTGTGAATATAGGTTCTTTAAAAGTGGATTGCAAATCTTTCACTTTTTCAATGAGATAGGTGTTTTTAATGATGTTTTTGGCAACGGAAGGGTCTGCGTGGATATGGGCGGATTGGTGGGTGATCACGACGATTGGTTCAATGGGAATTTGTTTTTTTATATTATATTGCTTGAGCCACTCAACCAGTTGGTGTCTTTGGCGTTTAGCTTGCAATAGTGGATCCTGAAAGATCTCTTCATTTTGATTAGCGGTACGAATTAATTGATGATGGATATGATCAAAATGTAGTTTCCCGGAAAGGTTTTTTACCTCGGCAATGATAAAGAAAAAAGGTGTAAGAATAAGCGTGTCAATCTGAAAGTAGTATTCTTTAAACTTCAAACGAAGGTGATGAATAATGAGGTAGTCTTCTGGCAGCAAAGCAAGATAATAGTCTAAAGATTGTTCGCCTTTATAACCTGAAACATATTTTGCAAGCTGATCAGTGATTTCTTTTCTCTTCACATGTCTAATGTCGATTCGTTTCAAAAGTGCCTCCAGACACTCGATCTCTAATGGAAAGCTGCGTTCTTTAATAATCATTATTTCACTCCTTTTCTTGGTTATTATTCAAGAAGGTTTAGTGTATTTCCTTTATTTAAAAGTGACGATATTATGAATACTGTTTGGAATGTTGAGGAAGAGTTCGATGTGAGTGGCTTGATGGATAAAGCATATTGAGTAATTCAACGAAAATAGGGGGGAATCCAACGGACCGGGGCGATAATCCGACGAAAGATGAGTATGATTCAACGGAAGAGCCTTCCTGGGTGAAGCATATTAATTAATTCAACGAAAATGGGGAGGAATCCAACGGACCGGGGCGATAATCCGACGAAAGAGAAGCATGATTCAACGGAAGAGCCTTCCTGGCTGAAGCATATTAATTAATTCAACGAAAATAGGGAGGAATCCAACGAACCAGAACGCTAATCCGACGAAAGAGAAGCATGATTCAACGGAAGAGCCTTCCTGGCACGAGCATATTAATTAATTCAACGAAAATGGAGAGGAATCCAACGAATCATGGCGCTAATCCGACGAAAGAGAAGCATGATTCAACGGAAGAGCCTTCCTGGATAAAGCATATTAAGTAATTCAACGAAAATGGGGAGGAATCCAACGAACCAGGGCGATAATCCGACGAAAGATGAGTATGATTCAACGGAAGGGTCCTTCCTGGATAAAGCATATTAAGTAATTCAACGAAAATAGGGAGGAATCCAACGACCCGGGGCGATAATCCGACGAAAGATGAGTATGATTCAACGGAAGAGCCTTCCTGGCATGAGCATATCAATTAATTCAACGAAAATGGAGAGGAATCCAACGAATCATGGCGATAATCCAACGAAAGATGAGTATGATTCAACGGAAGAGTCCTTCCTGGTAGAAGCATATTAAGTAATTCAACGAAAATGGGGAGGAATCCAACGAACCAGAACGCTAATCCGACGAAAGAGAAGCATGATTCAACGGAAGAGTCCTTCATGGATAAAGCATATTAAGTAATTCAACGAAAATGGGGAGGAATCCAACGACCCGGGGCGATAATCAGACGAAAGATGAGTATGATTCAACGGAAGAGCCTTCCTGGATAAAGCATATTAAGTAATTCAACGAAAATGGGGAGGAATCCAACGACCCGGGGCGATAATCCGACGAAAGATGAGTATGATTCAACGGAAGAGCCCTTCCTGGATAAAGCATATTAAGTAATTCAACGAAAATGGAGAGGAATCCAACGAATCATGGCGATAATCCAACGAAAGATGAATATGATTCAACGGAAGAGTCCTTCCTGGTTGAAGCATATTAAGTAATTCAACGAAATTGGGAAGGGACCCGTCCGAATATTCCCAACCTAATCTGCAAATCTACTCGATTCAATGTTCCTCACACAAATTTCTTCCACATTCATTCTTCTAAATCCGAGGGCTTGTGCATATGTTGAAATAGGCAAGTCCGAGGAGGTAGAAAATGAACATCGAAGCGTATTTAGGTGAAATCATCACATTATTTATCATGGCATTTGCCCTTGGAATGGACGCTTTTTCAGTTGGGCTTGGCATGGGATTAATGCGGCTTAGACTGAAACAGATTTTTTACATAGGAATTATCATAGGTGTGTTTCACATTTGGATGCCACTGCTAGGAATGGTGATTGGTCGATTTTTATCAGACCAGTTAGGGACCATTGCGACATACCTAGGCGGAATCTTGCTGCTTATCCTTGGAATACAAATGATTGTCTCTTCGTTTAAAGACGGGGATTCAAAGGTGCTTACTCCACACGGGGCAGGTCTGTATATCTTTGCGTTGGGTGTGAGTTTGGACAGCTTTTCCGTGGGGCTTAGCTTAGGGATTTATGGGGCGCGAACCTTTGTGACGATTCTGATGTTTGGAATTGTGAGTATGTTTTTAACATGGGCTGGATTGCTGCTTGGAAAACGTGTACAAGGCTGGTTTGGATCGTATAGCGAAGCGTTAGGTGGTAGTATTTTATTTGCATTTGGCATTAAGCTTATTTTTGCATTTTAAAAAAATAACGTAAAAGCAAACGAGTATAAAATCGCTAAGGTTTTATACTCGTTTTTCATGTGAAATGTTTAAAATTTTACGAAAAATGAACAAAGTGAAGAGGAAATGAATGTTAAAATATTGGAGGGGGATTGTATACAAAGAACTAGATAAAGGATGTGGATGAGAGTGAATTATCTTCTTAATTTTATTCTAGCAGTATGTTTGACTGGATTTTCTTATTTTCTGGGTAGTCTAATATTGAAAAATGGATTGTCTCTATGGCAAGCGCTCGTTATCGGCTTTTCTGTTGTTGCACTAGGTGCTTTGACAGAAGCGGTTGGAAGTCCGATGTGGTTAATCATATTCGTACCATTCCCAGTAGGGATGATTTTGCTGTACTTATTTCTGAATGTGGCTGTACCTCAATGGTTTCTGACATATCTGCTGACACTTGCGATCTACACGGTGATACATATAGCGATGAGTTATTTCTTTAAGTTCCATTCATTAATTCCAGCTTGGAAACTGATGAATTAACCAGCAATCCCCCAAGCTAAAAATAAAAAGAAAACAAAGACAAGAACCGTTCCGTTTAATAAAACTCCAATGATTCCTGCAACCCATCTCTTTGAAACAATTGCAAAAATGACACCAAGAATAGAAAGTGAACCTAGAATTCCAACACATAATAAAAGATCCGCGTTTGGCCCTCGTAAAATAAAAAACACTAAAACACATACCAAAGCCGTCAGAATGGATAAAGTTCCAAACTTATTCATTCAACATATCCTCCTTAAAAGTGATGTTAGCCAAAGTGTATCATAACCTACAATTTCTGGAAACAAAAACCAATTCCTTCTAGTGGTCCAATGGAGAGGTCACTTTTTTTCATCTCAATGTATCTAAAATTTGTTTTATAATAAAATAATATATTCTATATAGACGTTTGTTGGAGGAGATAAAATGAATTTATTGTTTGTGTGTACAGGGAATACGTGTCGCAGTCCGATGGCGGAGGCGATTTTCAGAAGTAAAAACATACCAGGGGTAAATGTTAAATCTGCGGGGGTTTATGCCGATAACTATAGTATGGCGTCCCTGAATACGGTTCAAGTACTAGCAGAAAAGGGGATTGCGATTCATCATCAATCACAGTCTTTATCAGAAGAGTTGATGAATTGGGCATCACTTGTATTAACGATGACAGCTGGACATAAGCAGCTTGTTCTAAACAATTTCCCTGCTGCCTCTCATAAGGTGTTTACGCTTACAGAGTATGCTGGGGAAAAACAAATTGGAGATGTGATTGACCCATTCGGAGGCTCTCTTGAAATATATAAAGAAACATATCACGAGTTAACAGATTTAATAGACAAGCTCAAGGTTAAGCTAGAACGTGATATGTCATAGTTAGGGGAGAACGTCTTTGAAGAAAGTAAGGGGAAACATTGGTTTACGATGGAAATTAGTTTTACTAGTAACTGTTTTAGCTATAGTTACATATTCAACGAGTGCTTTTTTTCTGTATGTGATTAGTGAGTTTGCGAAGGATTTCGTCTCAGAAACAACCTTTGCGATTGCAACGATTGTGGCGGGGATTTTTTGGTCAGGTGTATTAGCGTTTTTTGCTGCTGGAGTCGTGACTAAGCCATTACAGAGACTTGAGGCAGCTGTGAAAAAAGCGGCAGATGGTGATATTGGTGAGGATGTTATTTTACCAAAATCAAAGGATGAGGTTCGATCATTGGCGGTTGCATTTAATCAAATGCTTGCAAGCCTACGTTTGATCGTGACAAATATTGAAGAGAATGTAACACAAACAACGAGTAAAGTGGCTGAAATGAATGATGCCTCAAAGAACGCAACAAATCAGGCAGAGCTTATTTCGCAAACGATAGAGAGTATCTCAAAGGGAGCTGACCAATCGGCGGTCGCTGTTCAAGAAACGGCGGAGTCGGTCGATCATGTGATCAAGCTTGCTGAAGAGGTGCAAAACAAGGCGAATTTCTCCGCGGACCGCTCTGTGGCGATGGTTGAGTCGCTCAAGGAAAGTCAGGGTGCCATTGATTCGCTTATTACAGGATTGACGAAGCAGGTGGACAGCAGTCATGTGTCCCTCCAAGCTGTTAAGCGATTAGATGAGAATGCACAAAGGGTGAATGACATCATCACGCTTGTTGGTGATATCGCTCAGCAAACCAATTTACTTGCATTGAATGCGGCAATCGAAGCTGCTCGTGCTGGTGAACATGGAAAAGGCTTCGCCGTTGTTGCTGATGAAGTTCGTAAATTAGCAGACGGTAGCTCGCAAGCTGTACAGGATATTTCTACATTAATTGAAGAAATTCAAACAGAAGTCAGCAATGTTGTGGTCCAGATTACTGAACAAGTAGAAGTAGGTAATAGTGAAGCGAAAAATGGAGAAATCACAAATGCTGCGATTAAAACGATGACAGACTCTGTTCACGAAGTGGCAAATTCAGTTAAGCAAATCACTGAATTAGTTGACCATCAAATGGACAGTATTAAACAAACGGCGATTCAATCTCAAGAGGTAGCAGCAATTGCTGAAGAAACCTCGGCTGGAACAGAGGAAATGGCAGCCTCCACTGAGGAACAAGTGCAAGTAATTGAACACATATACACGTTGTCAAAGGAATTTACCCACCAAGCACAAGAACTTAAGAAAACGATCGAACAATTTAGATTATAAATTTCTTCATGAAGGACTTCCTGCGTATCATACAAGTGAAAAAAGTGGTATGATAACGGTAAACATATCATTTGTAACGGGGGTCTTCTTTGATGAAAGTGGCTATTGCTTCAGATCATGGTGGATTAAATATAAGAGAAGAAATTAAAAGCTTAATGACTGAAATGGGTATTGAATTTGATGATTTTGGCTGTGAGTGCAGTTCTTCGGTTGATTACCCAGATTATGCTGTGCCAGTAGCTGAGAAAGTGGCAGCAGGCGAGTATGATCGTGGCATCCTAATTTGCGGAACAGGCATCGGGATGAGTATTGCAGCAAACAAAGTAAGAGGGATTCGCTGTGCCCTTGTTCATGATACATTTAGTGCTCAGGCAACGCGCGAGCATAACGATACAAACATACTAACGATGGGTGAGAGAGTCATCGGTCCTGGACTGGCGCGTGAAATTGCAAGAGTATGGCTAACAACTGAATTCCAAGGCGGAAGACATGCAACCCGCATCAATAAAATTAAAGAGTACGAGGATCAGAATCAATAGGCAGGTGATAAGGATGTCAGCAGAAGTAAATGAGTGGAGAGGACAGCTAAAGACGGTCCTGTCTGATTTGAAAAAACAAACGACATTAACTAGTCATGAGGTTCTGGTCATCGGGTGCAGCACAAGTGAGGTCATTGGTGAAAAAATCGGAACCGCTGGTACACTTGATGTGGCACAAATGATGTTTGACGAGCTTCTAGCTTTTCAACAAGAGTCTGGAGTAGGTCTTGCATTCCAATGCTGTGAGCATCTTAACCGTGCCCTTATTGTTGAAAAAGAAACGGCTATTGCCAAAGGGTTAGAGATGGTCACGGTTGTTCCCGTTCGTACAGCTGGTGGAGCGATGGCAACATACGCCTACAACCATTTCAAACATCCGGTCGTCGTCGAATTTATCAAAGCTGACGCTGGCATTGATATTGGCGATACCTTCATTGGTATGCATCTCAAGCACGTCGCCGTTCCAATCCGAAGTACAGTGAAACAAATCGGACAAGCGCATGTCACGATGGCTAAGACTAGACCGAAGCTGATTGGTGGAGCGCGAGCTGTTTATACGGATGAAAAAGAAAATAATCAATGTTAACAATAACAAGTTCTTCATTTTTGAAATGAAGGACTTTTTTTATGGGTATATTAGTTTAAGTTTGTTACATTGCATCAATAGAATTATATCTAGCAGTCTGAATACACGTAGACTCCCATGGGAGGCTCACCAGACACCCCATAGGACGCGGAGTGTATTCAAACTGCGGGCTTTGTAAGCGACGATTTATACGAAAACAGCATTTTTATACAAAAGATAGGCTCTGAACATGTAACATTTAGGTAAAACAATCGTTATATTCATAGATGACAGAAGTGAGAGGGAGGTCAAGGGTGGATAACGGTCAACGAAATGAGAAGCTGGATGATATCTATCGTAGGTATGCAGAAAGCTTATACTACTATCTCCTCCGTTTATCTGGGTCTCCCACTGTGGCAGAGGAATTGGTGCAGGAAACCTTTTTTCGAGCCACGGTTTCACTCCATTTTTATAAGCATGAGGAAGTAAGGCCTTGGCTCTATAAGGTGGCACGGAATACCTATTTAGATGAATGGCGTAAAAGGAAGCGCTGGAACTGGGTACCTTTTTTTGAAAAGGAAGAAATGCATAGTCCATACGGTTTGCCACTTGAAGAAGCATTGAATCGAGAGACGGAGAGAGAATTAAAAGAGTTGCTTGATATATTGCCAGAAAATTATCGTACGATTATTTATTTGAGAGAATTTGCGGACTTCTCCTACCAGGAGATTCAGGAAACGATGGAATTGACCGAATCGCAGGTCAAGGTGACGCTTCATAGAGCGAGAAAACGGCTGCAACAGCTTTCAGGTGAAAGGAGAGAGTTCAATGACTGAATGGTCGAAGGATAAGGAAAAGAAGATCTTGTGGAAGTATCGCTTTCTTTTGACTGCTAGGATTGTAAGAGTTTTATTGATTATCGGAGGACTTTATTTCATTTATTCTTTGTTCTTAACGATTGGATATAGCCAAACAGATATTGGGTCAAAGCATAAATTTAATATGAACCTTGCAATTGACTGGACGCAAGGGGGATTGTACAGTGAGTATTTATCGCATCCTGATCCTGAGATCACACCCTTTTTCACACAGCATATCTCGCTGCCACTGTATCGAACGATAGGGAAAGACAAGGAACCGGTGGCAACATTGGACATAAGTAAGCGAGTATTCACTGCTTTTTCAAGTAAGCAATTAACATATCATCGGCTAACAGAGAACCAATGGTTTCACTTCTATCTACCCGAACATCCGAAAACGGGAGAAAAGCTTTATTTTAAAAATCAGGATGACGTATGGGATCCTTTAGAAAAGGTGCATGAGGGGACGGTTGCAGATTTAGCTTTTTCAACCGATCAATACTATGATCCGGAGGAACTATTAAAGATTTTAGGAAAATACGATCTTGATGTATTGTGGATGCCTTTGTATAGTGGGGAGTTAAAAGAAATTGAAGATGTGGGATACGGACTTGCGGGTGGTTCGTATTTGTCGGTTGAAACGCTCGGTCTTTCTCGAGGCAGGGAGCTTCTTGAGGGATATCATGCCTTTTCAGAGGTTATGATTAGGGAAGACAGCATCGCTGACATTGAAAAAATAATGCTCAAAAACATGGATGAATTAATTAAGAATGAGAGTAAAACCTATATTGAACAGTTTTTAGGACTACGTTATCTTGAGGAACGACATAGCTATTTAAAGGAAAATGGTTTCCAAGTATATGGTGCAGTTGTGACTGGCCCAGTGAAGGAACTATTAAAGCTAAAAGAGGAAGAAACGTTCCGAGGAGTACAGGTTGGCGAATTTGATTACTGGAATTGGGAAAAAACCGAATAATAAACATAACTATAGTCACTATTTTTCGGATTTCAAAAATTATACCTTTCTCTTCGAAATTGAAAGTGATAAAATGAGGGAGGATTTGATTTTTATAAAAATACTAGAGTCTTGACATGTGAAGGGGGATTCCAATGAAACATTTATCGCAACAAGATCCAGCAGTGTTTGGATCAATTCAAGATGAGTTAAAGAGACAAAGAACGAAAATCGAGCTTATTGCTTCTGAGAACTTCGTAAGTGAAGCAGTAATGGAAGCTCAAGGTTCAGTTTTAACGAACAAATATGCTGAAGGTTACCCAGGTCGTCGTTATTATGGTGGCTGTGAGCATGTTGACGTAGTTGAAGATATTGCTCGTGACCGTGCAAAGGAAATCTTCGGAGCAGAATACGTGAATGTTCAACCACATTCAGGTGCACAAGCAAACATGGCCGTTTATTTCACCATCTTAGAGCAAGGCGATACAGTGTTAGGGATGAATCTATCACACGGTGGACATTTAACTCACGGTAGCCCAGTAAACTTTAGTGGAATTCAATATAATTTCGTGGAGTACGGGGTTGACGAAGAGACACATACAATTAATTACGATGACGTTCTTGAAAAAGCTCGTACACATAAACCAAAGTTAATCGTAGCAGGTGCTAGTGCATATCCACGCGAAATCGACTTCAAACGATTCCGTGAAATTGCAGATGAAGTTGGCGCATATTTAATGGTTGATATGGCTCATATTGCAGGACTTGTTGCTGCAGGTCTTCATCCAAACCCAGTACCATACGCTGATTTCGTTACAACGACCACTCATAAAACATTACGTGGACCACGTGGTGGAATGATTTTATGCAAAGAAGAATTCGGTCGTAAAATTGATAAGTCCATTTTCCCTGGCATTCAAGGTGGACCATTAATGCATGTCATTGCTGCTAAAGCTGTGGCATTTGGTGAAGCTCTTCAGGACGATTTCAAGGTATATGCAGGAAATATTATTGCTAATGCAAAGCGTCTTGCTGCAGGTCTGAAAAAAGAAGGCTTAAAGCTAGTGTCTGACGGAACAGATAACCACCTATTACTAGTTGATGTGAAGGCAATTGGCTTAACAGGAAAAGTAGCTGAGCATGTTCTTGATGAAGTTGGCATCACAGTGAATAAAAACACAATTCCATTCGATACTGAAAGCCCATTTGTAACAAGCGGAATCCGTATCGGAACAGCGGCTGTCACATCTCGTGGATTCGCACTAGAGGACATGGATGAGATTGCATCAATCATCGCATTCACTCTAAAGAATCACGAAAGCGAAGCAAGCTTAAAAGAAGCAGCAGCACGTGTTGAAGCACTTACGGCGAAATTTGTTTTATATAAAGAACTTTAAAAAAAGAGAGCTAGACATCCGATTTGGAGTCTAGCTTTTTTATATATGCTGGTTTTTCACAATTGAAGAAGCTATCTAGCAGACTGAATACACGTAGACTCCTGCGGGATGCGTGGCCAGAGTGAGACCCCACAGGAGCGAAAGCGACGAGGAGGCTCGACACCCCGCCGGACGCGGAGTGTATTCAGGCTGCGGCATTACACGCAAATAACCTTTATTTTTTCATGAAAAATCGACAATTGTTAACAAAAACACACAAATATCCACGACTTTCTCTTGAATAAGCCTCTTTACTTCTGTAAAATCTATTGAAGTGAATAAAAAAGGAGAGATGTCTCAATGGGCAAAGTATACGTATTTGATCACCCACTAATTCAGCATAAGCTTACATACATAAGAGAAAAATCAACAGGAACGAAGGAATTCAGAGAATTAGTAGATGAAGTAGCTAGCTTAATGGCGTTTGAAATTACTCGCGATCTACCACTTGAAGAAGTAGAAATTGAAACACCTGTAGTGAAAGCAAAATCTAAAGTACTATCAGGGAAGAAGATCGGAATCATCCCAATTCTTCGTGCTGGTCTAGGAATGGTTGATGGTATTTTGAAATTAATCCCAGCGGCAAAGGTTGGACACGTTGGATTATATCGTGACCCAGAAACACTTCAGCCTGTTGAATATTATGTGAAGTTACCTTCTGATGTAGAAGAGCGTGATTTCATCGTAGTTGACCCAATGCTTGCAACAGGTGGATCCGCAGTTGAGGCCATCAACTCTCTCAAAAAGCGTGGCGCAAAAAACATTAAATTCATGTGCTTAATTGCTGCCCCTGAAGGAGTAGAAGTGGTAAAGCAAGAGCATCCGGACGTGGACATCTTTATCGCGGCATTAGATGAAAAGTTAAATGACCATGGTTACATCGTGCCAGGACTTGGTGACGCTGGAGACCGTTTGTTTGGAACAAAATAATCTTGGATTGGAGAAGATAACCTGTGGGTTATCTTCTTTATTTATGTGAGGATGCAGGGAAGGGGATTCCGTTGAATTAAATGTGATTTTCGTGGGATTCATTGGCTTGTTCGTCGGATAATCGCTCTGTTTCGGCGGATTCCACTTCGATTTCGTTGAATGAATTGATATGCTACATCCAGAAAGAGCCTTTCGTTGAATTCGACTCCACTTTCGTCGGATTATCGCTCTGTTTCGTTGGTTTTCACCTTGAGTTCGTTGAATGAATTGATATTCTCCAGAAAGGCCCAGCCTTTCGTTGAATCATACTCTTCTTTCGTTGGATTATCGCTCTGTTTCGGCGGATTCCACTTCGATTTCGTTGAATGAATTGATATGCTACATCCAGAAAGAGCCTTTCGTTGAATTCGACTCCACTTTCGTCGGATTATCGCCTTGTTTCGTTGGATTCCACTTCGATTTCGTTGAATTCCACTTCGATTCCGTTGAATGAATTGATATGCTACATCCAGCAAGAGCCTTTCGTTGAATTCGACTCCACTTTCGTCGGATTATCGCTCTGTTTCGTTGGATTCCACCTTGAGTTCGTTGAATGAATTTGCTTTTATCAGAACGGCATGGTCGTTCGTTGAATCATACTCTTCTTTCGTCGGATAATCGCTCTGTTTCGGCGGAATCGACTCTGATTTGGTTGAATGCATTTATATGCTACATCCAATAAGTACCTTTCATCAAATCTCCCCCTCATATTTTCAAGCTTTCGAGACAGACTACACATCAAGGGAGGCGATTTGTTGAGACAGACACTATTCATCGCACTAAGCATGATTCTACTTATAACAAGCACACATCTACCTGCTCATGCAGATACCCCGGTATTTCCAAACCGTCCTGAATTACCTACAGAATCAATGGATGAAATCATCACGTCAGTCATTGTGACGGAGGAGAGTAATCGAGATCGAATTGAAACAATCATTAAGGACAATCCTTCCTTAACTATTACACAAGAATACAAGTATGTTTTTCATGGCTTCTCAGTCAAAGGAAAGAGGGGCGACCTTCTGAAGCTAAAAGAAGAGCAGGGCATCCTCCACAGCTCTCCAGTCGCTACATATAAGGTGTCACTCGATCAAAGTGTCCCATTTATCGGTGGCGACGCAATTAGGGGCTATTTTGACGAGGAGGACAATCGTCTTACTGGCAAAGGGATCAAGGTTGGTGTCATTGATACAGGCATCGATTATACGCACCCAGACCTGCACGATAATTATCATGGCGGCTTTGATATTGTCGATGGGGATAATGATCCGATGGAGACAAAAGGCTCTGCGCATGATCAAACGCTACATGGTACACATGTCGCTGGGATTATCGCCGCCAATGGCAAGGTGAAGGGCGTGGCACCAGAAGCCGAGGTGATTGCCTACCGTGCGCTTGGTCCAGGCGGAATCGGTACCTCTGATCAAGTGATTGCAGCGATTGACAAAGCGATTGCAGATAAGGTCGATATTATTAACCTATCGCTAGGAAACAATGTCAATGGTCCAGACTGGCCAACCAGTTTAGCCCTGAATAAGGCAACTGAAAAAGGCATCGTTGCGGTTACTTCAAGTGGGAACTCAGGCCCTGACGTGTGGACAGTCGGTTCTCCAGGAACATCGACGAAAGCTATATCCGTTGGAGCTTCTACCCCTCCGTTAAAAATTCCATCGATCACGATAGGAATGGAGGACAAGGAAATCCCAATTACCGAAATGCAGGGATCCAAACCATGGTTACTCGATAAGCAACACGAATTAGTGGTGGCTGGCAAAGGAAATAAGAGTGACTTCAAACAAAATGTTAAAGATAAAATTGTTCTGATCGAACGAGGTACGATTACATTTTCCGAAAAAGCACTGAATGCCGAAGCCGCAGGGGCAAAGGGAGTCCTGATTTATAATAATGTAAAAGGCGAGTTTGCAGGTGCACTGGATGTTCAGCCTGAAATCCCGGTTGCTTCACTCACTAAAGAAGATGGCGACTGGCTGAAAAAGCAGTTGAAAAAGAAGAACACCATGATCAAAACGACTTACAATGACGTAATGGATACCATTGCATCATTTAGCTCGAGAGGTCCTGTCACAAATACATGGGAAATCAAGCCCGACGTAGTGGCTCCTGGAGTTGGAATCAATAGTACGATTCCAAATGGCTACACCGAGTTACAGGGGACAAGTATGGCAGCTCCCCATGTTGCTGGTGCATGTGCATTAATCAAGCAGGCTCACCCTGATTGGACACCTGAGCAAATAAAAGCATCGTTAATGAATACGGCCAAGCTACTAAAGGATGAAAAAGGCGATCTCTATAAGTCCTATGAACAAGGGGCTGGAAGAATCCAAGTGATTGAAGCGATGAATGCAGAAACATTGGTGTATCCAAGTACATTGACGTTTGGATTGTTTGAGCAAAAACATCATCGTACAAAGAAGAAGCTCACAATCACGGTCGATAATCAATCGGATCAGGAGAAGCATTACTCCTTTGAATTTCCTGAGCACATAGAAGGATTCCAATGGAAGCTCCCGACTCCGTTCAAGCTGAAGCCAAACGAAAAAAGAAAGATTACCCTATCGGTGGATATCACACCAACTGTGATTGGGGCTGGACTTCATAGCGGGCATCTTTTTTTAGACGATGGAAAAAAGAAGACACATATCCCGTACATGATTGTGATCGAGGAACCAGATTATCCTCGCGTCATGGCCTTTCAATTTGGGGCAAAAGAAGACAGGACACACTATCAATACCAATTGTATCTGCCAAGAGGAGCAGAGGAATATGGGATTGCCCTTTACGATCCTGACTCGTTACGATTTATTACCTTCTTGGATTGGAAGCGCGATGTGCCAAGAGGTTTAATTGAGAAGGAGATCTCAATCGAAGAATTAGGCCTGCATGGCGTGTATAAGGCGATTGTCTTTGCGAAAAAAGCGGGGAAAGAGGACACGATCGAATCTGACATATTAATTGACGATATTGGGGCAAATTAAGTCCTAATTTGTGAACAAAAACCGCCCTTCTGTGACATTTGTCTCTCGTGGGGCGGTTAATTGTGAACATTTTGTGAACACGACCAATAGGAAAACGCTATCAAAAGCTTTTTTAATATATATATAGTAGAAACCAAAACGTTGATTTAATAGGGTTATGGATATTCAATTTGGGGTTCAAATGTTATAATTGATTTGTGATTTTTTTAACAGTAAACACATTGACATTAAATGGTGCCTATTGTATGCTTACAAAGGGTATGATGATAAGGTTTTCAAGTGTTATATCTGGCTATTTAGTGACATTTTTGAAACTTCGTTTTCTACTTGAAAAAGGAGGCATGATTTATGCGTCCTAAAGCGAAACATCCCTTTCGAGCGATGGCATTAATGTCTGCCATTACATCACAATTAGTAGGTTCAATCTTAGTCGGAATTTTCCTTGGAAGATGGTTAGACCGGGAAATTGATACCGAACCACTTTTCTTAATTATCGGCCTTCTGTTGGGACTAGCAGCTGGTGTATACGCAACAATCCACTCTGTCCAAAAATTCAACAACTCAGGAGATTAAGCCATGCAGCAACAAGATAATGGAACGATGATAAAACGACATAGGAAATACTTGTTCTATTTAATCGCTGTGTTTCTTTTAGGCTGGGGATTTACTACATATGATACAGCATTCATGGGTTTGATTGTGGGAACCATTACAAGCTTCTATAATCACTTGCTTCTGTATCGAAAAGTGAACAAGTTTGGAGATACCGTTGTGAACGGCGGCAAGATGTATTCGTTAGGAACTGTTTCAAGGATGGCTGCGGCTGGACTAGCTGTCTTCATTTCTCTGAGATACCCTGAACATGTCAATGTTTACTTTGTAATACTGGGATTAATGACATCCTATATCGTCATTTTTATAGATTTTATGATTCAATCCAAACAACAAACAAATGTATAACGGGGAAGAGAGGTGATATAGTTGGAACATCATGCTCCTACGTTTGAATGGTTAGGCCTTACGTTTAATGCGTCTAATATTCTTATGACAATTATTGCTGCTACCATAGTGTTTTTAATTGCAGTTCTATTAACTCGAAACATTTCGTTGAAGCCTACAGCTGGCCAAAACGTAATGGAATGGATTATAGACTTCGTTAAGAATATCATTGGAAGTACAATGGATTGGAAAACTGGTAGTCTTTTCCTACCACTTGGGATCACACTTCTATTGTATGTGTTCGTCTCAAACATGCTAGGATTACCATTTGCCATTATCGTTGGTGAGGAACATAGCTTATGGTGGAAATCACCTACAGCCGATCCAGTTATCACACTAACATTAGCCGCGATGGTTGTAGCATTATCCCACTATTACGGTGTTAAGCTTCACGGACCAAAGGAATATGCGAAAGGTTTCTTTAAACCAATGAGCTTTTTATTCCCATTGAAGGTGATTGAGGAATTCTCAAACACTCTAACATTAGGTCTTCGTCTTTACGGTAACATCTTCGCAGGGGAGATTTTACTTGGCTTGTTAGCAGGACTAGCTGTTAACGGATATGAAACTGGAATTCTTTCTGGAATCCTAGGAACTCTAGCTTCCGTCATCCCAATGATGATTTGGCAAGCATTTAGTATTTTCGTTGGTTCAATTCAAGCATTTATTTTCACTATGTTAACGATGGTTTATATGGCGCACAAAGTGAGTCACGACCATTAATAATAAAATTTAAACAATATCTTAAAGATAATCTTAAGGAGGAATTTTATAATGGGTGCATTAGCAGCAGCAATTGCAATTGGTTTAGCAGCACTAGGTGCAGGTTTTGGTAACGGAATGATCGTAAGTCGTACAGTTGAGGGGATTGCTCGTCAACCTGAGCTTAAAGGTCCACTTCAAACAACAATGTTCATCGGGGTTGCACTAGTTGAGGCGATTCCTATCATCGCAGTAGTAGTAGCATTCATGGTTATGGGTCAAAACTAATTTTAGTTAGAGTCTAATCTTACAGGTATTATACTTGTTCATAAGGGATAGAACGAAATAAACGGGTTCAAGTGGCGAAGTCGTCTCAATTGAGAACCTTCGCCATTGTTTTACCTGAACTATTACTTTCTATAACTATTGATTTAAAAAATTTCAATAGGTAAGTACGTCGTTATTTATCTATGTTTATATGTCTTATTTATACACTTGTTCATGTATTTTGTTGAAAGGAGTGAGCGCTTTGTTATATGACGTTAATTTATTTGCCCTTGGAGCTGGAGCAGGGATTTTAAGTAATGTTAACTTAGGTGATATTATCGTTCAGTTAGCTGTCTTCTCATTACTACTTTTCTTATTAAGAAAGTTTGCCCTTGATAAAGTAATAGCAATGATGAAACAGCGTGAAGAACATATTGCTGGGGAAATAAACTCTGCTGAAAGAAGTCATCAGGAAGCAAAGCAGTTAATTGACCAACAACAGCAATTATTAAAAGAAGCTCGTGGTGAAGCACAGGAGTTAATCGACAGTGCAAAGAAAATTGCAGAAGAGCAAAAAGCTGCAATGCTGCAAGCTGCAAAAGAAGAGTCAGACCGCTTCAAGGAATCTGCTCGTAAAGAGATTATTCAAGAGAGAGAAAAAGCCGTTACTGCATTACGCGAACAGGTTGCTTCTTTATCTGTATTAATCGCTTCGAAGGTAATTGAGAAAGAACTAAGTGAGAAGGATCAAGAGAAGCTTATCAATGAATATATTCAAGAGGTAGGAGAAGAGCGATGAGCAATGGGGTCGTGGCAAAGCGATATGCGTTAGCTCTTTTTCAATTAGCAAAAGAACAACAAACTCTTGATCAAATTGAAGCTGAACTTCGAGTTGTAAAGCAAGTATTTACAACAAACAAAGAATTAATGGTGTTTTTAACAAGCCCAAAGATTCAAGCTGATACAAAGAAAGCTGCATTGAAGGAAGCATTTGCTTCTGCTTCAAACACAGTATTAAATACATTATTCTTACTTGTGGATCGTCACCGTACAACAGTGATTACTGAAGTCGTTGATCAATTCATTGAGCAAGCAAATGAAGAGCGTGGCGTGGCTGAAGCAAAGGTCTACTCAGTACGTCCATTAACAGATACTGAAAAAGCTGGAATCTCAGCGATGTTTGCTAAAAACATTGGCAAGGCCGCTTTACGTATCGAAAACATTGTAGACAAAAGCCTTATCGGTGGCGTGAAAATCCGCATCGGTAATCGTATATATGATGGTAGTGTGAATGGAAAGTTAGAGCGCTTAGAGCGTGATCTAATGACGAAAAGATTGTAGATAGGGGTGAACTTTCATGAGCATCAATGCTGAAGAAATTAGTGCGCTGATAAAAAAGCAAATAGAAAACTATCAATCAGAAGTTAAAGTGAGCGACGTTGGTACAGTTATTAGTGTTGGTGACGGTATCGCACGTGCTCATGGTCTTGACAACGTCATGGCCGGAGAACTTTTAGAATTCTCAAATGGTGTCATGGGTATGGCTCAGAACCTTGAGGAAAGTAACGTTGGTATCGTTATCCTTGGACCTTTCACAGAAATTCGTGAAGGAGACGAGGTTCGTCGTACTGGACGTATTATGGAAGTTCCAGTAGGGGAAGCGTTAATCGGACGTGTAGTTAACCCATTAGGACAGCCTGTTGACGGCTTAGGTCCAATTGAAACATCAAGTACTCGTCCAATCGAGAGCCCAGCTCCTGGTGTAATGGATCGTAAATCTGTACATGAGCCATTACAAACAGGGATTAAAGCGATCGATGCGTTAATTCCAATCGGACGTGGTCAACGTGAGTTAATCATCGGTGACCGTCAAACTGGTAAAACATCTGTAGCAATCGATACAATCCTTAACCAAAAGAATGAGGATATGATTTGTATCTACGTTGCAATCGGACAAAAAGAATCTACGGTTCGTGGAGTTGTAGAAACTCTTCGTAAAAATGGTGCATTAGATTACACAATTGTTGTAACTGCTTCTGCATCTCAACCAGCTCCATTACAATACCTTGCACCATATGCGGGTGTTACAATGGGTGAAGAGTTCATGTACAATGGCAAGCACGTATTAGTTATCTATGATGACTTAACAAAGCAAGCTGCTGCATACCGTGAGCTTTCTCTATTACTTCGTCGTCCTCCAGGTCGTGAAGCATATCCAGGGGATGTATTCTACTTACATTCACGCTTACTAGAGCGTGCTGCTAAGTTAAGTGATGCAAAAGGTGCTGGTTCATTAACAGCATTACCATTTATTGAAACTCAAGCAGGTGACGTATCTGCTTATATTCCAACAAACGTAATTTCGATTACAGATGGACAAATCTTCTTGCAATCTGACTTATTCTTCTCAGGGGTACGTCCAGCGGTTAACGCAGGTCTTTCAGTATCTCGTGTAGGTGGATCAGCTCAAATCAATGCAATGAAGAAGGTATCTGGAACATTACGTCTTGACTTAGCTTCATACCGTGAGCTTGAGGCATTCTCTCAATTCGGTTCTGACCTTGACAAAGCAACTCAAGCGAAGTTAAACCGTGGTGCTCGTACAGTTGAAGTTCTTAAGCAAGGCTTAAACAAGCCACTTGCTGTTGAAAAGCAAGTAGCTATTCTTTTCGCGTTAACTCGTGGATTCCTAGATGATATTCCATTGGAAGACATCGGCCGTTTCGAAGAAGGTTACCTAACATTCTTAGAGCACAACCGCAAAGAAGTACTAGATCACATCCGTACAACTGGAAAACTTCCAGAAGAAGGTGCGTTCGAATCAGCAATCGCTGACTTCAAGAAAACATTTGCTGTATCTGAATAATAGTAAAACGTACGTATTTATATAAAAGTTAAAGGCTGTTTTCTCAAAGTGTGTTGTCTAATAACAGCAGTCTGAATACACGGAGACTCCCGCGGGATACGTGGCCAAAGTGAGACCCCACAGGAGCAATGCGACGAGGAGGCTCACCAGTCACCCCGCAGGACGCGGAGTGTATTCAGGCTGCGGCATTTAAAACAACAATATATACGAAATCAGTCAAAATTAAAGAGCGACGACTGATGTTACGTCGCTCTCAAATACAGATCTTTTGACAAAAAGGTGGTGAGAACCTTTGGCATCATTAAGAGATATAAAATCGAGAATAACCTCTACGAAGAAAACCAGCCAAATTACGAAGGCGATGCAAATGGTTTCAGCGTCGAAATTAAACCGTGCTGAACAAAATGCAAAAGCATTCGTTCCTTATATGGAGAAAATTCAAGAGGTAGTAGCAAGCGTAGCAACTGGTAGCACAGATGTCACACATCCAATGCTATTAAAAAGACCAATCAAGAAAACTGGATATTTAGTTATTACGTCTGACCGTGGATTAGCTGGAGCGTATAACAGTAACGTTCTTCGTGCTGTATACAACACCATCCAATCACGTCATACAAATAAGAATGAATATGCAGTCATTGCGATTGGCCGAGTAGGTCGTGATTTCTTTAACAAACGTGGAATTCCCGTTGTTTCTCAAATTACAGGCTTAGCAGATCAGCCTGCATTTACAGAAATTAAAGATATCGCAAGTAACGCAGTAAGTATGTTTGCAGATGGATTATTTGATGAGCTTTATCTCTATTACAACCATTTCGTGAGTGCGATTCAACACGAAGTAACAGAGAAGAAACTTTTACCATTAACAGATCTTTCATCTGAAGGCAAAAAGCTTACTTCATACGAGTTTGAACCATCCCAAGAAGAAATCCTTGAGGTGCTTCTTCCTCAATATGCTGAAAGTCTCATCTATGGAGCACTTTTAGATGGAAAAGCAAGTGAACATGCTGCACGTATGACAGCGATGAAGAGTGCGACTGATAACGCGAAAGAGCTTATCGATTCACTTACATTGTCTTACAACCGTGCTCGTCAAGCTGCGATTACCCAAGAGATTACTGAAATCGTTGGTGGAGCTGCAGCTCTAGAATAGATTGAATCAAAAGGTTTTTAAATGCAAGCTAGGAGGGAAAACGATGACAAAAGGACGAGTTACCCAAGTAATGGGTCCTGTTGTAGACGTAACGTTTGACAGCGGACATCTTCCTGAAATATACAATGCTCTTGTGGTCGACTACAAATCAGGTGATGTTGATATTCAACTTACACTTGAAGTAGCGATTCACCTTGGTGATAACACAGTACGTACTGTTGCGATGTCATCAACGGATGGCCTTGTACGTGGAGTGGAAGTAGTAGATACAGGAAAAGCCATCTCAGTACCAGTAGGTGATGTAACTCTTGGACGTGTATTCAACGTTCTTGGAGATAACATTGACTTAGATGAAGAAATTCCAAGTGGAGTTCGCCGTGATCCAATTCACCGCGAAGCACCAACATTTGAACAGCTTTCAACAGAAGTTGAAATCCTTGAAACAGGGATCAAAGTAGTAGACCTTCTTGCACCATATATCAAAGGTGGAAAAATCGGTCTCTTCGGTGGTGCCGGTGTAGGTAAAACAGTTTTAATCCAGGAATTAATCAATAACATCGCACAAGAGCACGGCGGTATCTCAGTATTCGCAGGTGTTGGTGAGCGTACTCGTGAAGGAAATGACCTTTACCACGAGATGACTGATTCTGGCGTTATCAAGAAAACAGCAATGGTATTCGGACAAATGAACGAGCCACCTGGAGCACGTATGCGTGTTGCGCTTACGGGTCTTACAATGGCTGAATATTTCCGTGATGAGCAAGGACAAGACGTTCTATTCTTCATCGATAACATTTTCCGTTTCACTCAAGCAGGTTCTGAAGTATCAGCCCTACTTGGACGTATGCCATCTGCGGTAGGTTACCAACCAACTCTATCTTCTGAGATGGGTAAGCTACAAGAACGTATTACATCAACTAACGTAGGATCTGTAACATCGATTCAAGCGATTTACGTTCCTGCCGATGACTATACTGACCCAGCACCAGCAACAACTTTCGCTCACTTAGATGCAACCACAAACCTTGAGCGTAAGCTTTCTGAGATGGGTATCTATCCAGCGGTGGATCCATTAGCATCGACTTCTCGTGCATTAGCACCTGAAATCGTTGGTGAGGAGCACTACACTGTAGCACGTGATGTTCAACAAACATTACAACGTTACAAAGAATTACAAGATATTATCGCTATCCTTGGTATGGATGAGTTAACAGATGAAGACAAATTAGTCGTTCAACGTGCTCGTCGTGTCCAATTCTTCTTATCTCAGAACTTCCACGTAGCTGAACAGTTCACTGGTCAAAAAGGTTCTTATGTACCTGTTGCTGAAACTGTTAAAGGCTTCAAAGAAATTCTTGAAGGTAAATACGATCACCTTCCAGAGGATGCATTCCGTCTAGTAGGTCGTATTGAAGAAGTAGTTGAAGCTGCTAAGAATATGGGTGTTGAAGTTTAATAAAGGGACATAGGAGGGTACCAAATGAAGACAGTTAAAGTAAGTGTCGTTACTCCTGATGGCCCAGTTTATGAAGCTGACGTGGAAATGGTTGTAGCCAAAGCTCAAAGTGGTGAGCTAGGGGTCTTACCAGGACACATTCCAATGGTTGCTCCCCTTCAAATTGGGGCAGTCCGTTTAAAAAATGGAACCAACACTGAGCTTGTCGCTGTTAGTGGAGGCTTTCTAGAAGTTCGTCCTGATCAAGTGACGATTCTTGCACAAACTGCTGAAACTTCTGAGCAAATCGACATTCGTCGTGCAGAAGAAGCAAGGAAACGTGCAGAACAACGCTTACAGGCGAAACAAGACGATGTCGATTTTAGACGTGCGGAGCTTTCCTTAAAGCGTGCCATCAATCGTTTAAATGTAACTAGTAATAAATATTAATAATCAGGAAGAACCTAGAGATTTTAAATCTTTAGGTTCTTTTTTTTGTAGTAGGTGAGGTGGTGCGTTGGCTGGAGGAGCGGTATAGTGTCCTGATGAGGTAGTTCCGGAGTGAATGAGGAACCTAGAAGGGCTGTCTAGTGCCCTGATGAGGTAGTTCCGGAGTGAATGAGGAACCTAGAAGGGCTGTCTAGTGTCCTGATGAGGTAGTTCCGGAGTGAATGGGGAACCTAGAAGAGCAGTCTAGTGCCCTGATGAGGTAGTTTCATAGTGGATGAGGTACCTAGCGAAGCCATCCAGTGCCCCCATCAGCTAGTCCCAAAGTGAATGAGGTCACTAGATGAGCTGCCTAGTGCCCTGATGAGGTAGTTTCATAGTGGATGAGGTACCTAAAAGAGCAGTCTAGTGCCCCCATCAGCTAGTCCCAAAGTGAATGAGGAACCTAGAAGAGCTGCCTAGTGCCCTGATGAGGTAGTTCCGGAGTGGATGAGGTACCTAGCGAAGCCATCCAGTGCCCCCATCAGCTAGTCCCAAAGTGAATGAGGTCACTAGAAGAGCAGTCTAGTGCCCTGATGATGTAGTTTCATAGTGGATGAGGTACCTAGAGAAGCCCCAGTACCCCCATCAGCTAGTCTCAAAGTAAATGAGGTCACTAGAAGAGCAGTCTAGTGCCCTGATGAGGTAGTTTCATAGTGGATGAGGTACCTAGCGAAGCCATCCAGTGCCCCCATCAGCTAGTCCCAAAGTGAATGAGGTACCTAGAGAAGCTGCCTAGTGCCCTGATGAGGTAGTCCCAGAGCGAATGAGGTCACTAGAGGATCTACCTAAAGCCCCTCATCCATCTAAAAATTGCAAAATAAAGACATCAGAACATCCAGACTAAGAAAAGACAAAAGAAGTTATTTCAAAATAAATCTCCTGTGTAAATTTATGTAAGAATTTCTAACAGACTACATCAAAAATTCAGTAAATTATGTTACGATAAAAAATGAAGTTAGCACGAAATGAACAATTCAATCGTATTGATTAAATATCTAAATATTGTGAATACTTTTCTCCTACGATATTTCTCTAGCGTTTTTCATAGACATAGAGAGAGAGCACAAGATCTTGTTTCAAAGCTAGGAGAAGTAAGCAGAAGCACCACTCTAAGAAATTATTTTTTTAATCAAACAAATTATTTTTTAGGAGGGTTTAATCGCATGGCTGTCGAAGTGATAGCCAATAGTTGGAAATCATAGATTGAATAAAAAAGTTCAAGATATCGACACGATTATTGATAGTTGATATAATGAATACGGTTACAATAATTAATCAATCTATTCTATCTATTTAGAAAGTTTTTGTTTAATGGGGGATTTTTTTTAACGTATTGGAGGGGGTTGCATGGATCAGTTTTTGAATCAGTATACCAATAATTACCTAATTGTAGTTGTGTTTTTAAGCTTGGGTATTTTACTACCAATCATTGCCTTGACTGCAGGACGTTTGCTCCGACCAAATGCTCCGAATTTCATGAAGCAAACAACCTATGAGAGTGGGATTGAACCGTTTCATGATTCACGAATTCAGTTCAATGTTCGCTATTATATTTTTGCATTAATGTTTGTCATTTTTGATGTGGAAACAGTGTTCCTTTATCCATGGGCTGTTGCTTATGAGAAACTAGGAATCTTTGCTTTAATTGAGATGCTTATTTTCGTCGTGATGCTATTAATTGGTTTGATCTATGCTTGGAAAAAGAAGGTGCTGAAATGGACGTAAAGCTTGAAAATATATCAAAAGAAGAAATGGAAGAATTGAAGAATAGTGTATTTCTAACGACTTTAGAGCAAGTGAAGGCATGGGCTAGAAGTAATTCGTTATGGCCGATGACTTTTGGATTAGCCTGTTGTGCGATAGAGATGATGGGGGTTGGATCGTCTCATTATGACCTTGATCGATTTGGATCGTTCTTTCGTACATCGCCACGTCAATCTGATGTGATGATTGTGTCTGGGACGGTAACAAAGAAGATGGCACCAGTATTAAAGCGATTGTATGACCAAATGCCAGAACCTAAATGGGTGATTGCGATGGGCTCTTGTGCTACAGCTGGAGGACCTTATGTGAAATCGTATGCGGTTGTTAAGGGTGTGGATCAAATTGTTCCAGTTGATGTGTATATCCCAGGATGTCCACCAAACCCGGCAGCGCTTATATATGGAATGAATAAATTAAAGGAAAAAATTCGCTATGAAGCTAAAACAGGAAAGAAGGTGATTTAGCGTGAGCGAAGGCAAGGATTTAGAGCAGCAGAAACGTGAAGCGGCAGAGCGTGCAAAAGAGCTTGCCAAAAAGAAGTTAGCAGAAAGACAACAGCAAGCGTCTGAATCACCGAAAGAAGAAGATGACGCAAAAGAATTAGCGAAAAAGAAGGCTGCTGCAGCCGCGAAAGCCAAAGCCGCAGCACTGGCGAAGCAAAAAGCGAAGGCCGAGGCAGAATCGCAAGCTGAGGGCGCTACAGAAACTACTGATGATGCCAAGGAATTAGCGAAAAAGAAGGCTGCCGCAGCCGCAAAAGCGAAAGCCGCAGCACTAGCAAAGCAAAAAGCGAATGAAGCCGCAAGTGAATCAAATGAGCAACCGCTCGATGATAAAGAATTGGCCAAGAAAAAAGCTGCTGCAGCCGCAAAAGCAAAGGCTGCAGCACTAGCAAAGCAAAAGGCCAAAGAAGCCGAGGATGGATCAGACTCAGATGATGATGTGGCCAAGGCGAAGGCGAAAGCAGCAGCAGCTGCGAAAGCAAAGGCCGCAGCACTAGCGAAGCAAAAAGCGAAAGCGGCCGCTGGTGATGCGTCAGACTCAGATGATGATGTGGCCAAGGCGAAAGCAAAAGCGGTCGCAGCCGCAAAAGCAAAAGCAGCAGCTGCAGCAAAGGCGAAAGCCGCAGCGCTAGGTGATGCTGGTGGAGATGTAGATAAGGAAAAAGCAAAGGCAATCGCCATCGCAAAAGCAAAAGCGGCCGCAGCAGCAAAGTTAAAAGCAGCCAAAGCTGGTGGTGCTGAAGCAGCTGAGCCAGAGGAAGAGAAAAAGCCTTCTGTCAATCAGCCGTACCTTGATAAGTATGTGAAGGTGATTAAGGATCATCTTGGTGAAGAAGTACTAGAAGATGCCTATATCAATCCACTTTCAAAGGATGTACCGACATTAGTCGCGAAAAAAGATACATATTTTAAAGTTGCTCAGTTCTTACGTTATAACGAGCAACTGGGATTTGACTATTTATCAGAGCTACACGGGACAGACTTTGAAACACATATGGAAGTCTACGTTCATTTATTTTCATATAAAAATAGACAGTCTGTTGCGTTGAAGGTGAAGATTGACCGTGATGAGCCTGTGATTGATTCCATTCAACCTCTGTGGGAGGGTGCGAATTGGCCAGAGTGTGAAGCGTTTGATTTACTAGGAATTAAATTTACAAATCATCCGGATTTAAGACGGATTTTACTCCCAGAGGAATGGGTAGGACATCCGCTACGAAAAGATTATGAACCATATGATGTGGAGGTGTAACCGATGATACGTACAGAGGAAATGCTATTAAACGTTGGTCCACAGCATCCTAGTACCCATGGCGTGTTCCGACTTGTAATAAAAATAGATGGTGAGATCATAAAAGAAGCCACACCGGTCATCGGTTATCTTCACAGAGGAACAGAAAAGCTAGCTGAAAACTTGCAGTATACGCAAATCATTCCATATACTGACCGAATGGATTATCTATCTGCGATGACGAATAATTATGTGCTTTGTCACGCGGTAGAGACGATGACTGGCATAGAGGTGCCTGATCGAGCTGAGTACCTTCGCGTGCTCGCGATGGAGCTAGGAAGGGTCGCTAGCCATCTTGTATGGTGGGGAACGTATTTATTAGACCTTGGGGCGACAAGTCCTTTCCTATATGCATTCAGAGAGCGTGAAATGATTATTAATCTATTAAATGAACTTTCTGGAGCGAGATTAACGTTCAACTACATGCGTGTAGGTGGCGTGAAGTGGGATGCGCCAGAGGGCTGGATTGAGAAGGTGCGAGATTTCGTACCGTATATGAGAGAACAACTCAAAGGATATCATGAACTGGTGACAGGAAATGAAATCTTCTTACATCGTGTAAAAGGGGTTGGAACGTACACGAAGGAGGATGCGCTTGCTTATTCATTGAGTGGTGCAAACCTAAGATGTACGGGTGTGCAATGGGATCTTAGGAAGGATGAGCCTTATTCCATCTATGATCGCTTCGATTTTGATGTACCGGTATTTACTGGTGGAGATGCATGGGCGCGCTACCAAACTCGTATTGCAGAGCTAGAGCAATCACTTCGAATCATTGAGCAAGCCGTAGAGCAATTCCCTTCTGAAGGGGCAATTATGGCAAAAGTACCAAAGATTATCAAAGCACCAAAAGGAGAAGCATTTGTACGCATTGAGTCTCCACGTGGTGAAATTGGTTGCTATATTGCTAGTGATGGAAAAAAAGAGCCTTACAGAATGAAATTCCGTAGACCTTCTTTTTACAATCTACAAATTTTACCGAAGCTATTAAAGGGTGAAAATATGGCAAACCTCATTGCCATTTTAGGAGCGATTGATATTGTTCTTGGGGAGGTTGATGGCTAATGATTAACGATCTTTTACATTCAACTCCAAGCTGGACAAACGTGGGGATCTTCTTTGGATTAGCCACTGCTTTTCTTTTCATGGTGCTGGGGTTTGTCACTTATGCAATTCTAGCAGAGCGGAAGGTAATGGGGTTCATGCAAGGACGGATTGGTCCTAACCAAGTTGGAGGTCGCTGGGGCTTGCTTCAAACAGTCGCTGACGTATTAAAGCTTCTGCTGAAGGAAGACACGATTCCAAGGGTTGCCGACAAGCCGTTATTCATACTTGCACCTGTTATCGCGTTTGCGCCGGCCTTTATGGTGCTGGCCGTTATTCCGTTTACAGATGCGTTTCATTTTGCTGATATTGGTGTCGGATTATTATATTACATTGCAATTTCTGGACTCACAACTGTTGGGATTGTAACTGGTGGTTGGGCGTCAAATAACAAATATGCGTTATTAGGTGGAATGCGTGCCGCGGCACAGATGATTTCCTACGAAATACCGCTAGTTATGTCAGTGATTGGGGTTATTTTATTCACAGGAAGTTTGAATTTAGTAGATATTGTTAATGCACAAACAGATGTCTGGTACATCTTCTTACAGCCAATCGGATTCCTTGTTTTCTTAATTGCGTCGGTTGCTGAGTTAAATCGTGTACCGTTTGACTTACCTGAAGCTGAATCTGAACTAGTTGCTGGATTCCATGTCGAATACTCCGGATTTCGCTGGGCATTCTTCATGCTTGCAGAATACGTATACTTTTTCGCAATGGCATCACTGACAACCGTCCTATTCCTAGGTGGATGGCAGCCTGTCTTCTTCCTAGACTTCATTCCAGGAGCGGTATGGTTTGCCTTGAAATTCAGTGCAGTTGTCTTCTTGCTCATCTGGTTCAGGGTTACATTCCCACGTCTCAGAGCAGACCAACTAATGGAATTCGGCTGGAAAGTCCTACTACCAGTAGCACTAGCAAACATCTTCATCACTGCAATTGTGAAGGAATTGTTCTTTAGATAAAGAGTAGCAGTAGAGTCTAGTAGGCTGAATACACGTAGACTCCCGTGGGATTAGTGGCCAAAGTGAGACGTAAGCGACGAGGAGGCTCACCGGTCACCCCAATGGACGCGGAGTGTATTCAGACTGCGGGAGATTAAAAGCAACACTCCATACAAGTAAAAAAAAAGCGAACTGCCTGTAGCGAGTGGAAGTTGCACAATATATACAAAAGTTTCCTACCAAGCAATAAAGCAGAACAAACGAGTCTCAAAAAAACAAAGGGGTGACATGAGCATGCGAGGATTAGCAAAAGGTTTGAAATATACCCTAAACAACCTAACAAAGAAAAAGGTAACCTATGATTATCCAAATGAACCACTACCACTACCTGACAGGTTCCGAGGAATTCAGAAATTCTACCCGGAAAAATGCATCGTCTGTAACCAATGTGCCAATATTTGCCCAACAGACTGCATTCAACTGACAGGAAAGAAACACCCTGACCCAACGAAAAAAGGAAAAATCATTGATACCTATGATATAAACTTTGAAATTTGTATTCTATGTGACTTATGCACAGAGGTTTGTCCAACAGAAGCCATCATCATGTCGAATAACTTTGAACTAGCTGAATACAGCCGTGACGACTTATTTAAGAACCTTGAATGGTTAGATGAGAACGATACAAACTTACGAAAGGAGAATAAAGCGTGAGTTTGAGTGGAGAATTTATAGCCTTTGTCGTACTAGCGATCATTGCCATTGGTGGCGGTATCTTCATGATTAATCTAGAAAAAGTCGTTCACATGGTTGTTGCGTTAGTCTTTACATTTGTCAGTATTGCTGGAATATATGTCATGCTGCATGCGGAATTCATTGCAGCCGTACAAATTTTGATCTACTCTGGGGCGATCACGATCATCATGCTATTTGGGATCATGCTGACACGGCACAATGATACAAGTGAGCCGAAGATTAGCTTCTTCCGGAAATTCATCGTCCTTTCTGGCATCATGGTCTTCGGATTTGCTGTCTATATAGGCATCTACAACCTAGACTTTGGTCAACAGGAAAGCACCTTAGCCCAAAATAATACAGAGCAAATCGGAATTGAGCTGTATTCAAAATATGTCATTCCATTTGAGTTAACATCAGTCGTCTTATTAGTTGCTTTAATTGGTGCGATTGTTTTAGCAAAGAAAAATGATGAAGAGGAGGCGGAGAAGGAATGAGTAGTGTTCCATTATCAGCATACCTCACCGTCGCACTAATTCTCTTTTGCATTGGGCTCTATGGTGCCTTATCAAAACGGAATACAATCATTGTCTTAATCTCGATTGAATTGATGCTAAACGCCGTCAATATCAACCTAGTTGCATTCAGCAGATTTGGTTTCAATCCGAACATAACAGGTCAAATCTTTGCCCTATTCGCCATTGCCATCGCCGCTGCAGAAGTAGCCGTCGGTATTGCCATCCTCATCTCACTGTACCGTAACCGAAGAACGGTCAACATTGATGAAATGGATACGATGAAAAATTAAATACTGTTTGATATGAAACATACCTGTTTTCTCAAAGGCTGGTTTAGACATAACTATATTGAAAATTAAATTTCTAGCAGACTGAATACATGGAGACTCCCGTGGGATGCGTGACCAAAGTGAGACCCCACAGGAGCGAAAGCGACGAGGAGGCTCACCAGTCACCCCACAGGACGCGGAGTGTATTCAGGCTGCGGCATTCAAGGTAACAGTATAGCTAGAATAAAAAAGAAGGGGAATGTGATACGATGATGGAAAATGCATGGATCATACCGCTTTTTCCGCTAATCTCTTTTATAGTCCTTCTTATTTTTGGTAAACGACTCAAGCAATACAGTGCAGTCGTAGGTCTGCTTTTCGTATTAGGCTCATTCGTTTACTCCTTGTTGGTCCTATTTCAACGATTTAGCCAACCAACATTTAAAAATGAGAGTACTTGGTTAACCATAGGGGATGTTCAATTAACAGCGGGTTTTGAAATAAATCAACTAAATGCACTCATGCTAGTGATAGTATCGCTTGTCAGTTTTCTCGTTCATTTGTATTCAATCGGATATATGCATGGAGATGAACGATTTCATGTCTTTTATGCATATCTAGGATTATTTACATTTGCCATGCTAGGTTTAGTGATTTCACCAAACCTTTTACAAACCTACATATTTTGGGAGCTTGTCGGAGTAGGATCCTTCTTATTAATTGGATTTTACTTTTTCAAGGAAGAAGCACGTGCAGCTGCTAAAAAAGCATTTATCATGACTCGTATTGGTGATGTAGGGTTACTAATCGGAATGATTCTCCTTTTTTGGCAGGTTGGAAGCTTCGAGTATGATGAAATTTTCGCTGCGGTGGAAGCAGGGGCGATTTCATATGAAATGATTACATTAACAGCAATCTTAATTTTCGTTGGGGCGATTGGAAAATCAGGTCAGTTTCCACTTCATTCATGGTTACCAGATGCGATGGAAGGTCCAACACCAGTGTCTGCCTTAATTCATGCGGCAACAATGGTAGCTGCTGGGGTTTACTTAGTGGCAGCGACATTCCCGTTATTTGCAGCAAGTGAAGCAGCGTTAATGACGGTTGCCGTTGTCGGTGGATTTACGGCGATTTTTGCAGCAAGCATTGGTCTTGTTCAAAAGGATATCAAACGAGTACTAGCCTACTCAACGGTGAGCCAGCTCGGCTATATGATGCTTGCACTCGGTTCAGCAGGCTATGTGGCGGGAGTATTCCACCTTATGACACACGCATTCTTCAAAGCATTACTGTTCTTAGCAGCAGGAAGTGTCATACATGCTGTGCACAATCAAAACATCGAGAAGATGGGTGGATTGTGGAAAAAGTTAAAAATCACTGGTCCATTGTTCTTAATTGGAACCCTTGCAATCAGTGGGGTGCCACTGTTCTCAGGATTTTTCAGTAAGGAAGAAATCTTGATTGTAACATGGGCGCATGGAAATTATGGACTGTTCTGGATTGCAGTGATTGCTGCGTTCTTCACGGCGTTCTATATGTTCCGATTGTTCTTCATGGTGTTTGGCGGGGAGTACCGAGGGGATGGCGAGAACCGTGCTCATGAATCACCAGGTGTGATGACGGTACCGATGATGATTCTCGGAATCCTAGCGATTTTCGCAGGATACGTGAATACACCTTGGTTCGGAACATTCCTAGGAGACTGGTTAACAGAAGGGACCGAGGCGCTTGGCCATGGACATATCGATGGTCCACTGTGGATTATGATTGTCGCAACACTTGTGTCTGCAGCGGGAATTCTCTTAGCTTATCTCATGTATAGTAAAAAAACGATCTCACGCGATTGGCTTTCAAGCAGAGCGCCAATTGGATATAGCATCGTCTACCGTAAATATTATATTGATGAATTCTATCAGGGAACCATTGTCTACGCAACGAAGGTCTTTAGCTTATTCTTGAAATACATTGATGTCTTCTTGGTAGGAGGAATTGCTAAAGGGATTGCGTCATTCACAAGTGGCATTGGAAGAATTGGAGCTAAGGTTCAAACAGGTCAGGTTCAAGTATACGGATCGTTTGCATTTCTTGGCTTAGCGATCTTACTTGTCATCTTTGCAATAACAGGGGGGTACTTACGATGAATGAATCCTATATTTTATCATTATTAGTGTTCTCCCCAATCATTGGTATCGTGCTTTTAGCGTTTATCCCGAAAGCACAAGAACAAACGCTTAAGCTTGTTGGATTCTTGTCAACATTGCCAGCATTAGTACTCGCTTTTGTGCTGTATAGCTATTACCGAGGCGGTACAGATCTCACTAGCTTTTCGGAAAAAATAGGCTGGTTTGGCATCCTTGGGAAGGGTCAACCATTTTCGGTCGACTATGAACTAGGAATCAATGGATTCTCATTAGTCATGGTCCTTTTAACAGCGGTTCTTTCAACCCTTGCAGCGATTGCTTCCATTCATATTAAAAAAGAGTGGAAGGGCTATTTCATCCTATTTTTGTTCCTTGAAATTGGAATGCTAGGGGTCTTTTTAGCTGAGAATTTAGTGTTGTTCTTCTTATTCTTTGAAATTACGTTAGTAACGATGTTCTTCTTAATTGGGAAATGGGGCTATTTTGAAAAAGAAAAAGCAGCCTTCCGTTTTCTTATCTATAATGGAATCGGTTCTGCGATTTTGTTAATTGTCATTATGGTGATTTTCGCAAAAACAGGCACAACCAATATCCATGCGATCACAAGTATGATGGCAAGTCCGAGCGGGGCACTGCCAACAGGTGATCTCTCGAGTGGTCTAAAATATGGCTTGTTAATTGCATTATTAATTGCCTTCGGGATTAAGCTACCGATTTTCCCATTACATACGTGGATGCTACATGTCCACGTGCAGGCACCGCCGTCCATTGTCATGCTTCACTCTGGGGTGCTACTGAAAATTGGGGCATTCGGTTTCATCCGATTTGGCGTAGGCTTCTTCCCAGAAGAGTTCAGCAACATGGCGTGGTTGATTGCATTACTTGGGGTCATCAACCTTTTATATGGGGCATTCCTTGCCTTCATTCAAACAGATTTCAAAATGGTGCTCGCTTATTCTAGTATTTCCCATATGGGGATTGTTTTAATCGGGTTAGGTTCATTAAATGAAGCGGGAATTCAAGGTGCGATTTTCCAAGTCGTCTCTCACGGCTTAATCTCGGCTCTACTCTTCTTCTTAATTGGGGTTCTGTATGAGCGAGTAGGGACATCACAAATTGATAAGCTTGGTGGCCTTGCGAAGGTGATGCCATTAACATCAGGCTTCTTACTAGCCGGAGCAATGGCATCTTTAGGATTACCAGGGATGTCAGGATTCGTCAGTGAATTTATGGCCTTTCTAGGGCTGTTTAAAACAATGCCAGTCCTTGCCGCAGTTGGGGCAATTGGGATCATTATGACGGCTGTATACCTTTTAAGAGCAGTTCTAAATGTAACCTATGGAAAAACGAGTCCAACTTATGAAAAAGTATATGATATCACTAAAATTGAATTGGTTCCTGTCTTGATTTTGCTAGGCTTGATCGTGTTAATTGGTGTCTATCCGAATGTCCTGTCAGAACCACTTCAGCTTGTGTTAGAAAATATAGTACAAGGGACTAGGGGGTGAGCGAATGGATCTCGAAACGTTACTTAGCTATGAATGGGGAGCCATGGTACCAGAGTTTATTATCCTTGGAGTAGCCACCTTACTTTCTCTATTGGATTTATTTATGGGGCAGAACAGAAGCCGAAAGCCATTAGCTTGGATTGGAATCATCGGAATCGTCCTAGCCATCATTTCGTTAGTCAGTATGATTGGAAATGATGTGACGTCGATTTTATTTGATACCTTCAGACTTGACTCGTTTGCGATTGCCTTCAAGCTCATCCTGCTTGTTGGGTCAGCGATGGTGCTATTAATTGCAATGGAGTACGAGCCAAAGGAAGGGCTAAAAGGCTACCGCGGCGAGTTTTACTACTTGTTTTTAACTGGTCTCTTAGGGGCGATGATGATGGCATCAAGTGCCGACTTGATCACCATTTTCGTCGGACTAGAGCTATTGTCGATTTCATCCTATATTTTAGCAGGATTAAGAAAGCATAATCTTAAATCAAATGAAGCAGCAATGAAATATGTCATCAATGGAAGTATTGCAACAGCGATCCTGTTGTTCGGACTGAGCTATGTGTATGGACTAACTGGCACAACGAACATCCGTGAAATCCTAGGTATGCTTAGCCATTTACAAAATGGATCAGGCGTCTACATCGTGGGAATCGCATTGTTAATGGTTCTTGTCGGCTTATCATTCAAGCTTGCAACCGCACCATTTCATATGTGGGCACCAGATGTATACGAAGGAGCACCAACACCTGTTGCGGCATTCTTAAGTGTCGTTTCAAAAACAGCTGGATTCTTAATCTTAATCAGAGTGATCATCACAATGTTCATTAATGCGCCATCAGGCGATCCAGATTCACCGAGCTTAATCTATGATATGAAGAATTACTTTGCGGTCCTGGCAGTCATCACAATGATTGTCGGTAATACGGTTGCATTAAGGCAGCGTAATGTGAAACGCTTATTGGCCTATTCAAGTATTGCGCATGCAGGTTATTTAATGGTCGCATTTGCGACATTCTCATACTTCATGTTCAGTACCGTCTGGTTCTATCTAGTTGCATATCTATTTATGAATATCGGAGTATTCGCCATTCTTCAGGTGATTTCATCGAAATCAGGCTCAAGCGATATTAGCCAATTTGCTGGACTGTACCGAAGATCTCCAGCGGTTGCAATTTCCCTGGGAATTCTCATCTTATCTTTAGCTGGGATTCCAGGAACAGCCGGATTTATTGGGAAAATGAACATCTTCTTAGGTGCCTTTATGACAGACCCTGCACATTATGTACTAGCTGGGATCATGATAGCAGCAACAGTCGTGTCATACGTATACTATTTCGGCATCTTTACGCAAATGTTCTTCAGACCAGCAGCTGACGACAGCAAAGTGAAGCTCCCACTTGGAGTCCTCATCGTTGTCATTATCAGTGTCGTTGGCACCATTGCCTTTGGAATCTTCCCAGGGCTAGCGTTCGACTTCTTAAATCAAATTGATCACTTTGGTGACTTCATTCGTTAAGAAGACGGGCAACCGCCAATCGCTTCTCAAGGGGCTGGCGAATTGGGTGGCGAATTGGGACGGTTCTCAGTTTGCCTTCCTTTCACATTTGGGAGTGGGTGAATTGGGGACGGTTCTTAGTTTGCCTCCTTTCTCATTAGGGGGAACAATTTCACTGGACTAGGATATTGGTTTGAAAAGTGAAGTGAATATGGTTAAATAAAAAGGAAGGAGTATAGTGCTCCTTCTTTTATTTTGCGCATTTAGGAGTGAATCACATGTTAGCGGGTTTTGGATATCAAGCACTAATTAGTATTATTTCACATTTGATTTTTATCATTATTACATGGTGGGCGCTACAGAGTTTGAACATCGATAAGCTCATCAAAGCAAATCATGTTATCCAAGCAAGAGTCCTTCTGATCTTTCTTACGATTGCGATTGGCTCACTCGTAAGTAACTTCTTCTTAGATTACTTATTATGGTCACAGCAACTGCCTAGTTTGTTTTAATAATAGTTTTTTGTGGTGGCACTGTTCCAAAGGACAAAACAATCTCACTTGATCTAGTGTTTTGTCCAATAGGGCGACCCAAGCGGACAAAACAAGCAAGTGAAGCTAAGGTTATGTCCAGTGGAGCGGTGCAATAGGACAAAACAGAGGAATGCAACTAGTGTATTGTCCAATGGACTCACCCCAAAGGACAAAATAAGCAAGCACAGCCAATGTAATGTCCAATGGTGGGGGGTAAACGGACAAAATAGAGCGATACAACTAGTGTTTTGTCCAATAGACCCACCCCAAAGGACAAAACAAGCAAGCACAGCCATGGTTATGTCCAGTGGTGGGGTGTAATAGGACAAAACAGAGGAATGTAACTAGTGTTTTTTCCAATAGACCCACCCAAGCGGACAAAACAAGCAAGCACAGTCAAGGTTATGTCCAGTGGAGCTGTGTAATAGGACAAACCAGAGGAATGCAACTAGTGTTTTGTCCAATGGACTCACCCCAAAGGACAAAACAAGCAAGCACAGCCAAGGTTATGTCCAATGGAGCAGAGCAATAGGACAAACCAGTGCAATACAACTGGTGTTTTGTCCAATAGGCCCACCCAAAAGGACAAAATAAGCAAGCACAGCCAATGTTATGTCCAATGGTGGGGTGTAAACGGACAAAATAGAGCGATACAACTGGTGTTTTGTCCAATAGGCCCACCCCAAAGGACAAAACAGGCAAGCGCAGCCAATGTTATGTCCAATGGTGGGGTGTAATAGGACAAACCAGAGCGATACAACTAGTGTTTTGTCCCATAGACCCACCCAAGCGGACAAAATAAGCAAGCACAGCCAAGGTAATGTCCAATGGTGGGGTGTAATAAGACAAAACAGATCAATGCAACTGGTGTTTTGTCCCATAGCACCATCCCCGGCGATATACTTCACATAAAATTTACGAAAATTGGGCGTAGGTCGACCATAAAATAGAGGGTCGGCTTTTTTGGATGTCTTTTAAGCAAGCTTTCCGCGGAGTTTGTGATGAAGAGGGTATTCAGCGAGAGTATTCGACAAAATTCGGGTGGTGACAGGCACCACTAAAACCCCTTTTTTACCAAGTATGTCACTATGGAAAACTGGTAAAAATGTAAGTAAGGAAAAGGAATAACGAACAAGGTGGAATACAAAATTAGTATGTCAGTTATTCATTTATTTACTTTGGTAATTTTAGGCTATATCAATTTTTGCTTGAATCAAGTATGATAGCATTTGTTATATGTATTTTTTCACTAAATATGTAATTCCAAAGTCAGGCTTTATCCTCATTTACACACTCCAGACATGCATATTTAGTCATAATTACATCATGGAACAGTGTTTTAAATGACTACCCACAAAAAACAAGGTGGGTAATCGAATCCCTTTTTGGTATGAGAAATGAAAGACGGCGATTTTAAAAAACTTCCAATGATACAGAAGTTGACAAAATTCTTTGAAATCCAACAAATTTCCCTTTCTTAAACTGATAAACAGTGATAAGATTGAAAGTGTTTTGTATAATCTGACGGATTTTATAGAAGGAAACAACAACTAATGGAAAACAAACATTTCATATAGAGACATTTGACTCATGAATTGCATATACTGAGCAGTGTGAAGAGAAATCTTCTTGATCACCCTTAAGAAATGAATATACAAATCGCCATTAAATGAATGATTGGGCGCCCAACCTAATCTTAGAATTGGAACACCAATCATAATGAATGAATATGAATATAGAGAAAATGGACGCGGAGGGGAATACCTTGGAAAAAATCATCGTCCGTGGCGGTCGAAAGCTAAACGGTACTGTTAAGGTTGAAGGAGCAAAAAATGCCGTTTTGCCGGTTATCGCTGCATCCTTATTAGCGAGTGAAGGAAAAAGTATTATTAATGAAGTACCCACGCTCTCCGATGTATATACGATTAATGAAGTCTTGCGTTATTTAAATGCAGAGGTGTCATTTCAGAACAATCAAATCGTAGTAGATGCATCAAGAGAGTTAAAAACAGAAGCACCTTTTGAATATGTGCGAAAAATGAGAGCTTCGGTTCTTGTTATGGGATCACTCTTAGCGAGAAATGGTCATGCTCGTATTGCATTACCAGGTGGTTGTGCCATCGGATCTCGCCCAATTGACCAACATTTAAAAGGCTTTGAAGCAATGGGAGCCAAAGTTAAGGTTGGTAATGGATACATTGACGCTGAAGTTGATGGTAGACTTCGCGGTGCAAAGGTATACTTGGATTTCCCAAGTGTAGGTGCCACTGAAAATATTATGATGGCAGCAACATTAGCTGAAGGCACTACAATCTTAGAGAATGTTGCAAAGGAACCAGAAATCGTTGACTTAGCAAACTTCCTTAATGGAATGGGAGCAAAGGTCCGTGGTGCTGGAACTGGAACGATTCGTATTGAAGGTGTAGAAAAGCTGTATGGAACACAGCATAATATTATCCCTGACCGTATTGAAGCTGGAACATTTATGGTAGCAGCAGCAATCACAGGTGGTAATGTGTTAGTAAGGGGTGCTGTTCCTGAACATCTTAGTTCTTTAATTGCGAAAATGGAAGAAATGGGTGTTAAGTTTATCGAAGAGCAAGATGGCCTACGTGTTATCGGACCTGAGAATTTAAAGCCAATTGATATTAAAACGATGCCACATCCTGGTTTCCCAACGGATATGCAATCACAAATGATGGCATTATTACTTCGTGCAAAAGGCACAAGTATGATTACTGAAACTGTGTTTGAAAACCGATTCATGCATGTGGAAGAATTCCGCCGTATGAATGGTAACATCAAAATCGAAGGTCGCTCGGTCATCATCAATGGACCAACTGAGCTTCAAGGTGCAGAGGTTTCTGCAACAGATCTTCGTGCAGCTGCAGCATTAATTCTTTCAGGACTTGTCGCTGAAGGTTACACTCGTGTAACTGAGCTTAAGCATTTAGACCGTGGATATGTTGATTTCCACCTAAAGCTAGCATCATTAGGAGCTGACATTGAAAGAGTTACTGATGTCGTTAACAAAGAAACAGCTTCTGAAGAAATTAATGTAAATATGTAATCCATCAAAGAGCTAGAGATTTCACCATGAGTGATAATCTCTGGCTTTTTTTAATTTACTCAGGTCAGTTTACCGTTTGTTAATTTACACTATTTGTTGAAAAATCATACATTAAATGTAGAGGAGGAATGGTGTATGGGGATTTTTTCTGCGTTGTTTAAATCAACATGTTCTTTTTGTAAGAAAAAGAAATCAAATTTGACGTCATATAAAGATGATCACGGTGTAAAAATAAAAGTATGCCTACAATGTAAGGAATATGCAGAACGGCGTGCTTTTAGAAGAATTTAATTGTATCGGATGAATGAAACTTGTCATAAATGCTTGTCCAACTCCATATGATTGAATATGCAAGACTCGAAAGACGAGTCACTGTGCATGAAAAAACAGATGGAGGCTCGGTGTTCATGAAATCTTCTTTTAAACCAATCGTTGTCGTATTCTCTATTTTATTCGTTGTTACCTTAATCATCCCTACAATCGTGGTCATCCCGTTTTCCGAGAAATCTGGCGGAAAACTAGCAGAAGAGCACCAAACGAATCCAAGCGAAACGCAAATAGCGTCAGAGTCAAGTGTGGAGGTAGCCGTTCATCGTTCAAGCATTGATGAAATTGAAAATATTCCACTAGAAGAGTATGTGGTTGGGGTATTGGCTTCTGAGATGCCAGCAACGTTCGAATTAGAAGCGCTAAAGGCTCAAGCAATTGCAGCTAGAACTTATATTGTCAGGTATATGCTAAGCGGAAAAACCATTGGTGTACCAGAGGGTGCAATGGTCTCAGATACCGTCAATCATCAAGTATATAAAGGGAAAGAAGAGCTGAAAGAACAATGGGGTAAGGACTATGAGAAAAACTTGGAAAAAGTCACAGATGCTGTAAATGCAACTCGAGGTCAGGTTCTTACATACGATGGAGCACCAATCGATGCTTCATTCTTCTCAACAAGTAATGGATACACTGAGAATTCGGAGGACTATTGGGAAAGTGCTCTTCCGTATTTAAAAAGTGTTGAAAGTAAGTGGGATGAACAATCAGATAAATTCCATGAAAGAAAGGTAATAAGTGTCGCAGATTTTGAGCAACGATTAGGAATCAGTCTTGGCTCTGGGAATGAAGTAGGCACGGTGAAGGAAAGAACAGAAACCAATCGAGTCAAGACTGTCGAAGTGGGAGGCAAGTGCTTTAGCGGCCGAGAGATTCGAGAGGCTTTAGATTTAAAGTCAACGGATTTCTCATGGGATCGTAAAGGGAATGAAATTGTGATTACCACCAAAGGTAATGGTCACGGTGTCGGAATGAGCCAATATGGAGCTAACGGCATGGCCAAGGAAGGTAACAACTACGAAAAGATCCTTACGTACTATTATCAAGGTGTCGATATTGCCTCAGCAGATAAATTCTTAACTCAAATTACAGCAGCTAAGGAATAATGGATGTGTGTGGAGACTGGTCTTAGGGCCGGTCTTTTTTCTTTTAGGGAATGAACGCCCGAATGAAGTTTAAGGGTGCGCACAAAGTCACTCATCTCTCCACCAACCCCAAGGATTCATCTCAAATTTCAACAAAAAAAGAAGGAATATTCTGATAAAAACAGAAATAATATATAACTCAACTCAGGAAGGAGGACAATCAGAATGACTCAATTTGAATACAAGACTATTACCCTCAAGCCTGGGAAAGGGTTATTTAATATTGAGGTAAAGCCTGAGCAAATCGATGAAACGCTCAATCAGCTTGGTGAGGAAGGTTGGAAGCTCGTATCAAGCTACTCTGTTTCAACCAATGGCTTCACATCAGGCATCTATTACACCTTCATTCGTCCAACATCCACCGACACAATCCAATCATATACACTGTATTAACAATAAAAACTGCTCTTCTTTCCGGGCTTACTCAACCCCTTGGAAGAGTAGTTTTTATTTTGTAAAAACATTTTCCAGGAAGTAATTGACATAAAAACGAAAAGGATATATAGTTAGTTGCATAAGTAACTAACCACTTAAGTAGGTGACACGATGGATTCTAATTTAAAAGAAGATAAACCGATTTTTCAGCAAATTGCAGAGAAAGTTGAATCAAGCATCCTTGATGGTTCAATCCAAGAAGGCGATCGAGTACCTTCGACCAATGAATTTGCAAAGTACTATCAAATCAACCCAGCAACCGCAGCAAAGGGAATCAATCAGTTAGTTGACCAAGAAATACTCTACAAAAAGAGAGGGATTGGCATGTTTGTAGCTGAAGGGGCGAGAACGATTATATTGAACAAGCGCAAGAACGACTTTTACAAGGACTTTATTATTCCATTGAAGAGTGAGGCTGCAAAGCTAGGAATTTCAGTGGCGGATTTATCGAAATTGATAGAGCAGGAGGAAGAACAATGAGCATTGTCATTTCGGGTGTGACCAAGAAATATGCTGGAAAAACAGCGTTAAAGGACCTCAGCCTAACGCTTGAGGACGATAAAATTTACGGATTACTTGGCAGAAATGGTGCCGGAAAAACAACCTTAATGAAGCTAGTAGCCGGTCATGAACTGCCGACAAGTGGCCACATTACAATCGACGGAAAAAATCCATTTAATAACCGCGAGATTTTACAGGACATTTGTTTTATCAGCGAAAGTAATAATTTTAAAAAACGTCTTAAGATTAAAGAAGTCCTCAAAATTGCGTCTTTATTCTACCCAAAATGGTCGAATGAAACGGCGCTTAGGTTATTAGAGGTGTTTCAGTTAGATTTAAAAATGACGACAAAGGGGCTTTCTAAAGGGATGGAGTCGGCGCTTGGGATTATAATTGGCCTTTCGAGTCGCGCGCGCTTTACGATTTTTGATGAGCCATATATTGGACTTGATGCGTCTGCGAGATATAAATTCTATGACCTGCTGCTTGAAGAATTTGAAGAAGCACCGCGAACCTTCATCTTGTCGACTCACTTAATTGATGAGGTGAGTAATTTGTTTGAGGAGGTTGTGTTAATGCGTAGCGGCGAGCTGATGCTGCATGAGCCAGCTGAAGAAATGGTGGAGCGAAGTATGATTGTTACTGGGAAACGTGACACAGTGGATGCGTATATTTCTGGAAAAAATGTCATTCATGAGTCTACGCTTGCAGGAAGTAAAACGGTCATCCTCTATGGAGAGAAGCTCGACATCCGTGAAGCGAAGTCCCAGGGGCTTGAGGCGGAACGTTGTCATATTCAGCAATTAATGGTGCACCTAACCGAAGAGCAGGAGGGGAAGCTCTATGTCTAAACAATTCAAAGGGATTCTATATTATCTTACATTAGATTATCGCTTTAGCTTCATGATGTTTTGGTCAATTTTATTAGCAAGTATCACAGTGCTACTTATTATTACCATGTCACTTAACGATACACAAATTACGTTTTCTTCTGCTTTATCCATCTATATATACAGCGGAATTTCAGGATTTTTGCTGACGAAGGAAACATTCCCGTATTGTGTGAAGCTGGGGTCAACTCGAAATAATTATATACTTGGAACAATTTTCTTCAGTGTATTTTTAGCAATCACCATGTCTTTTGTTCATATGATTGCATTGTCTATCTTTGAGTTGGTGATTTCTCTTAATAATATTGAAAACATTTCAATCTTTTTAATGGTACAAAATGAAACATTCCTTTCGACATTGCTGGAGCAGTTCCTTGTGGATAGTGTGATCTGCTTTCTTGTTCTATCATTAGGATTCCTATTGGGGACAGCTTTCTATCGATTAGGAATGATTGGTGGGCTGTCGGGTGTGGCCATTCTGGCTATTATGATCATTCTGCCACAGGTGCGTACTTGGTTATTCGATACCTTCATTCAGTCAAGTGCTGGTAGCTTTCAATTAAACTATGTGGCACTCATCCTTTTAGCACTGATTGCCATGATTCCAAATTGGCTGCTATTAAAAAAAGCACCGACAACTCCAGGTGTCACAAGATAATGATATGGATTTTCCCCTGTTCAGAGATGGATGGGGGTTATTAATTGTTACAGGAGCTGGTATTAGTATGATGCAGGGGCAGAAGGTGCGAGTCGTGCCACAAGCTGTGGAATCTTGAATAATGAGGTCGCTAGAAGATCTGAGTAGTGTCCTCAAGCTGTTGAATTTTGAACAATGAGGTCACTGGAAGATCTGAGTAGTGTCCTCAAGCTGTGGAATCTTGAACAATGAGGTCACTGGAAGATCTGAGTAGTGCCCTCAAGCTGTTGAATCTTGAACAATGAGGTCACTGGAAGATCTGAGTAGTGTCCTCAACCACCGGAATCCGCACCAATGAGGTAACTAGAAGATCTAAGTAGTGCCCTCAACCATGGAAATCCGCACCAATGAGGTAACTAGACTCCCGAAGTAGTGCCCTCAAGCTGTGGAATCTCGCCCAATGAGGTAACTAGCCGCCCTCAAGAAAGTACCCCCAATCCCCAGAATCTCTACAAAGAGGACATCAGAACAACCGAGTACTATCCCAATCACCACACACCTCAATCATCAGGATACTAGCTTGCACACCCAACATCTAATAGAAGCGAAATTACCTTAACGCCCACGCACGAATCTACATTTTTTAAAAAGAATGAATAAAATTTCTTACGTTGTTAAAAAATAATCTAAAAAAATTTTTTCCAGATGTATATAATCTCTCGAATGTGTTCAGAATGATTGCTGAGGTGATGAACATGAGAGAGGAAGAAACTAAACGTACTTCTCCAAAATCAAATGTAAAACAATTTTTCAAGAAACGTTGGGTATTCCCAGCAATCTACTTAGCAAGTGCAGCAATTATTCTAACGGCGGTTTTATGGTTCCAGGGGAACAACGACCTTGCAGATTCTGATAAATTAGGATATGACGAGTCAGACCTGATTACATCAGAAAATGGTGGCGAAAGTGTTCCTGTTAACCAAGCGACGGAGAATTTTGTAATGCCTGTACTTAATGAAGATGTAGTAGAAATTCAAAAGCAATTCTATGACGTGAATGCGTCAGCAGAAGAGCAAGAAGCAGCTCTTGTTTTCTACAATAATACGTATTCAGAAAACAAAGGGATCGACATTGTAGCAAAAGACGGTAGTGTATTTGATGTAACGGCTTCTATGGGTGGAACAGTGACTAGATCTGAAAAGGATCCAACCTTAGGAAACGTTGTTGAAATCGAGCATGCTGAAGGTGTAATCACAGTGTACCAAGCATTATCTGATGTGAAGGTGAAGCAAGGTGATACCGTTGATCGTGGTCAAGTCATTGCGAAATCTGGTAAAAATCTATTAAACACAGAAGTTGATTCATATGTTCATTTTGAAATCCGTAATAACGGTGTGGCAGTGAATCCAATTGACTTCTTTGGTAAGCCACTGACTTCTCTTGAAGAGGAAGCTCCAGCTCAAGATAAGGAAGAGCCAGCTTCAGAAGAGGCTCCTGCTCAGGAAGAAGATGAGAGTGAAGCACCAGCACCAGCTAAGGATGAAGAAGAGCCAGCTGATGAAGAAGGCGCAGAAGGTGAAGAAGAGGAAGCTCCAGCTGACGATGAGAGTGGAGAAGATGCAATTGATTCTTCTGAAGCTACCATCGGAATGGCAAAGGCTTAATCTCTAGTAAAATTGACAATTTCACACATAATGAAGAGGTGGTCCATTGTGGGCCACCTCTTTTTGTACGGTTGTTATCAACCCGAGAAGAGTCAGTCTGCTAGCTTGGCAAACTAGTTTTCGCAGATTTGTGCTCATGGTTAATCTGCTCTTCTTTTGCTAGTGGCAGTCGGATTTCGACGGTGGTTCCGACGTTTTCTTCACTTTCGAACTGGATGGTTCCTTTATGGGCTTCGATAATTCGGAAGCTGACCATTAGGCCTAAGCCGGTTCCTTTTTCCTTCAAGGTATAGAACGGTTCGCCTAGCTTTGGAATGATTTCCTTCGGGATACCGCTACCATTATCGGTAATGCGAATCGTTAAGTGAGACTCTTCCACCTGATCAAGCTCAATGCCAAGCGTGCCACCATTTGGCATGGCCTCAAATGAGTTTTTGATGAGATTAATGAGCACCTGCTTCAGCTGATTCACATCACTGTATACGCTTGTGTTTGACGTGTGAAATGCAACATGCATGTCAACATTATTCATTAAAGCCTGTGGTCCAGCAAAGACACAGACGGAGTGAATCAAGTTCTTCAAATCATAGATTTCATACTTAATCGCCTGAGGCTTGGCGACAACCATAAATTCATTTGTGATTGATTCAAGTCGATCCAATTCTCCTAACATGATATTAATATAATTTTTGTTTGCTTGATTTGAAGTTGAATCTAGTAACTGTGTAAATCCTTTTAAAGCTGTAAGCGGATTCCGAATTTCGTGTGCAAGACCTGCAGCTAATTCACCAACAAGAGCGAGCTTTTCTGATTTTTGTAGGAGTGCTTCTGTCTGCTTTAATTGGGTAACATCTAAGCTAGAGCCAATCACTTCAAGCACATATCCCTTGCGCTTAACAGGTTTTAGTGTCACAATCAGGTTTCGCTTTTGGATGATAATATCAAAGGATACTTCCTCACCATTCCATGCACGCTTGAAGAATGGCAGACCGCGCTTAATCACCTCTGGACTAAAATAATGTTCAATATCCTTCCCTACCAAATTAGTGCCATTTGGCGAGATCACCTTGAGCAAATGCCCTTCACAAAGAGTGAATATAAAACGTGATTGTATTCTTTTAAACTTAAAAATAGTTCCCTGTTGAAGCTTTGCAGTTTCCTTCAATTCCTGTTGAGCAGATCTAATTCGTTCTTCGTCTTGAACCTGTTTGGTTATATCGCGCGTAATGATGACAGTATAAATGTTCTCTCCATAATCACTAGTAACAGGAAAAACGGTGTGCTTGAGATAATGTACTTGGTTCCCCTTTTTTTGAGCAATTATTTTGGATTCGGTCATTACATTTTGACGTATCATTTGAGCAATTGTTTTTTCAATTTTTGCCATATGCTCTGGAATGACTTCAGCAAGCGTTAAACCTAGTACCAGTTCCTTTGGCTGCTTGAAAATCCTTGAAAAGGTTTCATTCACTCGCACGATTTTTTTCTCATTATTTAAGATGATGATGCTATCAGCCGTATTAATAAAGACGGATTCAAGTAGTCCCTGAGTCAATTTGAGACTAGTTTCCACCTCGGATTTTTGCTTGAAGGAAAGCTCCATCTTCGAAAAATAAAAGTATTTGAAAATATAACCATAGCCGACTGCTTTACAAATATGGGAGATAATAATTTTGAAATCTAGCATACTGCTATAGGCAATAATCATGACTTCGCTTATGAATAAGAAGCTGAAGGCCAAAACTAGATCTAATTCAGATGCTGTTTTTGTTTTGAGATATCTTTTTGTCACAATAATAATTGATAGTAAAAGAATGGAACTAATCAGGTATTCAAAGCTGTCTTTTAGAACACTTGGCTGTCCATCGCTTAAAAGTGGTAGCTGGTCTTCAAATTTAATGACGATAAATGAGAGAAGGAGTGTGTAAATTAATGTGCCTGCCATAAATAGTTTTCGACTTTGAACAGGTGAGACTCGGTCCTTAAGAATGACGAGATAAAAAAACGAAAAGGTCGCTGTAAATCGAGCAAATATCCAGAACCATGATGTCTTTGCAATGGAAGCATCAGTGATAAAATGGGGCATTCCAGGGTATGACAACGTATGGAGTAAGTCGAGAAAACCAACGGCAAAAAACACGGATGGAATCCAAAGGGAACTCATCATTTTTGTATCATTATAAGCATGCCAGCCATAGGAGCTAATCGAAAAACAAACGAAAATGCTAAATAGCTCTAGAAAAGTGTGAAAGGATAAGTGATTCACGCCTTTGTATAAGTCGTGCAATGGAATATATAATAAGTTAATTAAGTAGACTATAAACAGTGCAAGAAATAAGTTAATGACCACTTTAGAAGATTTTCTTACATTCAGTTCATCCATAGTATGTACCCTTTCTCTGTATATTCGATAGCTGCAAAATTCGATGTTTAGAGTAATCATATCGGTTTGTAATTAAATTCGACATATCTTAATCAAGTCCTTTGAGATTTTTTAAAATATTTGTTGGAGTCGGTGCCAGGCACCGGAAGTGGGATCAATTGTGTCCCGGTGGGGTGAAACTTTTTTTCTTGTGATACGTATTTGAAAGTAAAAAGGAGGCTAGAGCATGGAGGATTTGTTGTTGGTAAGTTGGGAGCTGCTTTTGCCCATTGTAATTATTCAGTTCGTATTAATGCTGATTGCGCTCGTGGACATCATTAAGGCGAAGGAAACAAAGGGTCCAAAGGTGATGTGGGTACTGATTGTGGTGTTGATTAATTTATTCGGACCCATTGCCTATTTTATTTTTGGAAGGAAGAAATAAATGGCATTTATCACAGTCGAGAAGTTAACGAAGGATTTTGGCAAGAAAACGGTCGTAAGTGAGCTATCGTTTTCGATAAAAAAAGGAAGCTGTACTGCCCTATTAGGTCCAAATGGTGCTGGTAAAACAACGACATTAAAAATGCTCGCAGGGTTACTGAAGCCTTCAAAGGGACAGATTTCATTAAACGAACAAACATCTGGAGATTTACGTGAGGATGTTGGATTTCTTCCACAGTTTCCAGTGTTCTATTCGTGGATGACAGCGGAGGAATTCTTGATCTATGTTGGGCGTCTTTCGCATCTTTCAAAAAAGGAAGCGAAGGAACGGGCTAAGGAATTAATTGAGCTTGTTGGATTAACTGATGCTAGTGATCAGCGAATCGGCGGATTTTCAGGTGGGATGAAGCAGCGCCTGGGGATTGCTCAAGCGATGGTCCATCAACCGAAGCTGTTAATCTTAGATGAACCCGTGTCAGCTCTTGATCCAGTTGGAAGACGAGATGTCATTGACATGTTATCAGAGCTGAAAAAACAGACGACAATTCTTTTTTCTACGCATGTCTTAAGTGATGCTGAAGAAGTGTGTGATGAGATTATCATTATCCGAAAAGGTGAATTAGCGCTAGATTCGTCGATTAAGGACATGAGAACGAAGTATCAGCAAGATATTCTGAAGATTCGATTGAAGGAAACAAGTCCAGAGTGGATGGCTGAATTACGTGCATATGATTTTATCGAAGAAGTGAAGGATGAAAAGGGTTCAATTACCTTATATGTGTCAGATGTGGAACGTGCGAAGGTTCAGGTGCTACGAGATTTTGTAGAAAAGAACCTCCCAGTAACCTCGTTCTCGGTAGGGCAATCTTCACTAGAAGACGTATTTATCGAGGTGGTGAAGGAATGAAGCAGTGGTTTGTCTTATTTACAAAAGAATGGGTAGAAATGACACGCAATTATAAGCTTATTTGGATTCCTCTTGTCTTTATATTGTTCGGGATCATGCAGCCTGTGACTAGTTACTTTTTGCCGGAGATTTTGAAAAGTGCCGGAGGATTACCCGAAGGAGCTGTCAGTGAATTTCCGTTACCGTCACCAGCAGAAGTGATGGCACAGACGAATGCACAAATTAGCCAAATCGGATTTCTGATTTTGGCATTGGCCTTCATGGGAATAATCACGAGTGAGAGAGCTAGTGGTGTGCAGGATTTGATCTTGGTCAAACCGGTTTCTTTAGCTAGTTATGTGACCGCAAAATGGATGAGTGTGGTTGTTCTCGGTTTCACCTCTTACGTGTTAGGGATTCTTGCAGCCTATTATTATACGGTACAGTTAATTGGGGACATTGACTTTGGGTATGTTCTTAGTGGAATGTTCACGTACGCAGTCTGGTTGATCTTAGTCATTACCTTCCTGTTGTTCTATAGTACGTTTATGAAAAGCAGTGGCATGGTCGCGTTTTTAACCTTGGGAACGACGATGCTGTTGTCGCTAGCGACTTCGCTGCTTTCAAAATGGATGATGTGGAGCCCGGCACGTCTAGTCGTACACTCGGCATCACTATTTAATAATGGGGAGGCAGAGAAGTATTACGCGTTGTCCTTCACGGTGGCAATTGTTTTGATTGGTGTACTGATAAGTGCGGGTATTGTTGTTTTTAAGCGGACACGGAATGGGTAAAGCATGGATCGCCATTGCGGTGCCAGGCACTCGTAGGAGCAGAAATGATCCCACTTTGGGTGCCAGGCACCGATTGGGGTTAGAGCTTCAGTCCGGTGCGGCTCTTGAATCGTCTGAGTAAGATATGGCTTTCGACTCGAGTGATGCCTTCTAAGCTATAGAGCTCTTCATTGATAAAGGATTCGAGCTTGGCGAAATCCTCAACAAGTACGTGCATGTGGAGCGTGCTCGGTCCGGTCATTTGATAGCAGCTCGCAACTTGCGGATTGTTGGCCAAGGCTTCAGCTACAGCAACAAGAGAAGCGGGCTCACAATCAACCTCAAAGAAGGCAGAAACACCCTTCCCAATTTTTTCAGAATTAATGACTACCGAAAATTTCTCGATCACACCGTTGTCCATCAATTGGTTGACTCTCTCCCGAATCGAAACCCTCGAAAGATTCAATTCCTTTCCAATATCAACATAGGACATTCTGCCATTTTCCGTTAACAATTGTAATATTTTCTTATCCGTTTCATCAAGCCTCATTTACTCACCACTTCACTATGTAATCATGAAACTATCTTATCCTACTATGGGAAAAACAATCAAGAGGGTTTGTGTAGGGACTCTAGACCCCGAAAGATGTGAGAAGGAGTGGTTGAGGTAAGTGGAAGAGGAGGTTAGTGTCCTGAAAGAAGTGAGAAGGAGAGGATGAGGTACCTAGAGGAGTTGGCTAGTGCCCTGAAAACAATGCAGGGTACCAGATGAAGTACCTAGATGGGCTGACTAGAGCCCTGAAAGGAGTGCAAGGTACCAAATGAGGTACCTAGATTGGCTGACTAGAGCCCTGAAAGCAGTGCAGGGTGCCAGATGAGGTATCTAGAGGAGTTGGCTAGAGCCCTGAAAGCCTCAGAAAGTGCCAGATGAGGTACCTAGATTGGCTGACTAGAGCCCTGAAAGGAGTGCAAGGTACCAAATGAGGTACCTAGATTGGCTGACTAGAGCCCTGAAAGCAGTGCAAGGTACCAGATGAGGTATCTAGATTGGCTGACTAGAGCCCTGAAAACAGTGCAGGGTGCCAGATGAGGTATCTAGAGGAGTTGGCTAGAGCCCTGAAACAGTGCAGAGTACCAGATGAGGTATCTAGATGAGCTGACAAGAGCCCTGAAAGCCTCAGAAAGTGCCAGATGAGGTACCTAGATGGGCTTACTAGTGCTCTGAAAGCCACGAAAAGTACCTGATGAGTACCCCAGTAGAATTCACTAATGCTCCACCCCTCTCAAAACGTCAACATCCAGCCACCATCTAAATAATAACAATTTTTATTATCAGTATATTTACAATATTGTGTGGAAATTGCGTGTGAGTAGAGTTATAATTTACTAGACAGATTGTGGTTACGTTTGTTAGTTGTTTTCAATCTATTGGTTTACAAATGTATAAATACATAGTGTTAAAAATACAATGTGGAGGTATGGTCGATGAAGATGGATTATTTAAATCACCCTTATTCATCGCAGAGGATGACAACTTTTGCGAAGAATGGAATGGTGGCAACGTCACAGCCATTAGCGGCACAAGCCGGATTAGATATTATGAAAAAAGGTGGTAATGCGATTGATGCGGCGATTGCTACTGCGGCGGCACTCACTGTTGTTGAGCCAACTTCAAATGGAATTGGTGGAGATGCGTTTGCGATAGTGTGGGTAAATGGTGAATTGCATGGCCTAAATTCGAGTGGTCGTTCACCGAAGAACCTGTCAATTGAAGCGGTGAAGGAACGTGGGCATGAGACGATGCCGAAATTTGGCTTGGTTCCTGTGACGGTGCCTGGGATTCCAGGGGCATGGGCAGCTCTATCTAAGCGATTCGGAAAGCTACCATTAACTGAGGTGTTAAAGCCAGCGATTGAGTATGCAGAAAAAGGTTATCCTGTTTCACCAACGCTAGGGAAGTATTGGAAGAGAGCATACAGTGCTTACAAGCAACTATGCACAGGTCCAGAATTCCAGGGCTGGTTTGATACATTTGCACCAAATAATCAGCCACCTGAAATCGGTGAAATGTGGAGCTCAGAAGGTCATGCGAGCACCCTTCGTTCGATTGCGGAAACGAATGCAGAGAGCTTTTATCGTGGTGAATTAGCGGAGAAAATTGCGGCATTTTCAAAGGAGCATAATGGGTTTATTACGGCTGAGGATTTAGCAGCATTTGAGGCTGAGTGGGTGGAGCCAATCTCAGTGAAATACCGTGGATATGATGTGTGGGAGATTCCACCAAATGGTCAAGGACTAGTTGCATTGATGGCGTTGAATACATTAAACGGCATAGAGTTAACGGAGAAAGAATCGGTTGATACATACCATAAGCAGATTGAAGCGATGAAGCTAGCGTTTGCCGATGGGAAGAAATATATTACCGATCCTAAGGACATGTCGACGTCTGTGGAACAGCTTTTATCAGAGGAATTTGCAGCACAAAGACGCAGCTTAATTGGCGAAGATGCGCTGACGCCAGAGCCAGGAACACCGCCAAGTGGTGGAACAGTGTATTTAGCGACAGCTGATGGTGACGGAAATATGGTGTCATTTATTCAAAGTAACTACATGGGCTTTGGTTCTGGAATTGTTGTTCCGGGAACAGGAATCGCGCTGCAAAACCGTGGACATGATTTTTCACTTGATCCAACACATGAAAATGCATTAAAACCTGGTAAAAAGACATATCATACGATTATCCCAGGATTTTTAACAAAGGACGGAGAAGCAGTTGGGCCGTTTGGTGTCATGGGTGGATACATGCAGCCACAGGGTCACGCGCAGGTTGTCATGAATACAGTCGATTTCCATCTGAATCCGCAAGCAGCACTTGATGCGGCAAGATGGCAGTGGATTGAAGGGAAGAAAATTCAAGTCGAGCACAGCTTCCCGCAGCATATCGCACAAAGCTTAGCACGCAAAGGTCATCAGATTGAAGTGACAGTAGATAGTGGTGGCTACGGTCGCGGCCAAATCATTTGGAGAGATCCAAAAACAGGTGTATTATCTGGTGGAACAGAGTCAAGAACCGATGGATCAATAGCATCTTGGTAAAAAGCTCATAGTGACTGAGGACGTCCTCAGGAGAAAAGGATTGATAGGTTTGAAACAAGTACAACTATTTACTGCGTTTTTTAAAGTGGGAATGTTGGGGTATGGGGGAGGTCCGTCCTCCATTCCGCTTGTCCACAAAGAGGTTGTCGAGCGTTATGAATGGATGGATAATGATGAATTTGCTGATGTGCTGGCACTTGGAAACACCTTGCCAGGTCCGATTGCGACGAAAATGGCGGGATACATCGGTTACCGTGTTGGTGGTGTGCTGGGGATGATCAACGCAATTGTTGCATCGATCGTTCCTACCATTGTGCTTATGATTATCCTCCTCACATCGCTTGCGACATTCAAAGATTTAGCATGGGTTGGTGGGATGACAAAAGCCGTCGTACCCGTTGTTGGTGTGATGCTAGCGGTACTCACATGGCAATTTATTGACAATGCTAAAAAGGGATTAGGCTGGTTAAAAACAGTGATTTTCGGTGTAGTCAGCTTAATCTTATTGCAATTTTTAAATATTCATCCCGGTGTTTTAATTGCCGTGCTTTTGATCGCGGCACTTGCGCAAAAGGATAAGAAGGAAGAACCGGAGAAGAAAGGGGGAACTGCGTGATGATTTATTGGCAGCTCTTTCTTGCGTTCTTCATTCCAGGAATCATCGGTTATGGTGGGGGTCCAGCGTCCATCCCACTTGTTGAAAATGAAGTCGTGTCAAATTACGGCTGGCTAACGGTTAGCGAATTTAGTGAGGTGCTTGCATTAGGGAACGCACTTCCAGGTCCAATCGCAACAAAAATGGCGGGGTATATAGGCTTCCAAGAGGCTGGTGTACTTGGAGCAATCGTGGCTACCTTTGCCACTGTGGCACCGTCACTTATTCTAATGATTGGCCTATTAGGCATCCTCTACAAGTTCAAGGACTCACCAAAAGTGAAGCGCATGACCAACTACATTCGCCCAACCATTGGAGTCTTACTTGGAATTATGGCTTATAACTTCTTCGCAGAATCATATGTTAGCGCTGGGTTAGTCCAGACGATCATCTTGATTGTCGCGAGCTACCTTCTGATGGAAAAATGGAAGGTGCACCCGGCCTATGTCATTGTTGGGGCATTAGTATATGGAGCGGTATTTTTAGCTTAAAATAATAGGTCAGATTCCTGTTCGGGGGATCTGACCTGAATTCTATTAAAAAATAGTTTCTAGCAGGTTGAATACACGTAGACTCCTGCGGGATTTGCAGGAAGGATGAGACCCCACAGGCACGAGGAGGCTCATCACCTGCCCCGCCGGACGCGGAGTGTATTCAGGCTGCGGGTTTCATTGACGAAAATAGCTGAAAGAAAAGAAGGTGTCAAAAATGAAAACATTATTATTAACAGGATTTGTTCCCTTTTTGGACAACCCAATCAATCCAACGGAAGTAATTGTGAAGGCATTAGATGGACAGACTCTTGGCCATTATCAAGTGGTTAGTCGCGTGCTACCCGTAGATTTCTCTGAATCAGCGGTGAAACTGGAGCAGTACATGGATGAAGTTGAACCTGATGTCGTGATTTCATTAGGGCTAGCAGCAGGTCGCACGAAAATTACACCTGAACGAATTGCGATCAATTGTCGCGATGGGGCAGCTGATAATCAAGGGGTTAAGCTTCAGGATGCACCGATTGCTGAAGACGGACCAGCGGGCTATTTTTCAACCCTTCCAATCCGTGCTTTCGTAGATGCGTTAAATGAAGCAAACTATCCAGCAACGATTTCAAACACAGCAGGAACGTACCTTTGCAACAATGTGATGTATGCGGCTTTGCGTAAAATAGAGCGCGATGGTACCAAGATTCGTGCTGGATTTGTTCATATTCCAGCGTCACATGAATTAGCGGTTCAAAATCCGAAGCTACCAAGCTGGTCAAGCCGTGATTTGGAAGAAGCGATTGCCACTATTATTAAAGTACTAGATTGATATGATCCAATAAACAGGGAGGTTTTTTTATGACATTTTCAATTGTAGGATTTGATCCAAAGACAAATGAGTTAGGAATTGCGGTTCAATCAAAGTTTCTTGGAGTGGGCGCGGTTGTGCCCTGGGCGAAAGCTGGAGTAGGGGCGGTCGCAACGCAATCCTATGCGAATACGTCATACGGACCGAACGGATTAGAGCTCATGGCTGCGGGGAAAACGGCGCAGGAAACACTGGACCAACTTGTGACTGACGATAGTGACCGTGAATTCAGACAGGTAGGAATCGTGGATGCGAACGGAAATGCAGCAACCTTCACAGGCTCAAAATGCTATGACTGGGCAGGTGGAATCACAGGTGAACACTTTGCAGCACAAGGAAATATCCTTGTTGGCGAAGAAACCGTGTTAGCGATGGGCCGCACATTTGAACAAACTGAAGGAACATTAGCCGAGCGCCTCCTAAAAGCACTAGATGCTGGACAAGAAGCTGGGGGAGACAGCAGAGGGATGCAATCAGCAGCTCTCTTAGTGGTAAAAGATCAAGGCGGATACGCTGGCTTCAACGACCGCTTCATCGATGTCCGTGTAGACGATCATCCAGACCCAATCAAAGAATTGATTCGTGTCTATGAACTACAGCAGCTCTACTTTGCACCACCAAAACAAGAAAACATCGTAGAAATCACTGGTGCGATTCAAGCCGAGCTTAGCGAACAGCTCACGCGACTAGGCTATCTTAAAGAAACGAGTGAAGAAGCCCTATACCGAGCACTAACGACCTATATTCACACGGAAAACTTCGAGGCACGTGAACTAGAACAAGGCAAGCTAGATCTTGATATTCTAACATATATGAAAAAACAAGGATAATAACTGGTGCCAGGCATCCCGAGCGGGACAAAAGCGTTCCCACTTGCGGTGCCTGGCACCCTTTCTTTTGCAAGATTTGTAGAAAGATGGGGGAATTTTTTGTACAAAGGTGATTGACGAGTTGCTGCTATCACTGCATAATGAAATAAGATTATAGAATTTTATAAAAATTCAAAACGAGCGTGGCTCATCTTTTTTTATGTTCAATTGATAACGCTTTCACTTAAACAAGCCATCCATCTAATTAGAGGAGGTCCATCGACTTTGATTCCTTTTATCATCATCTTACTCATTGCAGGCGTCTGCCTTTTTCTAGCCTTGAAAAAGAAACGCCCCATCCTCCTGTTGTTGCCATTTCTAACCATCTTTTTGTATTTTGTTGTTGAAGTGATTTTGTTTCCAGCACCACTTCTTGAGACGATCAAATTTATATTTAGTTTGAGATAGTGGGACCCAATTTTTTAAGGAGGTGAGTACTTACCTAATGAAGCTTTAATACAAAACTGTCCAATTTCCCCATTCGCCAAAATATACTGTGGAGGTGGCCTGAGTTGAAGAAAATTGAGAAGAATATTGCGGATGCTTATTTTCGCGAGCGTACTAGAAATATCATTATCTATTTAATTATCTGGTTTGTCGTGTCATTTGGAGTTGTTTTTTTTGCTGAAGGTCTAAGTGATTTTTCAATTAATGGGTTTCCATTTCATTACTTTATGGGAGCACAGGGTGCAGTCGTGATCTTTATTGTGCTGCTGTTCATTAACGCAAAGGTGAGTGACAACATCGACCGCAAATACGGGATTGACGAAAGCAAGAATGAACAAATTAGCTCTGGTAAGGTGTTAGATCATTAATACCGCAATAAATGAATGAACATTCAATCACTTTAGTAAAAGGGGGATGAATATGGACACACAATTTTTGGTCTCATTTTCTATTATTTTAGCGACGTTTGCGTTGTACATCGGGATTGCAATTTATAATAAGGCGAAAGCAACATCAGATTTCTATGTAGCTAGTCGCGGGGTCCCACCGATTTTTAACGGAATGGCGATTGGGGCAGACTGGATGAGTGCTGCTTCGTTCATCGGGATGGCCGGAACAATCATGCTCCTTGGCTATGATGGACTCGCCTATATCATGGGATGGACCGGCGGTTACCTGCTATTAACCTTCCTTTTAGCACCACAGCTTAGAAAATATGGTCGCTACACGGTCCCAGAATTCATTGGCGACCGTTATAACAGCCACACGGCTCGGGTCATCGCAGCGATTTGTACGATCATTATAAGTTTCACTTACTCAATCGGACAGCTATCAGGGTCTGGAGTGGTTATCGGTCGTTTATTTGAAATCGATGCAAAGCTTGGAACGATGATCGGGGTTGTCCTGATTGCATTCTATGCAGCATTCGGAGGTATGAAGGGGATTACATGGACACAGGTAGCGCAATATATCATTTTAATTATCGCCTATCTAATCCCAGTTATATTCATGTCGCTTCAGATCACAAATAACCCAGCTCCATGGCTTTCGTATGGAAAAATTGTCGGGGAAATGGGTGAGCTAGACCGTCAACTAGGAATCTCGGAATACTTTGCTCCATTCACCAATGGGACGAAGTGGCAGTTCATGGCATTAATGTTCACATTAATGGCGGGGACAGCTGGACTTCCACACGTAATCGTTCGTTTCTACACGGTATCAACGATGAAGGCTGCACGTTGGTCAGGTGCATGGGCGCTATTATTCATCGGATTACTATACTTATCGGCACCAGCCTATGCTGCGTTTTCTCGTTTTATTTTAATGAAAAATGTGGTTGGACAAAAGATTTCAGAGCTACCAGAATGGACCGCAACCTGGGTCAATACAGGGAAGCTTGCAGTCGCTGATGCAAACGGTGATGGAATTTTACAATGGCAGGAGCTAACGATTTCAAATGACATCGTAGTTATGGCAACTCCAGAAATTGCAAACCTTGGCGTCTTTGTCATCGGGCTAGTTGCAGCTGGAGCGATGGCAGCCGCACTTTCAACAGCTGGTGGACTCATGCTTGCGATCTCGTCTTCATTTGCGCATGACATCTACTATCGCGTGTTAAGACCAAATGCATCTGAAAAAAATCGCTTAAGTATTGCACGTTGGACGATTGCTATTGCAACTTTACTAGCTGGTTTGATTGCACTGAACCCACCAGGGGCAATCACTCAAATTGTTGCCTGGGCATTCGCACTCGCATCCGGAACCTTCTTCCCAGCACTCTTACTCGGTGTTTGGTGGAAACGTTCAAATGCCAAAGGGGTAATGGCCGGATTGTTAGTCGGACTCGGCGTCACTCTAGCATATATCTTTGCTTCAAAATACGGTGGCTTCACGATTGCCGGAATCATTGACACAGGAGCAGGTGTGTTCGGAGCAATCGCAGCGATCATCACGAATGTGATTGTATCTCTAGCAACAGCAGCACCGTCTCAAGAAATTCAAGACGAAGTCGTCGACCTTCGCTACCCAGAGCAAATGACTTACAAGGATGGGGAAGTTTGGTTGAAGGATGAGAATCTGTAGTTAGATGTGAACTGTTTGGCTGGTGCCAGGCTCCGCCCCCGGGACAGATAATGTCCCGGATTTGGTGCCTGGCACCTTTTGTGGATTTGGCACATATTTCGTTGAATGAATCAGTATGATGTAAGGAGGTGGCGGGAGACAGGCGGAAGCAGTTGGTTGAATGGTTAAGGATTTTCGTTGGATTATGGCAAATGTTCGTTGAATTTCACTTGAGTTTCGTCGGATTCTGCTCAGATTTGGTTGAATGAATGGATATGCTACAGCCAATAAGAGCCTTTCGTTGAATGAAGTCACTTTTTCGTTGGAATATGGCCTTCGTTCGTGGGATTCCGCTTTGATTTGGTTGAATGAATATGCCTTTTCCAGAAAGGCATAGCCTTTCGTTGAATCTAGCTTAATTTTCGTTGGAATATAGCCTTCGTTCGTGGGATTCCACTTCGATTTCGTTGAATGAATTAATAAGCTTCAGCCATTGAGTGCCTTCCGTTGAATGAAGTCACTTTTTCGTTGGAATATGTCCTTCGTTCGTGGGATTCCGCTTCGATTTGGTTGAATGAATCAAAATGCTACAGCCAATAAGAGCCTTTCGTTGAATTCCGTTGCTTTTTCGTCGGAATATGCCCTTCGTTCGTGGGATTCTGCTTCGATTTCGTTGAATGAATATGCCTTTTCCAGAAAGGCATAGCCTTTCGTTGAATCTAACTTAATTTTCGTCGGAAAATGCCCTACGTTCGTGGGATTCTGCTTCGATTTCGTTGAATGAATATGCCTTTTCCAGAAAGGCATAGCCTTTCGTTGAATCTAGCTTAATTTTCGTTGGAATATAGCCTTCGTTCGTGGGATTCCACTCCGATTTCGTTGAATGAATTAATAAGCTTCAGCCATTAAGAGCCTTCCGTTGAATGAAGTCACTCTTTCATCGGAATCGGATCAAACTTCGTTGAATGATGCATAACCCGGGACAAAAGTGTTCCCACTAGCGGTGCCAGGCACCCATACCAACAAACACCATCAAAAACTAGAAGGTGAACTCATTGTTAACCATGGAACAACTATACGAGAAAGTTCGAAATCATCCATTCTTCACAAATATAGAGAAGGAGACAGCTCTTGAACTCCTTCATGGCTGTATGCAACAAACTTTTCAACACAAACAAGTAATCTTTGAAGCAAACAAGCAGCGAGAGGGTTTACTCTTGCTGCTTTCTGGTGTCGCAGAGGTCTATGTCGAAGCAACAAATGGCCGGCATGAGGTGCTTGAAGTCGTTCAGGCTGGGGAATTAATTGGATTTTCAAGCCTCGCTGACTTTTTAGGTATATCAGAGTGGAAGGAGTCAGAGCAAATGGTCGAGGTTCGCGCTACAGAGGAAGTACTAGCGATCCTGATTCCATTTACCATCCTCAAGAAGCGCTGGGACGACCAAGGAATCTACGACTATCTTCTAACCCAAGTCGCTGGAAGACTGAAGGATGTGTACAACTCACTGGCTGAACAAATCAAGCAATCTCGACAATATGGGGATTCCGACACAATGGTGATCAGAGTGCAAGACATGATGTCTACACCTGTCCTCACCGCCAGCCCAAGCACCCCGATCACTGAGGTTGCTAGGATGATGGGCAACGATCGGACAAGTTCTGTTCTCATCACCCATGACTCAATCCCAAGAGGAATCATCACCGAGCGTGACCTGGTCAATCGAGTTCTGGCAAAAGGACAGCCAGCAACCATCACCGCAGAAAAAATCATGACAAGCAAGCCGATCACGATTTCGCGATTTTCCTATTATTACGATGCGCTCTCAATCCTATTACAACATGGAATCAAGCATTTGCCAGTGATGGACGGTGACAAACTGGTAGGGATAGTGACTCTTTCAGACCTTCTACGAAAAAAGAACGAAAGCATGATGAAAACCATCCAAACGATAGAAACAGCAAGGGAGACGACCTTACCGAAAATCAAACCAGCTCTCTATGATGTGCTCGGAACCTTGATTAAAGGCAATGTACCAACTTTCCATTTACTCGACATCATGACACGGCTCAATGATCGAATTGTTCACCGCTGTATTGAGCTTGCGATTGATTCAATCGGAACTCCACCACCATGTCCATTTTGCTTCTATCAAATGGGGAGCAGTGGCCGAGCGGAGCAGGTATTACTAACAGATCAAGATCATTTCCTAGTCTATGAAAACATCAAATCGAATCTCTATTTCGAACAATTATCAAACGAAATTGTCCGTCTACTTGAACTGGCTGGTTATGAAAGATGTAAGGGCAGAATGATGTCGAATTACCCAAACTGGAGAGGCGATATATCCACTTGGAAGGAAAGAATCCACAGCTGGTCGATACAAGCCACCAATGAGAATCTATTACTTACCCAAAACTTCCTTTCATATCGAAAAATATATGGTGACCAACAACTCCATCAGGATTTTGAAAAGGGACTTACAGACCAATTAAAACGTGGTAAAATTTTACTGTATCGATTAACAGAACTTGAACGTGAACATCAAGTCCCAACACTAGAACAACCTCTCAGAGCCTTATTCAACCTCCAACGAAAACAGCTTGATATGAAAAAAGAAGTCCTGTTTCCAACGCATCATTGCCTTCAGATTCTAGCATTAAAGCATGGCATTCTATCAGGTACCCCACTCGAAAGAATAGATAGATTAATAGATTCAAAGGCTCTATCGACAACTTTTGGGGAGGATCTAAAACAATCCATTGAAGAATTACTTTCAATTTATATCAAACACCGTTGGAACCAGCACAAACAGAATCAACCATTAATATCCAAGCTACAACTCATCCACCTATCAACACGTGAAAAAGAAATACTCACCTCAGCTTTAAAACGAATAAGAGAACTACAACTATTCGCTGTTTCAACCTAGAAAGGAGAGGGTCCCTATTTTTTTCAAGAAACCAAGCCCATTTGGATTAGAGCATGACATCTCTTTAAATACACGAATTGAAGATGTGCAGTTCACGGTGTTTGATACGGAAGCAACGGGGTTCAACATTGCAACGACCGATCGTTTAATTGAAATTGCAGCCGTGCAAGTGCATGGACTTGAGGTACAAGAGCATGGGAAATTTCAGACATATGTGAACCCGAACCGACAAATTTCTCGGGAAATAACCAAGTTAACAAAAATTTCAGATAATTTAGTCGAAAATGCACCAACTTCGCTTGAAGCGATTGAGGCGTTCTTTAATCATGTGAATCAACTTGAAACCGTCTGTTTAGTTGGCCACTATGTATCGTTTGATATGCTTGTATTGAAGCATGAGCTTAGACGAAATAAATTGGGATTTAAAAAACAGCAAGCAATCGATACTCTCGATTTGATTGGATTCATTGCTCCGTCCTATGACATGCGTGACCTTCACAATTACGCAAGGGCATTCAATTCGAGAATGTATGAACGACATACGGCGATGGGAGATTCCCTGACGACGGCCTACTTATTTATCGAGCTACTCCAGCTTTTTAAACAAAGAGGTTATCAAACATGGGGTGAACTATTGCAGGAAACGGACAGTCAGATTCGGACCAGTTTATTCTAAGGAGGGGAGCATATGGAGATATTTATTATCGTCATACTCATTTCATTTGTCGCTGGACTCCTGCCAATCCTTTACTACCATAGAATGAAACCGAAGTGGTTCATCCCTATGTATTTTTTCATGAGCATGGGTGGCGTTTACTTAATAAGAATTTTGACCATCCCTCCAGATACGATTTCAGGAAACGGAAACATCGCGATCCTACTTCTTCCTATTGTCCTTTTTACGTACACAGGACTTCTATATCTTGTGTGGAAAGAAGTGAATCAATTGTTAAAAACGAAGAACAACCGATTCGTCTATTTATTCATTGGCGCTGCTACCCTAATACTGATCGTTTGCATTATAGAAGAAATTCAATTCACTCAAGAATTAATCACCCAACTTGGTGGTGGCCCAGATGTTCCCGATTCGAGAATATATAGATTTGGTTGGTTCAACCAATATACGAATACAATCTACGTGAATGCGTATACTTTTTTTATCGGCTTAACGACGTGTTTAACAATTGTTGGATTAAGAAATTTGAAAAAAAAGTAAATATATTTATATGACAACCAATTGTGATTTTTTTGAAACAAAATGAATGCCGACCCTACAAGGATAAGGGTTCACGCAAGGGTGTCCGGCACGATGTTTTGTACTATTTTTGAAAAAATTCAAATAAAACCCTTGTCCCTCTTGACTTTGTTAGCATAATCCCTCAACCAAGCTAATAAAATGTTACAAACCTAACAAAGAGAGTGTTTGAGGTGAGGGATCGTATATACATCTTCGAAGATTTAGCAATGCATCCTGCAAGAGCGATTATCTAAGATACTTATCGTTGAAGCATGAGCGAGTCTCATTTCACACTTCTCACATCCATATAGGGAGGGCGAGTAGTGTGCACGATTACATCAAAGAGCGTACTATCAAGATTGGAAAGTATATCGTGGAGACAAAGAAAACAGTTCGCGTGATTGCGAAGGAGTTTGGTGTTTCCAAAAGTACTGTCCACAAAGACTTAACTGAGAGACTTCCAGAAATTAATCCCGAACTAGCAAATGAAGTGAAAGAAATTCTCGATTATCATAAATCGATCCGCCATTTACGTGGGGGAGAAGCGACGAAATTGAAATATAAAAGAGAAGATGTAGAGGAGGAAATCGTAAAGCAATAGGTCTTTCGTATGCCTTTCTTGTCTGGTCGACAAAATTCCACATTATTTTTTTACAAAAACACCTATTATTTTTAAGATTATGATACAATATATAATTAGGAAAATAATGTGCATTGGCCAGAGAGATGCAAGGAGGAAAGTAACACGATGTTAGCTAGGGATATAGGAATTGATCTAGGGACCGCAAACGTGCTGATCCATGTAAAGGGAAAAGGAATTGTATTAAATGAACCGTCTGTTGTAGCAATTGACAGAAACAATGGGAGAGTACTTGCGGTCGGGGAAGAAGCGAGACGCATGGTTGGACGTACTCCTGGGAATATTGTTGCGATTCGACCATTAAAGGATGGCGTCATTGCAGATTTTGATGTAACAGAAGCAATGCTGAAACACTTTATTAACAAGCTAAATGTAAAAGGATTTTTATCAAAACCACGTATTTTGATTTGCTGTCCAACAAACATTACGTCTGTTGAGCAAAAAGCGATTCGTGAGGCTGCTGAAAAAAGTGGTGGGAAAAAAATCTTTTTAGAGGAAGAACCAAAGGTAGCTGCCATTGGTGCAGGCATGGATATCTTTCAACCAAGTGGAAATATGGTAGTAGATATAGGCGGTGGAACGACAGATGTTGCCGTGTTATCAATGGGCGATATTGTCACCGCCTCTTCTATTAAAATGGCAGGGGACAAGTTCGATGCTGAGATCCTAAGCTACATTAAAAGAGAGTACAAGCTATTGATCGGTGAAAGAACAGCTGAAGACATCAAAATCAAGGTAGCAACTGTATTCCCAGGCGCGCGTCAAGAGGAAATTGATATCCGCGGAAGAGATATGGTCACTGGCTTGCCAAGAACAATCACGGTGCGCTCGAACGAAATTGAAAAAGCATTACGTGAATCAGTGGCTGTTATTGTACAAGCTTCAAAAAGCGTGCTAGAACGTACACCACCTGAGCTGTCAGCTGACATCATTGACCGTGGAGTGATCTTAACAGGCGGCGGCGCACTGTTACACGGTATTGATCAACTACTTGCTGATGAGCTGAAAGTACCAGTTCTCATCGCAGAAAATCCAATGGAATGTGTAGCGATTGGTACAGGAATCATGCTAGAGAACCTAGATCGTATCTCAAACAGAAAATTAATTTAGCCTACAAGGACCTTGTCATCATAAGACTGGTCCTTATTTCCTAAGAATAGCGATATTAGCAAACATTACTACTTTTGTTCGTGAGGGCTTTCAACTACAATGGTAATAGGCGAAAATCCGCGTGATGTCCAAATGGCATCACGTGGGCTCGCGGGACTTAAGTGAAGCAATTATCAATATGAAAATTAATGCGCAGGATGAACCTGGGCATATAAAATAAGAGGTGGTACCGTTGCTAAGAGGTTTTTATACTGCAGCTTCAGGTATGCTCGCACAGCAGCGACGTACCGAAATGTTAACGAATAATATTGCAAATGCAAATACACCAGGATTCAAAGCTGACCAATCCTCATTAAAAGCCTTCCCTGAACTGCTTTTACAAAGAATGGAATCGAATAATGCCTCACTAGGTAGTAAGAGAACAACCTCAACGACTATTGGTAGCATGAATTCGGGCGTATACATGCAAGAAGCGATGCCATTATTTACACAAGGTGACATTCGTGAAACCGGAAGAAGCGTGGATATGGCGATCATTAATGGACAGATGCCAGAGGGTGGCTCGATTTTCTTTACCGTTGAAAATGCGGCTGGAGACCTTCGTTATACACGTAACGGGAACTTCACCCTTGATGGGGCAGGCTACCTTACGACAAATGAAGGCTACTATGTCCTAAATGAAAACGGCAATCGAATTCAACTCCAAGGTGAACAATTTACTGTGTCTCCAAACGGAGCCATTTTGGAAAATGGTGTCGAAGTGAACACATTAGGGCTTTCTTTTTCACAAAACTCTAATAATCTAGTAAAAGAAGGAAATGGATTATTCGCAGCAACTGAAAACGGTGAAATGGCATTCATAGGCAATGATCAAAACGTCAGCTTTGAAGTCAAGCAAGGGTACCTCGAGAGATCGAACGTCGATGTAGCTCAAGCGATGACAGACATGATGACAGCCTACCGCTCATTCGAAGCGAACCAAAAAATCCTTCAAGCTTATGACCAAAGCATGGAAAAAGCCGTAAACGAAATTGGTCGTCTGCGCTAATTTATCTAGACTGTTTTCTTAAGACATAAATATATTGAAAATGAGGTATAGCAGACTGAATACACTTAAGACTCCCGTGGGATGCGTGAGTCCCCGTGTATTCAGACTGCGGCTTCAACAGCAGCAACATTTTATGCGAAAATAATCTTAATTATAGATAGTCGAATGAACAAAAGGATTCCTCAGGAGGAAAAATCGTGAATCGTTCAATGATTACTGCAACAAATACAATGACACAGCTTCAGAAGCAATTGGACAATATCGGCCATAACCTAGCCAACATCAACACAAACGGCTACAAAAAGCGCGATGTCCAATTCAGTGAGCTCTTGTTCCAACAATTCAATAACAACCAATCTCAGGCAGATGCAGTTGGTCGTCTCACACCTGCTGGAATTAGACAGGGTGTAGGAGCGAAACTTGGACAAACTAGTCTTAACCTAACACAAGGATCGATTCAACAAACCGATCGTCCACTAGACCTTGCTTTTACAAAAGAAGGGCAGTTCCTACAAGTATTAGTTGAGGACAACGGCATCCAGGTTCCAAGCCTAACAAGAGACGGTGCACTGTATCTATCACCACTGAACAATGGCACAAATCAGGTTTCACTGGTTACTTCTGAAGGGCATCCGGTGTTGGACTCTGATGGTGAGCTAATTGTGTTCTTAGATCAATTCAAGGACCTTACGATTTCTACTGATGGCAGAATCACTGTGACCGGTCAGGATGGACAAACTCAGAACTTTGAATTATCTGTTGTACAGGTGAACAAGCCCCAGCTTCTCGAAGCAAAAGGAAATAACCTGTTTGGACTGCCGAATTTCGCGGCATTAGGCCTTGAGGAAAACGAAGTGATGATGCAACTAGTTGGACAAGCACGTGCTGAAATTGGGATCACACAAGGCGCACTTGAACAATCAAATGTTGATATGGCCAGTGAAATGTCAGAACTTATGCTCACTCAAAGATCATATCAATTCAATGCAAAATCAATCTCATTAGCAGATCAAATGATGGGGCTAGTGAATGGAATACGCTAAAGGTAAGGTGAACTCAGCAGTGACAAATGAACTCGATAATTCTCAAGTAAAAACTCGCGCTGATCATCGGAAACAGCGAAAAGAAGAAGAAACAAATATTGTAGAAGAAAAACCAGTTCGAATGAAACGACTTGTTCGTCTTCGCTTGATCCCAATCTGGCTACGTCTTCTCATTATTATAGGACTAATTGTCTTAAGTGCCGTAGTTGGAGTCATCGTCGGCTACAGTGTCATCGGTAACGGAGAACCAACAGAGGCACTCGACAAATCAACATGGCAGCATATTATTGACTTAGTGGTAAAAGATAAAGAATAACTAAAGCATGGTCAGTGGCCATGTTTTTTTTATTTGTCGTGTGCAATAAGGGGAGAATTTTCGCTTATTGGAAGAAGCAGTCGCTTGAGGAGGCGGAATAAGGGAAGAAATTCCGGTTAACAGTGCAAAACAAGGCAACATATGCTTCTTTTAGCAAAATAACCGAAAAATGTTCCGTTATTTTAAGGGAAATTGGTGTATTTTTGAATTTAAGGGGAAAATATTCGGTTATTTTACAAGGAAAGAGACGCGATAAGCCAATTTATTAAGATTGAGCATGGCAAATACGCCTCTCCGTCCCCGAAAAAGTCCGATTTCACAAATAATATGTTATGGTCGCTGTTTGTACTCCTTCTGCGTCCCATCACTGAAGCGAACCTCTAACTCAAACTTTTCAAAATCCTCACCTAAATTAAAGGCGCTCATCACTTCTGAAATCACTTCATCTTCTGTGGTCAGCTGATCAAAAGTTAGGTTTTCGAATATAGGTTGCAATGTCGCAAAAGCTTCATCGCCTTTTGACTGAGTATTTGTACGCTCATCTTTGATTTCAGCTTCCATTCCATTGCGTTCATTTTCATAATCAACATCATATTCTTGATTGCCACTATACTCTACGTCTAAATCAAAATGTGTGAAATTGAAAGCCTGATCTTCCGTTTGTGTCGTGTCTTCTTGGTTCGTCGTTGTATTTTGCTCGACCGGTGCATTTTCCGGCACATCAGTTACATTTTCATCATCACCATTACAGCCCGCAAGCAAACCACAAGACAATAAGACAGCCGTGAATAAAGTACGTTTCTTCATGTTAACACTCCTCTGTATTTTTACCTCATATTCTTCTCTCTAAATATTGTTTTATGTATGTTGAAAAATATGGCCAAAATAAGAGAAGCAATCGAAAATAGTTTGCATGTGCTCAACTTTTTAGTATGCTTAAAGAAACGAGCTATAACCAGGAGGTACTTTACATAATGTTAGATATTAATCAAATCAAAGAAATCATTCCACACCGCTATCCATTTTTATTAGTAGACCGTATTCTTGAGCTTGAAGAAGGCAAACGTGCTGTAGGGATTAAAAACGTGACGGCAAACGAGGAATTCTTCAACGGACATTTCCCCGAATTCCCAGTAATGCCAGGAGTTCTTATCGTTGAAGCACTGGCTCAAGTTGGTGCTGTTGCGATGCTAATCAAGGATGAGAATCGTGGTCGCCTTGCATTCTTCGCCGGCATTGATAACTGCCGCTTTAAGAGACAAGTTGTACCTGGTGACCAATTACGTCTCGAAGTCGAAATGACTCGTGTGCGTGGTGCAATGGGTAAAGGGAAAGCAACTGCAACGGTTGACGGTGAGCTGGTATGTGAAATGGAATTAATGTTTGCCCTTGGAGATAAAAAAGAATAAGCAGATAACTGTGTTGTGAGAGCTCTTTAAATAGGGCTCTTTTTTTGTTGTTCTTTTTTGAACGGAAATGAATAAATTGTATTATAATGTACATAATGTACAATATGTACATTATATGGAAATCACTATAATGAGGAGGAAAAGGAGTGATGATGATGCAAAATTTGTTATCCGCTACTCAAGTACGTGCAGATTTTAGTCAGTTTATTGATAATGTGGTTCATGTGAAGCCACAGGCTGTGAAACGAAATCGTGATGTATTCTGGTCCATCTCGCAAAAGGTTACAACAGAATTATTGGCAGGCTACAGTATTGTGGTGGAATATGAACAAGAAGAGGACGGAAGCTTTGCGGGTTCTTTGTTACCTTTGAACGATATTGTATGTTATGGCGCTACATTTGAAGCGATGATTGAAGATGCAGCCCAGCAATTAGTTGAATATGCACAAGATTATTATCAGGATTTTTCAAGATACTATCATTCTCCTAATCGAAAAGCACATTTACCCTATGTTCTTAATGTTTTATCTCAAGAGAACCTTGATGGAGTTAAAGCATTAATACGTGGCTAGCTGGAAGGATCTGCGGAAATTTTTAGTAAACGATGGCTATGTTTTAATAAGACATGGAAGAGACGACATTTACGAGAAGACATTGCCTAATGGTGAAATTAAAAGGGTAAGGGTATCAAAGGGAACTGGTGAGATCGGAAAAGGCCTATTTTCACGAATTTTAAAGCAGCAACTGGGTGTCGATAAAGAAGAGTTTAATGAGAGGCTTGGTAAAAAGAGCAAATAATTTGAGGAAGCTTGGACAGGAAATGGTTCAAGCTTATTTTTGTATTTTAATTTTTTTCTATAAAAATGAAATTTATTCAAAATGTTGGGTAACATAAGCAAAGACCTACATAATCTCAGGTCATTATTTTAAGTAATCATAGGAAAGGAGCGATTGTCATGAACAAAAAATGGCTTATTAAGCTTTCAGGTTCACTTCTAGCAGCAGCTTTAATTACAGGCTGTGCGGCTGATGACCAAGATCCGCCACCAGAAGAAACACCTGTTGATGACGTGACACCAGAAGAAGATGTGACTGATGACACTGGAACTGGTACGGGCACTGAAGACGGAACTGGTACAGGTACAGGAACTGAAGGTGGTACTGGGACTGGTACGGGCACAGAAGGTGGTACTGGAACAGGTACAGGAACTGAAGGTGGTACTGGAACAGGTACGGAAACAGGAACTGACACTGGTACAGGAACAGGAACTGGTGAGGAAACTCCAGAAGACGAAGAAAATCAATAAGCTTGAACAAGAGAGTCCCCTCAAATTTGGGGACTTTTGTTTGTATAATGGCTGATGGGGTGGGAAATTGGATTATGGATGGGTTTCGTTGAATTATGCACAAATATCGTCGGATTATCCCCAAGTTTGGTGGGAATCCAGCTGAACTTCGTTGAATAAATCAATATGCTAACATCCATGCAGAGCGTTTCGTTGGATTATACACAAGTATCGTCGGATTATCCCCAAGTTTGGTGGGAATCCAGCTGAACTTTGTTGAATAAATCAAAATGCTCACATCCATGCAGAGTGTTTCGTTGAATTGTGCACAAGTATCGTCGGATTATCCCCAAGTTTGGTGGGAATCCAGCTGAACTTCGTTGAATAAATCAAAATGCTAACATCCATGCAGAGCGTTTCGATGAATTGTGCACAAGTATCGTCGGATTATCCCCAAGTTTGGTGGGAATCCAGCTGAACTTCGTTGAATAAATCAATATAGCTAACATCCATGAAGAGCGTTTCGTTGAATTGTGCACAAGAATCGTCGGATTATCCTCAAGTTTGGTGGGAATCCAGCTGAACTTCGTTGAATAAATCAATTTGCTAACAACCATGCAGAGCGTTTCGATGAATTATGCACAAATATCGTCGGATTATCCCCAAGTTTGGTTGGAATCCACAAGAACTTCATCGAATAAACCAATATGCTAACATCCACCAAGAACATTATCCACAAAAAAAGTAGGACCCGACTACATTACGTCGAATCCACATTCCAAAACTACTTCACAGTTTTCAATTTCTTCCGTTCTTGATGCACAAGATGGTTAAATTGCTTCAGTAATTCTTCGCCCTGTAAGCCTTGTTGCAGGAGCTGAGCGAGAATGACCTCTGAATTGACAAATTTGGTCCGTGCAATTTTTGCATCAAATAGAACGCTTAAATGTTCGCTGAGTACATTAATCGACATAATGGTCGCGACGACGAATGCAGGCTCGTTCGATTCATCGGTAATCTTCACTCGAAGTTGGAGCTCTCTATTACTTGCTTTATAAGTGGTAAAAAGGTCTGTGTAGCTTTTATCAATAAATGCTTCGATAATCCAGCGTCTGTCGTTATCCTCTCGGTTAATGATCAGACCTTCTATTAAATCTACTTCGACAATTTCTTCTTCTGAAGGTGAATCAGGCAAAACACTGAGAGACACAAGTCTAAATGTCTTCAAAAAATACCCTCCCTGTTCGTTCTATCCTTTTAAAAAAATTATATCATAACGATGAATGAGAAAAAAATCGAATCATGGAAATAGTAGAGTCTATTTAAAAAAAAGGCTGTTTTCGTATATATTGTAGCTATTGATACCGCAGCCTGAATACACTCCGCATCCTGTGGGAGCCTACTAGTCCCACGGGAGTCCCCCGTGTATTCAGTCTGCTAGAAATCTATTCTAAATAAATTCACTCAAAAAACAACAAACTTTGAGAAAACAGCCTAAAAAAATAACTCACAATGTTGAAACTAGTGCTTTTTGCATGCCCCCTATAGGACGTTTGGCTCGAATGCTGGTGAAAATTGTATTTTTACCGATGATTCTGTATGAAAATGTAAAATAATCCATTTTACTGGATAAAAGTCATTCGTTATGATATCTATGTGAATTGATACACAAACTATTGAGAAAGGAGCTTGGACTAACGTTGATAAATCAAGTGATTTTGGTAGGCAGGTTGACTAGAGATCCAGAAATTCGCTACACCCAGGACGGTCAAGCGGTCGCAAATGTTACGCTGGCTGTAAGTAGAAATTATAAGAGCCAAGCAGGGGAGATTGAAGCAGACTTTGTCAATTGTACACTGTGGCGCAAAACCGCCGAAAACACGGCGAATTTCTGCAAAAAGGGGTCGATCATTGGTGTCACTGGTAGGATCCAGACTAGGAGCTATGATAACAATGGTCGCAGAGTGTATGTAACAGATGTGTTAGCGGAATCCGTCAAATTCATGGGTGGAAAGCCACGTGAATTAGTCGAGCAGTAAGGAGGAACAAATGATAGAGCAGGAAGTGAAATTAATTGATCAACGAATTGATAGACTTGCCATTGGGATTGGCCACCATCTTGAAACGCTGCTAAATCAGATAGACGAACGGCTGACCCAGTTGGAAATGAGCCATTCAAAACACTTTATCGAGATTGATTCGCAGGTAGAAGGTAAGGTGTATCAGCATTGCGATTAGCATAGTCTTCTCTTAAATCTTCATTTGAATAAAATCACCAGGTCTCCACACAACTAATTTACTCACATTGTATTTTTATAAAAGGCTGTTTTCGCATATATTGTTGCTTTGACTACCGCAGCCTGAATACACTCCGCGTCCTGTGGGGTAACCGGTGAGCCTCCTCGTCGCTAGCCCTCCTGCGGGGTCTCACTTAGGCTACGCATCCCACGGGAGTCTCCATGTATTCAGTCTGCTAGAAATCTACTTTCAATTAATTTATCTCAAAAAACAACAAACTTTGAGAAAACAGCCTATAAAAAATAATCCCGCGATCAACTCGCTTGTGAAATCTTATCAGATTAAGCTTGTCCCCATATCATTGCCTGATTCCAGACAACCGGTCAATTTCTTTTTGTAGTGAACCCATCCACTACGTAAGAGGTTTCCATCCCCAGTCTGAGAATTGGGCGTTTTTTTGTCCTTATGTATAAAACATAGTAACTGGAAGGAAGTTGGAAGAGTTGATGGTTAAATGAGGTAAAATCTGTTAAAATTTGAAAAAGAGGGGAGAGATATTCATGAGTAAAAAGCCAGCTGGATTTGGTATCAGGGTGTTAGCGGATTTCTTAGATTTTTTTATACTTAGTTTGCCTATTGCTTTGGCTTTTTATTGGATAAAAGGGGATTATTCATATGAGTGGGCTATGGGGTGGACTTGGCAAATTATTTATACCATATACATGACAGCCTTGCCTCTACTATGGAGTGGATATATTATTGGGAAACGTATGTTTAATATAAATATTAGACGGATGGATGAAGGAAAACTAACCTTTAAGAATATGTTTTTAAGAGAATTCATAGGGAAATTCCTACTTATGTATGTAACACTAGGAATCTCAAGTATTGTAAGTGTATTTATGCTTATCTTTCGAAAAGACAAGAGAACGATTCATGATCTAATTGCTCGTACATATGTTAGTTACGGTAAATAACTTCATCAAATAAAAAATGACAGCTGTGAAAATAGCCCACAGCTGTCAACGCGGAGTACAATCATCGGAGTAACCCTCCAACTACCACACTATTTCTTCATCCTAGCCTCCACCACAGCAAACAACTTCTGCCAAGCTTCAGCTTTATCCTTATGCTTCTCATTCACAACGTCTTTCTTCTTCCGTTCCTTCTTTGTCTGAACCATTTTCGCCATGACCATCACTCCTTATCCAAACAACTCTTATCTCAATGAGAGTAAATCCTTTAAATCATGATTAGAAAGCTCGGTAATCCAGCTTTCGCTTTGGATAATTTCGTCATTGAGGGCTTGTTTCTTCTCGAGCATTTCGTCAATTTTTTCCTCAAGCGTCCCTGTACTGATGAGCTTGTGAACATGGACAAAGCGTTTCTGTCCAATTCGGTAAGCACGGTCAGTCGCTTGATTTTCAACCGCCGGATTCCACCAACGGTCATAGTGAATGACATGGTTGGCTTCGGTCAGGTTCAACCCAGTTCCACCAGCCTTCAGCGACAGAATCAGGATATTGTACTTTCGATTCTGGAAGCTTGCAATCATCTCATCACGAGTATTCTTCGCGATACTTCCGTTCAGGAACATCACCTCTTCGCCGAACTGCTTTTCCAGCACCGATTTAATCATTTCACCCATTTGAATATACTGAGTGAAGATCAGGCAGCTTTCATCCTGCTCACGAATATGAGTCACCAAATCCATCAGCTTATCCATTTTATTCGAACGAGTCTCGATCTCGCTTGGACGATCCTCCTTTAAATAGAGAGCAGGGTGATTACAAACCTGCTTCAGCTTACTAAGCATTTTCAGAATAAGACCCTTGCGCTGCATCCCAGCCAGCTGTTCGACTTGCTCAAACGTGTCCTTCACAAGCTGCTCATACATTGACGCCTGCTCTACCGTCAGCGGACAATATTCCTTTTGCTCCTGCTTATCCGGTAAATTCAGTGCCACATCTTCATCCTTTTTCGTTCTTCTTAGTAAAAATGGCCGAATCAAGCGTTGCAGCTGACCAATCTTCTCCGTATCGCGATCCTTTTCAATAGGCGCCACATAGCGTTTTTGGAACTGACCTAAGCTACCTAAATAGCCTTCGTTGGTAAAATCAAAAATCGACCACAACTCCGTTAAGCGATTTTCCATCGGTGTTCCCGTTAACGCAATATGATGTGCACCGCTTAACCTTCGAATCGCACGTGATTGCTTCGTTTGCGCGTTTTTAATATTTTGCGCCTCATCTAAGCAAATCGTACCCCAATCATAGGCAGAAATCTCCTCATAATCCAAATGAGACAGCCCGTAAGACGTCAACACAACATCCGCATCTGACACCGAAATCGGGAAATCCTCACCCTTGCCGCGATTGGCTCCATAATGAAGATGCACCTTCAACGTCGGACCGAATTTCTCAAGCTCCTTTTGCCAGTTTCCAAGCACAGACGTTGGACAAATAATGAGGGAAGGCTTCGCACCTTGCTCCTTCACAGACAGGAAATAGGCAATCATTTGAATCGTTTTTCCAAGACCCATGTCATCTGCCAAACAAGCCCCAAACCCAAAGCGGCGTAAGAAGAGAAGCCAATCGACACCTTGCTGCTGGTAAGGACGTAACTCACCGGTGAAATCAGACGGGATTGCTGCAGGTGGAATTTCCTTAATCTCAGACAGCTGCTTCACCATTTTAGACAAATGACGGTTCAACTCAATCTCCACATGGGCAAACGGATTCTGTGAACCAGCCTCATCATCTGTGTCCGCGTCCTTCGGATCAAGCAGCTCCTGCTCTAACACATCACGGAAGCTAAGCCCTTCCTTGTTTGCCTTTGATAAAATCGACTGCACCTGCTTAATGAAGGCAGGGTCAAGCTTAATCCAGCGCCCACGAATGTTGACAAGTCTACGTTTCTGATCTACGAGACTCATAAATTCATCCTCAGAGAGATCAACTCCATTAGTGGAAAAACGCCAGTCAAAATCAATCAACGCATTTAATCCGACAAACGATTGACGTTTCGTAGCCGAGGTTGATTTCACTTTCGCCTTCACCGCCAATTGTGCATCCTTGATCGCTTGCCACCAAGACGGTAACTGGATTTCAACCCCAGCTTCAAGCAATAATTCACTGTCCTCTGTTAAAAATGACCAAGCCTGGAACTCAGAGATTTCGCTTACAACACCGCCATCCTCAGCCCGTAGCCAAGGGACAAGCGTTGTCCACACCTTTTGCTCACGTTCAATCTTCTCAACATGCTTACGCCAAGCAATCGGCAGCATATCTCCATACGCATAAATAATTTGTTCCTTCTCTTTATCACGCATCATTGTTTCAATCTGCCAAGGCTCATCATCTTGATCAGGTTCAATCAGGCGCAGCACAACATTAAATGGCGACATATCCTTGATCCAACCAATTTTCTCAAGCCAATCCGTTTCATTCGCCGCAATCAGCTGATTGCCAGCATTCTTAATCAACGGAAACTCGCGAAGAAGTTCACCCCATGCCTCACTCAAGACAGGATCTTGCTCAAACCAATCCTCTAACGCCGCCGTTAACCAATCCGCTGAAAAAAGATCAAGCTCCTCATCTTCAATCGTCCATCCAAACTCACCAAGAGCCCATTGCTCATAATCGGGAACAAAGGTCATCTCTTGGACCGCCTTATATAAGATTTCCGCTGTTTCCTGATACGTCCGACAATCCTCAGAATAGTTGAACTGAGCCAACGTATTGTTCGATTGATTCCCAAAGAATTCAAGCGCCTGCCATGGTGTTAAGTAGAACGCTTGGCGATAATACAACTGCTTCATCTCCACAAATGAGCCATAAAAGGATGATTTATGATGTGAGAAGAGAAGGGGACGTAGCTTCTTCTGGTCGATCTCGTCACCAGTCTCACTTTCTCCCCAAAGATAGCAGCCATTCATTTCATCCCACTGACATTCAATCGTGATCGTCCGTGTCACTAACATACATTCACCTTCTTTCCACTATACCTGTTGTGGGATCATATTCGCTCGAGCCAATTCCTGCTGGAACGCTCGTAGCCGTTTATGATTAAGTGCGAGCCTTTCAATGTACATCTCCCACACATCCAGCTGATTGATTTTACGATAAGAAGCACGCAGCTTTCGCAAATACTTCACCGCCTGCTTATAGCTAGCCCGATTCTTCTGCTCCAATGCATCCATCACTGCCTGGTGGTAGAAGGGGAGAAGGGCCTCGCGTTCATTATCCTCGATTTTCTTCAATGTCTGACGGTCACAATCGCCTGCACTATAGCCAACCAGAATTTGCAGATCGACCCAAGCACGGTAATCGTTCATATGTAACAAATGATGATCAAACTCCACATAACTATAAGGAAGCAATTTCTTCATCATTTCAATATATAAATCCGGATCATTCGCTTCACAATAGTCGGAAACTTCCTTTAAGAACGTTCTGGTAAAATGACGACATGCCTCAAACGAACCCAATGTCTGCACATAGGAATCAATATAGCGCGCCGCATACTTAACCCAATGACTCACACGTTTCCAATCATGATTATTACTCAACACATGAATCCACCAGAAGCTGTAACTCACATATGTACTATCCAAACGTGACAAATAATTAATCGCCTCTTGATCTCTTCGTTGTAAAAAAGCCAGATGAACAAGGGCTAGCAAATTCCCATCATGGTCATCACTATCCGTCGTCACAAGCAATTCTTCTTCTTCCTCAATCCATTTCTTGCGATTAAACAACACAGACCAAAGCGCCCGATAAATCGAAAATCGGTAAAATAAATAATGACCCTCACGAAGTAACGTCTCGCGAACCGCATCCATGCTCTCATGCAAAATGGTATCTAACGAAAACGGAAGAGATATCGCTCGTAAATGAAAAATCTCATCAACGACATCATCCATCACATTATGAAAGTGAGGACTCACCCACGTATCAAACTGAAACGGCTGCAGGTTCTGCTTATCCATCACCTCAAGCATCTTATTAATCGTGAAAATACCTGTGTGAATGGCAAACAATCGGTTCGTCTCTTTCACCTTCGGACCTTTTGCAGACACCTTTTGAAAGAAAGAATAATATAATGACGAGAAGAAATGGCGGTCACGCTCTGAATATTGTTCAAGAAACGATTCATACTCTCGTTTGAAAAACGCTTGCCAGCTAATCAGTGATAATTCCTCATACGGCTTATGTAAATCTCGTGCTTTCATGAGGGACGGAATGGCAAGCGGACTCGTTGGAATAATCTCCTCTTTCCACTCATCAAGCAACGCACCAATCCGAGCCACACTAGCATAAATGGAAAAAAACACCGCCATTTGATGGCGACAGAATTCCGTCGAAGGGCAGCTACATGTTGAGCCTTCGAAATCCTCTAAATTCAAGGTGACATCCACAGGAATGACATCCTGAACCCGTCCCCGCACCAATTCATTTGAAAATTGAACATTATAGACACTGCCTTGTCGATACAGGTTCAATCCCTTTTTAATCAAGGCTTGATCTGCCTCATTGTTGAATGAGAACCTCTTTTTTAACACGTCGGCATAACCAAGAACCAGTTCCTTTGATACCTCATGCTCTAGCATGACAGATCTCCACCTCCAGTGTGCGAATATTCAAATAGTTAATACTGAAAGAAATTCATCCTTTTATTATAACTCATTTAGAAAAGAAAATCGCTCCCCAATACAGCTAGTCAAGCAATAGACAAATTCCCTATGCAAATTTCTTTCAATTAACAGTCGCAAAAGGAGTTAGGCTTGCGTATACATAAGTAAAGGCTTTCTTTGAAAGATGCACACAAAAAAACATCTTTGTATTTCCATAAGAGGTGATTCGCATTGGACATGAAGAAAACGAACGTCCAAGGGCAGATTGATTTAGAGGAATTCAAGCAGGTGTTAATACGAGCCTATATGAAGGGTGAGAACCTTTCAAACATGGACGCGAAGCACATGATTGAAGAACTTGCAAAAACATTAAGAAATCCCAATAGACATTAGAAACATATGACCACCTCCTCGGGGCTCGTCAAACGAGAAGGTGGTGATAATGTGGGACAAGCATCATTCATACGACCACAAGATGAGCCAGTCCCCATTTTCCTTATCTTTAGTTACAAACACATCCTGATTCAAAGTGAAGGTACCGAACTTGCTTTTAAAAGTTTGCGTAATTGGCACACGATAGACATCATTAAGTGGATCACTCTCGCGTGACATTTTCCAAGACTTCAAGGACTTCACCTTACCAATCGTATATGAGAATGTGCTCACATCAAAATGCTGCATAAACACATGATTTCGATCCTGGATATAGCCTCTACGCGTGAATTTATCCTTCATCAGTGGATGAAACAAATCCCAGGCATTGCCGAAATCAGAATCCTGCTCAAGCTGGTAAAACCGGTCAACCACGCGCTTCGCTTGAGACTCAGGAGTGCTTCGAAACAACATGAACAAGACAACCACGACCACTAACACGAGCAAACCAATCATCACGAGTCCACTTGATGACCTACGCTTCCTGTATTTCATAAATGATGGCCCCCTAAGCTTGTATATAAAACATGGATATGCTGTGGGGAAGTTGTCCTATACATAGGATCGTAGTAATAAGGGCTATTTATTTAGTGTCTTCAGGCTGCGACTTTCCAAGTGACAATTAGCAACTATTATAGAAAAATGTCAAAAATAATTATAATTCAACTGACATGAAAAGACAGAACTCGCTTGCGTTGTCCTATATAATAGGGGCATAAAAACTTATCCCCAAAGGAGAGGATCTCTGATGACAGAGGAATCGAATAACTTTCTTGTTGGAATGATGTGGGGAACCACGCTTAGCATCCCATTGTGGATTGCGTTTTTAGGCTGGTTAAAGATTTTTTTAAATTTCTTTTTTTAGCTACAACTATTTGTAACCGTTTTCATTATAAACACTTTCTTCTGGTCGAACTGAGTCATGTGGCTTGGTCGGCCTTTTCATTTGTAAGATTAACTACTATAGGGTGGATAAATAGGATATAATTATTTACACTAAGAAGATATAGCAAGTGTTGGAGGTATGAGCTTGTACGGAAAATTATTTAAAAGAAGCATTCCAAATTTATTTACGCTTTGCAATTTATATGTTGGATTTTTATCAATCTTTTTTGCGGCAAAAGGGGATTTCAAGAATGCATCGATTCTAATCCTGATTGGGATGATGTTAGACAGTATGGATGGTCGTCTGGCGCGAATGTTGAATGCTCAGTCGGAGCTAGGGAAAGAATTAGATTCTCTCGCAGATGTTGTTACATTTGGTGTGGCACCAGCGGTTTTAGTGTATTATGTATCATTTTCAAATCATGGCATGGTCGGATTGTTGGTTGCCGGGATGTTCCCACTATTTGGTGCATTCAGGTTGGCCCGATTTAATGTGACGGCGAAAAACTCACAGCATTATTTCACAGGCATTCCCATCACAGCTGCCGGCGGTTTATTAACACTAATCGTGATGTTAAAACCATGGATTCCATCGATCGTAATCACGACATCCTTTGTCGTCTTGTCATTATTAATGGTAAGTAAAATCAAAATCCCAAGCTTCAAGGATGTTCCGATCCCGAAATACGGGACTATTATTACCATACTATTCGTACTACTGCTCTATTACGTTTACAGAAGCAGCGACTTCCCATATTTGATCTATTTCGCAGTCCCATTATATGTCTTATATTTTGGCTATCGATTTAGAAAAGGGAAGCAGAAGAAAAATTAAAAAAGGGTGGTGCCTGGCACCATCCTTTTTTTGCGTTAAAACAATTGAATTTTATCAAATGGATACATTCTCATAACCACTTCACCGACGATATTCTCGATCGGCACTGGTCCGATTTCGCGACTATCACTGCTGTAGTTCCGGTTGTCTCCCATCACAAAAATCGAGCCTTCTGGTACAACAATAGGTTCAAATGGAATGGTCATTTCTTCTTTAATGTAGTCCTCATCTAGTCGTTCATTATTTCTGTACACATAGCCATCCCTGAATTCTAAGGTATCACCAGGTTCACCGATGACACGTTTAATCCAAATATTTGTATTTCCATTACTTTCCTTATCCTTGTGAGCAAGCACCGCAATGATGGGGCTGTCCTTCAAATCATCAATCCAGCTTCGTCTCTCATCGACACGGCTATCAATAATGACCATGTCACCATATTTCGGCTTGTTTGCTAAAAGAAGGGCTCCCTTAATCACGACAACTCGATCACCCACTTGATTTGGATCATTTTCATTAAGTCCAGTCAACGTCGGCTCCATCGAGCTCCCACTTACCGAATATGGCTGCCCAATAAATACAGTCACCACAATCGATAACACCACAGCAATCACAATGGCTTTCACCCAAGAAAATAATTCTTTTATGATTTGTATAAGTTTCATGAATCCACTTCCTCCAAAGAATAGGTCAATTTTATCACAAATTTGTGCCTAATTCCCAAAAGGTCTTTGGATTGAAATAATTATTACATAGTTGTAATAAAGAAGTGGCAGAGATGGATATAATTAGGAGTGCTTGGAAAAGGTTATTAATGGATATATAGTATATGAATTTATTCAACGAAATCGAAGTGGAATCCAACGAAACAGGGGGATAATCCGACGAAAGAAGAGTATGATTCAACGAACGGCCCAACCGTTCTGACAAAAGCAAATTCATTCAACGAACTCAAGGTGAAATCCAACGAAACAGAACGATTATCCGACGAAAGTCGAGCTGAATTCAACGAAAGGCTCTTGATGGATGGAAGCATATCAATTCATTCAACGAAATCGAAGTGGAATCCAACGAAATAGAGCGATCATCCAACGAAAGAATAGCAAGATTCAACGAACGGCCCAGCCGTTCTGACAAAAGCAAATTCATTCAACGAAATCAAGGTAGAATCCGACGGAACAGAGCGATAATCCGCCGAAAGTGGAGTGGAATCCAACGAAAGAACAGCATCATTCAACAAATGCCGTCCTGCGGATCAAAAAAACCTGCCCCACAAAGGAGGGCAAGTTTGATTGTTACTTAATTAAGCTTAAAAAACGCACTAATGGATTTTTGCTACGATCTAGAATTTTTAATTCATCCATGGACAATTTATGTTCATTTTCAGAAATCCAATTTTTTAATTCTTTTTTATCTTTACAATGGGTATAGTATGTTTCGCCGCCTTTACCGGTTGCGTTCACAACAAATCTGCAAGTATTCCCCATAATGCCCACCTTTAATCTTTATAATTAGTTCCTTAGAGATTATAACAGGGATGATTCATGATTTCATTATCTTTTTTTGTCGAATTTGAGACATAAATTTATCAATATTTTCGTACAAATATGAAGGGTATTTATAAAATAACTATTTTAACAAAAAAAGGGATTTCTTGATTCGTGTTGAATGTATATAATGTCGATATATGCTATGAATGATATGACACGAACTGACAGGATGACATTTCACTTTCATGAGAGGAGACCGCTGATGAAAAACTTATTTTTATATAATTGGATGGTTCGACAGGAATGGTTTGACTGGTGCAAGCAATTTTCAAATGAAGAGCTGTTAGCAGAACGCAATGGTGGAATCGGAAATATACTTCACACCCTTCTCCATATCATCGTGGTGGAATATGATTGGATTCAAGATTTAAAAGGTGGGAGGATCGCCGAAATCAGAGCGAACGACTACAAAACGCTGGAGGATGTCATTGAATTACATAACAAATGGCATGAGGAAATTGAAGAATTTGTCATGGGCTGGCATGAAGACCTCGACAAAATCGAATTAATCTTAGAAGACGACAAATATACATACGGAGAAGTGCTGAATCATATCATCGTGCACGAAATCCATCATATCGGACAATTATCAATCTGGGCAAGAGAACTTGGCAAAGAACCAATAACTGCAAACTATATTCGTAGAGGATTACAATAAGAAAGCAACCAAGCACCATGTCTTGGTCGCTTTTTTAGTAGGATGTCAGGAGGCTACTATGTTGAAAACAAAAAAGGTCACACTACCAAATCTACAAATGAAAATGCAAGAAGAATCATTTGACCCACATTTCATCAAGGAACTTCACACCATCTTTCAAAAACAAGACCCGATCGAACTCGAGTCACGACTAGAAAACCTACACTATCGCCTCCCCACAGAGTTCGAGGATGAGGATACATGCATACGAATCTATCAATTATCGCAAGACTGGATTGAACAAGAAGTCACAAAGCTAGAGGATGAAACAGAGCTATCTTGGCAGGTTCAAGCAGAGGATCTCAAGGCAGATGATGAAAGGGTAAGAAAGACACAAGTAGTGATCAGACACCGACTTTCTGAAATCGTCTATGAACTCATTTAATAACGAAAGCTCCGAGCCAACAGAAGGACTCAGAGCTTTTCAGATGATTCATTTTGCTGATATCGTTTGGATGGATGCTTCAATTGCTTCGTCAGCCATCTATAGAAAAAGACGTGTGTGGTGAACACACTAAGATAGACGGGAAAAGAATATGAAATATGCCAATTGTCATATTGAAATACATTGAAATAAAGTGAGACCCATTCAAAGAAGGTACTCGCTCCCGCCCATGCGATGACATGGATCCAGGCAGAGATGCGATAAAACCGTTCAAATGAGTAGAAAAATAAATAACCATACAAAGGGTACACAATAAGATATAATACAGCATCGAATAAATCATATTTGGTTGTATCAAAACTGTCGTATATATCAAAGGGAGGAATAGCTAAAAAAACATCATAGAGTTGCCCAATAAAAGAGTTAATGAAGATAATAGGTAAAAATACATGGATTGGAAACAGTTTTTTTGTAAGAATGGAGATTAATAATAATCCTGAAATAACAATTAGAACAAAAATTTCATTTTCATCGAACTTCTTTGGCATGATGAGAATTTCCATATAAGACCCCTGCTCTCCTTAGCATTCTACGATAGCCACGAAGTAACCCCAAGTTTCCGAGGAATACGATAATCCAATAGATAAGAGTATGATACATCTTCACTTTATGTAGATCATAAAGTTCAATAACATTACCCATGTGAATCAGAAGAGTATGAAGCAGTAATGCCGCGACCATGATCAAGATTCTATTCATAGTGGAATGAGAGTTTATCAATAGAGAAAGAAAGAAAAGAGTTAACATCGGAAAAAGATAGATAAAATTCATGATGAAAGTGATTGCTGAAATATCATTTTCTGTGAACTTAATCCATTCAAGATTCGTAACCACAATGAACACAATCTGGTATGAAAGCATAGCATTTACAAGCCAATAAAAAATCACTTCAATAGGAAGCAATTTGCTTTTTAAATTAATGATTAAGAATAGCGTTGCCATCAAAAAACAAAGAAGAAAGACAATCATCGATATCACTTCCTTATCATGTCTATATGTTATAGTATCCTTTTTGATACTTTATTATTCTATAGGGATAGTGGGTGTTGCATGGGATGTAGGACAAATATGAAATGTGGGAAACTGTAAGAAGGATTATCAAGTTTCATGACGAATTTAGGGAAAGTAACTCGACAAAAGAGGTGGTAGACTGGTGATAATCACATTAGAAGCAAGCCAATTTCTACAGCAGCTGATGAAGAAGAGAAATAAATCAGGAGTGCGAATTGGCTATAATGAAAAAAGCACATGAGGATTATCGAAATTTAAATTAACTCTGGATGAGTTAAGGGATGAAGATAATCAGATGGAAGTGATGGGCTTACCGATTTATTATCAAGAGGATGTTGCAGATAAGCTACATCGGTTACAAATCATCTATGAGAATGGAAGATTGGGCTTGAGAGATACAGATAACGATCATAATCAAAAAAATACACAAAAAATGGTTTAAAGTTACGCAGGTTGGCAATAATGGTAATGTATTCCCCCTTTTCCTTTTTTGATGCTCCTTTTTGTAGGGAGCATTTTTTGTGTCGGAAAATGAGCGGGATAAGCGAAAAAACGTTTACATTCTTCATCAGATATTTATAATTAAGGATTGAAGGTTACTAAGGGGAGGGGATTAACATGCCTAGTTACGTGACCAGAATTGCAACGTTCGAATTACCAGTAACAGATATCGAAGAGTCGGTGAATTGGTATGCCAAAATGTTGAATTTAGTCGTACAGCACAAAACAGAGCACGATGCGATGCTAAGCTTTAACGCAAAAGGGATAGCCAGCATTTATCTTGTTCGAACTGATGACCCAAAGCGAATCCACTTTGAAAATACACAGACAAAAGTGATTCATAGTGTGATCGATTTCTACACGTACAATTTAGAAGGATTTCACAAATTCCTACAGGACAACGGAGTAGATGTAGGACCACTGAATGTACAAGGGGAATTTGGTGGATTTGGCTTCAAGGATCCAGATGGAAACCTGCTAAGTGCAACGAATATTGTTCAAATTGGGCAGGAATAGGGCTGATGAACTTATAGAGACATTGTTCTCTATATTTTTTTTGTAAAAAAAGAGACTGGAGTTTTAAGTTTTTTTAAAATTCTGTAAAATAATGTCGCTATGTTTTCCTTATTGTGGTAATATAGTCGCAAAGAGAGAAATAACTTTCATTAATCAGCTAAGAGTAATCCTTTTGAAGGATAGGGACTCAAAGCAATGTACTTAGGGTCCGGGGGGTCACTATGACGGCTATGCAACCTAATGGGAAATTGGGGATGATTAAATGAAGCTAAAAGCAATTGTTTGTTTCTTACGGAGAAAACACAAGTTTAGTTATTTCGACGACCGGTGTATGACATGTGGGAAGAGGAAGAGAAATCGAGCTGCTTAATTGTAGCTCTTTTTTTGGAGGGACAAGCTGAGAGTGGGTGGTGGTGCTGAATTTGAGAAACATAGGAAGATGCTCTTATATCAAGCTATTAGACCACCATTTAGAAATTAGCGGTAAAATTTTCGCTTATATCAGAAAATGGACCAATTTTCTTTAAAATAAGGGAATTATTTACCGTTAAATCCCCAAAATCATCAAAATTGACCCGGATTTAAGCAGTTAACGGAAAATACTTCCCTTAATTCGGCCCCTTAAGCTACCCAAAACCACAATAGCAGTAAAATCTCCGCTTAAAAATCTCCCGGACACAAAATAAGATGCCGATCAGGCCAGTGGACTCGCCGAATTTGTGAAATAAAGGAAGAAATTTTGCTTATAAATCCCATGATGAATGCCAAAGAGCCCCAGCCATCACCTCTCTTTAACAACCCGCCAATTATAATTCACCTCAGCTTTGACTGTTTTGTGCTTCATAAAGTAATTAGCCAAAATCTCAGTCATGTCAATTTGAATTTCACGCACAATCCTCTTATCCTTGAACATCGCGTATTCACCGCCGCCAGTAGCTCGGTAGTTATTCATGACGATATGATAGTGTTGCTTAGGATCAAGCGGTTGCCCATTTTTCGATAGCGACACAACACGCTGTCCAAACGGCTTTGATACGTTAATCGTATACTCTATTCCTTCCCACATATCATAATTATAATGCTGCGGCTTCGGGTCATAGAAAGAAGGATTGACCTCAATTTCACCCGAATCACCGATGATGAAATAAGACGCACTACGCTCTAATGCATCCTTCATATCTTGCCCAGTCACCTCTAACACGGTCAAGGTATTCGGATAAATGTAATTTGAGACGATATCACGCATTGAAACTTCAGTTGGAAGCCCTTTTGCTTGATTATTAAAAAGGGCGGTGTTAGAAATCTCCACATGAGCGGCATCCATCTGCACCTTATTAATGAACTCAATCAGCGGGTGCTCCTTCAAGCGAACTTGAAAAGCATCATCAATGATCATATCTCCATCAATCCGGCCAATCGTTTGATCCAACCAAGTTTGTGTGGCGTCCTCATAAGGCTGAATCATTGCAAGAATGGTTTCATCTGGCGCAAAGGGTTCGACATTCACAATCGCAGGCTTCTTACTCACACAGCTCCAGCCATCATCCGTTTTCTCAAGACGAACATCAACACGCCCAATATACGCACCATTGCAGCCAGGCTGAACAATCGTCACTCCATGAACGACGCCAGTAAGCAAACGATGCTGATGTCCAGTTAATAAGATATCGATTCCAGAAACTTCTTCACAGATTGCATACGCTTGATTTTCCCCAGACAACCTTTCCGTTGGCTCTCCTGTATCAAGGTCACACTCAAATCCCCCATGATAGGAAACAATCAACAAATCGGGCTTCTCATGCGTGCGGATATGCTTAACCCAAGCCTTAGCACACGTCAAACTGTCCTCGAACGTCAAATCCTTAATATGCTCAGACTTCTCCCAATTAGGAATATAATGCGTGGTTAACCCCAAAATGGCAACCTTGAAACCATCGGCAAAACTCTTAATCACATAAGGCTTGCCAAAATAAGGCTGATTCGTCTCACGGTCTAGGATATTCGCACTTAACCATGGGAACTCAGATTCAGAAACAGCCTTCTTCAACGTCTTCATACCATAATTAAATTCATGGTTGCCAATAACAGCAGCATCATAGTTCAAATGATTCAATGTTTGAGTGATTGGATTTGAAAGGGTATCTTGATTGCGGACATAATGATAAGTAAGCGGAGTTCCTTGGATGTTGTCCCCATTGTCTATTAAAATCGTATGCGCCTCAGTCTTGCGCACATTCTTGATATAGCTGGAAATTTTGGCTAGGCCAAGCGACTGCGGCTGATTCGTGCCGTAATGAATGGGACAAATATGACCATGCAAATCACTCGTTTCTAAAATCGTAATCGAAATGTCCTTCATCTATATCCTCCTAATAACGGACTCATTTATTTTCACTATATCACTAACTATATGATAAATAACAGTATTGTTTAAAAAATGGGTGGGGATCCCTACTTATCATTCCTCGAAAAATAAGTAAGATTCAACGAAAGGCCTGCCTTTCTGAAAAAGGCAATTTAATTCAGCGAAATCGGAGAGGAATCCCACGAACCAAGAGGATAATCCGACGAAAGTGAGCATGAATTCAACAAAAGGATCTTGATGGATGTAGCATATCCATTCATTCAACGAAATCAGAGTGGAATCCAACGAACCAGAGCGATCATCCGACGAAAGAAGAGTATGATTCAACGAACGGCCCTTGATGGATGTAGCATATCAAATAAATCAACGAAATCAAGGTGGAATCCAACGAACCAAGGGGATAATCCGACGAAAGAAGAGCCGAATTCAATGAAAGGATCTTGATGGATGAAGCATATCCATTCATTCAACGAAATCAGAGTGGAATCCAACGAACCAGAGCGATAATCCGACGAAGATCCAGCAAGATTCAACGAATGCCCCCGCCCAGCCCAAACAAAAAAAGACTGCTCGGAAAGCAAGTTTCCAAACAGCCTTATCATCATTAATTCAATTCAAGATTCGTTTTTAACTTAGTAATCACAGCTTGACGCTCTTCTTCTGGCACTACATAGTAGTAAATGCCGCCGATCATTTGGCCACTACCTTTGATCATTGATTGATCATTGTTGTGACGAGCACCAGCGTAATTAGCTTGAACAGACTGCATTTCTTTGAATGTCATATTCGTTGTGATATTCCCACCAGCTACTGCTAGAAGGTCATCAATTTTAGTAACAACCGCTGGTGATGCACCTTTATCAATAATGGCACGAATCACTTCACGCTGACGATCCTGACGTCCGAAGTCACTATCAATTTTACGAACACGTGAGAATTTAAGAGCTTTTTCACCATCTAAATTAAGGGGACCTTCATTGAAAGTGACACCCTCATATGTGAAAGTCTTTGTATTATTTACAGTTATTCCACCAAGTGTATCAACAATATCCTTGAAGCTTTCCATATTCACTTTGATATAGTAATCGATCGGAATATCTAGGAACTTTTCAACTGTTGCAAGAGTCATATCTGTCCCACCGAACGCATAAGAGTGGTTGATTTTGTCTTGAGTACCACGTCCAACAATTTCAACACGAGTATCACGTGGGATACTGAGCATATTCATTGAATTTGTGTTTGGATTTAACGTGATTACAATCAGTGAATCGGCACGACCTCTATCACCTGCACGCTCATCCACACCCATTAATAGGAACGAAATAGGATCTCCTTTACCTAAATCGAATTCCTTTTCACGCATGCTAGAAGGAGTACGTTCTTCATGCATCTTATCAACCGTTGTCGCTAAGTTTTGATATAAATAAAACCCATATCCAACAACAGCAAGAACAATCACACCAATGATACTAGCAGTAATCTTTAACCACTTTTTACCGCCTTTTTTCTTTTTGCGATCTGAACGATTCATGCACATCATCCTTTTATTTAATTTTTATTAAACTGCATCTCTAGTTATCTATTTTTAGTCTAACTCTATAGTAGACGTTTGATTCGACAAAAAGTTTCAATTACTAGTTCTTTCGACATGAAAAATCATCTGAACAAAAGTATCATATCATGTTTTTTCTATTTGTCTATAAAAATTTCATAACCAACTTTCCTTAATTCTGCAAATATAGTAAAATTTTAGTAGAATATACAAAAAATCGACAATTGGAGGGAATGCTATGAAGGAGAAGCTTCTATCGATTTTGCTCAAAATAGCGATTTATACAAGTATCATCCTATCGACAATTATTTTGTTTTTTAATGGATCGTTTGGGTATTTTATCTATATTTTGCGATTTGGGGAGGCAGAGGGGACGTATGCGTTCAGCACCATCGCCATTATAGGAGCTCTACTTGCACTCGTTCCGCTCTTCTTTCATAAAAAATCAGGCAAGTTCTATTATTATGTGTTATTGTGTACCAATTCATTTATCGTTTTTTACCCAATCATGATTGATACGGTGGCTACTTATGTGTTTCCGAAGGTGATTAAGTAGATCGGGGTTAAAATAAACACGCAGCCTGACTACACTCTGCTAATTATTTTACTAATTTCTTATGAAAAAAGGCCTCAACTCTCTTTGGAGAAATGAGGTCTTTTCGCTATCGTGCATTCGCCAATTTTTCAATCGCTTCCTCTTCAGTGGCAGCGAAATAAATATGGTTTCCATTGTTACATTCATACATGAAATCACTCAGTGCTTTGCTGGTATAGGTAGAAAAATCACCGACAATCGCAAACTTAATGCTGTAATTCATAAATTTCTGCAGGATGCCACCCGCAAGCTGTGTGCGTAGATTGAAAAAATCCTCTGCAATGGCTTCTTTATTTAATACAATTCGTGAACTACCAGTTTCACTGCTAATTGACATAATCAGATCCAAGGCACTTTGTTCATCTGTTAGTAAAATTGAATCAGAGTGAGCAATTGCAATTGTATGTCCGTTTGCTTCTACCTTTTTTAGATCCATCTTCAGCGCTCCATTCTCACTTCTTTATAGCGAGTATATCAACGTAATTCTTGTTTGGTCAACTTGTTCAAAAAATACACAAAACCCCGGCACATAGCCGAGGTCCTCATGTCCTATTCGTTAGATAACTTAAGCATATCCAACAATTTGAAGAATAAGCTCAACACAATCGCCACGATTGTAGCTAGTCCCATTCCTTTTAGTTCAACTGAACCAATTGAAATCGAGATATGGCTAATCCCAACAACTAACACGATACAAGTGAGAAGCAGGTTTTGTGATTTGCTGTAGTCGATTTTTGATTCAACTAGCATACGGATACCGCTTGCTGCGATGATTCCGAATAGTAGTAGTGAAATTCCGCCCATTACTGGTGCTGGAATCGAAGAAATCAAGGCTGCTAATTTACCGATGAATGATAGGATAACAGCGATGACTGCTGCAAGTCCGATAATCCAAGTTGAGTATACACGTGAAATCGCTAATACTCCGATGTTTTCACCATAAGTTGTGTTCGGTGTTGAACCGACGAAACTTGAGATGATGGTTGAAATCCCGTTACTCATCATTGAACGGTCAAGACCAGGATCTTTTGTTAAATCCTTTTTCACGATGTTTCCAGTAACGAATAAATGTCCGATATGCTCAGGAATTAATACTAGTGCTGCTGGTAAAATCGTTAAAATCGCCGTGAGATCAAATTTCATTTGGTAATACGTTGGCATTGAGAACCATGCTGCTTCTTTTACATTTGTGAAATCAACTAATCCGAAGAAGTATGCAACAACATAACCAGCGACAATCCCGATTAGAATCGGAATGATCTTCAAGAATCCACGAAGGGAAACCCAACAAATAATCGTAATTGCAAGTGTGATAAACGCAACCGCTGCTGTTTTAGGATCAATTGCCCAATCCGCAGGAGCACCAGCTGGCGCCACCCATCCAGTCATTTCAACCGCAACTGGAACTAACTCAAGACCAATAACTGCAACGATCGCACCCATTGCTGCAGGTGGGAAAATCACATCAATCCAGCCAGTGCCTGCCACACGAATAATCAACGAGACAAGCACGAGCACAATTCCGACTGCTAAGAATCCACCTAGCGCGTAATTGTAACCTCCGCCGCCAGCGTGCTGTCCGAGCACAACAAAGACGGGGGATAAGAAGGCGAAGCTTGAACCAAGATAAGCGGGAATTTTTCCTTTAGTAATTAAAATGTATAATAGCGTCCCTAAACCGTTCATTAATAAGATCGTAGCAGGGTCAACCTGGAATAATACAGGAACCAAAACCGTTGATCCAAACATTGCGAATAAATGCTGAAGACTTAACGGTAAGCTTTGTAAAAATGGTAATTTCTCATGTACTTGAATTTCTCTTTGAGCCATTTGTCTCTCTCCTTATAATTGTCGTATAAGTTAGGTTTCCCTTTTTTAAGTATAAAAAAAGCATCTCGCCACATGTATGGCAAGATGCTTTTTCCGTATTCTATGGTTAGGGACGCATCCCTAAGCACACAACACTACGCAGAAATCCTCTTCTGCAACACCTTGCCAGCCTCTCTGGACTGAATTAAAGGTAACCGTATTAACTTATCTGTTGTTATTATATAACGAATTTGGATAGTGTCAATAGATATCCGAAAAAAATGTCGAATAGAGTGGTTATCATTGTTTGTACTGTGGATATAGTGAGGTGGTTTGATTGGATCGATGAGTGAGCACCAACCAGGCGAAGCCGTTCGTTGAATTAATATGGACTTTCGTGGGATTGAGGCTTAATTTCGTGGGATTCCCCTCTGATTTCGTTGAATTACTTGATATGCACCATCCAGGAAGGGCCCTTCCGTTGAATCAAGCCGTCCTTTCGTTGGATTGAGGCACAGTTTCGTGGGATTCCCCTCTGATTTCGTTGAATAACTTGATATGCTGCATCCAGGAAGGGCCCTTCCGTTGAATCAAGCCGATCTTTCGTTGGATTGAGGCACAGTTTCGTGGGATTCCCCTCTGATTTCGTTGAATAACTTGATATGCTGCATCCAGGAAGGGCCCTTCCGTTGAATCAAGCCGTCCTTTCGTCGGATTGAGGCACAGTTTCGTGGGATTCCCCTCTGATTTCGTTGAATAACTTGATATGCTGCATCCAGGAAGGGCCCTTCCGTTGAATCAAGCCGATCTTTCGTTGGATTGAGGCACAGTTTCGTGGGATTCCCCTCTGATTTCGTTGAATTACTTGATATGCTGCATCCAGGAAAGGCCCTTCCGTTGAATCAAGCCGTCCTTTCGTGGGATTGAGGCACAGTTTCGTGGGATTCCCCTCTGATTTCGTTGAATTACTTGATATGCTGTATCCAGGAAAGGCCCTTCCGTTGAATCAAGCTGAACTTTCGTCGGATTGAGGCACAGTTTCGTGGGATTCCCCTCTGATTTCGTTGAATAACTTGATATGCTGCATCCAGGAAGGGCCCTTCCGTTGAATCAAGCCGATCTTTCGTTGGATTGAGGCACAGTTTCGTGGGATTCCCCTCTGATTTCGTTGAATTACTTGATATGCTGCATCCAGGAAGGGCCCTTCCGTTGAATCAAGCCGATCTTTCGTGGGATTGAGGCTTAATTTCGTGGGATTCCCCTCTGATTTCGTTGAATTACTTGATATGCTCCATCCAGGAAGGGCCCTTCCGTTGAATCAAGCCGATCTTTCGTGGGATTGAGGCTTAATTTCGTGGGATTCCCCTCTGATTTCGTTGAAATAATCAATATGCTCCATCCAGGAAGAGACCTTCCGTTGAATCAAGCCGATCTTTCGTGGGATTGAGGCACAGTTTCGTGGGATTCCCCTCTGATTTCGTTGAATAACTTGATATGCTGCATCCAGGAAGGGCCCTTCCGTTGAATCAAGCCGTCCTTTCGTTGGATTGAGGCACAGTTTCGTGGGATTCCCCTCTGATTTCGTTGAAATAAATAGCCCAGCATCAGCCAGGCGAAGCCGTTCATCATATAATCATGAACTTCACCGGAATACAGCGCATTCCTGCCGATGTTAAAGTCTCTATTACCAATTTCAACCATCCATCCATGGAAGTAATTCACCTAAAGTCCGTGCATAGGAAAATCGTTTAAGAGCACGATAATGATATAACTATAACATCTATGGAGGCTTAACATAATGACTCAACCAGAAGAACAATTACTCTTACCAGAAGTAGCAGAATCAGTATTAAGAGCACAACAAGCTGTGGAATTTGCTCAAGAGAACGACATTGAAGGATTATTAGAAGAAGCGGAACAAGCTGTCTTCCATGCACATCACCAAGTATCAAGCTATCAAACAGAGGATGCTCAAGAACTAAAGCAACTGGAAAAATTACAACAAGACGTGCAACAAGCATTCCAACAGCTACAAACTGAGAACCAACAATTACTACAAGCCCAACAACGTCTACAAACAGAAAGCCAGCACTTATATCAAGCACAAGAACAAGTGAAGCAAGAACAGCTTGACGTCCAAATCGCACAGGAAAAACTAAAACAAGCTCAAGCAGCTGCAATCGAATTCCAAGATCAACGTCATCAATAAGAAAGCGGCGATGGCCTTCACCAAAGTGGTGGAGGTCTTATGCTTGTCCATTAAACTAATGAACATTCTGTTAAGTTCCCGCCTCACAAAATGAAAACGCCCTCACTTTCCGTAGTCAACCATGCACCATTCCCTTATAATTAAGAGACAAATACAAACTATTGGGGGATCAACATGATAATCGATAAACTATCAAATGCACAGTTGTATGACGGGGTTCATCCTCGAATTCAAAAAGGTCTTCAATTTTTGCAAGAGAACGATTTGCACGCATTAGAGCCTGGAAAGTATGAAGTTGAAGGCGATGATGTGTTTGTCTTGATTCAAGAGTACGAAACCATCAGTGAGGAGCAAGGACGCTGGGAATCGCATCGTACATACACGGATATTCAATATATGATTCGTGGCCAGGAGCGCATGGGTTATGTGAATGTTCATGAATTGCTGGTAGCTGAAGAGCATCTGGATAAAGACTTGCTGTTCCTTGAAGGGAAGGGTGACCTACTTCGTGTCACTGAAGGAAGCTTCGCGATTTTTACACCTGAGGATGGGCATATGCCGATGATAAGTGTTCAAGAACCTCAAGTGGTAAAAAAGGCCGTTGTAAAAGTAAATTGCCGTAAATAAAACGAGGGGCACCCAGTCATTTCATAAGCTGGGTGCCCTTCGACATCTTCCTGCAATTCTCCTCACTTCTAGGGTATATCGGCCCAGACACTTTCACATAAAATTAAGGATATTGTCAAAACAATCAAACTATTACCTCATTAACATCATTTTCTTACTATTATATGATTGTTTGTACCGGCTTTCGGAATAATAGATTCATATTTTAGGAGGAATTCGATGTTTAAGAAACTAGCAGCATTCGCATTATCTGCCACTCTAGTGGGTGGACTAGCTTTCCCAAGTGTTGCAACAAATCAACAGGCGGAAACGTATAACCTGACACTTGCCGATTATGTAGGAGCAGCACCTGAATTGGCAGAGAAGGCAAAGGAGCACGGATTTGATTTATCCAAGGCAGATCCAGCTGAGAAAATCCATGAGCAAAAAAATAATGGAGCGAAATTCGAACAAGCTCCAGGAAATCTAGTTAATTATCAAAAACTAGAAGGCGATGTACCCGTTCTAGTCATTTTAGCGAAATATGCTGATGGCGATGAGCCAATCGGAGATTTAGAGGGACAAGTTCCTGCGAAATATTATGAGGATCTGATCTTCGGAACGGAGTACAATCCTTATGAATTAGAGTATTTCAAGCAATACGCGGAGCACGAGGGAATCAAGGCTCCAACGGATAAAACGATGCAAAATGTCTACAAAGAATCAAGCTATGGCGCGGTGAACCTGATTCGCAATGAAACGACTGAATTTGTCTGGGTAGAGCTACCAAAGGGTGCTTCATACTACTTAGACCAAGAAGGTACGTATGCTGAAAATGGGGAATATGTGCTTGGAAATGTGAATGGGGACGCTCGTACAGGTGAATTTATTAGAGACTTGTTACAAGCTGCAGACGATCAAGTGGATTTCTCCGCATATGCAGTGGACGGAGTCGTTCCAAATGTATTCGTCGTGCATGAGGGAACAGGGGCGGAATGGAGTCGTGACCCAGCACAATTCTGGTCTCATAAGTGGAATCTCTTAAGTGCGTTATACTATGGGAAATACTATGAAACAGGAATCCCAGCAGATCAATATGAAGGAATTTCTCAATCTGCATGGATAAACAAAACATATGCTGAGGATATGACGTATGATGGCGTTATTGTGAATGACTATAATATTCAACCAGCAATTGGCGGTAACGTGGCAGGCTTTAATGCAGCGACAGGTGGATATGATGAAGAATCTGTGACAGGACCATACCCAGCCCAAGCGGGAGTGTATGCCCATGAATTTGGCCATGCGATTGGGCTGCCTGATTTTTATGACACAGACTACACATCAGAAGGAGTAGGAAACTACTCAATGATGTCAGGTGGATCATGGATGAGTTATCCAAATGCATCAGCATACTCTGGGAACTCACCAACTAACTTTGACCCTTATTCAAAAATCTTTCTGGGCTGGCTTGACCCAATTGAAGTCACTCCTGAAGACGGTGTTCAAGTATTAACCTTAGATCCAGTCAATCGATCACAGGATGTTGTTAAAATGGAAGTGCCGGGCTCAAATGGTTCTGAGTATTTCTTATTTGAAAATATCCAACAAGAAGGATTTAATGAAGGCTTCATTCGCCAAGGGGAAAATGCACACGGATTAGTGGCATGGCATGTTGACGAAAATATCCTCGCACGTGGTGGACAACCAAACAATGCTGAGAACTGGATGAACAAGCGGTTCCAGTCTAATCAAACAGGTGACGTTAAGCATTATGGTCTATCTGTGCTCCAAGCAGATGGCAACTATGATTTAGAGAAGTACGTGAACCGTGGGGACGCAGGGGACTTCTTCAAGACAGGTGACAAAATCACACCAAACTCGAAAAATGTTCACACCGGATCATACTACTTCTGGAAGGGAATCAGCTCAACACCAGCAGATTCAGGCATCCACGTAACAGATATCAAGGAAAATGCAGATGGCTCGATTTCTGCAAAATTCTACTATAGTACAAATAATAAGAAGAAATAAATCACAGAAAACAAGCTGGATTTCAACGTCTAGCTTGTTTTTTTATGCCTATGTCCCTTTTTCCATCCTTACTCCTATAACTAGTGTGAAGGAGGTGATAGACATGGCAGAGCAATTCTTAACGAGCACCCAATTGCGCTTAGTGCTTGAGGTTGGTGTGAACGAGAAGGGTGAAATGAAGTATAAGAACAAGAACTACAACAACATCAAAACAACGGCTTCAGCAGAAGAGCTAGCAGTTGCAGCAGATGCGATTCTTGGCCTTCAATCCTTGAGAAAGGCAGGATTCGTCCGTAACGATTCATACGACTTGATCTAATCATGGGTCAGTTGAATACTTAGGAAAGGAGGGGATCTGACATGGCAAAGACATTAGAAATGAGCTTTGGTACAGTTGATGGGAAAATCGCAAAGCTTTCAATTGAAAATCCAATCGAACCAGTGGATCCAGCAGCAGTTGCAGTTGCAATGGATGCTATCATTGCAGCAAACGTGTTCTACTCAGCTGGTGGCGACTTCGCCGACAAGCGTGGTGCGCGCGTTGTAGAACGTAACGTATCAGACGTTGTCATCGGATAATTGATAATGCCTGTTCCACAGGATTTCCTGGGGGATGGGCTTTTTTGATGTGAAACACACGATAGACAAGTTATATTGTACAATCAATCAAGAATGCAAATACTACTAGGATGAACAGGAGGAAGAAAATGACCACAAAACCAAGAAGAATCATTTTAGATCTAGCGGTTACATTAGATGGTTTTATTGAAGGAAAGAATGGCGAAGTTGATTGGTGCATTATGGACCCTGAGATGGGATTTAATGAGTTCTTACACCAAATTGACACGATTTTGTATGGAAGAAAGAGCTATGATATATGGGGACAATTCACGCCAGAACAGGTAGAGTCTGACTCGGAAAAGGAAATGTGGAATTTAGTTCACAGCAAAGCGAAGTATGTGTTCTCCAGAACGCAACAAGCGACTGACAACAAAGCCATATACATAAATAATCATATTCTTGAAGAAGTCAATCAATTAAAGCAGCGGCCAGGCAAAGACATTTGGCTCTACGGCGGGGCAAGTCTTATTACCACCTTCATCAATTTAGGGCTAGTCGATGAATTCAGATTATCTGTTCACCCTGTGATTTTGGGAGCGGGAAAGCCAATGTTTGTCGATATCAATCAGAGGTTGAATCTACAATTGGTGAACACCAGAACGTTCTCTTCAGGAGTTGTGCAACTCACCTATCATTCGCATACTAACTAAGGCCTGTTCCTCGTGGACGGGCTTTTTACATAAAAAAACTCACACCAACCTCCGAATCACAAACACAATCAACCCCCAAATCGGCAATGAAAAACAGAGCCCAATCAAACAACCCTTCACAAAATTTCCATCCTCTTGCATCACTTTATCACGTCCTTCTCGAATCTACTCCTATTATGGACAGACCCACCAAACCATAAACCATGTCTGACAAGGGTTTCGAGCAATTTTTGATAAAATGTAAAAAATTTGAAGGGCAGATAAATAGAACGCAATCTTCACAGACATACTAAAAGAAAAAAGGGGGTGCACTATGTTTAATGGAGGTCTCAAACAACTACTCGTCATCAGCACAATTCTATCAAGTATATTCAGTTTGACGATCATCGTCCTAACTCTGTACCATCATATGAAAATTCAAGAACTAATAAGGAGTCATGACTAACTATACTCTAAGCAAATTGATACATAAAAAAAGCTTAGAGTACATGCAACTCTAAGCTTTTCCTTCTCTAAAAAAATTCCACTCCAGCATCAAATCGTTAACAAACCAAACATCCTAAACGGCCAAACCATCAACCCAACAACAACAAACAAAACCGCTTCCCCAATACATAACACAAAATACTTCGACTCCTTATCATCCTTCCACCAGAAATACGCTTCTATAAAGGAAGGAATGGCAAAGAAACAAATCATGAGCATGATCAAAGAAGAAGTCAGATTCGCTTCATGAAAGTAGGAGATATAAAGAAAGGCAAGTAGAAAAATCCCACCGATAATAAAATTAACTTTCTTATGAGTACTATTTACAAATTCCTTGTGATAAACCTCTTTTTTCACATGGAAGAGCTTTGTAAGTGTATACTGCATTAAATACTTCATTGAAAACAAAATAGCACAAAAAAGCAGGATAGTGAAAAGTGTCATTTAATAACTCCTTTTTGAAGAAGTTCTCGTTGTATTAGCAATCTTTTATTTCTTTACATATTAACATAAATTCCCTTTTTATGGGTGGTGAATTTGGTGGATTTGTGCCCATTTTACTACGCAGTTTGTTCCCAATCCTCACTTGAAAGTAGAGCTACTTCATATACCCCTCAACTAATTCAAAGCATCTTTCTTCTGTAAAATTGTTCAGGACAACCGTATATTCCAAATGCTCCATCGTTCCACCTTCGTATTTAAGAGAGGCCTCTTTAGCAGCTTGATCGCGGCGTTCGATCCATTCACGCTGTTCAATTCTAAGCTGCTCCATTTCTTCTGCAGGAAGCTGCTCCTTCAACACACCATAGATTTCATTCAACAATCCATCCCATACGTCAAACGCTTGACCTTCCGCATTCTTCATCGCGTATGTACTGCTATCAGTCGGATTCGCACGTAGCTCGTCCATTTCTTCCTTCGTTTCATTTAATTTCTTGAGATATTCATCCTTCAGGCTGGCTGTCTCAGTAGTTGGTGTGTTTTCTTCGTTGTCTTCATCTGTTTCATTCGTTTCGGTATCTGGGTGCTCGGTATCATTGTTGTCGGTAGTTTCTGTAGTGTCTGCATCAGTAGAATCATCAGTTGTGGGTTGAGTGGAATTTGTGGTCTCATTCTTGTTGTCTTCCGTAGCACTCGGCTCGTCCCCTGAACTTCCACAAGCTGCTAAAATAAGCAACATTAGAGCCACCATTCCTATTAAAAATTTGCGATTGTTTTTCATTTGAACACGACCTTTCTTCTAGTACATGTAGAATGAGTTTTCTATATTTTAACATATGACCTAATGGCAGTGTTGTTGGAGGTTCTATGGAAAAGCTAATGTCATAGATTGTGGCAACTATCTGATGGGAGTTTCTAGGCACTTTTTATATGTTGATTCAGTCTATTAATCCCCAGAAATATGCATGGATCAAGGAAGGGGTGGCAAAGAAACAAATCATTAACATGATGAGGGATGAAGTAAGACGTTCCCAATCAAATTCAAGTAAATCTATCCGTATCATTCAACCACTTCGTTTATATTATAACAGAACATATATTCTTGTTTCTAGTAGAAATCGAACGTATATTCCTATATACTGTGTATATAATAAGAACATACATTCTGTTCAATGGAGATGATTATGATGGTTGATTACAGCCAACTACCTAATCAAAAGATTTTATGTGTTGACATGAAATCCTTTTATGCAAGCTGTGCCGCAGTCATGATGGACTTAGATCCACTTGAATGCTATTTAGCGGTTGTTGGAGATACGGAACGCCAAGGAAGTGTTGTGTTGGCTGCCTCGCCGAAGCTTAAAAAGGAGTTTGGCATTAAGACAGGTTCCCGTTTATTTGAAATCCCCAACGACCCTAGGATCATTGTAGTAAATCCTAAAATGAAAACTTTTCTAAACATCTCAACAGAAATAACAAAATTGTTTAATCGATATGTCCCCAAGGATGATATCCATGTCTACAGTGTGGATGAGAGCTTTCTTCGGGTAGATGCTGTCGAAAAACTCTGGGGAGATGCGTTAACCGTAGCTAAAAAAATCAAGAACGATATTTATAGTGAATTTGGTCTCACCTGTACGATAGGGATTGGGCCTAATATGCTCATGTCAAAGCTGTGTTTAGACCTCGAAGCAAAGACAAAAGGAATAGCTGAATGGACATATGATGATGTTTCAACAAAACTCTGGCAGGTCTCTCCTTTATCTGACATGTGGGGAATCGGCAGCCGAACAGAAAGAACACTTAATCGCATGGGCATTAGAACAGTTGGCCAACTTGCGAACTACCCTTTAAATCTACTTGAAAAGAAATTTGGAGTCATGGGTAGTCAACTTTACTACCATGCCTGGGGTATAGACATGTCAGACATTCGTGCACCTATTCAGCAAACACAGATCAGCTTCGGAAAGAGTCAAATCCTTATGCGTGATTATCCAGATCCTGAAGAGGTGAAGCATGTCATATTAGAAATGTGTGAGGAAGTAGCAAGACGTTCCCGAAGTGCCCATAAAGCTGCAAGAACGATCAGCTTAGGTGTAGGTTACAGTAAAGACGAATATGGTGGTGGGTTTCATCGTTCAAAAACGATAGACATTCCGACGAATATCACAATGGAGATTTATAAAGTGTGTCTTGAATTATTTGAGAAGTTTTATGTGCAAAAAACCGTGAGACAGATTTCAATTGCCCTCTCCAATATGGTTGATGATGATTGCATGCAATTAGATTTGTTCTATGTGGAAAGAGAAAAGAAAAATAAACTCGGCTATGTAATGGACCAGATAAGAAACAAGTACGGCTCAGATGCGATCTTACGTGCTGTCTCTTATACCAATGCGGGAACCTCACGCCATCGTGGGAAACTTGTTGGTGGCCATAAAGGGTAAATCAAAGGAGGTATAATAAAATGATAAAAGACCGTGGAAAGATTAAATGGGGAGCTGCATTTATGTTGCCCGAAATGTCCTCAATACAAAGCAGAGTAGATTGGGATAACAAAAAAGTTGAAAAACCTTTACTGGATGAGGACCAACTAGACGAAATGAATCAAACGATTAATTATGCCGTGGAATACAACCTTGAGCAGACATATACGATCTATGACAATGGGGAATATAAACTACTAATGGGTAAGGTGCATGATATTGATGAAATAAATAAACATCTTCGTATTATCGATAAATTTGGAGAGTTACATGTGGTTAACTATGAAGATATAGTGAAGGTTCTTGTTGCTGAATAATCATCAACGGAATTGACGCTCTTTAGTTATTTGTAATTTAACACAGTCACCAATACAGTAAATTGGTGACTGAAGTACTAAACTACTTAGCTCAACTAACCTCACGAAATATTTTTAACCATCTTTGGTATTTTTCATTTTTTATATGTATTTTGTGCCAAGTACGCATTAACTAATTGTCATTTAATCTACTTCCGCATTCTTCATCGCGTATGTACTGCTATCAGTCGGATTCGCGCGTAGCTCGTCCATTTCTTCCTTTGTCTCATTTAATTTCTTGAGGTAATCACCTTTCAGGCTTGCTGTCTCAGTTGTGGGTTGAGTGGAATTTGTAGTCTCATTCTGGTTGTCTTCCGTAGCACTCGGCTCGTCCGCTGAACTTCCCCAAGCTGCTAAAATAAGCATCGACAGCGCTATCATCCCCATTAGAAATTTGCGTTTGTTTCTCATTTGTACACGAACTTTCTTCTATTTAAAGCATTCGGAACGAATATTCTATATTTTAACATATGAACTTATGGACAGTGTTGTTGGAGGTATTGTGGAAAGGCTAATGTCGTAGTTTGAGTCAACTGTGGGGAATGAATATCTAGTAGCAATCTTTAGGAGTACGTGGGTTGCAACCTATTAGTATAAATTGACTTTAGCTCAGCAATGGAATGATTTTTGGAGGGTGTATTCTTATATGTCAAAGAAGATACATTATCGTTCAGAAATTAAACTATAAGCTATTGAAATGAAAATAATGGATTTACTATCTCAGAAATTAGGGATAAAAAATGTCTCACAAATAAAGAAATGGATGCGTGGGAAAGCAAAGGTTGAAGCTATCGTTTTAATCAACCAGTTGGCAAACACTACAGCAACGGGAAGATCCAGAAGAACAGGACGAAACAGCAAGGTTAGATAGTAATGGTAAAAGAGTTTTCCAAAAAGATAATTTATTTTCCCGAAGCTTCCCTTATCCGCCATATACAGAATAACGATATGGAAGCGGTAGAGAGACAGGAATCAGTCTGTTAATGTTAGAAAAGTTCAAATTGTTTTTTTGAAAATATTTGGTTGACAATTGACTAATCCTTTTCGGGGGTGTATTTTTACATTTTGTGAAATTGAACACATCTCAAGTTGTGCTATAATAAGTAGTAATAAGATATTGAAATTAAACAAATTAATTATCTACTTAAGTGTTTATATAAATTCTACCAAATGAAAAAAAGGGTTAATATTTTTCTTAGGATACATTATAATATGGTAGTTATTAACTTTGGATGTGGAGCGTGAAATGTTGGTTTCCGGAAAATTACCCTCAAATTTATTAAAGATCTTTTTAACACTTTCTTTACTCTCTGGAATAATTGGTTATCTTTCTGCCTATTTTGATAATCCTATCCTTCGATTGTGGAAAGAAATTTATATAATTAGTTTATTTATCATATGTCTACTTATTGCGTTACCAAGAATTCATAAAGTGAATCTCTTGGTTATAAGCATGTCGGTTATTTTTTTCTGTTCAATGGCTACCTACAGTAGGCATGTAGATTTTGTTGTTCTTATGTATCAACTTAAGTTAGATTTAGTCTTAGTTTTATATTTCATTGTAGTATATACAACATATATGCTTCTACAATATGATGAGATTAATAGATTTACAAACCAACTTATAAAATTAGTTGTTTTTTTGTCTGCGGCGAATTCTATTACAACAATTTGGCAATCTATCTTTACCAACCAATACCTAAGTTTAGTTGGATTGAACTATGGCAATTGGGGGAACGATGCAGGAGTTAGAATTATTACAGTCTTAGGAGAATTACGTCCCCCGGGATTACAATTGGGTTTCGTTCCTACTGGGACACTAATGCTTCTTAGTTTTATAGTATTAATTGAGAGTCGTAAGTTACTAAATTTTAAAAAACTGCCTTTCTTAGTTTTAGGTTCATTGTTCATTTTAGGGATTTATTTTTCTACGTATAAAACAGCTTTATTTGGTTTAATATTGTATGTTTTTATAAAAATTATTGAGTTTCTTGTGAAAAAGAAAACATTCAATACACCACTTATTACAATTTTATCTTTAAGCGCACTTATGTTCTTTTTTGTATCAACCCACTTTATGACAGTGTATAAAGTGTTTGCGGAAATCCACCCTTATTATGCATATAATAGTATTTTAATACGAATTCAACTTCATTACGAAATCTTGGATACTTTAAATTCCTTAAAAGAATACCTGTTTGGAGTAGGAATGGGGGTAAATGGAACCTTTGGACTAGATAAATCGTTATATGGTTTAAATCCTGTTCCGACAGATAGTACTTATATATATTTAGTTAGCAATTATGGATATATCTTCACGTTTGTTTTTACTTTGATGTTAGTCGTGTTATTATATAAGTTAACTAATATATCTAGGTTTGATTTTTTTGGAGCAAAGTATATGATAATCTATGTATTGGCAATTGAATTTTTCTACAACAATGCTATTACTAGCTTTCCATCAAATATTCTAATCATAACTGCTACTACTTCTGCATTCATTTACCAAAAGGTATTATTAGAGTCTCAGATAAAAAATGAACATAATATTGAAAATACATGATAGAAAAGACTAGATTGTCAAGAATAAGTTTAGCTAATTATATCTTTTTAGAATTTAAACGCAATACAGAATTGAATAAGACTACAGCCACTGGATTGTAAATAATCGGTTTAATTGAATCTTCCTGTAGAAAAATATATCTAAGTTATTCAAAAACATATAAAAAATAAAAAAGTGAAATCGCACCATCGATTTCACTTTTTTATTTTTTATATGTATACAAGAGTCAAATAGGTCCCACCTATTATATCAGAAGAGACCTAGGTTATTATTTAAGTAACTTTTTAACGAAATACAATACCCTTGTAATGTTGTTGACCACGGAAGTATCCGGTCAAGGTTATCATTATCTGTCAAATCCAAATTGTAAAGCTGCTCAAATAGATAGTGAAGATAGAAATAAGGATTTAACGATTTGTCATGTTGTTTCCACGATACTGTAAATATTGTACTGGCCTCTTGCACCTTTTGGTGTAATACTAAACAGACATGCTATTCTTCCTATTACAACAGATTTAATGACCTTTGACTACGATTATTAACGATTTCTATTCACCCATCCTTTATAAAGGCCGCAAATTTATCCCGTTGTTTTGACATGATTCTTTAACTTAGGTTCAATTGTGAATAGTTGATTACAGAATTGTAGATTTTGGTCACAGTTACTGCTTTTTAAGTTCGAAGGTAGCTGTTTTAAGACATCTCGTTTTCATGATATGAACAGCCTATTAAGGTTGCGTTTTCTAATTTATATACCCAATATTGCTATCTCGAACTTTGGTATCTTGATAATCATATAGAATAATTGTAGATCTCTCGACACCAGTTTGATATAGCCGCATAGAATAGGGTTTCGGGCTGATCTACCAGGTTCTTAAAACTCTGTACACTGCTCAGAAAAGTACCAATCAGTTGTTCTTTTTCAATTCTTAAATCAAATCTATGCTAAGAGATACCTTACTAATATTTAATCTTTAGGAAATTACCATAATATAAATAAGTGACAAACTATGTGGGATTTACAATATAGAAGCCTTAGATGGCTGTTTCAACAGATATTAACTTTTTCTTTTTTTTGTTTGTGCAGGGTTCCCTACAATTAAACTTCCTTCTTCAGCTACTAATTTTGAAGGAACTACTGTTCCTAATCCGACAATGGAATTGGAAGGAATATTAGCACCAGGTGCAATTAAAACTGATGCACCAATATAAATATTTGACCCAATATAAACAGGCCTAGGAATAGTTCCTTTTCTAACTTCGTGAGACCAAATTTGAGTAGCCGCCCCAGCAATAATTACATCATTTCCAATATAAATACCTCCACCAGAATCAAATAAATGTCGACTTGTTATCCCACAGTTTTCGCCGACTATAAACGCGTTATCCCATTTTTCTTTTCCGTTAATAAATCTATTGTGATTCATCAAACTACTATTTTCGCCTATTTCAAATCTTTTTAATTGTTTAATTGTGTTAAAATGCCCAATTCTTACATTCCTTTTTAATATGACTTTTTCAGCATCGATAAAAGATAATCCAATCCTTACATTTTTTTCAATTTTCCAACCGTAAATGTATTTATATATAAATATTTTTATGGGATTAGGAAAAAAAATGATTAATAATAGACAAAACATTCTGATTTTCCTCATAAAAAACCACCTGTGTAATTTATTATAATATGTTAGTTTAGCATACAACGAATATAATTTCTATATGCATATAATTTTATATTTAAATCTGTAAAAAAACCACAATTTTTCACTAGCGTATCGTAAATAGTCTCGTAATTTTCATTTTATCATTTTTTTTCATTTATAGAGACTAGTTATTTGTACTGAACCCTAAAAGTTAGTCCAAAATATTTAAGTAATTAGTTGACTGGTATGAAGACGGTATTTCACCGGGCTCATGCCAGTCAATTTTGCTTTTATCCGTTATTTGTTATAGTAAAGAATATTATCAGTTACTGTATGTTTAAGCTCTACAAATGACTTATAAACTCTACGTAATACATTTCCTGTTTCATTAATCCGAAGAAATTTTCCATTTGTGAATTATCCAGTCAGTTTCCTTTTCGGGACATACTTTGAAATATGCCGCTATGTTCGTGGATGACCCTGGATTCTGTTTTAGTTGTCGAATCGGAATATTTACCCCTGAAGCACGGAGCTTATTTAGATAGGCATTCTCCGCACGTAGTAACACTATTTCTTTTGAAAGTTGTTGTTTTTTCGTCAATTTCTTCTCATTTTTATTCTTCTTTGATTCGTTGGACAATGATGGACGCCCCTTTAATTTGGCATTCCTCAATCAATTAAGAATCATAGGTGGTTCAAGTAATGCCAAATTTTCTAGCAACTTCTTCAAGGGATTCTCCTGTTCTTACCTTATAATTTAAGACATCTAATTTAAATTGAACAGGATAATTCGTAATTCCTTTTTTAAGAGCCAATCCCTGTTTACCAAATTGTTAGAAGGCACTGACCCATTTTCTTATATTGGTTTTACTTCGAATACCAAATTTAATAGCGAAGGAAGCATATCGACCTTCACCCGATAAGCGTCAACTACATTTTGCTTAAACTATTAATCATATTTGACCATGAAAAACACCCGGAATTTAGAATTGGTTCGTCTAACTTTTGGGGGGCAAATCAATTTTTGTAAGTCTCTTTTATGAATGAGTGCCCCGTTACCCATCATGATTCCTATAAAAAGACTGAGGATGTGATACCAATGGCAGAGTAATTCTTAACAAGCACCCAACTCCGCTTAGTTATCGAACTAGGGGTGAACGAAAAGGGTGAGATAAAGTATAAGAATTAGAACTACAACAACATCAAGACAACATCTTCTCCAGAAGAGCTTGCGGTTGTAGCGGATGCGAATCTTGACTTTCAATCCTTAAAGAAAGCGGGATTCGTTTGTAACGATTCATACGACTTGATTTAATCAAGGCTAAATCAAATCTTTAAGAAAGGAGGGATCCAACAGCAATGGACACAATCATCGCAGTAAACGTGTTTTATTCAGTTGGTGGAGAATTCAGTAACTAGCACGGCTTCCCCTTAGAAATACTTGAAGAGGATCTAAGTAAGCGGACTTTTTAAATCAATCAGAAAGGAGGGGACTTAGGTGGAAGAATGGATCCCATTTATTCAGGATATTGGTTTTCCAATCGTAATCACGTTCTACCTTCTACATCGAATCGAGACGAAGCTAGACACGCTAATTGATTCAATCCAAACACTCACTGAACACTTGGCGCCAGACCAATCGCATACGGTCAAGAAGACGGCAAAAGTCAACGGTTAATAGGCAACAATCAAAAATGGGCTTCCCACTCTAGGTCATACGTCTAATCGAATCCTTCACCCGTGACATATGTATATGGTGTAGTGACTAAATGGAGGTGAAAGAGAATATGCATTGTGGATATGGTTATGCAGCTCCTGTAGCAACTCCAGGAATGAACCCATTCGTGTTAATCGTTGTATTGTTCATCTTATTAATCATCGTTGGTGCTTCTTGGTTATAAGATAAAAAATAAATAAGACATCCTATCGTAGCTAACAGCGATAGGATGTCTTATTTTTATATGGACATTTTCGTACATATTGTTGATTATAAAGCCGCAGCCTGAATACACTCCGCGTCCTGTGGGGTGACTGGTGAGCCTCCTGCGGGGTCTCACTTTGGCCACGTATCCCACGGGAGTCTACGTGTATTCAGTCTGCTATACTTATGTCTTTAACACCAAACTTTGAGAAAAAATAGCCTATATTATTTCTCATAAAACTCAATCGGCAGCCCATCCGGATCTGCAAAAAACGTATACCGCTTATCAGTAATCTCATCCACCCGAATCGGTTCAACCTCAATACCCTTACCTCTCAACTCCTCAACAGCAGCATCAATATCATCCACTTCAAACGCCAAATGACGCAACCCAAGTGCTTCTGGATAAGAAGGACGAGCGGGACTGTTTGGGAAAGAAAACAATTCAATTTGATACTCGTCACCAACTGCCAAATCAAGCTTATAAGAATCTCGTTGCTCTCTGTATGTTTCCTTAATAATAACTAAACCTAATGTATGTACGTAAAATGCTTTTGAAACTTCATAGTTTGAACAGATAATAGCGACATGGTGGATTTTATTTAGGAACATGAAATCCCTCCTATATATAGTAGCTTTTATTTAATTGTATCAAAGAATTAGTTCATAAAAACGAAAAAAGATTCCTTTCGCTATCCAGGAATCTTTCGTCATGTCATTATAGACTATTCATTAAAACTGTTACTATTAACCCAACTGTAATTGGGATGATGGGAAGGGTAATATAAAACATGACTTTCTTCCTTTGTTTACGCAACATCATTTCTTCTGGTGTTAGCCATCCTTGGCTCATTCAAACTTCCTCCTCATTGGTCGATAACTGGCTGGCATGGTCAATGAATGACGGTAGCCCCTAAGTTTTGCGTCACCATCTTTAGATGATTTTGCCTTTTCGTGTGAGTAACGCTCTTTTAATTATCGACAAAACTAGAGTAAATGTAATGGGTCTTTGTCACTATTTTGTTGGAAATTGTCACATTTAATAAGAAATTGAGTTTTTACATAAAATTAATATTGAATTAACATGAAGAATTCGAAGCTTTACATTATAATGGGAAAAAAGGGGGAGTAGAGGATGAAGAAAGTTCGTAAAGCGATAATTCCGGCAGCAGGTCTTGGAACAAGGTTCCTCCCAGCTACGAAGGCAATGCCGAAGGAAATGCTACCGATTGTAGATAAGCCAACGATCCAATACATAGTAGAAGAAGCAATTGCTTCTGGAATTGAAGATATCATTATCGTAACAGGAAAAGGGAAGCGTGCGATCGAAGATCATTTCGACCATTCATTTGAATTAGAAGAGAACCTGATGATGAAAGGCAAAGTTGATTTGCTTGAAAAAGTTCGTAGCTCTTCTAATGTAGATATTCATTATATTCGACAAAAAGAGCCAAAGGGACTTGGACATGCTGTCTGGTGTGCACGTAACTTCATTGGTGACGAACCATTTGCGGTACTACTTGGAGATGATATTGTTCAAAATGATGTTCCTTGCTTAAAGCAGTTAATGGATGAGTACGAAGAAACACATTCGTCAGTAATTGGGGTAAAGACAGTTCCTGATGAAGAAACACATCGTTATGGAATTGTTGAACCAGCTAGCTCTAATGGAAGACGTTATCAAGTCAATAAATTAGTGGAAAAACCAGCACCGGGTACTGCTCCATCGAACTTGGCGATTATGGGACGTTATGTATTAAGACCGGAAATCTTCATGTTCCTTGAGCAGCAGCATGTAGGTGCAGGTGGAGAAATCCAGTTAACGGATGCTCTTCAGAAATTAAATGAAATTCAACGTGTATTCGCATACGACTTTGAAGGAAAGCGCTATGATGTTGGAGAGAAATTAGGATTTATTACGACAACCATCGAAATGGCTTTAAATCATGCGGATCTTAAAAATGATTTGTTAGATTTTATGACGAAGCTGGTTGAAGACCAAAAACGAGTAGACGATTTGAAATAAGATAAATGAAGAAGGTATATCCAAAATTCGGGTATACCTTCATTTATCTACATATTTCTTATAGATAGAAGTGGTCAAACCTAGTTTCTTCTATTATATATAACGCTTACATTTGGTGTCGACTTACACAAAATGTAAAAAGGAACAAAAAGGAATAAGGAAATTTGCCGTTTTATGTAGATATATAGTGCTACATTGTTTATAATGAGCAATGTAATTAATTAGGAAATTCGTTTGCAAGAATACTAACTATAGATATGTATGGAGGGTCAACATGGAAGAAACAATAAGCTTAAAGGAATTATTTCAGACGTTACGAAAGCGTCTATGGATGATTATCATTCTAACTGCTGTCACAACAGCTGTAAGTGGAATCGCTAGTTATCTATTAATCACACCGATTTATCAATCTTCTACACAAATTCTAGTAAACCAAAAGTCATCTGATCAAGCCTTCTTTAATCAAAATGATATAAGAACGAATCTAGATCTTATCAATACGTACAACGTAATTATTAAAAGTCCAGCCATTTTAGAGCTTGTAAAAGAGGAGTTAAATCTTGAAAGATCATATTCTGATCTGAACAATCAAATTACTGTCGGGGCGGAAGGAAACTCACAGGTTGTTAAAATCACCGTTGAAGATGAGGACCCGGCGATGGCAGCAGAAATTGCCAATACGACAGCTTCAGTCTTCCAACGTGAAATTCTCGATATTATGAATGTCGATGTTGTCAGTGTAACGATTTTAGCGCCAGCAGTAAATGGTGAAAATCCTTCACCAGTGAAACCACAACCAGTTCTTAACATGGCCATTGCGTTAGTAGTTGGCTTAATGATTGGTGTAGGGTTAGCGTTTCTACTTGAATACCTAGATAACACAATCAAGACAGAACAAGATATTGAGAAATTATTAGGTCTTCCTGTATTAGGCTCTATTGCAAGTATTGATTTAGCGGCTGAAGGGGTAGATTCTGGTAATCATACTAAATCTCGAACAGTAAGAGGTGAAGCAGTTGGCTCGTAAAAACAATCTTCGTAGAATGCAGGTTGCTGCACAAAATCGTAGTTTAATTTCAATGAAAAATCCGAAATCACCAATCTCTGAACAGTACCGTACGATTCGTACAAACATTGAATTCTCCGCTGTAGATGGTGAAATGAATAAAATCTTAGTCACTTCTTCTGGTCCTGGAGAAGGAAAATCTACAACGACAAATAATTTAGCGATTGTATTTGCACAACAGGGTAAGAAGGTATTATTAATTGATGCCGATTTAAGAAAACCAACAACACATTATTCATTCCGATTGGAAAATCATACAGGATTATCCAATGTCCTAACGAATAAATCAACTCTCGGTCAAGCTGTCCGTGAAACAGAGCAAGAAAATCTATATGTCTTAACGAGTGGACCAATACCTCCAAATCCGGCAGAATTATTAGGTTCGAAAATGATGACACATTTGCTTGAAGAAATCGGTCAATTATTTGATATGGTTATTATTGATACTCCGCCTGTACTGGCTGTTACAGATGCACTTGTATTAGGCAATAAGTGTGACGGGGTGGTCCTTGTGACAAGTAGTGGTAAGACGATTAATGAAGCAGCAGTAAAATCAAAAGAACTATTAGACAATGCTCAAGCGAAAATAGTGGGTGTTGTATTGAATAATAAGAAAATAGAGAACACTCAATATTATTATTATGGAGCAAACTAATTCACTATAAATTTCCAAATTATAGGTCGAATGGTATAAAAAAGTCATGATTCGACAAATTACACCCGTTTCATGACTTTTTATCCTATGATACTATTAATTTTGTATTCTTAATTGACAACAACAGACAAAATTTGTGAAAAAACGGACAGAAAATTATTTTGAGAAAATAATTATTTGGAAAGGGGGATCAAGATGATTGACATCCATTGTCATATTCTTCCGGGTGTAGACGACGGTGCGAAGGATTTAAATGAAAGCTTAGCCATGGCGAAGATGGCTGTTGAAGAAGGAATCACATCAATAATTGCAACACCTCACCATAATAGTGGCAAGTATGAAACAAATAAAGAACAAATCCTACAGGATGTTGCCGACTTAAACCGAGCGCTCGATCAACATCACATCCCACTAACCATCCTACCAGGCCAAGAGCCACGAATCTACGGAGAAATGTTAGAGGGATATCACACAGGACAGCTCCTTTCATTGAACAACACGGGAAAATACATCTTTGTCGAACTACCATCAAATCACGTGCCAAGATACACTGAGAAGCTATTGTTTGATATCCAGCTACAAGGACTCACACCCATTATCGTTCATCCAGAACGTAATTCAGAAATTATGGAGAACCCAGCTCTTCTATATAATCTAGTGAAAAAAGGTGCATGTACACAGGTGACTGCGGCGAGTTTAACTGGACACTTTGGGAAGAAGATTAAGAAGTTTTCGTATCAACTAATTGAATCTAATTTAACTCACTTTGTTGCTTCAGATGCTCATAATGTAACAAGTAGATGTTTTAAAATGAGCGAAGCATTGGAATTAATCGAAAAAGAGTTTGGGGTCGACTATGTCTATCTGTTTAATGAAAATGCAGAATACATGATAGATGGAAAAATGATTATGTTAGAATCTCCAAGTAAAATTAGGAGAAAGAAAATACTAGGGATATTTTAAATCTAGTGAAATGTCATGAAACTTTCATTATTTTGTCATTGGAGAAAGATACACTTAGACAAAGAATTCTCGAAAGTTGTCGAATAACCAAGAAAATAACTGTGAATATAAAAGATACTAGGTATCTGTAAATTTAATAGATAAATAATTTAGCTAAATTCGGAGGTAGTAAGATGAAGATCGCTGTAATTGGTACAGGATATGTTGGACTTGTAACTGGTGTTTGTTTATCTGATATAGGACATAACGTTACATGTATTGATATTGATGCAGAGAAAGTAAGTAAAATGCGCGAAGGTTTTTCACCTATTTATGAACCAGGATTAGAAGAATTAATGGTGAAGAACATTGAAAATGGTCGTTTACACTTCACAACTGAACATGCAGTTGGTTTCAAGGATGCAGATGCTATTTATATTGCAGTAGGAACTCCACAAAAAGAAGATGGGTCAGCGAATTTATCTTATATTGAGCAAGCTGCGAAAGATATTTCATTACATTTAACCAAGAATACTGTCGTTGTCACGAAAAGTACGGTTCCGTTAGGTACCAATGACCATATTAAAGAAGTGATAGTTAATCATTTAGTGAATGATGTACAAGTAGAAGTGGTATCGAATCCTGAATTCTTAAGAGAAGGATCCGCTGTGAAGGATACTTTCTATGGAGATCGTATTGTCATTGGAGCAAATAATGAACAAGCTGCTAATTTAATTGAAGAAATCAATAAACCTTTCGGAACACCAGTATATAAAACAGATATTCGTAGTGCTGAAATGATTAAGTATGCATCTAATGCTTTTCTAGCAACGAAGATTAGTTTTATTAATGAAATTGCAAATATCTGTGAAAAAGTTGGAGCAAATATTGAAGATGTTGCAGTCGGAATGGGACAAGATAGTCGAATTGGTAGTCAGTTCTTAAAGGCAGGTATTGGCTATGGCGGTTCTTGTTTTCCAAAAGATACGAATGCATTAGTTCAAATTGCTGGTAATCTTGAGCATGACTTTGAACTTCTGAAATCTGTTATTCGAGTGAATAACAAACAACAAAACTTACTAATTACGAAACTAGTAGAACGATTTGGTTCACTTGAGGGAATGAATGTTGCAGTACTTGGATTAGCATTTAAGCCAAATACTGATGATATGAGAGAAGCAGCATCAATTATTGTAATTAGGAAGCTTATTGAACTGGGTGCAAATGTTGTAGCTTATGATCCCATTGCGATAGAAAATGCAAAACAGTATCTTCCTGTAAATGTTACTTACGTTACGGAAGTAGATAGTGCTTTGATGGGTGCTAATGTGGCATTAATACTAACGGAATGGGAAGATGTTAAGAATATTGAATTAAACAAGGTTTCAAACTTAATGAATGAAGCAATTGTATTTGATGGGAGAAATTGTTTTGAACTAGAAGCGGTTAAATCTAGTGGAATAGAATACTATTCAATCGGTCGTCCGAATGTAAAAAAAGAATTAGTTTCAAAATAAGGGGGCACTTTTTTATGAAAAAAGTAAGGAAAGCAATTATTCCGGCAGCCGGTTTAGGCACAAGATTTTTACCAGCTACCAAAGCTATGCCAAAGGAAATGTTACCAATCGTTGATAAACCAACTATTCAATATATTGTAGAAGAAGCAATTGAATCTGGTATAGAAGACATTATTATTGTAACTGGTAAAGGTAAAAGGGCTATTGAGGATCATTTTGATAATTCCTTTGAATTAGAACAGAATTTATTTGAAAAAGAAAAGTTTGATTTATTAGAAAAGGTTCGTAAATCTTCAAATGTAGACATTCATTATATTCGTCAAAAAGAGCCAAAAGGACTAGGGCATGCAGTGTGGTGTGCTAGAAACTTTATAGGCAATGAACCATTTGCGGTCTTACTCGGAGATGATATTGTTCAAGCAGAAACACCATGCTTAAAGCAACTAATCAATGAATATGAAAATACATTATCATCTGTAATTGGTGTCCAGAACGTTTCTGAAGACCAAACCCATCGTTATGGGATTATTGATCCGTCTTCAAATCAAGGTAGACGATATCAGGTGAATAAATTTGTAGAAAAACCGAAGTTAGGGACAGCTCCTTCTAATTTGGCAATTATGGGTCGTTATGTATTAACTCCTGAGATTTTTATGTTTCTTGAACAACAACAAACTGGCGCTGGTGGAGAAATTCAATTGACAGATGCAATACAAAGTCTCAATGAAATTCAACGTGTTTTTGCATTTGATTTTGAAGGAAGTAGGTTTGATGTAGGGGAAAAGTTAGGATTTATCCAAACTACAATAGAATTCGCTTTACAACATGAAGAATTAAGAAAAGAACTCCTATCATTTATGGAAACAGTACTTATGAAGCAGCATGTAATAAACAAATAGAAAGGGGAGCAAAAAGTTGTCGGGTCTTGCTAATGATAGAGAAGAAATTGAATTATTAGATTTGCGCACTTTAGAGGAGAAGAGAATATACTTATTTTTGAAGAGAGTAATTGACCTTGTAGGTTCGATAGTTGGAATTCTTATAGTTAGTCCAATCTTAATTTTTGTTAGTTTATTAATTAAAATTGAAGATCCAAGTGGTCCAATTCTCTTTTCACAAACGAGAGTGGGTAAAAATGGGAAAGAATTCACGATGTACAAATTTCGTTCAATGGTAACTGATGCGGAGAAGAGAATAGAAGATCTTCTAAAATATAATGAAGTTAGTGGCGCCATGTTTAAAATGAAAGAAGATCCTAGAGTAACAAAAATAGGCAAATTTATTAGAAAGACTAGTATTGATGAATTGCCTCAATTGTGGAATGTATTAATAGGAGATATGAGCTTAGTAGGTCCAAGACCGCCGTTACCAAGAGAAGTACTTGAATATACAAAGTATGATTCACAACGCCTAATTGTTACTCCTGGATGCACTGGTTTCTGGCAGGTAAATGGTAGAAATTCTGTTGGCTTTAATGAAATGGTTGAATTGGATCTAGAGTACATTAGAAATAGATCAGTGTTTGTTGACATAAAGATATTATTCAAAACTGTTAAAGTCTTGTTTGGCTCAAAAGATGCATTTTAAATATAGGATAAATAATTTATATAAGAATAGTAGGTAAAATAATAATGACTCAAAAGAAAAGGTTAGTGAGTAACTTTATATCATTAGCTATATTACAGGGGACGAATTATATCCTTCCGTTAATTACCCTACCCTATTTAGTCAGGATTTTAGGGCCGGGAAATTATGGCCTAATAGCTTTTGCGCAAGCATTTATTCATTACTTTTTATTATTGACTGACTATGGTTTTAACTTAACAGCAACAAAACAGATTTCAATTAATAGGGATAATCAGAAAAAGGTATCTGAGATCCTGTCAAATGTTTTATTTATAAAGTTATTACTAATGATTTCTAGCTTCACCTTGTTATGTATACTTGTTTTTTCGATTGATAAGTTTAAAGAATATTGGCCAATTTACCTTCTTTCCTTTGGAATGGTACTCGGTAATGTATTATTCCCAATTTGGTTTTTTCAGGGTATGGAGAAAATGAAGTATATAAGTATATTAAATATAATTGCAAAACTAATTTCTACTGTTTCAATCTTTATTTTTGTAAATAGTAAATCTGATATTTATTTCGTACCATTATTAAATTCAATAGGGTTTGTCATAGTCGGTTTAGTATCTTTATTTTTAATATACAAACATTTTGATATAAGGTTTGAGAAACCTAAAGTAGAATTATTGAAGATTCAACTAATAGAAGGTTGGTATGTGTTTATTTCAACAATCTCGGTAAGTATATATACAGTAAGTAGTACTTTTATTCTTGGGATTTTTACGAATAATACAGTAGTAGGATATTATGCTTCTGGGGAAAAAATAGTAAAAGCTGTGCAGGGTCTGATTCAACCAGTTTCACAGACAGTCTATCCATATATAAATAAATTGGTATCTGAATCAAGAGTTAAGACCCTTATTTTTATTCGAAAGCTATTTGTGTTAGTGGGATCATTTACCTTTGTAATGTCGCTTTTCCTTTTTATTTTTGCTGAGAAATTAGTAAATTTGGTACTAGGAAATGACTTTGAGCCTTCAGTTATAGTGGTTAAGATATTAGCATTCTTACCTTTTATAGTTGGCTTAAGTAACGTTCTTGGAATACAGACAATGCTAACGTTTAATTATAAAAAAGCTTTTTCTAGAATAATAATTATATCTGGTGTAATTAATATTATTATTGCGATAACAATTGTTCCAATGTATGAACATATAGGAACTGCAATTTCTGTTACTATAGTAGAGTCAATTATAACAATTATGATGTTTATCTATTTACAAAATAAAGGAATAAAAATATTGGAGGTAAAAAATGTTTGATTATGTAATAGTTGGAGCTGGATTTGTAGGAAGTGTATTAGCTGAGAGAATAGCTTCTCAATTAAATAAAAAAGTTTTAATTATAGAAAAAAGAAATCATATTGGTGGAAATGCTTTCGATAGTTATAATGAACATGGGGTTTTGATTCATAACTATGGACCACATATATTTCATACAAGGTCCAAGGATGTCTGGAATTATTTGTCACAATTTACTGATTGGAGATTATACCAACATCATGTTTTGGGTCAAATTGATGGAAAGGAAGTTCCAATCCCTTTTAATATAAATACTTTATATGACGTATTTCCAAAATCAATGGCTCAAAGATTAGAAGAGAAACTAATTAATAACTTTGGTTATAATGTTAAAGTCCCAATTCTAAAACTTAAAGAAGTGCAAGACGAGGACTTGAAATATTTAGCTCAGTATATTTACGAAAAAGTATTCTTGAATTATACAGTAAAACAATGGGGGGTAAAACCAGAAGATTTAGATCCAACAGTTACAGGTCGTGTTCCAGTTTACATTAGTAAAGATAATCGTTATTTCCAAGATCAGTTCCAAGGTATGCCAAAGGAAGGTTATACTAAATTATTTGAAAAAATGTTAAGTAACCCGAATATTAAAGTTATGTTAAATACTGATTATAAGGAAATAATCAATATCAACTTTGATACTAATTCAATGAAAGTATTAAATTCTGACTTTGAAGGTAAATTAATATATACTGGCCCAATTGATTATTTCTTTGACTACAAACATGGAGAATTGCCATACAGATCATTAAAATTTTTATTTGATACGTTCAACCAACCAGAATTTCAAAAAGTTGGAACTGTAAACTACCCAAATAATTATAATTTTACACGTATAACAGAATTTAAACATTTAACGGGTCAGGTATTACCAAATACAACAATTGTTAAGGAACTTTCACAGGAATATATTCCAGGTCAAAATGATCCTTATTACCCTATAAAGAACGAGGAAAATTCACAAAAGTATAAGCTATATAAATCAGAAGCTTCTAAATTAGATAATGTTATATTTGCTGGAAGACTAGCTGAGTATCAGTATTATGATATGGATGCAGTAGTCGCGAAAGCTCTTAAAGTTTTTAAGGAGAAACTACAATGATAAATCAGTCTGTTCAAGCAATAGTGGTTACATTTAATAGAAAGAATGATTTATTAATTTGTATTGATGCATTAATTAAACAATCAAAAGAGTTAGATCAAATAATCATTATTGATAATGCTAGTAGCGATGGAACACAAGAATTATTAATGGAAAATGACTACTTAAATAATAAAAAGATAAACTATATTAGATTAGAACGTAATGCTGGTGGTGCGGGAGGATTTTATGAAGGTATTTCCGAAGCGTTAAAAGGTGATTTTGAATATGTTTGGCTAATGGATGATGACGGTATACCAGCAACCGATTCACTAGAAAAGTTAGTTCAAGTTTCTAACGAAAAAAGCTTGGATATTGCTGGCCCTGTAGTTATTGATATAACTAATAATGAAAATTTGTCCTTTGGTTTAGGTGAAAAATTTACTAATATTAAGGAATTAAATTCTTTTAAGGATGATAAAATAATACCAAATTTATTAAATCCTTTTAATGGTACTTTAATTTCAAAAAAAGTAATTGATAGCATAGGAAATATAAAAAAGGAGATGTTCATCTGGGGTGATGAAGTAGAATATATAGAAAGGGCCAAGTACAATGGCTTTAAAGTTGGTACTGTAATAGATGCAAAACATTTCCATCCCAAAAATAAAGGTACCTTTAAAAATCTATTTAATGGATTAATAGGAAAAGTAATGGTTAAACCAGAGGAAAAAGAAATGATTTTTTATAGGAATTTAGGATATATTAATTCAATATATGGTAAAAGGAATGTGCATTTCAAAACATTATTAAAATATAGTGTATATATTTTATTTTATAGGAAATTCAATTTAAAGTTATTAAAAGAATTTTATTCCTATTATAACGATGGTTATAAGAATTTGTATAAATTGCCTTCAAAATTTTAGTCTTACAAAGAGGTCTTAGTATGAAAATATTAATATTTAATACATTGTATTTTCCAAATATTGTAGGGGGAGCTGAGAAGTCTGTTCAGCTCTTGGCTGAAAGGTTACTTCAAAGAGGACATACTCCTGTAATTGTAAGTAGCTCAAAGGAAGATAAAATTAATGTTATAAATGGTGTTAAGGTATATTATCTAAAATATAGAAATTTATATTGGGCTAGTGAGTCAAATGATAAAAGCAAGATGAAAAAAGTAATATGGCATGGTTTAGATAACTATAATCCATTTTTAGAAACCAAAATAAGTGAAATCATATCTATTGAAAAACCAGATGTAGTTCATACGAATAATTTAGTAGGACTTTCTACTTTGCCATGGATAAGTGCAAAGAAACATAATATACCAATTGTTCACACATTGAGGGATTTTAGTTTAATGTGTTCAAAAGGGACAATGTTCAGAGATTCTAAGAACTGTAAAGATCGTTGTGTGGAATGTTCAATTCTAACAGAATTTAAAAAGTATATGACAAATAAGAATTATGTAAATTATGTAATTGGAAACTCTAAATTCATGGTAAATAGACATAAAGAACTGGGGTTCTTTAGAGATGTACCATCAAAGAGAATCTATAATGGTGCAGTTATTAGAAATGAATCTTCGAATAAAAAAATAAAATCCGAAAATCATAATAATAAACCAATTAAATTTTTTTACATGGGAAGAATTGAAGAGACAAAGGGGGTTAACCTTTTGTTGAATACATTTAAAAATATTTCGCAAGCAGAATTACTATTAGCGGGTAAAGTTACTGATAATAAAATTCAATCTGATATTGATAACAAGTCATATCCTGATAATATAAAGTTTTTGGGTTATATTGATCCAGAGGATATATTGCCCGATATAGATGTACTTATTGCTCCTTCTCTCTGGAACGAGCCTTTACCAAGAGTAATACTTGAGGCATATTCACATGAAGTACCTGTAATTGGGTCCACAAGGGGTGGAATTCCAGAATGCATTATTCATAATGAAACAGGCTTTTTATTTAATCCGGATATAAAAGAAGAATTTGAAAGAATTGTTACTAATATAGTGGAGAAACCTGAATTACTGTCAACTTTTAAGCCGAATATTAAGAGTTATATAAAACAATTTGATATTGAGAAGAGTGTAGATGATTATATAACAACTTACAATAGTGTGTGTCAAAATAAATAAAATTGTTATAAAAACCTCTAATATGAATGAATCAATTTGTAATACTGGAAGTGAATTTAATGAAAAAAGTATATATAAATGGTCGTTTTTTAACACAGTCAGTTACTGGGGTACAAAGATATGGAAGAGAGTTATTAAAGGCTATTGACAAAATAATTACTATAAATAATCCAATTAGTAAAAATTACGAGTTTATAATTTTGATGCCTAAGCTTGATTTAGATATAAAGTTTGATAATTTAAGAGTAAGAAAAGTCGGGGCTTTAAAGGGACATTTATGGGAACAAATGGAATTACCTTATTATTCAAGAGACGGATTGCTACTTAGTCTATGTAATACTGCTCCATTGATTAAAAAAAATCAGATTGTAACAATACATGATGCAGCTGTTTATAGATTTCCCAAATCGTTTTCATTAATGTTTGAGAAATGGTATAAAATTTTATTTAGAGGATTAGGAGTACAGGCTAAAAGTATTATAACTGTTTCAAATTTCTCGAAAAGCGAACTGATAAAATATAGCAAAATAAAAGAAGAAAAAATCTCAGTAGTTAAAGAAGGTAAAGAACATATTCTGGCTTTAAAACCAGATAATAAAATTTTGGATAAATATGATTTAAGAGACAAAAAATTTATTTTTGCAGTTAGTAGTATGAACCCTAATAAGAATTTCAAAGCAATAATTGATGCGATTAATTTAGTAGATAATATAAGTGTTGTAATTGCTGGAGGAACAAACCCTAAAGTATTTAAAGATAACCAGTCAAATTCAATTGAGAATAAAAATATTAAATATGTTGGATATGTAACTGACAATGAGTTAAAGTCATTATATGAAAATGCATTGGTTTTTATTTATCCTTCATTATATGAGGGGTTCGGGTTACCACCATTAGAAGCAATGGCGTGTGGTTGTCCTGTAATTGTTTCCAATACTTCTTCATTACCAGAAGTCTGTGGAGAAGCGTCTATTTATTGTGATCCATATGATTATACTGATATTGCTAATAAAATTAGCTTACTAGTAAACGATAGTAATTTAGCAATTAAGTTAGAAAAACTAGGATTTGAACAAAGTGGAAAATTTTCTTGGAATAGGTGCGCATTGGATGTAATTAAGGTATTAGACTCGAATATTTGATTAGAGCCAGTATATGAAAATTATAACCTTAATTTTATATGTATTAAATGGTTTGAAAATAAGTGTCATGATAGTAATGGTGATGATTGTGTATGAACAATTAAAAACCAACTAAAAATATACGGAGTTCCTAATTATTTGAAACAAGGAAGTTTGCTTAATCCTTTATTTTAAAACTTACTTCCTACAATTTACATTGTATTCTCTACCTTAACAATTTAGTATTAAAATAGCTTTAAAGATATGTAGGCTATCAATAGTAAATGTGCATTAGAAATGAAAAAGAGAAAAACACCTTACCTTCAAAAAAATGTCTTTTTATAAATCTACAACTGTTAATAATATTTTCCCTTTATTCCAAACTAATATCACATATTCAAAGATATGAGAACAATAATCTTAGATATATTCTTTAAAAAGGTTTATTTGTTAAACAACTGAATATTTATAAGAGTTTAGTATACGGTTTATTTTTTGATTTGATAATTATATATATCCTGTTTGTTCTAATTACCTTGTTTATAAGAGTATGAATTTAATTAAAGAAGGGTGATATAAATGAAACTAGTTTTACTATCAGGTGGTTCAGGAAAAAGATTATGGCCACTTTCTAATGATGCTAGATCAAAACAATTTTTAAAAGTTTTAAAAAACGAAGATGGAAAATTGAATTCTATGGTACAACGAGTCTGGTCTCAACTTGTAAATGTTAATTTATCCGAATCTGCTGTTATAGCTACTAGTAATACACAGGTTGAAATGATTCAGAGTCAGTTGGATTCAGAAAAAGTTTCAGTTGTTGTAGAACCAGAGCGACGTGATACTTTTGCAGCTATTGCTTTAGCGGCAACATATTTATATAGCATAAAAGGTGTTAGTTTAAAAGAAGTTATTGGAGTACTACCTGTTGATCCATACGTAGATAATCAATTCTTTAGTAAAGTTAAAGATTTGGAATTAACAATTAATAATAGTGATGCTGAAATTGCCTTAATTGGCGTAGAACCAACATATCCATCTTCAAAATATGGTTATATAGTTCCGGAGAATAAAGATTACAACAAGGATTATTTGAATGTTAGTCATTTTACTGAGAAACCTTCTGAAACTAAAGCGATAGAATTATTAAATCAGGGGGCACTTTGGAACTGTGGAGTATTTGCTTTTAAACTGGAATACATTATCACTTTGTTACAAAAAAAGGGACTTCCAATTCAGTACGAATCTCTACTAAAGCAGTATGATAGATTACCCAAAATTAGCTTTGACTACGAAGTTGTAGAAAAAGCTGAGAAAATTGTAGCTTTACCATACGAGGGTTATTGGAAAGATTTGGGTACTTGGAATACGTTAACTGAAGAAATGGGAACTAATTTAATAGGCAAAGGTATTATTAAAGACTCAACAAATACTCATTTAATTAATGAATTAGACATTCCTGTTACTGTACTAGGTATACCCAATGCAGTGGTAGCGGTTAGTCCTGACGGTATATTAGTATCAGATAAAGAAAAAAGTCCGAATATCAAAGAGTTAGTAAACCGTTTTGAACAACGTCCTATGTACGAAGAAAGACGTTGGGGATGGTACAAAGTACTTGACCATACAAAATTTGAAGATGGACAAGAAGTATTAACGAAACGAATTGGTATTAATAAAGGTGCGAATTTAAGTTATCAATATCATAATCATAGAAATGAAACTTGGACAATAATTAAAGGTGAAGGTGTATTTGTTCTTAATGGTGAAATGAAATCTATAAAAATAGGTGATGTTTTAAAAATACCTGTAGGTGCGAAACATTCAATTAAAGCTGAATCAGATTTGGAATTTATTGAAGTACAGACAGGAAATGATTTGGTGGAAGAAGATATAAAACGTATTTTTATAACTTGGGAAGAAATTGAAAGTCATTGTTTAACTTTAGAAGAGACTGTATAAGATAGATTATTTCTAGTTTATTGATTTGTAAGAAGTTAGCTTATTTTAGTTTTTAAGGGAGATAAAAATGGATAAAAACATAAGAGTTGCCATCGTTCATGATTATCTTAATCAAGCTGGTGGTGCTGAGAGAGTAGTAGGTGTTTTACACCAAATTTTTCCTGATGCACCAATATACACAACAATACTTGATAAAGAGAAATTGATTTCAGAATTAAAAGAAGCAGATATTCGTACCACGTGGATGCAAAAAATCCCTGGTATTAACAAGCATTTTAAAACTTACTTTTGGCTTTATCCACTTGCTATGAAATCCATTACATTATCAGAATATGATTTGATTATTAGTTCTAGTAGTGCCTATGCAAAAGGAGTGAGAAAATCAAAGGATTCAATTCATATTTGTTATTGCCATACTCCAATGCGATTTGCATGGGATTTTGATACTTATATGAATGGGGTAAATATTCCTAAGTTTTTAAAATTCATTGCGAAAATGATGGTTGCACCGTTAAGATTATGGGATAAAACTACATCGAAAGGTGTAGATTATTATATTGCTAATTCAAGTATAGTACAGAAACGAATTAAGCAAAACTATGATTTACCCTCAAAAATTATTTTTCCTCCCGTAAACTTGACACGCTTTAAAGACATTAGTTTAGAAAATGATGAATATTATTTGGTTGTTTCTAGATTAGTCTCTTATAAAAAGATTGATTTGGCAATAGAGGCATGTACAAAACTTGGCAAGAGATTAGTTATAATAGGTGATGGACCAGATAGAACTAGACTTGAATCAATTGCAGGACCATCTGTTGAATTTTTAGGGCGAATCTCAGATAAAGATGTTGAATCATATATGAAAAAATGTAAAGCATTTATTTTTCCTGGTATCGAGGATTTTGGAATTACTCCATTAGAAGTAAACGCTTGTGGTAGACCTGTTATTGCATTTAGAGCTGGTGGTGCACTAGACTCAATTAAATCAGGAGTTAATGGAATGTACTTTGAGGAACAGAATGTAAATGCACTTATGGAAGTATTGAATTCTTTTGATTCAAAAACTTGGAATCCTAGGGAAATTAGGAAACATGCTGAAAATTTTAGTGAAGAACGTTTTATCAAAGAGTTAAAAGAATATATAAATTTAGTATTAAAATAAAACATGTGAACTATTAGTTAGTTTTTGATTTTAGAAAAATAAATTTTATTAGCTATATGAATTATATGAACAATAAATCTATAGAGTAATGACATTTATTAAACTAGTAATTTCAATTAGACTAGAAAGGAATAGTGAGATATGACGTTAGATAAAAATAAAATATATTTTATCACTGGTGTGGCCGGATTTATAGGGTATTATCTATCAAAAAAATTGTTAGAACAGGACTGTCGTGTTGTTGGTATTGATAACATTAATGATTATTATGATGTAGATCTTAAGTTTGCTCGTCTAGAGAATCTTACTCCTTATGAAAATTTCACTTTTATTAAAGGTGATATTTCAAATAAGGAGACAGTTTTACAAATTTTTGATGAATTCAAACCTAATTTTGTTATTAATCTTGCAGCACAAGCTGGTGTGCGTTATTCAATAGAAAACCCAGATGTTTATATACAAAGCAATGTTGTTGGTTTTTATAATATTCTCGAAGCTTGTAGACATAATCCGGTAGAACATCTTGTCTACGCTTCATCTAGTTCAGTATATGGAGCAAATAAGAAAGTCCCATTTGAGGAATCTGACAATGTAGACAATCCTGTCTCTCTTTATGCCTCAACAAAGAAATCTAATGAATTAATGGCATATACTTATAGCCATTTGTATAAAATACCAATTACAGGTTTACGCTTTTTCACAGTTTATGGACCTATGGGTCGACCAGATATGGCATACTTTAATTTTACAGAGAAATACTTTAATGGCGAGTCAATTAGTATTTTTAATAATGGTGATTTTAAGAATGATTTGTATAGGGATTTCACATATATTGATGACATAATAGAAGGGATTGAACGTATTCTTCATAACCCGTCTTTTGATACTAATAATGTTTCCCATAAAGTTTTTAATATAGGTAATAACAATCCAGAAAAATTGATGTTCTTTATTGAAACTCTAGAAAAATGTCTTAGTAATGCTACAGGTAGGAAAGTTATATTTGAAAAGATATATGAACCAATTAAACCAGGTGATGTTCCTGCTACGTATGCTTCGACAGAAATGTTAGAAAGTGCTGTAGGGTTTAAGCCAAAAACAACAATAGAACAAGGACTTCAAAAGTTTGCTGATTGGTATATTGAGTATTATTTTAAAAAATAGGATTTAAACTGGGGTGGATTTGATAATCTATCCCTTTATTTATCATGATTATTTTACTAGAAAATTCCGATTTTGATTGGTATAAATTTAATTATTGTATACACAAAAATATTTGTATTTTGATGATTGTCGACTATTATATACGATAAAATACGTATTTTCTATGTTCCTAGTAGAATTCATTTTTGGTTTATTTTATTTATGTTTTTTAGCTGGAGGAACATTGATAGTCCTTAAAATAGTTTATAAATGGAGGAAAACATGATTTGGGAAAAATTATATGAAAAGTGGGTTTCATTTAACCGTTTAAACAAAGAAATTGAAACTCAACTTAATAAATTGAAAGATGATAAAAAAAACCTAGAAGACTGTTTCTACAAAAACCTAGAGTTCGGCACAGGTGGAATGCGTGGAGAGATCGGTCCAGGTACAAACAGAGTTAATATTTATACTATCAGAAAAGCTACTGAAGGGTTAGCTCGATATATTGATGGTTTTGGTGAAGAAGCAAAGGCTAGAGGTGTAGCAATTGCTTATGATTCTCGTCATAAATCACCTGAATTTGCTTTAGAGGCTGCTCGTACACTTGGGAAGCATGGAATTAAAACGTATGTATTTGAAGAGCTACGTCCGACTCCAGAACTTTCATTTGCTGTTCGATATTTACATGCATTTGCTGGAATAGTGATTACAGCTAGCCACAATCCACCTGAGTATAATGGATATAAAGTGTACGCTGAAGATGGAGGACAGCTTCCACCAGTAGCTGCAAGTGAAATTATCGCAAAGGTTAATGAGGTTGAAGATGAATTAACTGTTGAAGTGGCTGATGTTGAAGAGTTAAAGTCTGAAGGATTATTAACTTTTATCGGCGAACATATTGATGCTGCATTTACGAATCAGTTAAAAACTATTACTCTAAATCCTACACTGATTGAACAAGTGGCAGATCAGTTGAATATTGTTTTTACACCATTACATGGGACTGCTAACAAGCCAGTAAGAAGAGCATTAGATGCACTTGGTTTTAAACAGATTACAATCGTTAAAGAGCAAGAGCTACCAGATCCAAACTTCTCAACTGTTAGCTCACCTAATCCAGAGGAACATGCTGCATTTGAATTAGCTATTGAATATGGAAACCGAGTTAATGCAGATTTATTAATTGGGACAGACCCTGATGCGGATCGTCTTGGGGTAGCTGTGAAGGATGCTAAGGGTGAGTATGTTATTTTGACTGGGAATCAGTTAGGAGCATTAATGCTACAGTACATCCTTTCTCAGAAACAAGAACAGGGAATCCTACCTGAAAATGGAGTCGTCTTAAAGACCGTTGTTACGTCAGAAATTGGACGAGCTATTGCAGAGAAATTTGGTATTCACACAGTTGATACGTTAACTGGCTTTAAATTCATTGGTGAGAAGATTAAAGAATATGAAGAGACTGGTGAGTATGCCTTCCAATTTGGCTATGAAGAAAGTTATGGCTATCTAATTGGAGACTTTGTACGTGATAAAGATGCCGTTCAATCATCTATTATGGCTGCAGAGGTTGCAGCATATTACAAAGCACAAGGGAAAACACTATACCAAGGGTTAATGGAGATATTTGAAGAGTACGGTTATTATCGTGAAGACTTGGTTTCGTTAACTCTTAAAGGAAAAGATGGAGCAGAAAAGATTAATGAAATGATGTCTTCATTCCGTCAAAATCCACCTGTTGAAATGGCTGGAAGGTCCATTGTAGCAGTTGAGGACTACCAAACAAGTAAACGAAGTGAGATTCTTTCTGGAGAAGAGAGCGAGATTAACTTACCAACTTCAAACGTGTTGAAGTATTTCCTAGAGGATGGTTCATGGTTCTGTCTACGTCCTTCTGGAACTGAACCGAAAATTAAGTTTTATTTTGGAGTGAAGGGTAACACTCTAAATGAGAGTATCGATATATTAGAAAGTTTAAAACAAGCTGTATTAAATAAAGTCCAATAACTAAGTTTGGAGTGAATAGAGTGTACAACGAACCACTATTTTTAAAACCTGTGTTTCAAGACCGTATTTGGGGAGGAACAGCTCTTCGTACTCAGTTTGGCTATGATATTCCATCAGAGCAAACAGGAGAATGCTGGGGGATCTCAGCACACCCAAATGGTCCTTCTGAAGTCATTAATGGACCATTGAAGGGGAAGACACTTGATCAGGTGTGGAACTCCAACCGTGAGTTGTTTGCTAATCAAGAGGGCGAAGAATTTCCTCTATTAGTCAAGATTCTTGATGCGAATGATGACCTGTCTGTTCAAGTTCATCCGAATGATGAACAAGCGGTTGAGTTAGAGAAGTATCCGTTTGGGAAGACAGAATGCTGGTACATTATTGACTGTGAAGAAGGAGCAGAAATTATTTACGGTCACCATGCAGGTTCAAAAGAAGAATTTGCACAAATGGTTGAGGCTGGTAAGTGGAATGAGCTGCTTCGTTCTGTCAAAGTGAAGCCAGGTGACTTTGTTTATGTGCCAAGTGGGACGATTCATGCGATTGGTAAAGGGATTCAAATCCTTGAAACACAGCAGAGCTCAGATATTACGTATCGTGTCTATGATTATGATCGTCGAGATGCTAATGGACTGACTCGTAAGCTTCATATTGAGAAATCAATTGCAGTTGCTACAACACCACATCAAGACGCAGCGTTTGAGGTTACGGAATCTGTGAATGGTGGATTAACGAGTAAGAAGTTAATTGAAGAGAAGTATTTCACTGTTTATCATTGGAACCTTGAGGGGACAGTTGAGTTCCGTGAAAATGATAAGTATTTATTGGTTAGTGTGTTAAAGGGGGACGGTGACTTTGTTGTTGATGGTCAATCTTATGCGTTTAAGAAAGGTGATCATTTTATCATTCCTTCGACTTTGAAAGACTATAAATTTGTGGGGAATGCGGAGATTATTGTGTCGCATACTACTAAGTAGAATATGATGTTTTAGCCAGGTGAGGGTGTCCTTGTCTGGCTATTTTACGAGATGAGGAGTGAGGATATATGTATGAAGTGACAGAAGCTGTAGATCGAAGTTATAAGGTCTATATTCTAAAGGATAAAACAACGAATTCATGGGTCAAGATTGCTCCAGAGCGTGGTGGGATTGTTTATTCGTATGGGGTAGAGGGAGAAGAGTTGTTGTACCTGAATGAGGAGACATTTAATCAGCCAGATGCGAATGTGAGAGGTGGGATTCCGATTTTATTTCCCATTTCAGGTCAGTTGACTGATGGAAGCTATGAATGGGATGGAATTACGTATCGGATGAACAATCATGGATTTGCTCGTAATGCCTCATGGGAAGTGGCTGGTTATGAGCAAGATGGAAAGGCTTCTCTGACGTTGAGATTGGTGAGTAATGAGCAGACGAAGGCTTCGTATCCATTTGAAGTTGAAGTTGTATTTACTTATGTCTTGGAGAATGGGAGGCTCGCTATCCATCAGGAGTATATGAATACTGGGGAACAGCCGATGCCAATGTATCCAGGGTTTCATCCATATTTCAAATCGACTGGTAAGAATCTTACATATGAAACGGATGCAACGAGGTACTTTGATTATAATGATGGGCAGGCGAAAGAGTTTGAAGGTCGTGTTGATTTAGAAGGGTTGAAGGAAGCAGTTGTTTTATTAGATGCTAATCAATCTAGTATTGCCTTTCAACCGTCATCTGGTGGGAAGAGAATTCGGCTCGATTATGGGAGTGAATTTAAGTATGTGATGTTATGGACAGAGAGCGGGAAGGACTTTGTCTGTGTGGAGCCTTGGATGGCGAAGACGGATGAATTCAATCGGAAAGATGAGTTAGTGATGGTTGGTGTGGGGGAGAACGTACAGACTGTCTTGAGTATTGGGGTTTTGTAGGTTGTGAATGTAGGCCAGAGGGACAGTCCTCTGGTCTATTCGTGGTTAAGCCTTGGCAAGTTTTTATTGAGCTGAACACAAATGGGATAGGAAGCTGTGATGACTCTAAGTGGGAACTGGAAGAGCATATTTTCCTCGCCTAAAAAAGTATATTCGTTCTAGGTGTCGTTCTAGTATACTTAGTATAAAAAGGAGTGTTTTGTGTGTACGGTTCAATAGAAGCAGGCGGGACAAAGTTTGTTTGTGCTGTAGGGAATGATGATTTTCAGATTGTTGAAAGAGTCTCGTTTCCTACGGCGACACCAGAAGAGACGTTAAATCTAGTATTTGAGTTTTTTGATCGATTTGAATTAAAGGCGATTGGGATTGGCTCGTTCGGTCCGATTGATGTGAATCCAACTTCACCTACTTACGGATCTATTTTAAATACACCAAAACTAGCATGGGTAAATTTTGATTTTGTTGGGGCTATTAAGGCGAGGTATGGCGTTCCAGTTAGTTGGACGACAGATGTGAATGCAGCTGCGCTTAGTGAGGCGACAAAAGGAGCGGGAGCAGGGTTGAAGAGCATTCTGTATCTAACGGTTGGTACGGGTGTAGGTGGAGGAGCGATTGTCGGTGGCAAGATTATCGAAGGATTTGGCCATCCAGAGATGGGGCATATAAAGGTACAGATTCACCCTGAGGATACATTTGGTGGGGGATGTCCGTATCATGTGAATTGCTTAGAAGGCATGGCGGCGGGGCCAACGATTGAGGCTAGACTTCAGAAAAAAGGTAGTGAAATTGATCCAGATCATGAGGTGTGGGACTACTTAGCCTATTATTTAGCACAAGCTCTGCATACATATACCCTTGTCTTAAGACCTGAGAGGATTATTTTGGGTGGTGGGGTAATGAAGGGCGGGAATTTGCTGTCTAAGGTGAAACAAGAGTTAGTAAGTCAGATCGGGAATTACGTAGAGATTCCGCCGATTGATGAATATGTTACTCGACCGGACCTTGGGGATGATGCTGGGGTGGTTGGTGGGTTGATATTGGCTAGGGGTGTGTTGGAGGAAAGTAGGTCGTAGGGATAGTCATAGTGGGTCTACTGTAGAAAGTTGATTAAATACACGATTAATATATCTACCATTTCCTATTTACTAAAAGTAACATTCAAGAATTTTGGAGAAGTAAAGCCCTATTCCCCCTTATTTTTCTTCGAGGAATAGGGCTTATGAGTTTTCGTTAGATGTCAGGATCCTATGATTTTCTATTGCATAGAATCCGTTAAAAGTATGGATGTTCCATTATTAGATTCAGTTACTCTTCAACAAATACTATTCGCTAAAAATTTGAAAGCAATTTTTACCTCTTTCCTTTGCTTGATACATGGCGATATCAGCTTTTTTCAACAGATTTCCTAAATGGATCTCCTCATCATAAGGAAATGTAATAATGCCAATAGAAGCAGAGATATTGATGTTAAATCCTTTCCAGTCAGATAATATACTCAAAAGGTGATGAGCTTTGTCTTCTATCTCTAAATCATCTTGTAAGTTCGGAATAAGGATAACAAATTCATCGCCGCCTAGCCGTACACCTAAACTAGTAGCATCTAAGAATTTCTTAATTCGGTTACCTACTTCTTTTAGGATGTCATCACCTACATGATGACCATGAACATCATTTACTTCCTTAAACCCATCTAAATCAAGGAGCATTAACGTCCCTTTATTAGCAATCTGAGTAAAATGAGTATATAAATAATTTCTACTATAAAGTTCTGTTAAGGAATCGTAATTAACCTTCCTTTCTAATTCAATGACGAAAGAAAATAAGTTGGAGAATTTTTGTAATACTTCGATGTCCTTCTGTGTAAAATTTGATGTTTTGCTGTCAATTGCACATAATGTTCCAAACATCTCACCATTATTATAAAAGATAGGAACACCTAAATAGGCTCGTATATTCGCATCGTGTGTTACAGGTAAATCTTTAGTAAATTCATGTATATGAGTATCATTGATCAAGAGTGGTTCCCGACCACCAAAGAATATCTTCTGTCAATATGCTTCCTCTATTCCTAAAGTTACACCTTCTTTAATGTTAACATCACTGTTATCGTTATCTAATGTTTTTATAATGGAAAAATGATTCTCTGTTGTTTTAGATAAAAAAAATGATTTTCCTTCTAAATATTCATTTACTAATTCTAATAAATCCTTTGCAGCTTCGTAAGTCATTGAACAAACCTCTTTAAAAATTATTTGTAAGATAGATTATATCAAAAAGAACATTTCTGATTTTAAGAGAAAAATTCACCTTCATTACCATTAGAATGGGATTATAAAGTACACTCTTTTTAGAGTTAACTATAGAAAAGCTTATTGCGTAGTATGAGTCTAAATACAAAAAAAGACCACTCTAATTAGTATGGTCTCATCAAATGTTTGACATGCAATCATATTGCACGTGATTTTTTATTTAAAAAATATACCTGTGCAGCCATAAAGCTTGCAGCGAGGAGGCTCACCGGACGGAGAGTGTACTCAGTCTGTGGCTTTCTAAGCAACAATTTAGACGAATACAGCCTAATAAAAAGCGTGGACGTTGATATCTATTGTTGGCTATTTATTAAAGCTTGCTCAATATCTGAAATAATATCATCTACATTCTCAATTCCGATCGATAAACGGATCAGTTCTGGACGTACGCCTGCTGAACGCTGCTCTTCCTCAGTTAATTGTTGATGAGTCGTACTTGCCGGATGAATGACCAACGATTTCGCATCTCCAACATTAGCAACATGGGAGAACAATTCAAGTGCGTTAATAAATCGTTTGCCCTCTTCTATACCGCCTTTAATACCAAATGTTAATATTGCCCCTTGTCCTTTAGGCAAGTATTTCTTTGCCAAGGAGTGAGAACGGTGCGATTCTAAGCCCGAATAGCTTACCCATTCCACCAACTCATGACTTTCTAGGAATTCAGCAACTTTCCGTGTATTCTCACAATGTCTTTCCATACGTAAATGTAATGTTTCTAATCCTTGTAACAGTAAAAATGAATTTAGAGGAGCAATTGAAGGTCCTAAATCACGCAATAATTGTACTCTTGCTTTAATGATATAGGCTAAATTCCCTACTGCTTCTGTATAGACGATACCGTGATAGCTAGGATCAGGTTCTGATAAACCAGGGAACTTGCCATTGCTCCAATCAAAATTCCCTCCGTCGACAATGATTCCTCCAATTGATGTTCCATGTCCGCCAATAAATTTTGTCGCAGAATGAACAACAATATCTGCACCATGCTCAATTGGACGGCACAAAGCTGGAGTAGAAAAAGTCGCATCAACCATCAATGGCAATTCATGCTTATGTGCAACGTCAGCAATCGCTTGTATATCAAGTACATCCCCTTGCGGATTACCGATAATTTCACCATACACCAATTTGGTTCTTGGGGTAATCGCTTGTTCAAACGCTTCTGGGTTCGTCCCATCAACTAGATGAACGGTTATTCCCATTTTCTTTAATGTATGGACAAATAGATTATATGTACCCCCGTATAATGCACTTGAAGCAACAATTTCATCTCCGTTTTCACAAATATTTAAAATGGCCAAATGGATAGCGGAACTGCCGCTCGCAGTTGCTAAAGCCCCAACTCCACCTTCAAGTTCAGCCATTCTTTTTTCAAAGACATCTTGAGTTGGATTCATAATTCTCGTGTAAATGTTTCCAACCTCGGATAATGAAAATAAATTAGCCGCATGCTCTGTGCTCTTAAAACCATAAGATGTTGTTTGATAAATAGGTACAGCTCTAGATTGAGTCGTAGGATCGATTTCTTGTCCACCATGTACGGCAATTGTTTCTAATGCCCATTTTTTTTCACTCACAAAAATTCCTCCTAACATCCATTTTAATTGTATCAACCAATAGGGAAAATGTTCTTTATTTCGGGTTAATTGTACCGTTATTCCCTTTAATTATCAATTAGTTTTGACTATTCAGTTATTTTTGCGTAATGTTTTTTCTCTTACAATAGAGGGAAGTGATAGTCAAATACGAAAAAGACCACTCTAATAAGAATGATCTCTTCAAATGATTTGACATGCAATGGTACTAAACCTGATTTTTATCAAAGGCTGTTTTCTCAAAGTTTGTTGTTTTTTGAGGTGAAATAGTTGAAAATAGATTTCTAGCAGACTGAATACACGGAGACTCCCGTGGGACTAGTAGCCAAAGTGAGACCCCGCAGGAGCGCTTGCGACGAGGAGGCTCACCGGTTACCCCACAGGACGCGGAGTGTATTCAGGCTGCGGTATCAAGAGCAACAATATATACGAAAACAGCCTTATCAAAAAAGCATACCTGCGATTGATGCGCTGAGTAAAGAGGCGAGCATTCCTGCCAACACAGCTCTCAATCCGAGCTTGGCAATATCCGGACGACGGTTTGGTGCCAGGTTACCAAGTCCTCCTAATAAAATTCCTAACGAAGAGATATTGGCAAATCCACAAAGGGCAAAGCTGATGACTGCAACAGTCTTCGGAGAAAGCTCTTCGATCATTGGAGCAAAGGAAGCATATGCGACGAATTCATTTAAGATTAATTTTTGACCTATAAATCCTCCGGCAAGTACCGCCTCATTCCAAGGAACCCCGATGGCAAAGGCCAACGGTGCAAAGAGGATGCCCAGAATCCACTCAAGGGTTAAGGTATCAAATCCGAACCAACCACCGATCAATCCCAACAAACCATTAAGCATCGCGATGAGGGCGATGAAAGCCAGTAACATCGCACCAATATTTAAGGCTAACTGAAGTCCTGTACTCGCTCCATGGGCCGCCGCATCGATGACATTTGTTGAGTTCGTGTCCTTTTCCAATTTCAGTTCATCGGATGTTTCTGAAAGCTCTGTTTCAGGGATCATTATTTTTGCAATAATTAACCCGGCAGGTGCAGCCATAAAGCTTGCAGCAAGGAGGTATTCTAACGGAACTCCGAGTAGGGAGTATCCTATAAGAACGGAACCAGCAACTGAAGCTAACCCACCTGTCATGACCGCAAAAATCTCGGATCGTGTCATTTTATCTAAATAAGGTCTAACCACTAGTGGTGCTTCGGTTTGGCCAACAAAAATATTAGCCGCTGCGGAAAGGGATTCAGCTTTACTGGTCCCCAGCAGTTTCGACAAACCGCCTCCTAGAATTTTGATCACCCACTGCATTAAGCCTAGGTAATAGAGGACCGAGATTAACGAAGAAAAGAAAATGACGACAGGCAACACCTGAAACGCAAAGATAAATCCGACATTCTCAGCCGCAAAAATACCTTCAAACAAAAAAGCAATTCCTTCTTCGGTATAATTGATAATCTCATTGACACCTAAAGCCACTTTCTGCAACATACGCTGTCCAAAATCCCATTTAAGTACAATAAAAGCGAAAGCTAACTGTATCGCTAACCCACCAAGCACGGTCCTAAGGCTAATCGCTTTTCGATTGCTCGAAAATAAAAAGGCCACTCCAAATACAGTCAGGATCCCTAACAAACCCCAAAGAATATTCACCGTTTATCACCCCTTTAATGCTAAGTTTACCCATCACATGGGGAGACAACTCATAATGGGGGGGTGGGATATTTTGTTAAAATATGAGGGTGGAGGGACAATCAACAAGGCTCAAATTTATAATAGCTTAAATGATGATAGGGAATATTATCTACACTAACTAATTAGGTTGGGAGGAGTCTGTATGTACAATGTAACTAAGGATAGAGCGATTAAGATTAGTGCAACGAGCTTTGCAGAAATAAATTACAAAGAAAGCGATATTGAAGAGTTATTAAGAAAGAATATTGATATGATTTGTGATGAAGAAGAATCAATGCTGATTGTTGGGAAGCAGGTTAGAAATGCTCAGCATGGTATCAGTGACCTGACCGCTGTTGATAATAAGGGGAATATTGTATTAGTTGAGATTAAGAGAGATCGGAAAGACATTGAGACGAGAAGAGAGGCCTTTGAATTTCAAGCGATTCGTTATGCAGCCAGTTATGCAACGATTGAAGACCCCGATGATTTAGTGAACAAAATTTACTCACCATACATTGAAAAATACCGAAATGAATTTGAAGATGGTTATTTAACGAGTGCGGAACTAGGGACACGCAAGTTATTGGAGTTCTTGCGTGAAAACGGAGCAGAGAGCTATTTTAACAAGAGCCAAAGGATTATCTTAGTTGCCTCAGATTATGATGAGCAAACTCTGTCAGCAGTTGCGTGGTTGAATAGTAATAATGTGGATATTGCTTGCATTAAAATGATTCCCTATAAAATAAAAGGTGAGATATACATAAGTATTGAGAAAGTATTGCCATTAAATACTGCTAAAGATTATTATGTCACTTTTCTAGATAGTCCATTGAAAAGTACGAAGCAGAAAAAAGGTTTTACACGACGTGATCTTCCGAAAATTGATGAGATGCTTGAATGGGGCGTTGTTAAAGCGGGTGATATCATTGTAGCTAAAGGGCGTGATGATGAGGGTATCCTTTTAGCTAACGGTAATGTAGAAGTAAAAGGGGAAGAACTCACCATGCAAAAATGGCTCAAGGACCTCTTTGGCTGGTCTAGTATTCAAACCTATGTATTTGCCATTCATAAAGAAACAGGGAAGGCACTCTCTCAAATACGGCGGGAGTATATGGAGAAGGAATTGTAAGTTGGCAGAAATAGGAGGCGGGAGGGACAATCCCTGTGGTCTTGTTGGGCTATATGGGTAGTCCCCGCAGCTCAAAAAAGCTTAATCAAAGTAGTGGAACCAGCGTGGCTGCTCAAGGTGAGGGGAATTTGTCTCTGTTATTGAAAATGTTAGAAATTATAGTTAGGTGTACCGTTTTAGTGGACAGATTTTTGATGCTCAAAGCAATATATTTTGCTGTTGAATTTTTTATTGTCTAAACAATATTTTTTAACTTTATCTGATACAGGCTTATTGCAAACTGAACAAGTATAACTTGATCTAGTCTCTTCATTTACTTCACTTGTCTGTAGTGTATGTTTATGTTCTTCTCTTCCTTTTGGATCAGTAATATTTGCTTTTGAAAAAGCTTCATAAATGGTTATAATGTCACTTTCATGTAAGAGAGGTTCTTTATGTTCAATTTTGAGGACTGATAGCTTCCGGTGAATAAATTCAGACAGTTCGATGTCATACACTATCATTTCATTGGATCCTATTTTACGGTAGTCTAAGTCAACTTTAAATGTGCAGCGTTTTGTGAAAGATACCATAGAGATAAATAAGTCATAGTACTTTGTATCAATAAATGCTGTTAATGCTTTTATATGCCCATAGTTTTGTACAAAAGGGTTCATCATTTTAAACTTCCCATTAACCAACCACGTTTTTCGATCTTTCCCACCATAGATGGTCCCTTGATAGTTCTTAGTTTCAATGACAAAGATACTATAGGGAGTTAATACTACATGGTCAATTTGTGAATATCCTGACCTTGCTTTTGGGTTTTTAACGAGGAGATCGCTTAAGTATCGACAATCCTTAGGCAGCTGATCTAGTTGAATATCAATCTTATATTCTCCTATTTCACCTTTTCTAGTATCGATCTGTTCACTCACCTTTTTAGGTTTTGACGCAGTCATATTAGCTTGTTTTGGTTTGTCCTCGTTCTTTTTCTTCTTTAAAAAGTTTAGGAATAATAGCATGAACTTCTCCCTGTTTATTTAATATATTCTCATTGTAGCTAACGACCCCATAGGGGTATTTTAACAGAATGCATGAGAACCGTCCCCAATTAGCCATGAGTCCGGCTTATTTGCTGCTTCTTCCTCACCAACGCCTCAAACCGCTTAGCCATTTCCTGACTTCTTTTCTCAGCTTCCGTATTATGTTGAATCCTTTTTGAAATGAATGCTGTAATCGACTTTTCATCAAGTAACGGATGATATTGTTGCACTTCCGCGAGAATGGTGCCAGCAGTTTTTTCTAATTCAACACCAACTCTAACAAGATCTTCAGGTGAGGGGATTTGTTTTTCCATGCTTGTCTTTGTTTCCTTTCGGTCAGTCCTAGTACATCTGTTTTGCTTAGTTGATTGCTTTTCCTTGTACCGTAGTCTTGCTGTATGAACTTCAGTGACGGTTGTGTATTGTTTGTCGATCCAGTCTCTTAGGATGGCTTCGACGTAGGCCCAGGTTTTGGAGCTGTGTTCGATGGCGAATTTCATGGCTTCGATGATGAGCTCGTCGGAGAGGTCGTTGCTCCAGGCGGTGATTTTTTCGGACATGTAGCTGCCGATGGTTCCGAAGCCATTTTCCTCGTAGAAGTGGTGGGGATTGAGTGGGGCTTCTTCTACAGCTTCTAAGATCTCTGAAGGAATCTTTGAAGTGCTTTCTGGTAATGGTGTGGTGAAGGTGGGCGCTTCGTCGGTACAGGTTGGCTGAGTGGACTGGTTAGATTGGGCACATGGATGGGGCATGGGTTCGAGCGGGTATGGAAGTAGTTCGTGTAGCTTGTCGTAGTTGATGCGGTACCATTTGGTTTTGTCGAGTTTGAGTTTGTTATAGTTTGCGGAGATGAGGATGCCGAGATTCTCTAACTTGGTGATGGTTCTGCGGATGGTGCTGACTGACCAGAAGGGGAATTGCTTTGCCCAGTCTTCGTAGGTGTTGTAGACCCAGTTGTGGTTGTCGTGTTGGTTTGTGCTTCGTTCGAGCCAGTAGTGTATTTGTTGAAGGATGAGGCTTTCGTTGAGTCCGAGTGTGGTGGCGATGGTTGGGTGAACGAGTAGGGGGCTTTCTGGGAATAGTGGTTGAGTTGTCATGGGTTTGGTGAGCTCCTTTTGTAGGGAAGGGAACAAAGTTGTTCCCTGGGTCCGGGTTTATTTTATAAGAATGAAAGATTTATTCTTCTTGTCGGTGTGGTGTGTTTGTGAATTGTAGGATGCAGATGGCGGTGCGTTGCATCTGTTTTTGCAGGATGTAGTGGGATTCGTTCATCTGAATCGATTGGTTGTTCTTGAAGTGAAGGATGGATTGGATGCTTGGGTGGTTCTTGTCGGTGAAGGGCTTGATGGATTTGACATGATGGTAGAAGATCCAGCTGCACTCGAATGCTTGTGGTGAATGGGTGGGAAAGGCGAAGATCTGGCTTTGTGGGTTGATGGGGAGCGGGACCTTCTGCTGGGCGCCTGTTAAATGGGTGACGGCCTTTTGTCTTCCGCAGAAGGTGGAGCCTCCGTCTAAGCAGCCTGATTTGATGAGCTGTAGTGGTGTTTTTCTAACGTAGAGCTTACGTGTTTCTTCTAGTGCGATTGTATAATAGTCAGTGTGTGTCGCAGGGAGTAGGGCGATTGTGCGTTGGTTGATTTCATAGTCATCGAGAATTTGATTCACGAAATGAACACTCCTTATTTGGTATAGGGTTATTGGAATAGGTGTTATTCGTACAGGCTAGTTTGAGTGCTGGATTGTGATGATTTTATTTCTGTGGATCAACGGATAACAGGGCGTCTACTGTAAGTAAGGCGGCCTTTTGGATTTCTATTGAACGGTCTGAAAGTTTATCGACGATTTCAATGAGGATCTCCGGGTTCTCATTTTTCCCTAACTTCTCAGACATGAAAAGTAATTCAGATAGACTCGTATCAAGTGCGATTGCTAGCTTCTCAAGTGTCTCTAGCGTTCCAGACTTCTCCGCACGTTCAAGATATCCGATAAAGTTTTCAGACACGCCGATTTCTTCTGCTAACCTTGCTTGACTCCACGCCTTTTTCTTTCTTAATCTTCGAATGCGTTCTCCAATCACTTTTGTGCTATACAAATAAATCACCTCTAAGGATAGTTAATCCTATAAAGGGTCAAACTTGGACAAACCACAGGTTGGTATTTTTGAGTGATTCCACACGATAGTTGGGATTTCGCAATATTGCCATATTTGGGGGATGTTTGGTTGAATGGTTGGAGGTGATGTTAGTGATTTTGGATGAAAAAAGTTGTCAGAAGGCATCTGAAAGTGTTGAATATCGCCAAGTTTCCACTAATATTCCCTTTTAAAACTGTGTTAGACTATATTTTATAAAAGGTGATGGGAGAGTTGAAAATGGAAGTATTACACAATTACATGAAAGCAACAAATACTCACAATTTTGACGAGGTTAGAAAAATACTGCATCCTAATGCTGTATATTTCTTCACAGATCAAACCTGTACAACCCACGAAGAAATAAAGGCTTACTTTGAACATGCTTGGTCAGTGGTAAAAGACGAAAATTATGAAGCTCAAGCTGTGACATGGTTATATAGGGAAAGTCACTCCGCAACCTGTACTTATACCTATTTCTATGAAGGGTATATTGATGGAACTTATACAAGTGGTCGTGGACGAGCGACAAATGTCTTTGTCAAAGAATCTGACGAATGGCTACTCATTCATGAGCATTTAAGCCCATTGCCACATGGGGACGGTTCTCATGTGTCATTTTGAATCAGTGCAAAGAAAAAAGAAGCATGAGAACAGACCCATGCTTCACTAATGATTATGTCGTTTGTTCACTTCAATTGTAATGAACTCTGGTAAATAGCTGGGAGTACAACCTTTTGCTACTTTTTCATCTTTGTAAAGACCCGTTTTCTCACCTAGTTTCATACAACGTGCACGATTCTGTTCATCATAAACGCCTATCCAGCCTGCCGTGAAATTCATCGCCCATTGAACTTCCGGTTCTTCCTGCGCAATATTAGCCTCTAATGCAGATAGTAAGTATGCGGTGTTATCAGGCGGTGTTTGTCCAGTCCATCTCAATCGCGCTTGATAATACCAGAAAGCTCGCCTTTGAAGAGGAGAAGGACTACTTTCCCATGACTCCATCAATGCCATTGTCTTCTTGCTTTTGGTGAGCTGATTAGCCATTAACCAATCCATTAAGTTATTTCGCTCATCAAAAGGGTGAGTCTGCATATCCTTATCAAGCTGATGTAGCACATCTTCTGATAGAAGTTTTTTGTCCATAATTAAGATGGCTAATAGTCTGGGTAAGTACTCTTCAGTTGCCCAAAGTTCCATCGCTAGTTCGTGATCTTTTTTAATGTCCTTGGCGATTTTTCGTAAGTCGCCTAGCTTAGTTGTACTGTTGATCTGGGCTAGAATGTCTTCTGCTTTTGATAAGCGTGTTAGTTCTGTACCTTGATTTTGATTCATTTTATACAACTCCTTTAGACGGGGGCGGTTCTCGTGTGGCATTTCGAATCGCTGCAGAGAAAGATGAAGCGTGAGAACTTGGCCCAAGCCTTTCTTTTAATAGTATCACTAATTATTGTCCCAATAAAGAAAGGTGGGACGGTTCTTACGTGTTCTTTCCAACCGGTGGAAATCAAAAGGAGGAAGCGTGAGAACCGTCCCCACTCATCTAATTTTCACAATAATTTTCCCTTTCGCCCTTCCTGTTTCCGCATATTCCATTGCTTGTTGAGCCTCTTCAAAGGGGAATACTCTATCAATGATAGGTTTGATTTTACCAGCCTCTATATGGTCAGCGATGATACGTAATTGCTCTCCACTTGGCTTCATGAACAAAAATGTGTATTGAACATGATGCTTTTTTTCAAGCTTGGTCATGTTATGAGTTGCTATTGAGAACAACAGTGTTTTTAACCATCCTGAACCGTATTCCTTACCAAAGCGAGCATTGGGTAATCCGGAGACGGAAACCATTTTTCCTCCGCTTTTTAACACTTGGAATGATCTTTCGAGGTTTTCGCCCCCAAGGGTATCAAAGACAGCGTCGTAGTCTTTCAGAATCTCTTCGAATTTTTCTGTTTTGTAATTGATGATTTCATCAGCACCAAGAGACTTAACTAGATTCGTGCCAGCTTCACTTGCGGTCGTTGCAACAGTGGCACCCATGATTTTAGCCAGTTGAATAGCAAACGTACCGACACCACCAGCCCCAGCCTGAATGAAGATCTTTTGCCCCTTTTGTAATTGCATAATGTCTGTTAGGGCTTGATAGGAGGTGAGTCCAACCAGTGGAATCGATGCGGCTTCTTCAAAGCTCAAATTCTTAGGCTTTAAGGCGATGTCATCCTCATGAATCGCGATATATTCCGCAAACGTACCGATTTTACTCTTGCGTGGACGTGCATAGATTTCATCACCCACTTTAAAACGAGTCACTTTTGCGCCAACCTTTGCAACAATACCAGCAAAGTCATTCCCTAAGATAAGCGGCATCTTATAGTTCACTAACAATTTTACTTTCCCATCTCTTATTTTGAAATCTACAGGATTAATACTGGCTGCATGAATTTCTGCCAGCACCTCATATTCCCCGATGTCAGGTGTGGGCATTTCTACCAAACGCATCGGAACCTTCCCATACCGATCAATCACCATTGCTTTCATAGCCGATTCCTCCCAATCATGTATGTTTAATTACCCTCATTTTGATAAAAATTCTGCATGAACGTATCAATATCCATCACAAGCGTTCTTAATAAACCTAATTCAGTGCGTACATTTATATAATAAAAATTCTTTGTTCCTTCTTTCCGCATTAAAATTACACCCGCATCTCGTAAAATCCTGAGATGATGAGACACCGCAGGTCGAGAAAGATGAGTTTTCTCAGTGATTTCACCCACACGCAATCCAGTTTGACAATCGGTCCCCATCAGAACTAAAAGAATAGATTGCGTGTCTCATCCCCAATGGCGAGTAGTACTTTTTGACTTTTCATAAAATCCTCTTTGATGATATTCAGTTGCTCCTGTTTATCCATTCAGTAAAATACCTCCAACCATTTGTTTAATCGTTTAAGTTGATGAACCATCTGGTTGAATACAACAATAACCGATTGTTACGTCTGCTGCAATATTGAGAAAGAAAATCGAGACGGAAGAACGGGGACGGTTCTCATGTGTCATTCCAAATCAATGCAAAAAAAGGAAGCATGAGAACCGTCTGTCCCCATGCTTCCAAAAAAAGAAGCATGAGAACTGGCCTCATGCTTTATTCGCCTACCATGCCGTCATTATCATTGTCACGCATGTAGGGGTATAACCAATGATCGCTCGTTATTGGCATCTTGAAACCTGCATCTTTTGCTTCTTTAATTGTCACTTGTCCATTCCCGTTTGTATCAATACTAGAGATATCACCGGTTTTGGCTGGACTAGTTGAATCAGTTGGCTTGCTGCCTGTTAAACCAAGTGACTCGTTGACTTCATCAGGGTTCACATTGTCAAATGTATCAACAATCACATTGCCCTTTAACGTATAGGTGTACTTATAACTTGAAGGAATCTGCGTTTCTGTATTCGGATAGGTGATAATGGCTTCAAAATTCGTAGCGCCACCAGCACGGCGAATGGCGTCTTCCATATATGCTTGGTCACCATGTCGGTTCAGCGTACTTTCTTGTGGGGTAATATTATACGCATTCGATACCCCTCCAAGCGAATCAGCAATGACATGTCCTTCATCTAACATGTCACTCTCCACACCAGGTACCTTAGCCTCATCAGAAAAGTATCTGCCAGACGATAAAACAGGTTCGTTATCGTCATCTTGCAAAATAATTTCGTCAGCAACCACACGTACTAATTGCCCGTGTTCATTCGTAAATGCCCAATATTCACGCTCCCCAAAACCAATGTCAACAACGACATTAGCCTCACGATATCCAGACAAATTACCACCATCCACTTCAATAAGTGTGTATCCTGCGAACAGGTCATTAGTTGGCTCGGATGGTGTTTCCTCTACTTCTTGCTCTGGTTCATCAACAACCGGTGTGATCGGTTCTTCTTCTTTTTCACTATCTTTCTCTGTTTCAACTGTAGTTACTTCTTGTGGCTCTGTTTCAACATCTGCAATCGATTTATCTTCTACATCAGTACAACCAGCTATAAAGATGATCGTTAAAAGTAAGACTAAATAGTTCAATTTCTTTTTCATCTAAGGACTCCTCTATGTTTTGAATATCTCAGGTTGTTAACAGCGTTAACCTGTTGATAATAGTATAATTCAAGACTAACTTAATTTCAGTACCTACTTTATTCCATACCGTTCAAACGGAGTCCGAGAAGGCGAGCAAAGGTACTCTATAGGTGTTGAGTACGGATGCTCACGGATGCTCACGGATGTTATTTCGATTCAGTACAAAGAAAAAGAAGCGTGAGAACCGTCCCCGTTTTTCCAAAGAAGCGTGAGATTAACAATGTTTTTTGAAAAAAGCTTATATTTTTGCAAAAACGTTACATAATACTTAACACACCTTATTGATGAAAATAAGGTTATGCATTTTAACTTACATTACTAAGAGTAAGGGGGACTTTGAGTGGAAGAGACAAAAGGTAAGAGAAAAAAGCCTTTTTATAAAAGATGGTGGGTATGGTTATTGGCCATTATTTTGATAGTTGCCATTGCGAATGGTGGAGATGAAGAAGATGTAGCATCACCTCCTCCAGAGGAAGGAACCGAAAATGCAACGCCTACAGAAGGAGCAGACGAAGCGCCTGCGGAAGAACCTGAGGAAGAAGTATATGGGATTGGACAAAAGGCAACTGTTGCTGATGTTGGATTCACTGTTAACGGGATTGAAGAAACGAGTGAAATTAACAGTGGTAATGAATTCATTGAAAATGCGACAACTTCAGGCAAATTTATTATTGCGGATATAACAGTAGAAAATGGAAAAAAAGAAGCGTTAACGATTAATTCAAATTATTTCAAGCTAGTATCAGCTGATGATGTTGAATACGAAGCTACAACTGACGGTACAGTTATGATGGCAATGGGTGATGCAATGAATGACTTCTTCCTTACACAAGTAAATCCAGGCTTATCTAAAGGCGGAAAAGTGGTATTTGAAGTACCTGCTGATTTGAATATTGCAGAAGCAAGATTACATTGCCAAACTGGTGCATTTGGTACGGAATCGATTCAGATTTCTTTGAAGTAATTAGTAATAGGTAGTGAAATAGTGTGGAAAAAGCAGAGTGGAATCCTCTGCTTTTTTTCATTAACACGGATTTGGCAGATTGGGGACGGTTCTGATGTGTCATTTTTGTCTAGTTGGCAAAGTGAGAACCGTCCCCATGTTGCCCATTGACAACCTAATTCTATGAATCTATAATAAAAGCGAGTTTGTAAACGTTTTCAAATCTGTGTTGGAGGTGTTTTCGAGGGTAGGGATTTCTGTTATTTTGACTTTTGGTGAAACGTTTTATCATGGATTTATTAGCGTTTTTATGAATAATTTTATGGAATTAATAGTGTTTGATAAAACGTTTAATCAACATTTTTTTGCTAATTATAGAGGAGAAAGGGTTGAGTGTATGAGTAAGCAATCGATGAAAAAGGCATTAATCGTTTTGATGGTTTTTATGATGTTTATTCCAATTGGAAGTCTTCAAATTCCGTTAAGTGTAAATGCGGAGACGGTTGGTACGCTTGAAGCAACTGATATTCCAGAGAACACAATAAGAATTCATTACCAAAAAGCGGATCAACATTATGAGAATCTTGGTCTTTGGTTATGGGAGGATGTTGCGGCACCATCGACTGATTGGGCGGCCGGAGCTACTCCTTTTTCAGCTGAGCAGACGGACAGCTATGGAGCTTATGTTGATGTAGAGCTGAAGGAAGGTGCACAGAAGCTCGGGTTTTTAGTGGTTGATCGAACAACTGGTGAAAAAGAAGGTGGAGATAAGAATTTCACCATTAGTTCCCCTGAGATGAATGAGATTTGGATTAAAGAAGGAACGGATGACATTTTTACATATGAGCCGGTGGAGCTAGCTGAGAATACGGTTAGGATTCATTATGTGAGAGACGATGCTAATTTTGAGAATCTTGGTCTTTGGATGTGGGAGGATGTAAACGCTACATTTGAAAGTTGGCCAACATCAGCGATTCCTTTCACGGCTGAGCAGACAGACCGATATGGTGCGTATATCGATGTTGAATTAAAAGAAGATGCACAAAAAATTGGCTTCTTAGTTGTAAATAGAGAAAATGGTGAAAAAGAGGGTGGAGACAAAGGGTTTTCACTACTAGAAGACTATAACCATCTATGGATTAAAGAGGGTGATGACAATGTCTATATTTCACCTTATTGGGAAACACCAACTGGGATTGTGTCAGGGGAAGTATTGTCTGATCGCAAGTTAAGCCTTACTTTTACAAGCACAAAGGGGTTAACGACGGAGGAGTTAGTGCAATCGTTAAGTATAACTGATAAGGATAACAACGCTGTTAGCATTGATTCTGTTGAAATCGCGAGTGAGACTTCGGTCATTGTTCATGCGCAGATGAATTTGGACAATGCACCATTCAATGTGACGTTCCAAGGACGAACAGTACCTGCCAAAGTAGGTTGGAGATTGTTAGATGAGATGTATGCTTATGATGGCAATGATCTTGGAGCGACTTATAAAAATGGCGATGTGACATTGAAGCTTTGGGCGCCAACGGCTAGTGCTGTGACAGCGAATTTTTATGATAAAGGCGATGCTTCTGCTCTTGTTGGAAGTATTGAACTTGAGCTAGGTGAGCATGGTGTTTGGGCTGCAGACGTGACGGCAGCGGAGTTAGGTGTCGCGGACGTAAGGGGTTATTACTATCAATATGATGTTACAAATGATGGTGTATCGAAGAAAGTGTTAGATCCTTATGCGAAATCAATGGCGGCTTTTACCGTGAATACGCATGGAGAAGCGGGTCCGGATGGAGATACGGTTGGGAAAGCAGCCATTGTTGATTTAAGTGCAACGAATCCTTCTGGTTTTAATGGAGCCGATATTGAGGGCTATGAAAAGAGAGAAGATGCAATTATTTGGGAAGTTCATGTGAGAGATTTCACCTCTGATCCATCGATTGAAGGTGATTTACATGCGAGATGGGGAACGTATTCAGCGTTTATTGATAAGCTTGATTATATTAAATCTCTTGGTGTGACACATGTTCAGCTTTTACCAGTCATGGCTTGGTATTATGGTGACGAAACGAAGATGGGTGAGAGGGAATTAGACTATTCAGCTGGTGGTAATGAGTACAACTGGGGCTATGATCCTCACAATTACTTCTCTCCAGATGGGGCTTACTCTGAGAACCCAGAGGACCCAGAGTTAAGAATTAAGGAGTTAAAAGAACTGATTGACGCGATTCATGATGCAGGTATGGGTGTTGTTCTTGATAATGTCTATACTCATATGGCAAAAGCAGATTTTCTAAATGATATCGTGCCTAATTATTATGCTTTCCAAGATGCGAATGGTAATTTTATAGGCGGCTTTGGAAATAATCTTGCTACGAATCACAAGATGGCTGAGAAGCTGATGATAGATTCAGTGAAATATTGGTTTGAAGAATTCAAGATTGATGGTATGAGATGGGATATGATGGGTGATGCAACGTATGATGCGGTGCAAAGAGCCTATGATGCGGCAGCTGACATCAATCCTGATGCGTTATTTATTGGAGAAGGCTGGGTCACATTTGGTGGTCACTTAGCAGATCCATCGTTGCAAGGAATGGGTGCTGATCAACAATGGATGGACAAAACGGATAATGTGGGTGTCTTTTCTGATGAAATCCGTAATGAATTGAAATCAGGGTTTGGTTCAGAAGGTGAGCCACGATTCCTGACTGGTGGGGCGAGAGATATTAACTTGATCTTCAATAATATTAAAGGTCAACCAACGAATACTCCTGCAGATGATCCAGGTGATATGGTTCAATATATTGCGGCACATGATAATCTTCCATTATATGATGTGATTGCGCAATCGATTAAAAAAGATCCGTCCATCCCGGAGAACGACTTGGAAATTCATAAGCGAATCCGAATTGGGAACGCGATGATTTTAACATCTCAAGGGACGGCCTTCCTTCATGCAGGTCAAGAGCTTGGGCGTACGAAGCAGTGGAAGGCAGACGGTGTACCTGAACAAAAGTATCATGCACTTGAAGATGAAGCTGGAGAAGTATTTGGCTACTTTGTACATGATTCATACGACTCTTCCGATGCAATTAATATGTTCGATTGGGAAAAAGCAACCAATTCCGATACGTATTCAGTGAACAACGTCACTCGTGAATACACAACCGGTCTCATTGAACTAAGAAAATCATCAAATGCATTCAGACTTGGTGAACTAGACTTAGTCAACTCGAATGTGACACTAATTGATTCACCTGAAATCAATGATCAAGACCTAGTGATTGGTTATAAAAATGAATCCACAGACGGAACAGGAAGCTACTATGTCTTCATTAACGCTGACAATCAAGAAAGAACGATTACATTGTCAGAAGACTTAACGGCCTACAAAGTATTAGTCGACAGTGATGAGGCAGGCGTGGCAGAAGTAACGGAGATGTCTGGATTTGAACTCACAGAAAGCAGCCTGACAATGGAGCCGTTGACAACAATCGTGATTAAAAATGAAGTAAAGGGTGAGGAGACTGATCCAGTAGACCCGGTGGATCCAGCTGAGCCGGGAGAGCCAGTAAATCCTGAGAAGCCGATAGATTCTGAGGACCCAGAACAACCAGCTGATCAGGTTGATTCAGAAGACCAAGAAGTAGGAACAGATCCAACTGATCAAGAAGAGAGTGGAACAGTTAAAGATGGAAGTGAAAATCAACTTCCGAATACAGCAACTAATAATTACACTTTATTATTAATTGGTGCGTTGATGCTAGTACTTGGGTTTGGTTTGTATGGAGTTAGGAGACTAAGAAGAAATTAAGAGCGAGAAGGAGCCAGGGGGACAGTCCCACTGGCTCTTTTTGTGCCGCGGGGACTGTCCCGAGCTTTCGTATTCTTCAGCCAGGAAGGATCTATCCGTTGAATCATACTCATCTTTCGTGGGAATATAGCTGAGATTCGTTGGATTCCATCCGGATTTGGTTGAATTCATTGGTATGTTCCAGCCAGGAAGGCCCCTTCCGTTGAATCATACTCATCTTTCGTGGGAATATAGCTGAGATTCGTTGGATTTCATTCGGATTTCGTTGAATTGATTGATATGTTTCAGCCAGGAAGACCCCTTCCGTTGAATCATACTCATCTTTCGTGGGAATATAGCTGAGATTCGTTGGATTCCATTCGGATTTGGTTGAATTGATTGATATGTTCCAGGCATCAAGAGCACTTCGTTGAATGATACTCATCTTTCGTGGGAATATAGCTGAGATTCGTTGGATTCCATCCGGATTTGGTTGAATTCATTGGTATGTTCCAGCCAGGAAGGCCCCTTCCGTTGAATCATACTCATCTTTCGTGGGAATATAGCTCAGATTCGTTGGATTCCATCCAGATTTGGTTGAATTGATTGATATGTTTCAGGCATCAAGAGCACTTCGTTGAATGATACTCATCTTTTGTGGGAATAAGGCTCAGATTCGTTGGATTCCATCCGGATTTGGTTGAATTGATTGGTCTGATCCAGCAGCCGTGAGGACATTCCGCACGCTTCCTATTTTTTATTAAACCACAAATACTTTTTTATTACTTCAGTCCCAACGGAACTTCCGACAATGCCTATTAGAACGTTTGATGAAATGGTTTTAACTACATAATATATTACGACCCCAGTGATGCAATCTATGATAATGAATTTTTTTATTGTTGAACTATTAATAGAATAGAAGATAACCTGGTTTTGATTTTTCATTGTCTTCACACCTTATTGTTTTCCTATAGGTATGAATGTTCATGATTGTCTTATTCTACAAACTTGCTTGGGATGCTATTGGGACGGTTCTCGCGTCTCCATATCTCTGTGAAACACACATTGTGAAACAAGAAAATTCGGGTGGTGACAGGCACAACTAGGAAAAGGAAGCGTGAGAACCGTCCCCAAACTTCCCACTAACCCAAATAATAAATAGCTAATTGGGTTCTATCGCGGAGTTGGAGTTTTTCTAAGATAATCGATAGGGTGTTGCGGACGGTTCCTTCACTGATGTAGAGATGCTCGGCGATTTCTCGATTGGAGAGGCCTTGAGCGACTAATCCGGCAATGTCTTTTTCCCGTGGGGTTAATTGTTCTAGGTTTTTCTTTTGTGTGGGCTGCATCAATTGTTTGAGCACATCTGCATCTAAGACAGACGATCCAGACATGAGGGTGCGTAATTGCTGGGCCATACTTGAAACCTCTGTTGATTTGATTAAATAGCCCTCGGCACCAGCTAGGATGGCTAGCCTTATATTCTTTTCATCTTTAAAAGTGGTAAGCATCATGACGCGAACCTTTGGCCATTCTGATTTGATTTGCCGAGTGGCTTGAATCCCATCCATCACAGGCATCTGAATATCCATTAAAACCACATCTGGTACTTCCACCCGGCAGGCTGTAATCGCTTCTGCACCATGACCTGCGGTGCTGATGACCTCCATATCCTCTTCGCGAGATAAAAGCAGTTTCAAGCTTTTACAAACTAAACAATCATCGTCTACGATTAAAATCTTCATCGTTCAAATCTCCCTTTATCGTTTTATTTTAAAGGTAAGACACAAATGAATAAGAAACCATTTGTGGTGTCAGTCGATATACTCCCACCAACAGCCTTCGCCCGATGACGTAGGTTTCTTAGCCCCGTTCCATGACCATGACCATAACTCTCCTTCATGACTCCATCATTAAAAACAGATAGTCTTAGAATATGGGGACTAATATCCAATGTAATTTTCACCATTGTTGGTTTTGCATGCCGAATGGTATTTGTTAAGGCTTCTTTAAGACAGGGATAGAGAATACTCCATAAATGAGCAGGGATGTTGGATGTATCACCAAACACTTGGAAGTTCACAGGACACAGCGTGAATCGGTCACTAATTTCTTGTAATCCCTCGATGCCCAACTCTGTTACTGGCTTGATATTATGGACGGTTTCTCTTAAATAGACCGCACTTTTGGAGAGTCGCTGCTGCGCTTCGTAGAACATTTCTTTGGCAGCTTCCTCGTCGTTTTCCTTCCACAACTGTTCAAAGGCTTGAAAAGCAAGGATTGATGCAGTGAGTTCGTGACCAACTTCATCATGAAGCTGTTGAGCAATGCGGTTTCGTTCTAATTGCTCGGCCATTTGCGCTCCATGAGCATTGGCAATGAGGAGCTCTTCTTTTAAATTGATCAATTCATAATGATCCTTTCGCTGGAGATCGGACTCTCTTTGAAAGTGTTCTGTTTCCTGAGCCCATCGTCCGAGGATCGCTCCCGATAATCCTGCTTGGATGTAGACTGCCACAAGGGCAAGGGAGGTTTCAGGATAGGAGATGGCAAATAAAATTGTGGGTAGCGCATACAGGAATTGCCTCTTTAGCATACTCTCGAATATAGGCATAGCAAGGGCCAAGGCAGCAAATGGCCAATAAATGATCGTGATCATGCAAGCTGCTTGATCGATAAGAACGGTCCATGTTGGGAGGTGAAATCGCCAACGAGCCAGTGTCATCACCACAAGAAACAAGAGAAGGATTACTCCTCCTGTCCCGTTGTCATCCCTTAACCACAACAGGCATAGTAAAAGTAATCCGAATAAGCGCCAATAAATGATTGCTGATGTTGAAGTCCATTTTTCCCATTTCGTCAACATTTGTACACACGTCCTTCTGATTCATACTTATCATTGTAAAGGAGAAAGGGAAAATTGTCAGTCTAGCGAAAGCCTCTTGTCTAAGAAAGTCTTCTTCTGCTACCTACTAATAAAAAAGCGATGCAAAAGAGGAACATAATGACTAACGGGAGGACGAGATCTTTGGCAGTTGCTCCGTAAGAGACAAGAGTCGTTGCTTCTGCTACCCAATAGGTTGGTAATAGCATTACCGCTCGCTGAATGAAAGATGGCATGATTTCTACTGGCCACATGACCCCTCCAAGCATGCCCATCAGAATAATGACTCCTCCTAAAACACTGGTAGCCGTTTCCTTATTTCGGAATATAGAATACCAGGCTAATGAAAATCCTAATGCCGTCATAGAGAAAGCCGTGTAAATAATAAAGAGGAAGAGTGGTGAGGGCAAGTTGTCACCATGTACGAGTACCCCTAACAAAATGAACGCTACATTTACAGTCGTCAAAATAATCGTGTAGGCTAATAAATTTTGCCACAAATATTGAAAATGGGTGATAGGCGCGACACTGACACGTAATAACGTCTTATTGAATCGATCTTCTAAAATAATGCCCCCAAGCCGAGTGGCAATGAACAATAATAGGAGAGGATAATATTGAAATCCTAACGGCATAGGTGGCCATTCTCCTGTAGGTAAAAAAACGGATCCGATGGGCAGCACAAGTAAAAAGAGACTATTTGATTTTTTTCGAAAAAAACGTTTGAACACAAAGGTGAAAATCGTCATCAGAGCTTCCGCCTTCCAAAATAGACTGCTAAGATAGACAATCCAACAGCCCAAGCTATTAGAATACCCAAACTAATGAAGGCTTTGTCAATATGTTCACCTGTCATCGTTGCAAAAATCATATTCTTTCCGAGAGAAAAGGGATTGCTATAGCTTGCGATAAATTGAAAAAAGGTACCTTCAGGTAATGGAAACCATACTTCTCCAAGCGCAAGGCACAACAGTCCGAATCCTGTACCTAAGCGTTCTGCTGTCTTATATGTTTTCACGCCTAATACAAAGTTAATATAAATAAGCTGAATCACAATCGATACAACCAATAGGATAAGAAGGACCAAGCCCATATTTCCCCAATGAACGTCATAGACAAAGATCGTATAAATGACAATGACGAAACTCTGGAGTACATTAAATAGAGTAGAGGAAATTAATATCGCATAGGCATGCTTATGTGCTTCATAGGGTAACGAGTACATTCGCCATTTCATAGAAGTCATGAGGTCGCCCTGCACATATTCCATCGTATAGAAACCACCATACATAAGAAACGTAAGTGTCATAATCACAACAACCTCATCGATCATCGGTATTCCTTGCGATTCACTCATAGCACCATCTACGATAAACCCTAACACAGTAATTAATGCGAGCGGGGTCAATACCAAAATGGCCATGCCAACATAACTTCTGAGCATTCGACGAAACATGAAGTAACTAGACCTTAAAATCACGCTTGCTCGCCTCCATCCCTCAGGCGCTTACCAGTTAGAGTTAAAAATACATCCTCTAAGGTTGGTTTTTCTGCAGAGACGGAATGAATGCCTCCAAAGTCCTTCGCAATCGAAAGGGCGCGATCAAGGTTAGCTGCACCGACTTGTGAAATGATGACAATTTCTTTACCACTTTTAATGACTTGCTTTACTCCTTCAAGCTTACGTAGTTTTTCCAATAGGAGCTCCGACGGGTCAGCTACCTCCAGCTTTATTTTTTCCTCATGCTGAATTCTGTTCACTAGCTCATCAATCGTCCCATTCGCAATGACATGTCCTTGATCAATGATCACCACTCGTGAAGCGAGATTTTGAACTTCCTCCATATAATGTGTGGTGTAAAGAATCGTGGTTCCATTCTTGTTCAATTGACGAATCGTTTCTAATATATGATTCCTGGACTGTGGGTCAATCCCCACGGTCGGTTCATCCATAATGAGTAGTTTCGGTCTGTGAACGAGAGCGCAGGCAATATTTAAGCGCCTTTGCATCCCACCAGAGAATTTAGTTGGAAGCTTATGAGCATGTTCTGAAAGGCCGACAAACTCTAGCGTTTCTTCTATCCGTTTTTTTAATTCTTCTCCCTTAAGACCATAAATGCCTCCGAAAAATGCCAAGTTCTCTCTAGCACTCAGGTCAGTAAAAACCGTGATATCTTGAGTCACTAGCCCAATTTGACGCTTAATCTCTAGTAAATTCGTTTTTTGTTCCTTCCCAAATAAGCTAATCTCCCCTGAATCAAAACCAATAATCCCTGCTAATGCATGTATAAGACTTGTTTTACCTGCTCCATTTGGGCCCAATAACCCAAGAATTTCGCCTTCTCCTATATCTAAATCAACATGATCCAATACCAGCTGAGAACCATATCTTTTCACAATATTATTCATTCGGACAATTGTCATAGCCTTATCCTCCTTGTCATACTTCATAGTATTATCTTAATTGTTCTCAATATAAAAGGAGTAGTTACAAATGTAATGAATGGCAAAGTGGGGACGGTTCTCACGTCTCCATATCTCCGTGAAACGCACATTGTGAAACAAGAAAATTCGGGTGGTGACAGGCACCACTGTTCTTTGTCTGACCTCCGATGCATATTTTAATAAGTGTTGGTTATTCCCAAAAGATCTTAGGAGAGGTTGGCTCATGATTAAGTATGTGATGTTTGATTTTGATGGGACGATTGCGGATTCAAAGAGGGCGATTGTGTCGAGCTGGAATCGTCTTGCCAAGAAGTATAGATATAAAGAAATTACGTTTGAGGAATTGGATGAGTTGAAGAAGCTTTCGCTCAAAGAAAGAAGCCAATTATTGAATTTTCCATTGCGTAAGATTCCGGTTGTCTTGCCCCAGCTTTATAAGTTATTTCTAGAGGCGAGGCATCAGGTGAAGTTGTTTGATGGGATGAAGGAAGTGCTTTCTGAGTTAGGGAGCAAAGGCTATAAAGTGATCATTATTTCCTCTAATTCACGGGACAATATTTTAGACTTTTTGAAGCTTAACGAGATAAACAATGTCACAAAGGTGATTTGTTCGAGTAGTTTTTTTGGGAAGGATAAGTTGATTCAGAGGTTTCTGAGAGAGTCGCAGCTCGGAACCTCTGAAGTGATTTATGTGGGCGATGAGCATCGTGATATTGTCGCATGTAAAAAAGTCGGCGTGAAAATCGTTTGGGTTGGATGGGGGTATGATTCAATTGAAGTGGTCGAAGCGGCAGAACCCGATTATAAGGTATATACGCCGGCGGATATTATGAAGATTATTTAGGGACAGGGGAGATCTCCTGGCTCTATTTTTGCTCGCCAAGACAGTCCTTGTAGTCGAACCATGGACTAAGAAGTATCACTACTCAGATAAAAGACTTGAGATATAATAGATATGGTGAAATTAGTTAAATGTAGGGAAGAGTCTAAGACGAATAGGAGAAAGATTCTATAATGAGAAAATTACATCTAGACAATATAAATAAAACGATTGATAAAAGAAAAAAAGAAGTCAATGAATTGTTGGCGATAAATAGTAGTACTAGGCGTAAAAAACGAAGTCGGGTACGCAGTAAAGGAGAACGGGAAGCGCTTGACCAAATTTCAAAAAAACGCTGGGAGAAATCTGTTGAAAAAGGTGAGATCAAGAAACTTGGTGATCGAAAGTGGTATTATGACCATACAACCGTTTAGATTCTGGGGTCGGTCTTACGTCTCATTTATCCGTGAAACACTGCTGTGAAACGAGAAAATTCGGGTGGTGACAGGCACCACAAAAAAAGGAAGCGTTAGAACCGTCCCCACGCTCCCGTACAAAACCCTAAAGAGCTCAATACAAATGAACCCCTAAATAAATCGCCATCCCCCAAATAATAATGGCTGAGAGCTGGTTGACTCTTTTCAGGAGCATATCACTCTTCCCAAGCTGTCCAACCTTGCGACCGAGGATGGCTAGTGAGAAGAACCAAATCCAAGAGACGATGATACAGGAGATAGCGAAGATAATTTTTTCATGGCCTGTGTAGGCAAGGGAGCTTGTTCCGATGACTCCGATGGTGTCGATAATCGCATGTGGATTAAGTAATGAAACAGAAGCTGCGAACGTTATTTGTCGTCGAGCAGAGAAGCGATGTTGCTGTTGGACATTGTTTGCTGGTTCGGGCGCGCTTCTCCACATCACTAGTCCCATATAAGTTAAGAAGATCAATCCAACGACAAATAGCAAAATCTTCAACCATTCCACATTGAGTACTACCATGGATACGCCTGTGACAGCGAGAAAGATGAGAATCGTATCACAAATTCCTGCTGTGATAATGGCGGGCAATGCGTGTATGAATTTCTTATGAGTTGCCCCTTGATTAAATATAAAGACATTTTGAACGCCCAAAGGCAGAATCAGCCCGAACGCCAAAATCATTCCGTGTACTAGTGCCTGCATAATTTCACTCCCAGTTGGCAAATTGGGGACGGTTCTCATGCTTCATTTTTGGTGGGTTGAGGCCGTTTTGGAAATGGCAAACTGAGAACCGTCCCCATGTCAAGGATACTAAAAAATAATAGACACGTCTGCAACCAATTGGATGGAAGTGGACCCAACCAATTTGCTAGTATAGTAGTAAATAGCTAAAAGCGGGGATTGTCCAATGAATGAAATCGAGTGGAAACCAACAAAGGATGCTAACATCGCGTTACATCAACAAATCTATGATTTTCTAAAAAGCAAGATCATGGCTGGTGAATGGACGGTAGGAACGAGAATCCCAACTCAACGTAGCTTGGCTCAGCAGTTTGAGGTCAATCGTAGTACGATTGTGTTTGCGCTAGACGGGTTGATTGCTGATGGATTAGTAGAAACAAAGGTTGGTAGCGGGACACGAGTGATCAATAATACATGGAGCTTACTGACTTCCACGCCGCCTCCTGATTGGAAAAGCTATGTTTCATCAGGTATTCATAAGCCGAATATTAGTATGATTCAAGAGATTAATCGTGCTGAAGCAAATCGGAATTTTATCAGATTAGGAACAGGGGAGCTGTCGCCAGACTTATTGCCGAACGCTCAAATGAAAGAGATTTTACAAGTAGATGATAAAAATGACTTGTCACTAGGGTACACTGAACCAAAAGGGCTTGTCTCCTTACGTAGAACGGTTAGCCATTATTTAAGGAGCAAAGGAATTGTTGCGTCGCCAGACTCGATTTTAATCGTATCAGGAGGTCTTCAAGCTCTTCAGCTCATCTCGATTGGGTTGTTAAAACGAGGGTCAACCATCCTTCATGAATCACCTTCATACTTAAATTCGGTCCATGTCTTCCAATCAGCCGGAATGAATCTAGTCGGTGTGCCAATGGATCAGGAAGGGATTAAGCATAATGAGATTGAGCGGGTAAAACGACAACACCAAGCAGCCCTGCTCTATACAATCCCTAGCTTCCACAATCCAACAGGAGTGTTAATGAATGAGCAACGGCGCTCTGAAGTAATGACGGTTTGCGAGCGTGCATCATTACCGATCATTGAGGATGATGTCTATGGTGATTTATGGTTTGAAGGTCCGCCACCGAAACCACTCAAAGAGCAAGATACGCAAGGGAATGTGTTGTACATTGGGAGCGTCTCGAAAACTCTCAGTCCTGGATTGCGTGTAGGCTGGATCGTCGGACCAGAGCCAGTCATCGATCGCTTAGCAGATATTAAAATGCAAACAGACTATGGCTCCAGCTCCTTATCCCAGTATGTCGTTGAAAAATGGTTGTCAAGTGGATTGTACAATGATTTCTTGGAGAGGGTAAAAGTAGAGTTAAAGCATAGAAGGGATTTTATGATTCAACTTTTACATCAGTACTTTTCGGAGATTGCAAGCTGGAGTGTTCCAAAAGGTGGGTTTTATATTTGGTTGAAGTTTGACGTAGAGGTTTCGACTAGCAAACTATTTGATCTTGCACTGAAGGAGCAGATCCTGCTGAATCCAGGAATGATCTATGACAAAAACGATTTTGAGCATATTCGATTGTCATATTCTTATGCCTCGTTAGAACAAATAGAAGTTGGCTTGATTCGGTTGGCTGGGTTGATTAGGTGAAGTGGGGACGGTTCTTATTTTGCCTCTTTTTGAGAGAGGCAAATTGAGAACCGTCCCCATGTAGCATTCAGAATTGTATATGGATACTAACGATTTCAGAGCGTGTTCCGATTCGAATAGGGGGACCCCAGAAGCCGAAACCGGATGTAACGAACGTGTGTAGCTGTTCTTTTTGTAAATAGCCCCAATCATTTTTGTAGATCGATTTTGTGATTAGGTTGCCAGGGAAGACCTGCCCACGATGGGTATGGCCTGAGACCATTAGGTCAATGCCTTCTTGCTGTGCAATGTCAAGATCATATGGCTGATGATCGATGAGGAAGGCAGGTTTTGTCAGGTCCACATCCTTCATTAGAACGTCTAAAGGTAGTCTGTCGCGTTCGGTACGATCTTTGCGTCCAATGAGTGTGAATTGACCTTGGACTTCGATTGTTTCATCATACAGGACGGTGATGCCGCTATTTTCGAGTGCGTCAATTAGCTGTTGCATGGTCCCGTCATGCTTGTCATGATTCCCTAGTGAGGCATAGACTCCGTATGGTGCGTGGAGATTGGATAATATTTGATCAATCTTCTGATCAAGGAAAGGTTGTACATCATCGTCGAAGAGATCTCCGGGTATTAGGATGAGATCAGGGTTCAGTGCGTTGATTTCTTTTACCATACGCTCCGCGTGATCCTTACCTGATAGTAGACCAAAATGTGTATCTGCCGCCATCGCAATATGGAGGTTGTCCAATGTTGAGGAGCCTTTTTCCATCTCGATTTCATAGCTTTGAACGACCGGGCTGTATGCGTTAAATGTGCCGTATGCTAGGAAAGATATGAACAGTGCTAAAGTGATAATCCCAGCCCATTTGTGTGTTCTTTGTCTCGATAGTTTGGTGAGACGCAAGAGGGTAACTGTTAGATGAGCAAGGGGCACTAATAGTAACAGCAAGTAAAAGCATGCCATCCAGTAAGAGCCAATGATATTTAAAATGGTGAGGCCAGACATGCGGCCCCAAATAAAGGAGCTAGCTGCTAGTGCGATCACGAGGCTGTATAAGATCTTGAACCGTCGACTTGATGATTCCGGTCGAAGCCAGCGATACCCGCGCCAGCCAATATAGTAGACAAGTCCGCCATAAATGAGCAGGGATATGAGTAGAATTAGAATGAACATAATGATTTATCAAACTCCTTTTTAGTGTAGAGTGGGGCTGATGATAAGTGCCCGGATGTGTGGGGACGGTTCCTCCATTTGCATGTCGATTTAGTGTGAAGAAAAGGGAAGCGTGAGAACCGTCCCGGTACTGCCAGAAAGGAAGTATGAGAACCGTCCCAACACTGCCACTTTTCCAGTGAAACAAGAAAAATCGACTGGTGACAGGCACCACAAAGTACAAAAAAAGAAGCACGAGAACCCCCGTGCTTCCCGCCCTTATTTCGCTGCTGATAGTTCAGACAGGTTGATTTTTCCTTCTTCGACTAAATGACAAGCGGCTTGTTGTCCTTCGTCGACACGGTGTAGCTTTGGTTCTTCCGTACGACAGCGGTCGTAGGCGAACGGACAGCGTGTATGGAAGCGACAGCCAGAAGGAGGATTGATAGGAGAAGGGACGTCTCCTTTTAAGATAATTCTCTCTTTCTTTTCTTCGATATTTGTACTAGGAATCGCTGAAAGTAGAGCATGTGTGTAAGGATGCTGTGGACTTTCAAATAATGATTTTTTGTCAGAGATTTCAACGATTTTTCCTAGATACATAACAATGATACGATCAGAGATATGACGAACAACTCCAAGATCATGTGAGATGAATAAATAAGTTAACTGGAACTTTCGTTGCAGGTCTTTTAATAGATTTAATACCTGTGCTTGGATCGAAACGTCAAGCGCTGATACGGCTTCATCACAGATAATCAACTTCGGATTCACGGATAGGGCTCTTGCAATTCCGACACGTTGACGTTGACCACCACTGAATTCATGTGGGTGGCGATCGATTTGGTGTGCACCGATACCAACTGTTTGAAGCAATTCTTCAATCACTTTTCGACGGTCTTTTCTAGGAACGACGTTTTGAATTTCGAGCGCTTCGTCTAAGATTTGAAAGACGGTTTGTCTAGGATTGAGTGAAGCGTACGGATCTTGGAAAATGATCTGAAGATCGCTACGTTTTTTTCTCATTTCCTTTTTATTTAAGCTTAATAAGTCTTCTCCGTCAAACATGACTTCACCAGAATACGGATTGTCTAGGCGTAGGATGGCTCTTCCTGTAGTTGATTTCCCACATCCAGATTCCCCAACGATACTAACCGTTTCACCTTCTTTAATCGAAAAGCTGATGTCATCAACTGCTTTTACATGATTCACAGTACGTCCTAGGATACCACCTTTGATGGGGAAGTATTGCTTGAGATTTTTAACTTCTAACAAGGTTTTTGTGCTCATCGCTGGGATACCTCCTCTTGTTTTTCCCATTTATCACTGTATATCCAACAACGAACCTGTTCGCCATCCTTTGTGTCTATTAGCTCAGGCAATTCCGCGCGACATAGGTCTCTTGCATGCGGACATCTTGGAGCGAAACGACAGCCCTGTGGCAAATTGAATGGACTTGGAACGGAACCAGGAATCACGGATAGGTCACCTTCATAATCCTGGTCATGCTTTGGTACAGAGTTTAATAATCCAACTGTATAAGGGTGCTTAGGATCAGTGAATAGCGTTTTCTTATCCGCATATTCAACGACCTTCCCACAGTACATAACGGCAACATAATCACACATTTCAGCAACAACACCTAGGTCATGAGTGATCATCATCAGGGAAGTTCCTAACTCTTCCTGTAGCTTCTTAATTAAATCAAGAATTTGTGCTTGAATCGTAACGTCTAGGGCTGTTGTTGGCTCATCGGCAATTAACAACTCTGGATTACAAGCAAGCGCAATGGCGATCATCACACGCTGGCGCATCCCACCTGATAATTCAAACGGGTATTGCTTCGCACGCTTTTCAGGGGATGGAATACCAACAAGCGTAAGCATTTCAACCGCCTTTTTCCATGCCTCTTTACGGTTTAATTTCTGATGAATCCGTACCGATTCCGCAATTTGCTCCCCACAAGTTAGGGTAGGGTTCAATGAAGTCATTGGCTCCTGGAAGATCATTGAAATATTATTTCCACGAATCCCCATCATTTGTTTTTTCGTTTTGTCGAGAAGATTTTCGCCTTTGAAACGAATTTCTCCGCCCACGATTTTACCAGATGTTTCCTCTAGTAATCTAAGAATCGATAGGGACGTGATACTTTTCCCTGAACCAGATTCCCCAACCACTCCGAGGGTCTTTCCTTTTTCGATGGTAAAATCCACACCATCTACGGCTTTTACCTCGCCTTCATCTGTGAAAAAGGAGGTACGTAGATTGATTACTTCTAAGATATTATCGTTTTTTGCATTAGTCATTCTATTTCACCCTCCTTAGTTCATGTCAATTCGTTTGTTAATGAGGCGGTACGTAATATCAACAAGGAAGTTAACAAGTACAAATAGGACCGCACAAACGAGAATCGTTCCTTGCACCATTGGGAAATCATGTGCACGGATGGAGTCGATAATCAAACGGCCAAGACCGTTGATAGCAAATACGGTTTCCGTAATAACCGCTCCACCTAGTAAACCACCAAACTGTAAACCTACAACTGTAACAACAGGGACTAACGCATTACGTAGGGCATGCTTATAAATAACAAGACGGTCACTTACACCTTTTGCGTAAGCCGTTCGGATATAATCCTGGTTAATAACCTCTAACATACTTGAACGTGTCATACGAGCAATGATTGCTGCTCCACCCGTTCCTAATGTGATTGCTGGTAGAATCATATGCTCCCACGTTCCCCAACCTGCAACAGGAAGGACACCGAGGTTCACTGAGAAGAGATAAATCAACATAATACCGAGCCAGAAGTTTGGCATCGATAGTCCAAATAATGCAACAAGCATAATTCCGACATCAGTCAGAGAGTATTTTCTTGTAGCGGAAATAATTCCTGCAATTAAGCCAAGTAATACAGCAGCAGCTGTTCCAATCAAGGCTAATTGAACTGTAATCGCAAAGCGGGAATCGAAAATCTCTTCTGTTACTGGACGAGATGTTCGGATGGATGTCCCTAAATCACCTTTTACAGCATCTCCAAGGAATCGGAAATATTGAATATGAAGTGGGTCATTAAGACCTAAATTTTCACGCATTTGTTCGACTTGCTCTGGATTTGCATTTTCTCCGGCCATAATTTTGGCTGCATCACCAGGAATAAGGTGCATCATCAAGAATACTGCTAATGTAACCCCGATCATGACGGGGATTGTTTGAATAAGTCTTCGAAGGATGAATACAAACATTTAGTTCACCTTCCCCTTTATGATTTTTTTGTCTTTGGATCTAGCGCGTCACGCAGACCGTCACCAAATAGATTGAAGCCAATTACTACTACTAAGATAACTAACCCTGGAAACAGAGTAATATGTGGTGCCTGACGAATATACGATCTTCCCTGGCTCAGCATCGTTCCCCATTCAGGATCTGGTGGCTGTGTTCCCATTCCAAGGAATGAAAGTGCTGCAGCAGTAATAATGGCAGAAGCGATATAAAGGGTTGATTGAACTATGATTGGTGAAACGATGTTCGGAAGGATATGGCGGAAAATAATTCTACCATCTGTTGCTCCCATTGCTCGAATCGCATCAATATACTCTAGTTTTTTCACACTTAATGTCGACCCTCGTACAATTCTCGCAAATGTCGGAACCGCAAAGAAGGCAATCGCGATAATCACGTTTGTCGTACTAGCTCCTAATACACTAACAATTGCTAGAGCTAATAGAATTCCTGGGAAAGCTAGTAAAACATCACAAATTCTCATTAATAGAGAATCGACCCAGCGGCCATAATAGCCAGCAACAATTCCTAGAACAATTCCAACAATTGCTCCTAGAATCGTTGAAACAATCCCTACAGTTAAGGAAATCCTAGATCCATAGAGGAGACGGCTTAAGATATCTCGTCCTTTGTCATCTGTTCCAAACCAATGTTCAGCAGATGGTGGCTGTAATTTGTTTGCGATATTCATTGTAGTTGGACTGTGTGGTGCGATAAGTGGAGCGAAAATAGCTAGTGAAATAAATACTGTAACGATCAAAGCACCTGCAATAGCCGCCTTATTCTTAGCTAACTTCCTTAAGAATTGCTTAGAGGAAGTGAGTCTCTCATTTGGCTCATTGATAGGAACAGTACCTGTTGAAGTAGGCTGTAGCTGTGGTTGGCTCATTCCTTATTCCCCATCCTTTCTATTCTTTTGATTATTAATTTTTGATTACAGTTGTTTTACACAGTAGTTCTATAATACCGATTACTCAAAAATATTACAATAGTATGATTATTATATTTTTATAGATTATAATGTTAGTTCGAGTATTTTAGAATCTTCGGAATCCGTAATAAATCACCAATCTTTGCTACTTTTGTGAAAAAATCTGACAAAGATTACTATTCTACTAAAATGCTTACTTTATTGGTTTATCGTTTAAAAGGACTAAAGAATGAAAATTTTTATTCAAAATATATTGTTTGTTTGTAATTTTTAGATTATTATAGACGAGACCATGTAAGCAAGCATGGGTACAAAAAATAAAAACTGGGGGTTTATGCATGAAGACAAAAAAGAATGCATTTCTAGCACTGTTGCTAGCATTTATGATGGTACTAGCAGCATGTAGTGGAAATAACGACACAACGGAAGAAGAGACACCAGGCACTGACGCTGAAGAAACACCAGAAGTTCAAGAAGGTGGAGAGTTAGTATTCGTTACTCCTTCTGATGCACCGACATTAGATCCACACGGAATGAACGATACAGCAACAACAAATGCAACAACTCAAATTTTCGATCGTTTAACTGAATATGCTGCAGACGGTTCAGTTGTAGGTTCTCTAGCAGAATCGTTCGAAGCAATTGATGATACAACTTGGGAATTCAAATTACAACAAGGTGTTAAATTCCACGATGGAACAGATTTCACAGCAGAAGCTGTAAAAATCAACCTTGAGCGTTTAATTGATCCAGATTTCGCTTCACCTCGTGCAGTTGTACTAAACATGATTTCTGAAATCACTGTTGTAGACGACCACACTGTACAAATTAGTACAGCTGAGCCATTTGCTCCACTACCATCTCACTTAGCTCATAATGCAGGTTCAATTATTGCTCCTTCAGCGATTGAAGAAGAAAATAATGGTGGTAAAAAGGTAGATGAAAATCCAGTAGGTACAGGTCCATTCAAATTTGAATCTTGGAACCGTGGCGCTGAAATCAAGTTCGTGAAAAACGAAGATTACTGGGGTGAGCCAGCGAAAGTTGACTCAATCGTAATGAAAGTTATTCCTGAGCAAGCTACACGTGTAGCAATGCTTGAAACAGGTGAAGCACACGTCATGTTAGTTGGTTCTTCTGACGTAACAATGGTAGAAGCAATTGACGGTGTTGAGCTTGATCGCGTAAAAGGTACTCGTATGGACTATGTAAGTTTCAACATCAACAAAGAGCCATTTAACAACGTAAAAGTACGTCAAGCGATCGCAATGGCAATCAATAAAGACGATATCGTTAATGGAATTCTTGATGGTCAAGGGGTACCAGCTGTAGGTCCACTTGCTCCAACAGTTGTAGGTAACTCTCAAGATCTTAAGCCACTTGAATTCAATGTAGAAGCAGCAAAAGCATTATTAGCTGAAGCTGGTTTTCCAGATGGATTTGAGACAACTCTTTATGTAAACGAAGGAAGTAAAGAACGTGCTGACATCGGTGAATTAGTTCAAGCACAATTAGCTGAAATTGGAATCACTGTTTCAATCGAAATTATCGAGTGGGGCGCTTTCTTAGAAAAGACTGGTGCTGGAGAGCATGAAATGTTCGTACTTGGTTGGACGACTGTAACAGGTGATGCTGACTACGGTCTATACGCACTATTCCATTCTTCAATGCATGGAACTCCAGGTAACCGTGCATTCTACACGAATGAAAAAGTTGACGAGTTATTAGACAAAGGTCGTACTTCAACTGACCAAAACGAGCGTAACGCTGCATACGCAGAAGTATCACAAATCCTAATCGATGAAGCTCCAATGGTGTACCTACAACATCCTGACTTCGTTCACGGTATGAACGGAATCGACGGACTGTTTGTAAACTTCAGTGGAACTCCATTCTTCCATAACGTATCATTAACAAAATAATAAAAGAAGGGCCAGGGGAGAAATCTCCTGGCTTTTTTGTTTGGGGCAGAGCGGGGGGGCAAGTTGTGCAAGTTGGGGACGGTTCTCAGTTTGCCGAAAATGGATCAGAAGAGATGGTCGGTGAACTTCGTTGGATTATGTTGTTGTTTCGTCGGAATAGGGCTGAGTTTCGTTGAATAGAGCTCAATTTTCGTTGGAATAATGGATATGCTTCAGCCAGGAAGTCCACTTCCGTTGAATCTTGCTGATCTTTCGTCGGAATATGGTTGATTTTCGTTGAATAGAGCTCAATTTTAGTTGGAATAATGGATATGCTTCAGCCAGGAAGAGCCCTTCCGTTGAATCATATTGATCTTTCGTCGGAAAAGGGTAGAGTTTCGTTGAATAGAGCTCAATTTTAGTTGGAATAATGGATATGCTTCAGCCAGGGAGAGCCCTTCCGTTGATTCATATTGATCTTTCGTCGGAATATGGCTGAATTTCGTTGAATAGAGCTCAATTTTCGTTGGAATAATGGATATGCTTCAGCGAGGAAGAGCCCTTCCGTTGAATCTTGCTGATCTTTCGTCGGAATAGGGCTAAGTTTCGTTGAATAGTGTTCAATTATCGTTGGAATAATGGATATGCTACAGCCAGGAAGAGCCCTTCCGTTGAATCATATTGATTTTTCGTCGGAAAGTGGCTGAGTTTCGTTGAAAGTGGTCAATTTTCGTTGGAATAATGGATATGCTTCAGCCAGGGAGAGCCCTTCCGTTGAATCATACTGATCTTTCGTCGGAATATGGCTGAGTTTCGTTGAATAGAGCTCAATTTTCGTTGGAATAATGGGTATGCATCAGCCAGGAAGTCCACTTCCGTTGAATCATACTGATCTTTCGTCGGAAAAGGGTAGAGTTTCGTTGAATAGAGCTCAATTTTCGTTGGAATAATGGATATGCTTCAGCCAGGGAGAGCCCTTCCGTTGAATCATATTGATCTTTGGTCGGAAAAGGGTAGAGTTTCGTTGAATAGAGCTCAATTTTCGTTGGAATAATGGGAATGCTACAGCCAGGAAGAGCCCTTCCGTTGAATCATACTGATCTTTCGTCGGAAAAGGGTAGAGTTTCGTTGAATAGAGCTCAATTTTCGTTGGAATAATGGATATGTTACAGCCAGGAAGAGCCCTTCCGTTGAATCTTGCTGATCTTTCGTCGGAATATCACTCAGTTTCGTCGAATTCCTTACAATCTCCGTTGAATAAATAAGATAAGGCCGAGGGAACATTGTCCCTCGACCTCATTCACACGCAGAATTTTAAGTAGCCGCCGAAGATGATGCGTCATCAGCTTTCACACAATCGATGGCGACAACGATTGCAATGATGATTTTCTCCATTTCTTCATTCAGGATTTCAACCTTGTAGCTATCGCCCCAGGTGAACCATTCTTTGTTAACTTTGCCGACGACTTTTCCGTTCTGCAATACTTCGAAGTTCATATCCCACCAGTTACCGTGAACCTCGATATTGGCAGCTTCAATCGAATAACGTGCTTTTAAGAAGGAGAGCTCCTTCTTAATTGTTAACTCTTCTTGACCATCTACCTCAACGTAAAACTTTGGTAAGAAGCTGAACACTTTTTTCGTAATGATTGCTACTTGTTCTCTTGACGAATTCATGATGGAGAACGTCTTTGGGAATTGCATGAAACTGCCCTCGACGAAATACACATCCTCCTCCTGTTGATTCTTTACTGTGAATTTTCCAGCTAGACTGAATACCTTTTGCTTGATGTACAGCTGCTTCATCGTATAGCCCTCCTTTTGGCGTTTTGGTGCTAACTCTCTTTGGTTCTAATATACCATGTATGAGATGGATTTTCCTTTTCTTGGATAAAGTCTTTCTGTTTTTGGAAGTATATTAAATAGGATTGAATTTTTCATGAAGAATTGCATTAGTATTTAGCTTTCGTTGTTTTAGTTAGGAGGATTTATTTGTATGGAAAATCATCATGACCATATTTCATTAACATCCGCTGAATTGGCTAATATGTGGACGACGTATCTTGCGGATACAATGGCTATTTGTGTGTTCAAGCATTTTCTTGAGCATATAGAGGATGATGAGGTAAAAAAGTTGGTCACGTTCGCAATGGAGTTATCTGAAAAACATGTTCATTTTTTGCGTGAGATTTACACGAGCGAAAACGTTCAAATTCCACAGGGTTTTACAGAAGAGGATGTGAATTTAGAGGCCGGCCGTTTATTTTCGGATACATTTTATGTGAATTATATCAAACAAATGGCTAAGGGTGGCTTAGTTACATACGGTAGAGTGGTGCAGAACATGTATCGTCAAGATCTTCTGGTCTTTTTTAATTCCTGTTTATCTGAGGCGGTAGAGCTGAATAAGCGGGCCACTCAGCTCATGTTAGAACTCGGTATTGCCTTGCGTCCGCCGAATATCCCTTATCCCAATCAATTGGAGTTTGTTCAGAAGCATTCCTTTGTGTTAGAGGGGCTTGGACGAAGGCAGGAGCTAACTGGTTCAGAGGTTACTAACCTGTTTTCAAACGTTCAGTCGAATCATTTGGGCTCAGCTTTAGCGAGAGCGTTTAGCCAAGTGGCACAGTCGGAAAAAACCCGTCATTTTTTTATAAAAGGAAAAGAAATTGCGTTGAAGCATATTAAAGTATTTGGTACTTATCTGGATTTAGCATCCTTACCTGTTCCAATGACGTATGACAATGAGGTGACAAAATCTCAAGTTGCGCCGTTTTCTGATAAGCTGATGATGTTTCATTTCAGTTTGATGATTTATACCGGTGTTGGGAACTATGGTATATCCATTTCTGAGAGTCAGAGAAGTGACATGGTCGCTGATTATTTGCGTTTGATTGGTGAAGTTCTGAAGTATTCTGAGGAAGGTGCAAACATTATGATTGCGAATCAATGGTTGGAGCAACCGCCTTTATCGGCAGATCGCAAGGAGCTAGCGAAGGATTAGTGTGAGGGAGAGCCAGGGGGTAATTTAGTCCCCGCGGCTCCCCGTGACTCATTTATTTTCCATGAAGTTTTGTTTTTCTAGGTAGTTCAGGACGGTTTGTGAAAAATCAACATGGGATTCCTTCGTGTACTTGGCGATGGTGTAGACTTGGGCTAGATTCTTCAACCCTAATTCCTCAACCATTTCCTTGAGTCTAGGAATGTCCATGTAGCGCTGCCAGCCCTTTTCGTTACGTTCTTTGTAGATGTCTAGAATGTCTTGGTCGGAATAATCATGGTACTGGTCATAGTGAACGATTCCATGTCTCGGCAGACGGTCGCGTGGGGCAGGGTTTTCGGCAGGGTATCCTAGTGAATATCCCACAACTGGCACGACATTTGGTGGTAGGTTTAATAGCTCACCAATTTGATCACAGTTTGCTAGAGTTGACCCCATATAACAAATGCCAAGACCCTCATTTTCCGCTGCCAGCGCACAGTTTTGCGAGGCTAAGGTCGCATCAATAGCACCAATCATGAAGCTCATGAAATTATCAAAATGCACAGGTGCATCATTGAGCTCAAGCCATTTTCTCATTCGATTAAAATCAGCGCAAAACGTTAATAGCACTGGTGCATCAACAACCATCGACTGCTCCATATGTGCGCTATATAATTTCTCTCTAAGCTCTTTGTCTCTCGTCACAACGATCGAATACGTCTGCATATTTCCACTTGAAGAAGCGCGAATTCCCGCATCCAATATCTTCTCTAGTAACTCCTGACTTACTTCTTTGTCCTCATACTCTCTGATTGATCGGTGTCCGTGTATAACATCATTTAGGTCCATATGTATCACTCCTTATATAGGAATTATACAACAAATACGAATTTTCTGAAAGAAATGAAGGGACGGTTCTCGTGCTTCCTTTTTCTTGAGAAAAGGCAAACTGAGAACCGTCCCCATTTAGATTTTTATTCCTTTTATTTCATTAAAACAGTCAATGCAAATATCTTTTCCTCGGAATTTGAATGTATCCGCTATACTTTCACATACGACACAGGAGTCTGAAGGTATATATTTCTTTAAGAGAACGGTATCATTTTCGACAAAAATTTCAATTGGATCTTTAATATTGATATTAAGCGTTCTGCGTAGCTCAATAGGAAGTACGATTCTACCAAGTTCATCAACTTTTCTAACGACACCTATAGACTTCATTACTAAACAGCTCCTTTTCCAATTTAACTCTATCAATCTAGATTTTTGCTCGAATAATTAATTCCTATTTATTATAAATTTAGCACTATATGGTAGCGTTGTCGAGTGAGGAGATTGGAGAAAAAAGGAGCAGAAAAACTTGCGTACAGCTTCTTTGGTCTAGGGACTGAAGTGGCTCAGGGAGCCTCCCACAGATCGAGATGAATTACTAGAATTCATTAAGTGAGCTCATGTAGCTACAATTAGTTAGAGCCAGGGGAGAGACCACCTGGCTTCTTAGGCTTTTCCGAGATTCTTTCTGTCTGCAGCTAATGGTGGTTTTTCTAACCATCCGTATTTTATTAACAGCTGTGCCCCGTCTTCTGCATACAAACCGACATCAGCCATGAATTTCGTGTACTCTAAAGCGATATCTCTTCTTTGAGAAACGGATAACCCTGCACCGTAGTATCCTATTGCTGCTGAAACTAATGTGACAATATGAAATAACATTAGTTTGTCTGAATAAGGGGATACGGTGGTGTTGGTTACTTCAGACACCCATGAGTTTGGGGAAGATAAATCTTCTTTTGTTAACAATTTGCTAAACGTATCAAAATGGTCCTTGCATATGCTTTTCCCTCTATAGAAGTACTTTTGGATGTCTTTTGTTTGACATACTTGTCCAAATCCCAATTCTAATACAATTTTGACGATATCTTTTTTCATATTAATATTCATGCCGCTAATTTCCATCGCGTTTAGAGGTCGTTTTTTTCCATACCAGCCTGCTAAATAATGTTGTTGGTCAACAAAATCGACTTGTGTCGGTGTATCGATCCTAGCTGGCTTGCTATATAGCCCTTTGTTGAGCATGACATTTAGGATTCGTTTATGTAGTTCCATGGTTTCGATGTTGCATTGAATGAAGTAATCTAGTTGATCTTCTCTGGAAGAGGTTGAGACAGCGCCTGCGTATCCTGATAACCCAAGCAAAGTCATCGCATGCATGTAATCAATCATAAATGCATCCGTAAATAACGGAGGCGCGTTTAGATTCACATCTTCTTCTAGTGAGAATCCCTTAGGAATTGGGAATTGTTCTTGAGTGAAGAATTCAGTAATTTTTACGATATGGGATTTTGCGAGACTCAGGGCAAATTCAAGTACCGCTTTGATATCTTCATCCTTTGCCTTTTCAATTGCATGAGTAAGGACACAAATTGATAATGAATCATTGATGTATTGAGTCCATAGATTTGCGATTTCTGCTGAAGTTAGATTGACGTGATGAGTCATTTTATCCATGATTGTGCCTCCTGTTTATTCGCCGCTAAAATAGCGTTCCCAATTATGGAAAAAATATGTGGGGAGAGAGAATTGGGGACGGTTCTGATGTGACCCCAAAAAGTCAGATTTTACTCTAACTTTTGGGGGCAGTACATTTGGCAAAGTGAGAACCGTCCCCAAATTGACCCAAATTGACCCAAATTGACCCAAATTGACCCAAATTGACCCAAATTGACCCAAATTGACCCAATTTGCCCAAAAAATATTTCGGGAAATTGTGAGGGGTTTCTAGGGATTTTGCACCATGATTTTTGGGTGTTAGGTCATGATGAGTTCTTATTCGACAGTTTTATCCTTCGTTAGCTATTTTTCACCTACGTGATGTGAGGAAAGTTTACATTTTATGAGAAAAACAGTTCCTTTATCCTAGGCCTCACAGTACTAGTCTGAAAACTATTAATCTTGTATATTGAAAATATTGAAAATTTACATTAAATTTTCAATTCAATCATTTGTGGGGGAGGTCAATTACTAGTTTTGCATTTTAATTGTAAATTAGGAGGATGTCGATGTTAAAAAGAATTTCTGCAATTTTACTAGTTTTATTAATCGCATTTAGTGGTAGTGGCTTAGCCGTTTCTGGTGGAATTACTCCACAGAAGGTAGATCTTGTAAAGCCAGAGAGCAAGGACGCTAGTCTAAAAGCTCAAGAGTTAGAGGCTATTGATCCGAACAAAGAGGTTCGTGTCATTGTTGAGTTAGCTGGGGATACACCAGTAGAAACTGCAACGAAAAAGGGGAAGAAGTATGACAAGCTTTCAAAGGGAGAGCGTAAGCAATTAGAGAAGGCTGCAAAGAATAAGCAAAAAGCAGCGAAGGATAAAATCAAAGGCAAGAAAGTCGATGCTGAATATTTACAAGATTTCAATGCCATTGTAAACGGCTTTAGTGCAAAGGTAAAATACGGCGAGATTGAAAAAATCAAAGAAGTCGCTGAAGTAAAGGAAGTATACATAGCAACTGAATATGAACTTCCAACTGAAACACCAGACATGAAGTATAGTAAAGAATTAGTACAAGCTCAAAATGCTTGGAGAGATTTTGGATACGATGGTGAAGGGATGACCGTTGGGATCATCGATTCAGGTCTAGATCCAAGTCATAAGGATTTTCTTTTAACAGATGGTTCAAATGCGGAGTTGTCGAAGGCGGATGTAGAAAGTGCGATCGCTGAATTTGAATTACCTGGTAAATTTTACAATGAGAAGGTTCCTTATGGTTGGAACTACATGGATAACAATGATGTCATTCTCGATAGCAATGTCGACACTAACATGCACGGGATGCACGTAGGTGGAACAGTTGCTGCAAATGGTGATGAAGAAAACGGCGGAATTAAGGGCGTTGCTCCGGAAGCACAATTATTAGCTTTACGTGTATTCGGTAACAATGTGGCAACAACGTATGGTGATATTTACATTAAAGCAATTGATGATGCACTTAAATTAGGGGCAGATGTCCTAAATATGAGTTTAGGTTCTCCAGCTGGATTTGTGGATGAGACGTCTCCAGAACAACAAGCGGTAAAACGCGCGGTTGATAACGGAGTGATAGTATCGATTTCTGCAGGGAACTCAGCATACTTTGGAAATGGCTATTTCTATCCGTATGCATCTAATCCTGATTATGGGGTAGTAGGTTCACCAAGTGTGTCTTATAGCTCGATTTCGGTTGCTTCTTATGAGAACTCGTTCATGGATGTTGATTCAGTTGGCGTGTCAATTGATGGTGGCGACGCAGAGCAAGTGATGTACCTATCTGCAGGGCAAAATGGTCCTGCAATTGGAGAAAGTTATGAGCTAGTTTACGCTGGTTTAGGAAACCCGGCTGATTTTGCTGGTAAGGACTTGGCTGGAAAATACGCGTTAGTTCAGCGTGGTGAAATTGGATTCGTTGATAAAGCAGTTAATGCTCAAGCAGCGGGTGCAGCGGGTGTAATCATTTATAACAATGCAGGTGGAACAGTGAGCATGGCAACAGAAGCTAGAATCACCATTCCACAATTATTCATGCTACAAGCTGATGGAGATCGTTTTGCAGCTGCATTAAAAGAAGGTAAATCTGTTTCAGTTACATTCAGTGGTGAAAAAATGAATATTCCAAACAGTGCATCAGGTCTTATGAGTGACTTTACTTCATGGGGAATCACTCCAAACCTTGATTTCAAACCTGAAATCACAGCACCAGGTGGACAAATCTACTCAACTGTTGATGGTGATCAGTATTCAGTGAAGAGTGGTACTTCAATGGCAGCTCCACATGTTTCAGGTGGTTCGGCATTAGTTTTACAACGTGTGGATGAAGAGTTCGCGCTTGACGGTGCAGCAAGAGCAGAGCTTGCTAAAAAGTTCTTATTAAATACGTCTGCTCCAATTGACTTCGACGGAGCACCAGTTTCTCCACGTCGTCAAGGTGCAGGATTAATGCAACTTCATAACGCATTATCAACACCTGTTGTGGTTACTGACTCGGTGACTGGTGAGGCAAAGGTAGCGTTAAAAGAAATTACTAAGAATCAAGTGACATTTGAATTAACAGCGGAAAACGTAACTGACGAAGCTGTCTCTTATGAGGTAAGTGCAAGTGCTCAAACAGATACACCTGCTAACGGTGGGGGTGTGCTAGTGACACCATCTAACTTAGTCGGTGCGCTAGATTTAGGAGCGGTTGCGACAGTTAATGGTTCAGCGGTTAGCACGATTGAAGTACCAGCAAATGGTGCGGCAACATTTGAAGTAACTCTTGATGTTAGCGATTGGGATGCTGATTTAAAAGAGGTATTTACAAATGGATACTGGTTAGAAGGATTTGTTAAATTAACTGATCCAACTGACACAAATCCAGATCTTGTGGTTCCTTATGTTGGATTTAAAGGTGAGTGGGATGCTGCACCTGTTGTTGATACACCAATTTGGGATCCAATGTCTTACTACGGATATACTGGTCTCTTAACTCATGTTGGTGGAGGTAGCTATAACTACTTAGGTACTGACCAAGCAACTGGTGATATCAACCCTGAATTCATTGCGATTTCTCCAGATGGTGATGGAGCAAATGATAGTGCAACGTACATTCTATCACTTATGCGTAATGCGAAAGAGTTGAAGTTTGAAGTAGTGGATGCGAAGGGTAAGGTTGTAAAAGAAATTACAACAGCAGGTTACCAACGTAAAAACTATTATGATGGTGGAAGAGGAGCGCAGTACTACCTAAATTCAGGCTGGACGTGGGATGGTACACTGCAAAATGGTAAAGTTGCTCCAGACGGTCAATACTACTTCCAAGTAGCGGCAACGCTTGACTTCGAAGATGCAGAGACTCAATACGTGAAATTACCGGTGAAGCTTGACATGACAACACCGAAGTTGAAGACAACATTAGCAAAAGACGAGCAAACTGTCACTGTTGATGTGTCCGATAAGACAAGTGGCGTTGCTTACTGGTATGTTGAGGTCGACGGTGAAGTTGACGGAGCTCCTTACGTGAAGGGCGAAACCTCACATGTTCTTGCGAAGCCTGCTACAAAGGATCAAACGGTAACGGTGGTTGCTGTAGATCACGCGGGTAACGTGACGACCAATGATGTGAAGATCGGTAGTAAAGGGAATAATGGAGTTACAGGGAATAAGAAGAAATAAGTGACTGATTTGAGCCAGGGGTGTTTGACCCTGGCTCTTTTGGAAGTAAGGGGACGGTTCTCAGTTTGCCATTTTCGAATGATGGCAAACTGAGAACCGTCCCTACTTAACCTTCGCTACGCCGAGTGCATAGTGGGTAAAGAGGATGTTTTCAACGAGTTCTCCTTGTGATTCTTCGCAATCGACAATAAGGATAATTTCTGAATGAAAGCCTTTCTTTAGTCTTTGCTTCTTTTTGTTGACCTTTTCAGTGAATAGTCGAATCACGAACCCTAATAGAAATCCGCCTGCGGCACCGATAAGCCCCCAGTAAATAGGTCCCCACTTAAGCTCAAATCCGATACTCGCAAAAATGACGGCAAAGGCTGTGGAGAGGGCTGCGCCAATATCTATTAAAGAAGTACCATCTGAACGATGCATGGTATCGAAGATCTGATGGTCCTCGGTCCGGTTGTCGAGCGGGAGGACAAAGATCTTTTCTTTTTGAATCCCTTTTTTCTCTAACGTAACAATCGCCATCTCGATAAAATTGGTATGCTCAAATGTTGAAAATAGCTGCATGATTAATTCACCTTTTTTCCTTTTAATACTTTAAACGTAGAAGATTGATATTGTTCTTTAAAAAAACGACGTTGTTCCTTATCGTATAATTTATTGTTTTCGACGGTGTTTATATAAGAATCATAAACTGAAAAACCATACAAAGATGGGAAAAATAAGAGCCATTGAGGCACCAACACATCGGTCGCCTGCTGAATTTCTCCGATAAATAATAGTGAAATAGCTTCAAGACCACGAGAATTGTAAAAAAAGATAACGGTCCAGGTGATGGTAAAAAAGGCACTTACAATTCTATGCATATATAGCTGACCTAATCCTGGAACAAAAAGCGACCAAATGACCGCCATGATGGGGCTTCGTTTATCTAAATAATTGATTTCAAGTGAACCGATACTAAAGCTATTAAATTGATGATCCTCTCGTTCTGCTAGAACATACACCTTATTCATATCGACGGTGGTACGATAACTGTCCCAAATCCCAAAAATATAAACTGGTATATAAATTAATAACCATCTCGTGTCTAAAACGTCCGTTGCTTTCTGAATCTCCCCTTGAAATGAGTAAATCATCGCCAAATTAAGGTTGGATTGAATGTTAACAATCACTTCCCACATGAATAACACAAATCCCCTGAGATACTTTGATAAAAGGAGATGACCAAATCCAGGATAGAAATGCTAATTTAAATATGTACAATATCACTTGAATAAAGATGTACAAAGTTGATCAGTCATTTCATACTATTCTAGAGGTGAATGGAATGTATATGACTGTAAATG
>NZ_JACYHA010000006.1 GCF_014837155.1 Litchfieldia stipae | reverse complement strand
GGGTTACCACCTGACTAATCCATTATAAAGGACTTTTTCTTTGCACAAAATAATAATATTGAACATTTTGAGTATTTTTAATAGTGAATTTAAATTAATGCAACACTAGTGAGATATTATATAAATAATTAAAACACCACTCAAAAATTTTTGAGTGGTGTTTCGTATATTTTTCTAAATGAAATGGTCCACTATTATCTCATGGCGTTTATCAAAAACATAAGGGCAGATAAGCACATTTTTTTAAGTCGAAAGATAAAGTAAGTTACATAACAGTGAAGACATGTAGTCAAAGCAAAGGAAGCAATTTCAATGTAAATTCTACACTTTACTATTGATAAAAGGCAACACCGAGTCGTGAAGATATTGATGTAACGAAGCGATTAGTAGAATGCGGAAAAATAATCGGAATTGAAGTATTAGATCATATTATCATAGGTGAACATAAATATATTAGCTTAAAAGAAAAAGGGTATGTATAACCCCTATTTTTTTTCAGATGGTTACGATATAATAATGGTTATGAGTTTTTGAGATCAAGACATGTATGAAAAATCACTTTTAGGATTTTCGTATCAGAAAGGAAGATACATTTATGTTTGGAATTGGTACAAGAGACCTTGGAATAGATTTAGGAACAGCAAATACGTTAGTTTTTGTTAAAGGAAGAGGTATTGTTGTAAGAGAGCCTTCAGTTGTTGCTCTACAAACAGATACAAAAAATATTGTTGCTGTTGGAAATGATGCAAAAAATATGATCGGGCGTACTCCAGGAAACGTGGTTGCACTTCGTCCTATGAAGGATGGCGTTATTGCTGATTATGAAACAACGGCAACAATGATGAAATATTACATAAGACAAGCTGTGAAAAAAGGGTACTTTGCTCGTAAGCCATATGTCATGGTGTGTGTTCCATCTGGAATTACCGCTGTTGAAGAAAGAGCAGTAATTGATGCAACAAGACAAGCCGGTGCAAGAGATGCTTATACGATTGAAGAACCATTTGCTGCAGCGATTGGTGCCAATCTACCAGTATGGGAGCCAACAGGAAGCATGGTTGTTGATATAGGTGGAGGGACGACTGAAGTTGCCATTATTTCTCTTGGAGGAATCGTTACAAGTCAATCGATCCGTGTGGCTGGTGATGAAATGGACGATGCGATCGTTCAGTACATTCGTAAGACATATAATTTAATGATTGGAGACCGTACTTCAGAGGCAATCAAGGTTGAAATTGGTTCTGCTGGTTCTCCTGAAGGTGTCGACAATATGGAGATTCGTGGACGTGATCTTCTGACAGGACTTCCGAAAACAATTGAAATTACTGCAGAAGAGATTTCTGGTGCATTACATGATACAGTCTACGCGATTGTTGATTCAGTGAAGAACACACTAGAAAAAACGCCTCCTGAGCTTGCTGCTGACATTATGGACCGCGGGATTGTGTTAACAGGTGGTGGAGCATTGTTACGTAATCTTGATAAAGTAATAAGTGAAGAAACTAGCATGCCTGTATTAATTGCTGAGGATCCGCTTGATTGTGTAGCAATTGGAACAGGTAAAGCACTGGATCATATTCATTTATTTAAAAATAAATCTAAGGATCATCGTTAATAAAGGTATTAAGGAAATAAGGGAATAAGAGGTGTAGGTCGCGTGCCACAATTTTTTCTAAATAAAAGACTTATCTTGTTGCTTGTTAGTATAATTATTTTAGTGGCATTGATTGGCTTTTCATTACAAGACCGAGACAAATTAACATGGCCAGAACAATTTGTTAAGGATTCAGTTGGGTGGGTTCAATCAGTGTTCCATAAGCCCGCCCAATCCTTAGCAGGTTTTTTTAACAATATAAATGACATTCAACATACATATGAAGAAAACAAGCTATTGAAAGAAAAGCTTGATCGTCATGTGTTACTTGAAAAAGAAGCTCAAATTCTAAAAAAAGAAAATCAAGAGTTAAAAGACGTATTGGATAAAACCGAAAGCTTAGACGAGTACGATAGTATTCAAGCGACTGTTATAAACAGAGATCCTACTCTTTGGTACGATCTCCTTACAGTTAATCGAGGTAGCCAGCATGGGGTTGAAGCGAATATGGCAGTCATTACTGCTCAAGGGTTAATTGGTAAGGTGAAAAATGTATCTGCTTATCATTCGACAGTCCAGCTGCTAAGTTCACCTGATCGAAAAAATAGAATTTCAGCCAAAGTCCAAGGTGAAAAAGATCGTTATTTTGTGATTGAAGGTTATGACGAAGAGAAAGCTTCTCTTTTATTAAAGGAAATTCCTTTTGAAGTAGAGGTTGAGGAAGGACAAGCGGTGCTTACCTCAGGACTTGGTGGAGTTTTTCCAAGCGATTTATTAGTTGGAGAAGTAACCGAGGTTGTTGCGGATAATTATGGTCTAACGAAGACTGCTTATGTCAAACCCGCAGCTGATTTTTATGAGATCAAAAACGTTATTATTGTTGAACGAAAGATGGATTCTGGAGTGAGTGAAGAAGGAGAGGAAGAGTAATGAGACGATTAATTCTTCCTAGTATCCTATTATTTCTATTTATCTTAGAAAGTATCTTCGTTGATGTGTTGCCAGCTTCGTTTATTATGAATAACTATTTGCTCGTCCCTCATTTTCTGTTCGTAACGATTGTATTTGTTGCCATGATCGGCAATCGAAATGAAGTGATGCTGCAAGGGGCCATCTTTGGATTATTGTTTGATATTGTTTACACAGGAATCCTCGGGATTTACTTATTTAGTTTTCCACTGATTGCCTACATAATTTCGAAGCTAGCAGGCATTCTTCAAAACCATATTGTGATCGTTTCACTGTTATCAATCATTAGTGTTGTTTTACTAGAGTTGTTTACCTATGGTGTTAATCTATTAATTGGTATTACAACAATGTCAATGGATATTTTTATCGAGCAAAGACTGATTTCTACAACCATTTTAAATGGTTTATTTATCGTAATAATGGCTTATCCGTTATTAAAGTTAGTAGATAAGCTATCAGTTGTAGAATAACATGTGTCAAAACCAAAAAGTTTTCCTTGAATAGAGGAAATTCTAGGTCTTTTGTTGAAATATAAAGCATTGAGGTGAACATCGTGAAGGGACAAAAACAACAATTTGTTACAATTAAAGGTACAAAAGATGGCTTAACATTACATCTCGATGATCAATGTTCATTTCGAGAGCTTGTAGCAGAATTAACGGATAAGTTAGCATTAAATCATAGCCAAGGTGAAGATAGTCCATTATTAGCAGTACGATTGAAAATAGGAAATCGTTATTTAACCAAAGTACAAGAAGAAGAGCTACGAACAATCATTAGAAGTAAGAAGCATTTAATCGTTGATTCGATTGAAGGTAATGTCATTACAAAAGCGGAAGCACTTGCATTAAAACAAAAAAATGAAATTGTTTCTGTAGCTAAGATTATTCGTTCAGGTCAAGTACTTAAGGTAGAAGGGGATCTCTTATTAATTGGGGATGTGAACCCTGGTGGTACCGTGATTGCTGAAGGGAATATCTTTGTTCTTGGGGCACTTCGGGGCATCGCTCATGCCGGATATGATGGAAATAATGAAGCCGTGATTGCTGCATCTATGATGAAGCCTTCACAATTAAGAATAAGTAATATAATGAATAGAGCTCCTGACTCCAGCCAAAAGGAAGTCGAGCAAAATGAAATGGAATGTGCTTATATTGATGAGAATGAAACGATTGTAATTGAGAGATTACAACAGTTAATTCATTTAAGGCCGAATTTGACGAGGTTAGAAGGGGGAATCTAGCTGTGGGAGAGGCAATTGTTATAACATCAGGAAAAGGTGGCGTTGGAAAAACGACCACATCTGCCAATGTAGGAACTGCTCTTGCGCTAGCAGGTAAACGAGTCTGCTTAGTAGATACTGATATTGGATTACGAAATCTAGATGTTGTGATGGGTCTTGAGAACCGCATTATCTATGATTTAGTAGATGTCGTTCAAAAACGCTGTAAGCTACATCAAGCACTTGTAAAGGACAAGCGCTTTGATGATCATTTATATTTATTGCCTGCCGCTCAAACGAGTGATAAAACGGCTGTTAAGCCAGACGAAATGAAGAAGCTTATTGAAGAGTTAAAGCAAGACTTTGATTATATTGTCATCGACTGCCCTGCTGGAATTGAGCAAGGCTTTCAAAATGCGGTTGCAGGTGCAGATCGCGCATTAGTCGTTACGACACCCGAAATTTCTGCAGTTCGTGACGCAGATCGAATTATTGGTTTACTAGAAAAAGAGGATATTGAGCCTCCTCGATTAATCATCAATCGTATTCGAAATCATATGGTGAAAACCGGTGATATGTTAGATGTTGATGAAATTGTATCACACTTGTCGATCGATCTAATTGGAATTGTTGCTGATGATGATCATGTCATTAAGGCATCAAACAATGGTGAGCCAATTGCCTTAGATGGTAATAGTAAATCAGGAATTGCATACCGAAATATTGCAAGAAGAATCTTAGGTGAAAGCATCCCACTTCAATCTTTAGAAGACGATAACAAAGGCGTCTTTACAAAATTGAAAAAATTCTTCGGAGTTCGTTAACAAAAGTTTTTTAAAGTTTGTTCTGTTCAAATAAAAAACTATAGTTTAATAAGGTTCTAGCAGATTGATTATACGGAGACTCCAGCGGGATTAGTGGCCAAAGTGAGACCCCACAGGAGGAGCATCGCGACGAGGTGGCTCACCAGTCACCCCGCAGGACGCGGAGTATATTCAGGCTGCGGGAATATAAGCAACAATATATACGGAAACAGTAACAAAAAAAGAGTTGATCTTTGTCAAAACAAAGATCAACTCTTTTTTTGTTCGTTAATTCTGAACCAATCTACTAATAGTAGTCATAACCTGCGCGGACAAGTCATAAAATTGTACAAACTTCGTTAAAGGGAATGGTGTAGCTATGAGTCATCGAGCTGATGAAATAAGAAGAAGAATTGCTAAAAGAAAACGTGAACGACTCCCTAGTAATCTACCTGAAAAGAAACGAGAACCATCCTCCTTTCTCGTAAAAGATGAAGAAAAATTTGGACATGATCATTTTCCTAGCTTTGAAGGAGGATCTGGCAATGACGCTCATCCACTGTTTAGCAAGGAAGTCTTTATGTTTAAGATTCTTGCATCGGTTTGTATCGTCTTAATTGTTGCGATTTTATTCAAAAATGGCTCAGCAAATTTAGATCCTGCTAGAAATTTTGTCTCAAAGACAATGGAGAATGATTTTCAGTTTGCAGCGATTTCAACCTGGTATCAGGAACAGTTCGGAAATCCACTAGCATTTTTCCCAACACCAGAGGAAAAGGATGCTGAAACGGAGACTGCTGAAGGAGAGAAGACTCCACAATTTGCGGTTCCCGCAACCGGGAGGGTAACCGAGAGCTTTCAAGATAATGGCCAAGGTGTCATGGTCGAAACGGGCAGTAATTCAGCTGTCGAAGCTATGAATAGTGGTACTGTTACATTTGCAGGTACAAAAGATAATCTTGGGAAGACGATCATTATTCAGCATGCTGACGGCAGTCAATCCTGGTATGGAAACCTAGAATCAATCAAGGTTCCTCTCTATACGTATGTGAAAGCAGGGGATGAGGTTGGGAAGGTGACTGATACGGAAAACGAGAAAGGGATGTTTTATTTTGCTATCAAGCAAGGTGAAACATTTATTGATCCAATACAGGTGATTAAGTTTGATTAAGATATTATCAAAAATTCATATACATCCATTATTATGGGTATTAATTGGACTAGCAATTATTACTGCTCATTTTAGAGAACTACTCATGTTATTTTTGATTGTTTTTGTCCATGAAATGGGTCACGCCTTATGTGCCCATTTTTTTTCATGGAGAATAAGGAGAATTCTTCTTCTCCCCTTTGGTGGTGTAGCAGAAATGGAGGAGCATGGTAATCGCCCATTAAAGGAAGAAGTGCTTGTCATAATGGCAGGTCCTCTGCAACATGTATGGCTGATTGCTGCTGGATACGGGCTCTTTCATTTATCAATTATTTCTCAAGAAACGCTAGAGCTATTTATCTTTCAAAATATCATGATTTGTTGCTTTAATTTATTGCCTATTTGGCCATTAGATGGTGGTAAGCTCTTATTTGCTCTCATTTCGTGGCGATATTCATTCTTTAAATCACATCAAATCATGTTACTCGTTTCTATAATGTCACTCCTGCTATTTATCGGGGGTATTATCTTAATTAATCCAACCCAATTAAATCTATGGATTATAGTGATTTTCCTAGTTTATTCTATAGGAATGGAATTTAAAAATCGTCATTTTGTCCTCATGCGCTTTCTATTAGAACGTTATTATGGTAAGCATCGAACTATTTCCATGCTTAAGCCATTACATGTAGATGAGAAGGAGCCTATCCAAAAGGTGCTATGGATGTTTCAAAGGGGATATAAGCACCCGATTATCATTCAACGGAATGGGCAATTACAACCTCAAATTGATGAGAATGAGCTATTGCACGCTTATTTCTCTGAAAAAAAGACGACCCAGTCAATTGGAGAAGTGTTTTACTCTATTCCATAGGGTATAATTGTTAGCAAATGAAGCAAAGTGGGGCTGTAATCAATTGAGGAAATTGGTATTAAATGTACAAACTAGTGAAAAAAGAATGGCATTGATTGAGGATGGAAGAGTAGTTGAATTTAGAATTGAACAGCCATCTACAAGGGAGAGCGTGGGGGATATTTTCGTAGGACGGATTACTGATGTGTTACCGGGGATTCAAGCAGCTTTTGTAGATATCGGTACTGGAAAAAGTGGTTATCTTCATCGTGACCAGCTCTTATCATATAAACGTAATCATCAAAATCAGAAACAATCTAAAAGTATCTCAAGCTTCGCTCATCAAGGGCAGGAGGTATTGGTCCAGGTTGTGAAAGAAGGGGTCGGTGACAAAGGCCCGAAGCTAACAGAAGTGATCGAAATACCTGGGGCAATGCTTGTCTATTTGCCACTTGATCGATCAATTTCTGTTAGTCGGAAACTGAAGGATGAGGCTGAAAGAGAGAAGTGGAAGCAATTTGGAGAGCAAGAATGTCAGCAAGAAGATGGGGTAATCTTTCGAACCGCATGTGAGGGCAAAACGCAAGAGATAGTACTTGCAGAACTGAATAAGCAAAGAGATATCTACAAAACGATATTGAAGCAACAAAAATTAACAAATAAACCAGCTCTTCTATATCAGGCTGAGACCTTTGTTCAAAAGCTTCTTCAAGAAATTTCAGTGGATTCAATAGATGAAATCATCGTAGATGACTTTGAGATGTATCAGTATTTGCGTAAGACAATAGGTGGGAAAGTGGAACGATACTCTGGTAAAGAAAATGTATTTCAAAGTCATCAGCTGGAAATTGAACTGGAAAAGGCGCTAAATAAGGTCGTAACTCTTGCAAATGGAGCATATATTGTCATTGAGAAAACAGAAGCATGTACGATCATTGATGTTAATTCAGGGAAATTCCAAGGGAAGGCTAGTCAAAAAGAAACAGCCTTTATCACAAATATCGAAGCTGCAAAGGAAATTGCAAGACAATTGAGGCTTCGGGATATCGGCGGAATGATCCTGATTGATTTTATTGACATGAAGAATCCAAGTGAGCGAGAAAAGGTGATTAGTGCTTTTAAAACAATCGCAAAATTGGATCAGAACCAGACAACGGTGTATGGATTTACAAGACTGGGAATTGTAGAAGTTACACGAAAAAGAACAAGGCATAGTCTACAAGAAATCTTGCTTTCTGACTGTTCACCCTGTGAATCGACTGGGCGGGTTCTGAGTGCCAGTAGCTATTTCTATCGATTAGAAAGAGAACTAATTGAATTTCTGAGATCAGATGCTGAGGCTGTATGGGTTGAAGTGAGTTCTGAATTGAAGAAGTTTATTGATGAAGAGAATAAACATGTATTGCTTGAAGAAATTAGTCAGCTATCAGTTCATGTAACTGAAGGAATTAATCTTGAACAAGGATATCTAATTCGACACATTGGTTCAAAGGCTGAAGTGAAGAGTCGTTTATTATAGTTGTCTAACATAATTTTATATTGACACTCTAGTAGTCGTATGATAATATTTGTAATGTTATTGTTTGTAGCACCCATGCTACAACCGCACAGACCAGGTATTAAGTTTTTAGAGGACTATTGTAATCTGAAGCACCTGACGATGGCGAGTCTTAGAAATATAGGAGGTGCAATTATGTACGCAATTATTGAAACTGGTGGTAAGCAAATCAAAGTTGAAGAAGGCCAAGCAATCTACGTTGAGAAATTAAACGGAGAGCAAGGTGAAACAGTTACTTTTGACAAAGTATTATTCGTTGGTGGCGAAAACGTTAAAGTTGGAAGCCCTGTTGTTGAAGGTGCAACTGTAACAGCTAAAGTTGAAAAACAAGGTCGCGCTAAGAAGATCGTTGTTTTCAAATATAAAGCGAAAAAGAACTACCGTAAAAAGCAAGGTCACCGTCAACCTTACACTAAAGTTGTGATCGAAAAGATCAACGCTTAAGGGTTAATGGATGATTAAAGTAACGATTACACGATCACCAAATGGATTGATTGAGTCGTTTACGATGAGTGGACATGCCAACTTTGCAAAGCGTGGACAGGATATTGTTTGTGCAGGTGCATCAGCTGTTTCATTTGGAACAGTCAATGCTATTGAAGCTCTAACAGGTGTTGTTCCAGGCATTGAGCAAGGTGGTAAAGGCGGCTTTCTCCGCTGCGAAATTCCTGCTGATTTAAAGCAAGAAATCGCAGAGAAGGTACAATTGCTTCTTGAAGGTATGCTCATATCATTAGAGACAATTGAAAGAGATTATGGACAATATATAAAAATTACAAACTAACAGGAGGTGCATATCATGTTAAGATTAGATCTTCAGTTCTTCGCTTCTAAAAAAGGGGTAGGTAGTACTAAAAACGGTCGTGATTCAATCTCGAAACGTCTTGGTGCAAAACGTGCTGATGGTCAATTCGTTACAGGTGGATCAATTCTTTACCGTCAACGCGGTACAAAGATTTATCCAGGTGAGAACGTTGGCCGTGGTGGTGACGATACTCTATTCGCTAAAGTTGACGGTGTTGTTAAGTTTGAGCGTCTAGGTCGTGACCGTAAGCAAGTGAGTGTATATCCAGTAGCTCAAGAAGCTTAATTCATTGAAAACTCTAACCGCTAGGTTAGAGTTTTCTTTTTGCCTAAATGTATACAGACATCCAATTGTTCTTCCTTGAGGTATCCTAATGCTTTCTTTAATAGTAATTTCACATAAGGTCTGTTATAATTTTAGAGAAAAACGTGGGCTAACTTACTGTGTTTTGCTTGGCCACTGGTGTGTTAATACATAAAAAGATTATGGATTATTAGGGGAATCGTGATGAAGGATTGGAGTATTGTAGAAGTTCTTAAGCATTCTAGGCATGATTGGTTGAATAAAATACAATTAATTAAAGGGAATCTAGCTCTTTCTAAATATGATCGTGTTAAAGAAATTATTGATGAAATTGTGATTGAAACTCAAAATGAGGCTAGACTTACGAACCTTCAGCTTGAAACCTTAGCCGCTTTTTTGATGACGTATAATTGGGAAACTCACAAATTTCCAATCGAATTTGAAGTGATTGGAGATGCACGTGATTTATCAAGCTATGATGTAAGCATGACAGCTTGGTGTGAGCAATTCTTTCAATTAATTGAAGGCTGTACGGAGGTAAATGGAGAAAATCAATTATTGATTACGATTGAATTGTTCGAAGAAGAAGTTCGTTTTCTTTTTGATTTTAGTGGAATAATAAACAATATAGAAGTGATTACTGATTCACTCGAAAAAACGAAAGAGTTAGATCAAATTCAATTAATGGAATATGAGGTGCATCCTCATGAATTACTAGTAACGATTGCTTTAATTTAATGTGGATGCTGATTAGACCGGAGGGAAATTATGTTTGTCGATCAAGTCAAAGTGTATGTAAAAGGTGGCGATGGAGGGAACGGAATTGTTGCCTATCGTCGTGAGAAATATGTGCCAATGGGTGGACCCGCTGGTGGAGACGGAGGAAAAGGTGCCGACGTCATTTTTGAAGTAGAAGAAGGACTCCGTACATTAATGGATTTCCGCTATCAACGCCATTTCAAGGCAAAGCGCGGAGAGCATGGAATGTCAAAAAATCAACACGGTAAAAATGCTGAACCTATGGTTGTTAAGGTTCCACCTGGTACCGTTGTTACAGATATAAATACTGGGGAAGTTATTGCTGATTTAACTCAGCATGGGCAACGCAAAGTTATTGCTCGAGGTGGACGTGGTGGTAGAGGAAACTCACGTTTTGCTACTCCTGCAAATCCAGCTCCAGAAATATCAGAGAATGGTGAACCAGGCCAAGAACGTGAAATTCAACTTGAGCTTAAGGTGTTAGCAGATGTTGGACTTGTAGGATTTCCGAGCGTAGGTAAATCAACGCTTCTTTCAGTTGTATCGGCAGCTAAGCCTAAAATAGGGGAGTATCACTTCACAACGATTGTTCCTAACCTTGGAGTTGTTGAAACTGAGGATGGCCGAAGCTTTGTCATGGCCGATCTTCCAGGATTAATCGAAGGTGCACATGAAGGGATAGGGTTAGGACATCAGTTTCTACGCCATATTGAAAGAACGCGTGTTATTGTTCACGTAATTGATATGTCTGCATTAGAAGGTCGTGATCCATATGAGGATTACTTAACAATCAATGCAGAATTGAAGGAATATAATCTTCGTTTAACGGAAAGACCGCAGATTATTGTTGCAAATAAGATGGATATTCCTGAAGCAGAGGACAACCTTAAAGCATTCAAAGAGAAATTAGGGGATGAAGAGGTTCAGATTTTCCCAATCTCTGCAATCACTCGCCAAGGGTTAAGAGATCTATTATTTACAATTGCTAACTTGATTGAAACAACACCAGAGTTTCCACTTGAAATTGTTGAGGAAGATGAAGCTTCTAAACGTGTTATGTATCGTCATGAAAAAGAAGAAAGTGATTTCAAAATTACAAGAGATGATGAAGGTGCTTTTGTTATTTCTGGTGATAAGATTGAGAAGCTATTCAAGATGACGAATTTAGAACGTGATGAATCGATTAAACGTTTTTCAAGACAGATGCGTGGGATGGGTATTGATGATGCACTTCGTGAGCTAGGTGCAAAGCATGGCGATACGGTTAAGTTATTAGAATTTGAATTTGAATTTGTAGAATAAAGCGTCAGAGGGGAACTGACGTGTTATCAATTGTTACGTGTGGTTTGGTTATTGTCGTCCTAAAGGGGTGGGGAGAAGCATGACAACTAAAAATAATTTAGATGAGAAGTTTTATCTTGTTAGAGAAGATGTATTGCCAGAAGCGATTAGAAAAACACTTGAAGCCAAAGAGCTGTTAGAACGTGGCAAAGCAGATTCAATCGCGATTGCCGCGCAGCAGGTAGATTTAAGCCGAAGTGCATTTTATAAATATCGTGATACCGTCTTTCCTTTTCATGCGATGGTAAAGGAGCAAATTATCTCGTTATTCTTCCATTTAGAGGATCGCTCTGGCACCTTATCAGAATTGTTATCTATTGTGGCGCAGGCGGGATGTAATGTGCTCACCATCCACCAAACCATACCACTAAGAGGGAAAGCAAATGTTACATTATCACTAAATACTTCGGGAATGTCTATGGAAATTACAGATTTGATTTCCAAACTGAAACGTCTAGAATTTGTGGACAAGGTAGACATCCTTGGTACAGGCGCATAGGGGAGGAAGGGTTGGTTTGAAAGAATTAGAATTAATCGGATATCTTGGTCCAAGTGCAACATTTACTGAGCAAGCGGTAAAAACATTTTTTCCAAATAGTCTTCGTAAATCGTATGATACGATTCCATCATGTATAGATGCAACTGAATTGGGTGAGGTAGATGCAACGGTTGTACCTTTAGAGAATACGATTGAAGGCTCAGTTAATTTAACATTAGATTACTTAATTCATGAACAACCACTTAGAATTGTCGGGGAAATTGTCATACCGATTCGTCAGCACTTGATGGTGCACCCTACATATCATAACAACCTAGAAGCGATTGAGCGTGTATATTCACATCCACATGCGATTGCTCAATGTCATAAATTCCTACATAAGACATGTCCTCAAGCAAAAATTGAGTATATGACTAGTACTGGAGCAGCGGCTGAATACGTGAGTAAACATCCAGATCAACCGATTGCAGCCATTGCTAATGAGCTTGCAGCACCTGAATATGGGCTAAATATTGCGCGACATAATATTCATGACTTTGATAACAATCACACTCGATTTGTTGTTCTACATAAATCAACATTAGCTCTTGAGGTTGAAGGTCTCCATACATTGGGATATAAGACAACCTTAATGATTACTTTGCCTTCTGATCAAGCGGGGGCTCTACATCAAGTATTATCGGCATTTGCTTGGCGTAAGTTAAATCTATCAAAAATTGAGTCAAGACCGATGAAAACAGGGCTAGGTAATTATTTCTTCATTATTGATATAGAACAACAAATAGATGATGTATTAATTCCAGGAGCCATAGCAGAATTAGAGGCACTAGGCTGCTCTGTGAAGGTGCTAGGTAGTTATCCATATTTCTGAAGTAACCAAAAAGAAGCTGTTCCCATTTAACAAGGGAATCGCTTCTTTTTTTGTTTTAGGCTGCCTTGTTTTATGATTCGATGAGGTAGCCTGCTTTACTAAGGGCTTTGCATGCCGCTTCTAGCTTACCTTGTGAATCAGCTTCTAAAGTATGTAAATGAGTCCCATCCGTTAGCTGCGATAGATAAGATGCATTTGTTTTGTTGATTTTTTCGAGAAATTGTTCAACTTCCTTCCGGTTGCTTACCATAATCGAAGCAGTTAAATCACCGTACACAGGATGTTCAATAATTACGTCTTTGACGGTTACCCCATTATCAACAATCAGGTTCAGCTCCTCGGCAGTTTGATCTGGCTGATGAAAGCAAGCTACTACTCGTTGATGTAGCTGCTCTTGACCTTGTGAGAGGTAAAGGTAACCTTGACTCGTTGCAATAATTGGCTCATTTCGAGCCTTTAACAATGAAATATCTTGGACAATGATTTGCCGACTTACATTTGTTTTGGAAGAAAGCTCACCACCAGTAATTGGTTCTCTTCGTTCTTTTAATAGATTTAACAGGAAATCTCTACGTTCCTCACCTAATATTTTTTTATCCTTCATAGATTGTCACCTACTTTCATTTCACTATTACACTGTTTTTGAAGATTGTAATCACTTGATCAATGATTTCAAATGTCGTTGATTTTCCAAAGGATAATCGGATAAATTGTTTTGCTTCCTCTCTTGTTTTGCCCATGGCTAGCATCGTTTTGGAAGGGGATTGTTGTCCTACCGCGCATGCACTACCAGTAGAAATCGCAAGGCCATATCGGTTACATTCTAACATCATATATTGACCTTCTATGCCTTTGATACACAATCCAACAATATGTGGCAGTTGATGAGTAGAATTTTCAATGATATCGATATTGTCTTCTAAAGAGGTTAGGCCTTGTTTTAGATGCTCACGTAATTCTTTATAGTTGTTCTGAGTAAATTCCATCTGTTCACATATCTGCTGGGCTGCAGTAACGAAAGCTGCAATTCCAGGTAAATTGATTGTACCAGGTCGAAAGCCATTCTCGTGAGTCGTATTTGGATAAATCGGTTTCCAATGAACAGCAGGATGTAGAAAAGCTGCACCTACTCCTTTGGGACCATAGATTTTATGACTTGAGATAGAAATAGCATCTAGATTCAGTTGTACCACATCAATTGGATGTTTACCAAATGTTTGCACACAATCACTATGAAAGATAATCGAATGTTCTTTTAGAAGCTTACCGATAGCTTCGAGATCCTGGATTACTCCGATTTCTGAATTACCATGGTGAATCGAAGCTAGAATCGTTGTTGGTTTAATTGCTTGTTCAAGGTCTGCTATATTTACTTTTCCATTGGTATCAACGGGAAGATAAGTAATCTCATATCCAACTTGTTCTAGCTTGTTAAAGAAATTAATGATAGAGGAATGTTCGATCTTAGTTGTAATAATATGGTTTCCTTTCCCTTGATAGGATCTGATAATGGTTTCAAGAATTAAATGATTCGATTCCGTTCCTCCACTGGTGAAATAAACCCCATCCTTCATTCCATTTATACATGAAGCTAACTCAGCTCTTGCATGTTCTAACAGTGAATTAGCCTTTGTGCCTATGTCATGTAAACTACTTGTATTTCCGAAAACATTTTTTGCGACTTCACTATACACTTCAATAGCTTGCTCACTCATAGGAGTTGTAGCTGCATAATCTAAATAAATCATCATAGACCTCCATTCGACAAAAAACGGGTGGTGACAGGCACCAATACATAAATTCTAGCAGATTATTGAAATAAAAAAAGTCTTGTCATTTAGGTTGATATGTGTAAATATAGGTGTCAAGACACTTAATGAGTATAGGGGGCTTACATGATGCCTTTTACTGATGTAGTAATTATCGGAAGTGGGATTGCTGCCTTATCAGCTGCAAAGCAGCTTTGTAAACATAAGAATGTGATGATTATCACAAAATCAAGGCTAGAAGATAGTAATTCAATGCTCGCTCAAGGTGGAGTAGCTGCAGTCATTGATCAACATGACGATTGGCAGGATCATTATCACGATACGATTGTGGCAGGTTGTTTCCATAACAAAGACAGTGCTGTTAAGCAACTTGTGAAGGATGGAACAATCAGAATTCAGAACCTAATTGAAGAGGGAATGATCTTTGATCAAAAAGAAGACGGTACGATTGATTTAGGCAAAGAGGGTGCTCATAATCGCAATCGCATCTTACATGCAGGAGGAGATGCCACTGGTAAATTACTTGTGGAATTTATGCTTCATCAGCTTAAAGAAAAGGTTACATTTGTTGAACAAGAAATGGCCATTGACCTCATTCTAGAGAATGGACAATGTTCAGGTATTACCACAATAGACTTACACGGTATAGTTAAGAACTATATTGCAAGACATGTCATATTAGCAACAGGCGGTTGTGGTGGATTATATGAGGTGACTTCTAATGCAGAAGGAATGACAGGTGACGGATTAAGTATTGCTTTTAGAGCTGGGGCTGAGCTTTCTGATCTTGAATTCATTCAATTCCATCCAACACTGCTATATACAGCTAATGGAAATAAAGGTCTCATTTCAGAAGCAGTAAGAGGCGAAGGGGCCACTTTAATAAATGATCAAGGATACAGATTTATGGAAGGCGTTCATCAACAATTTGAACTGGCACCAAGGGATGTTGTCGCACGTGCGATTCAATACGAACGAAGTCAAGGGAGAAATGTATACCTAGATATATCTATGATCCCTCACTTTGATAAACGATTTCCGACGATTACCTCAATATGTGAAGAGGCGGGGATTGATTTAAGTAAAGGGCTAATTCCAGTTGCACCTGGTGCTCATTTCATGATGGGTGGAATTAAGACCAATACAAAAGGTGAGACCTCAATTCCTGGTTTATATGCGGTTGGTGAAGTTGCGTGTACTGGTGTTCATGGTGCTAACCGTTTAGCTAGTAATTCATTACTTGAGGGAATAGTCTTTGGTCATAACCTCGCACAAGTAATTCTTGAACAACACAATCAAACGATCTCATCCCATTTAAATACCGTGAGGGACATTAAACCTTTTAAAGCAGATTTACCAGAAAAAAATGAAATCCAAAAGATGATGACAACTTATGTTGGAATTGAACGTGATTTGAACGGCCTCACTTTTGTGAAAAATTGGGTAGAGCAATATCTTTCACCTCATTGGTTGAAGGGACCGTTGATTAAAGGGACAAAAGAAGAAGTGGCGGTCATTAATATGTTAACTACAAGCTGGTTAATCATTACATCAGCCATAGTAAGAACAGAAAGTAGAGGAGGTCATTTTCGAAGTGACTATCCAATGTCATTAGACAAATGGCAAAACAATGAAATTATTAGACATAACAACCAAGTTATGTTCACGGTTGATCAATCCTTAGTTAGGAGTGAAATAAATGAATCGAATCAAATTAACTCAAATGCTGCAACAGTTTTTTATTGAAGATATAGGGGAAGGTGATTTAACAAGTGAAGCTATCTTTCCACGGACCATGATAGGCGAAGGAAAAATGATTGTAAAAGAAAACGGAATTCTAGCAGGGATTGAGCTTATTCCAGCTGGTTATGCTCTCTTAGATTCTTCAATTGATGTTCAATTATTCAAAAAAGATGGGGAATTTGTTGAAAAAGGCGAGGTCATTGCAATTGTAAAAGGACCAATGGGGCAGCTATTGACAGGAGAACGTGTGATTTTAAATTTGCTACAGCGAATGAGTGGAATTGCAACACTCACTCACCGTGCAGTAAATTCACTAAATAGTACTCATACAAGGATATGTGATACGCGAAAAACGACACCTGGCTTACGGATGCTAGAAAAATATGCTGTAACCTGTGGTGGTGGGTATAACCATCGGTTTGGCCTCTATGATGGTGTCATGATTAAAGACAATCATATCGCGTTTGCTGGGTCAATCATGAACGCAGTAAACGCTACGAAAGAGAAACTAGGTCATATGGTCAAAATCGAAGTTGAAACAGAAACGAAAGAACAAGTCCTTGAAGCAATTGAAGCAAAGGTTGACGTCATTATGTTTGATAATCGTACACCAGACGAAGTGAAGGAATTTGTTCAGCTCGTTCCAGAAGGAATTAAGACAGAAGCATCAGGCGGAATCACAATCGATATGCTATCTGCTTATCAAAACACTGGGGTAGATTATATCTCTTTAGGGGCATTAACACATTCAGTTAAATCATTAGATATAAGCTTCAATGTAGGGAACAAGGGGGAGTAATAATGAATTTATTAGATGTATTGAAAAATGAACAGAATCAAATGATGCCTGAGTCTTATAAGTATTTGTCGATGGAAGAAATGGAGGCACGTGTAGTAGAAATTAAAGAAAAGATGGGGAAATCTTTGTTTATTCCAGGGCATCATTATCAAAAGGATGAAGTAATAAAATTTGCTGATTCAACAGGGGATTCCTTACAATTAGCCCAAGTATCAGCTAAGAATAAGGAAGCAAAATATATTGTTTTTTGTGGTGTTCATTTTATGGCTGAGACTGCAGACATTTTGACAACAGAAGACCAAATTGTCATTTTACCTGATATGCGTGCAGGCTGTTCGATGGCAGATATGGCAAACATGGAGCAAACAGAAAAGTGCTGGGACGTGTTAATGGAGAGGTTTGGAGACACCATTCTACCATTAACATATGTAAATTCTACTGCTGCAATTAAAGCGTTTGTTGGCAAAAATGGTGGTGCTACTGTGACATCATCTAATGCGAAAGAAATGGTAGAATGGGCATTTACACAGAAGAAAAGAATCCTCTTCTTACCTGATCAGCACTTAGGAAGAAATACGGCGTTTGACCTTGGGGTTCCACTAGATCAAATGGCTGTATGGAATCCGATTACAAACCAATTTGAGTTTGAAGGAAATCTTGATGATGTGAAAGTGATCCTATGGAAAGGTCATTGTTCAGTACATGAGAATTTCACTGTAAATAATATTAAAGAAGTAAGAGCAGCAAAACCAGATATGAGAATTATAGTTCATCCTGAATGTTCGAGAGAGGTTGTTGCCCTTTCAGATGATGCTGGATCTACAAAATATATTATTGATACAATCAATAATGCACCAACAGGCAGCAAATGGGCAATTGGCACAGAAATGAATCTTGTAAAACGGATTATTGATCAACATCCTGACAAGGAAATCATCTCTCTTAATCAAAATATGTGTCCTTGTCTAACAATGAATCGAATTGACCTCCCACATCTACTATGGACATTAGAGAATGTAGAAAAAGGATTAACTACAAACCAAATAAAAGTTGATGAGCAAACCTCTAAGGATGCTATCCTTGCATTAGAACGAATGCTTCAACATTAAAGGTAAAGGCTGAATGATTTCTTAATGGACTCATTTAGCCTTTTTTATTTGTCACTGTTTCATTCGAAGTTAATCATAATCTTTCCCGTTTTAGCATAAGTTTTGTTGAAGATTAGTGGCATTTTGCCTAACGTCACATAGTATGTATAGACTTATGTACAGGAGGGGAAAATCACGTGAAAATCCATATAGTGCAAAAAGGAGATACTCTTTGGAAAATATCTCAAAAATATGGCGTAGATTTCGAAGAATTAAAAAAGCTGAATTCCCAACTGAGCAATCCTGATATGATTATGCCTGGGATGAAAATAAAAATCCCGAGTGGGAATGTTCATGTGAAGAAGGAAGCAAAGGCCAATGCAAATGCGAATATTAGCCCTATTAAAGAAACAGTGATTAAAGAAGCTCAAGTAAAGAAAGAGGAAGTAAAAGCGGAGCATCCGTACAAGGATCTCTCCCCACAGCCTTTACCAGTAATGGATGTAGAAGAAACTCTACCTAAAAAAGATCTCGATAATAATCTACCACCTAAAGCACCTTATGTTCCAAAGATGCCAACACAGGTTGATGTTGATATCCATAATTGGAATTTCGCTCCAGAAATTAATATGCCACCAGCTCCAGCAAACATTTTACCAGGAATGATGAAACCAGAAGTAGACGAGGTCGAATCCGTTGAGGATGTTGCACCTCCAAAAATGCCTGAAATGCCAAAATTCCCAGAAGCAGCACCTCAGATGCCTGTTGCACCAGCAACTGATGTGAACGATCCTTATTGTCAGCCAATTACACCTGTCATGCCTGGAGCAGGATTTGACTGCTATCCACCACAAGGAGCACCATTCCCAGCACCACCAGTAGGGGAAGGATATGCGCCAGTAGCACCAGCTCAAGGTTTCCAACCAAATATTCCTGTTGAGTATGATGAAGATGATATTGATTTACCACCAGCACCACCGTGGAATCCGGGGATGCCAGCTAATGGAGCACCATTTATTCCAGCACCATATGGTGGATATGCACCTTCACAAGTTGCGGGAGCGCAATACCAAGGTTACCCAGAACCTAGTCCTGCTGATGAAATGGGCTTTGATGGTGACGATTATCCATATGCACCACAAGGAGCATCTGTAGGGTATCAACCTGCTCCGTTTCCACAAGGAGCACCGATAGGTTATCAACCATTACCAGCTCCAGCACCTTACCCAATTCAAGGGATGGGACCCGGAATTCCAACAACAGCAGGTGGCAAAGATTGCGGTTGTGGTGGTCCAAAACCAGTAAGTACTCCGCAAACATTGCCTGCTCAAGTTCCTGGTTTCGGTGCACCAGTTCATGGTTATCCAGGAGCAATGCCAGGAATGGGAATGCCACAAGCACCAGGTTATCCAGGAGCAATGCCAGGAATGGGAATGCCACAAGCACCAGGTTATCCAGGAGCAATGCCGGGAATGGGAATGCCACAAGCACCAGGTTATCCAGGAGCAATGCCGGGAATGGGAATGCCACAAGCACCAGGTTATCAAGGGGCAATGCCAGGAATGGGAACGCCACAAGCACCAGGTTACCCAGGAGCAATGCCGGGAATGGGAATGCCACAAGCACCAGGCTATCCAGGAGCAATGCCAGGATATGGAATGCCTGCAAACGGAGTAAATCCTTTTGATCCAACACGAGGAATGTTTGAATACCCTGATTTTGACGATGAAGATGATGATTAAATCGTTCATCCAAAGCTAAGCTGAGCACTCAGTTTAGCTTTTTTCTGTTTGTGGCTTCAAATAACTAACAGCTATAAATAATGGTTTTTCAAGACACTCTATATATGAGCGTCAAAAAAGGGATTTGTTTCTTGCTTCTTTTTTTGATGCGAAGCCTATAGAGGGGGTATTTGCGCTTGAGAAAAACATTAGTTACTTTGTCTGCAACAGCAATGATGATGGGTGGTTTAGTAGGTTGTGCTGGCAATAACAACAGTGCAATGGATACTAATTACAAAACAGAGGCGACAAGACCTATTGGTTATTACTCAAACGAAAACACGAACCGAAATGGCAATGCGAGGACAATGACAGACAATGATGGTCCTATTACTGAACTGTTAGATCGTGCGGGTGATGATAATAATCGTGGTGGTGCACGCACAAACAGAAATAACACAACTAACAGAAACGGTAACTTTGGCACGTTAGGAAACAATCGTGATTCACAAGCACGAATCAATAACAATGATGAAGGGCGTTTAAATAATAATTTTTTTAGTGGATTACGATATAACCCTAATCGTAACCAAAATACTGGGAATACAGTAGAGCGAGACCGTCATTCAACATTTGGGACACGTAATGTTGATCCATATCCAACACCAGGGAATCCTTATTCACAGCAAGGAAACCGTACATTAACTCACAATGGTCACGGATATGCTGATACGAATTATCATGGTCACATTAATAATACAACGGACCGTCCGAGATCGTCTGCATACTACAACACTTATAACGGCAATCTAACAGATCGAATTGTTGAACGTGTAGAAAAAATTAATCATGTTGAAGATGCTCATGCGGTTATTATGGGCAATAATGTGTTAGTTGCAATTGACACAAATGATGATAATGATAAGAATGTAACGAATGAGGTCGAGAAGACAGTTAAGTCATTAGCTAAAGGAAAAGATATCCATGTTGTAACTGATGAAGCGACATATACTCGTGTTCGTGACATCAATAACGATATGAGAAATGGTGAAACAACAAGAGACACAATTGATAATGATCTTGGCGATTTATTTGAAAATATTGGACAAACTGTACGTCGTCCATTTGAAACAACAAACAATCGCTAAATGTAGGCCAAAGTAGTCAGCCTAGTGCTGACTGCTTTTTATTATGATCTAAAAATGAAATTGATAAATTTTGGATAAAACGAATAGAAGTGGTCAAACTAGTCATATCAGATGATTTAGTAAGATTTATCCAAGTGTGAGGTGATAGTATGTTACGTATGCTTATATATTCAATAATGGTCGGAGTTCTTTTCTTATTATCTGCATTTACTGGTCAACCAGAGATGGATGTGCCTAATGATATCAACGATCCATTAACGTTAACTGTTATTTTGGAACGCGTGTATTTAGATGGTGAGGTCAGCGAGGAAATCCTTGAGGAAACCATATGGGCGATGGAGGATTTTTGGGCACAATATGAAGATTGGCAGTTGATTCATCACGATGAAGAGCAGGTCGTGTTTCAACAGCATGTTGATGATATTTCTCCTCTTCTGAAATCGAATGGATATTTTGGAATTAGTGATGAAGGTGTATTAACCATTTTTGATGGAAAACCAAACTCATCTAATAAAGTCATTCAATCCTTCTTCCAGATTGATGTGGAAAAACTGGAGAGCAGACAGCATAATTTATTGAAAAAAGGAATTAAGGTCGGAAATAAAGCAGAATACATTAATGTGCTCGAAACATATCGTACATACACCTCATCTCCATGAAATTTAAGTACTTAGTAGACTAGTGAGTCCATCTCCTAGTCTTTTTTATTGTTGATTGCTGTGTCTTTTTCTAATGAATATGATAAAATGGGGTACAGCAAAGAAGAGGAGAGATTATTGTAAGTGATAGAGTTTATTAAAGGATACATTGATTATGTAAATCCAGAATATATTGTTATTGAGAGTAATCAAATTGGTTATTTAGTCTACACGCCTAATCCATTTGTGTTCCGTAAAAATGCGAAGGAGCTTGTGACTGTTTATACATATCAACATGTACGAGAAGATGTACTCGCATTATACGGATTCAAGACTCGTGAAGAGAGAGCTTTATTTGTTAAGCTGTTAAATGTATCGGGAATTGGTCCAAAGGGTGGTTTAGCAATATTAGCTTCAGGACAAGTTCAACAGGTTGTTTCTGCGATTGAGAATGAAGATGAGAAATATCTTGTGAAGTTTCCGGGTGTAGGAAAGAAAACCGCACGTCAGATGATTTTAGACTTAAAAGGGAAGCTAACAGACTTAATTTCACATCCAGAGATTGATTTGTTTGCTGAAGATTATGAAGCAGAAGTGAATCCACAGACTCCATCAACTGCACTAGAAGAAGCAGTTGAGGCTCTGAAGGTTCTAGGCTTTGCCGAACGTGAAATTAATAAAGTCGTACCACAGCTGATTTCTGAAGTGATGACAACCGATCAATATATTAAAAAGGCATTACAAAAGCTTTTAAAGTAGGGGGAGAACAGGATGGAGGATCGTCTAGTTTCTGGTGAAACCGACTACGAAGAATCGTCATTTGAACAAAGTCTAAGACCCCAGACACTTGATCAATATATTGGTCAAACAAAGGTGAAGGAAAACCTTGCAATCTTTATTAAAGCGGCAAAAATGCGGCAAGAAACCTTAGATCATGTCTTATTATATGGTCCACCAGGTCTTGGAAAGACGACGCTTGCTACGATTATCGCTGGTGAGATGGGTGTTAATATTCGAACCACTTCAGGTCCAGCGATTGAGAGGCCTGGAGATCTTGCTGCGATTTTAACTGCTCTTGAACCAGGAGATGTGCTATTTATTGATGAAATTCATCGCCTGCAACGTTCAGTTGAGGAAGTCCTGTACCCAGCGATGGAGGATTTCTGTTTGGATATCGTGATTGGGAAGGGGCCAAGTGCTCGTTCAGTCCGACTGGATCTACCGCCCTTCACATTAGTAGGAGCAACTACGCGAGCAGGGATGTTGTCAGCACCACTTCGAGATCGATTTGGAGTGTTAAGCAGACTTGAGTACTATAATGAGGAACAGCTTGCAGATATAGTTGAGCGAACCGCATTGATCCTTGATGTTGAAATTGATCCAATAGCGGCAATCGAAGTAGCAAGGCGTTCAAGAGGGACACCGCGTATTGCGAATCGCTTACTAAGGCGAGTGCGAGATTATGCGCAAGTAAGTGGGAATGGTATTATTACTGAAGAATTAGCCCATTCCTCGTTAGAATTACTCCAGGTAGACCGTTTAGGATTAGATCATATTGACCATAAATTACTTAAAGGAATCATTGAGAAATTTCGTGGGGGGCCAGTTGGCTTAGATACGATTGCAGCGACGATTGGCGAAGAATCACATACAATTGAAGATGTATATGAGCCATACTTATTGCAAATTGGTTTTCTACAGCGAACTCCACGCGGACGAATTGTGACTGATCAGGTATACAAGCATTTTCAAATGGACTTCCCAAAGGAGTGAGAAGATGGGGAAAATGTTTATTATTATCGGGATTGTTTTTGTCATCATCGGATTGATATGGCAATTTATTGGTAAACTACCAGGTGATATCGTCTTCAAAAAAGGGAACACGACTGTGTATTTTCCAATTGTGACTTCGATTGTTGTAAGCATCATCTTATCGCTCGTCTTTTATGTCATTGGACGTTTTCGATAAAATTAAAGGTGGGACTGATTGTGTCCTACTAGGATAACTTGTGAAATAGGTGAACATGATGAAAGTAGATTTGTTTGATTTTGATTTGCCAGAGGAGTTAATTGCACAGACACCTTTAGAGGATCGTGAAGCTTCTCGATTAATGATATTAAATAAGGAGAATGGTGATATCAATCATTCTCATTTTAGAAGTGTATTACAGTATTTAAATGAGGGAGATTGCCTTGTATTAAATGATACACGTGTACTACCTGCTAGACTTTTTGGGGTGAAAGAAGAAACCGGGGCGAAAGTAGAAGTCTTACTGCTTAAGCAAACTGAAGGCGAAACGTGGGAAACGTTAGTCAAACCAGCGAAGCGGGTTAAAGTAGGTACGGTTCTTTCATTTGGTGATGGTTTGTTAAAAGCAGTATGTACTGGTGAGAGTGATCATGGTGGAAGATTATTAACCTTCCAATACGAAGGAATCTTTTATGAAGTGCTGGATCAATTAGGTGAAATGCCATTGCCACCTTATATTAAGGAGCAGTTGGACGATCGGGAAAGGTATCAGACAGTATTTGCGCGTGAGCGTGGTTCTGCCGCGGCACCAACAGCAGGATTGCATTTTACCGAACAATTACTTGAAGATATAAAAGTGAAGGGTGTTCATATTGCGTTTATTACATTGCATGTAGGTCTTGGAACCTTTAGACCAATGAGTGTGGATGACATTGATGAGCATGAAATGCATGCCGAATTCTATCAAATGACGGATGGAACGGCGAGATTATTAAATCAAGTAAAGCAAAGTGGTGGGAAAATCATTTCTGTAGGGACAACCTCTACACGAACACTTGAAACTATTGCTTCAGCAAATAATGGACAATTTGTAGAATCTAGTGGCTGGACAGATATTTTTATTTTTCCAGGGTACACATTTAAAGCGATTGATGGATTAATAACGAATTTTCACTTACCGAAATCAACCTTGATTATGTTAGTAAGTGCACTCGCTGGAAGAGAGCATGTACTTCATGCCTACGAAGAAGCTGTGAGACAACGGTATAGATTCTTTAGCTTTGGAGATGCGATGCTCATTATATAAACCATTTGTAAGAACAAAATCTGCCACATCACAAATTCGGCAACTAGAGCTTGAAGGGAGTAATAATAAATTGACAGCAGCAGTTACATACGAGCTTATTAAGACATGTAAGCAAACAGGAGCAAGATTAGGAAGGGTACATACCCCACACGGTTCATTTGATACACCTGCATTTATGCCAGTAGGGACAATGGCAACAGTGAAAACAATGGCGCCTGAAGAGCTTAAGGAAATGGGTTCAAATATCATCTTAAGTAATACTTATCATCTTTGGTTAAGACCAGGCCACGAAATTATCAAAAAAGCAGGTGGCTTACACAAATTTATGAACTGGGATCGTGCTATTCTTACTGATTCAGGTGGCTTCCAAGTATTCTCTTTAAGTGAATTTAGAAAGATTGAAGAAGAAGGCGTTCATTTCAGAAATCATTTAAATGGGGATAAGCTATTTTTATCACCTGAAAAAGCGATGGAAATACAAAATGCACTAGGTTCAGATATTATGATGGCATTTGATGAATGTCCACCATATCCAGCTGAATACGATTATATGAAGAAATCTGTTGAGCGTACAAGTAGATGGGCAGAGCGTTGTCTACAGGCGCATCAACGACCACATGATCAAGGGTTATTCGGAATTATTCAAGGTGGAGAATATGAAGAGCTTCGTAAGCAGAGTGCAAGAGACTTAGTAGCGATGGATTTCCCTGGTTATGCTGTTGGTGGCTTATCTGTAGGAGAGCCAAAGGATGTTATGAACCGAGTGCTTGAATTTACGACACCGCTTATGCCATCGAATAAACCAAGATATTTAATGGGTGTAGGTTCACCAGACTCATTAATTGATGGAGCGATTCGTGGAATAGATATGTTTGACTGTGTGCTACCAACTCGAATTGCACGAAATGGTACACTTATGACAAGCGAGGGTCGCCTTGTTGTGAAAAATGCCAAGTACGCAGAAGATTATGGTCCAATTGATCCGAATTGTGATTGCTATACGTGTAAAAATTATAGCAGAGCCTATATCCGTCACTTAATAAAATGTGAAGAAACATTTGGAATAAGACTTACTACTTATCATAATCTTCATTTTCTGTTAAAATTAATGGAACAGGTTAGACAAGCAATTATGGAGGACCGTCTTGGTGACTTCCGTGAAGAGTTTTTTGAGCAATATGGTTTTAATAAACCAAATGCGAAAAACTTCTAACTTGTGACGGTAGTGGAGCTAACGTTAGTCAAATTCAGTTATACGTAAATTCCGTTATCATTCGTTTTTGACTATTCATTTTGTATAGGGTGAAAGTTGAAAGTCAAATTCAACATGAAAGGAGTGAAACATAAATGGAAGGTATCTTAGGAACAGTTGGTCCATTAATCTTAATGTTTGCGATTTTTTACTTCCTATTAATTCGTCCACAACAAAAACGTCAAAAGGCTGTTGCACAAATGCAATCAGATCTTAAAAAAGGCGATAAGGTCGTGACGATTGGTGGTATGCATGGAATCGTTGATGGTATTGATGAAGATAAGGTTATCATTAAAGCTGGTGATAGTACTCGTCTTACATACGATCGTCAAGCAATTCGTGATGTGAAAAACGACTAACATAATCAAAGAAAAAGGGTAGTTTCCTAAATGGAACTACCCTTTATCCTAATTACATCGTGCGGGAAGGAGTTGTCATGTTAACTCCAAAGATCCCACCAATCATTGCCGTTGCTAGGAATCCGATATGGTAGACGCTTTGCTCTGTTGAGAAAACCGCATCATGTCCCAAATACTGAAAAAGAAAAACGATTAAGCTAAATAAAAGTCCAGTAGCTCCTCCCATTAACCAACCCTTTTCCTTTCCTTTTCCACCAGAAACAAATCCACCAATAAATAACGCTAAAAATGAGATTGCAAGTATTAACCAAGTCAATGAGCCTTCTTGAAGCGAAGTGAATCTTAGTAAGAGTGAAAAAATGACACTTGCTACTAATATAATGATAAAAACCGCTGCAACCCCGTACACTGTAGCTAATCCAATTTTCTTCATTTTTTATCCTCCTCCCGGAAAAATGAGTCTATAGACAACAGAACTGTCCTAGTACGAGCATATTCATGTCCAAAAATAAATAGAACTGGAAAATCCTTCTGATTATGTTTTCACAACTTATGTGGAAACTAAAGTAGGAATGGTTTGTGATTATAACGTAAGGGGTGCATTCGATTGGAAGATTATCTCGCGATTGTCGCTCGAACACTATTCTTGTATGTATTAATTGTTATTATCTTTCGGTTAATGGGTAAACGAGAAATCGGTGAACTTAGCATCCTTGATTTGGTGGTATTTATTATGATTGCTGAAATGGCAGTTCAAGCTATTGAATCAACAGATTCACCTCTCCTCCATACTGTTCTTCCAATGGTATTATTAATGACGATCCAAATCACCCTTGCCTTTGTCTCTCTAAAGAGCCAAAAATTTAGAGAGTTAATGGATGGAAAGCCCTCACTCATTATCAATAAGGGGAAAATTGATGAAGAAGCCATGAGGAAACAGAGATATAATTTTGATGACTTATTAATTCAATTACGTGATAAAAATGTAAAGAGTGTATCAGATGTTGAATTTGCCATCTTAGAACCTTCTGGGAAGCTGTCGGTATTAGAAAAAAATAATAAATCAACCGAATGGCCACTTATTTTAGATGGGAAAATTCAAGAGGATAGTCTCAAGAAGATTGATAAAACAAATCTTTGGCTAAGGCAACAGCTTCGTAAGCTAGGATATCAGGATTTAAAACAAATCTCTTTTTGCAGTTATGCAAATGGAACTTTTTTTATTGATTTAAAGGATGAAAAATAAAACAAGTAACCATTTCAACAGGTTACTTGTTTTTATTTTGAGGAAGAAACACAGCTAATGGACGACCGATGAATGGGATTCTGATCATTTCTTCCTTTTTTATTAAGTTAAAAACAATTAATAACAGACAATAAACGATTGTACATGCAGCTAGAGCAATAATTGTTCTTGAAGCTAGAGTCATTTCATTAGTAAGTGAGAAATACGTGTAATGCCCGACAATGCCTGAACCGACCATCGTTATGAAGCTTTTTATATAATCTCTTACATAGAAGCTATAAGAAATTACTTTAACAATCGTAGAGAAATGGAGTAATGTAACTAGCACCATTCCAATCATAATTGCTAAGGCAGCACCCATAATTCCAAGAGCGGGTTGAGAAGCTAGAATGAAGATAAGTGCTGTTTTAACAACAGCGCCAATGATGCTATTAATCATTGCTGCTCTAGCTAAATCAAGGGCTTGAAGAGTTGCTTGTAATGGTCCTTGGAAGTAATGAAAAATAAAAAATGGTGCCATCACCTTTACGAATATAGCTGCGTTACTAGATCCATACATCAATTCCATAATTGGATCTGCAAAAACATATAATACAACAACTGCTAGTCCTCCAGAAACAAGTGATAAGCGGAGAGCCTGCTTCAGTCGATATTCAATTAACAATGATTGCTTCTTAGCCGCTGCTTCACTTATTGCTGGAACAAGTGAGGTCGATAATGCAGCTGTGATAAAAGAAGGTAAGAATAATAATGGCATGGCAAATCCAGTAAGCTCTCCATATTGTCTTGTTGCTAGATGAGTAACCACGCCAGCAAGTGCCAAGCTTTGGGCAACAACAATTGGCTCAAAGAACCAAGAAAGTGAACCAACAAGACGACTACCTGTGGTTGGTATGGCAATTCTCATTAAATCGTTGAATGTAGATTTGCCAGATTTAACTGCTTTGAAAAAGTTTGACCGAACTTTGATTCGTTTTTTTGTTTTAAACATCCAAACCATGTAGAAGAGGGAAACAAGCTCTCCTATCACGGCTGATATCATTGCTCCAGCAGCCGCATATTCAATTCCATATGGTAGAAATGCTTTCGTACATACAGCAACTAGTGTTATTCTAACGGCTTGTTCAATTACTTGAGAAATGGCAGCTGGTCGCATATTTTGCCGACCTTGGAAGTATCCACGTAAAACCGATGATAACGCAATAATGGGTACAACCGGAGAAATCGCTAATAACGGATAATACACCCTAGCATCTGTAAACACAGTTTCAGATAAAATCGGTGCTAAAAGAATCATTCCAGGTGTGAAAATTAAACTAAGTGTTCCTGTAATTGATAATGAAACAACGAGGATTTTTTTGATTTTGGCACGATCACCTTTGGCCTCCGCTTCTGCAATTAATTTCGAAATGGCAACTGGTAGACCAATTTGAGTCAAGGTAATAGTAAGTACAAAGGTGGGAACTGCCATCATATAAAGTCCTACACCCTCTTCACCGATTAGCCTCGCAACAACAATTCGATTAATAAAACCCAAGACTCTTGTAATAAGTCCCGCTATAATTAAAATCAGTGTCCCTTGTAAAAATGATTGTTTCGACATTCAATTCCCTACCTTCTCAAAAAAGGTGTTATCATTTACAATTAACTATATGCATTATAGGGGGCCAAGCATGACAAGTATTATCCTGAAACCATAAAAATGCGAATAAAATTGGGAAAGGTTCAAAAGAGGTGAAGTAGTGAAGGAAAGCTTAAGAGATTTTTTAGTAAAGAATTTGGATTTTCTACCGCCAGAGCTTGTAGTGATGGTTATTTCTGCTATGCCTATTCTTGAGCTGCGTGGAGGGCTACCGTTAGCCTATTTATACTATGAATTTGATTTAGTCTATTCGGCTGTTATTAGTGTGATAGGCAACATTCTACCTGTAATCCCCTTGTTGTTACTTTTTAGACCAATTAGCTCTCTATTAATGAGATTTCAATGGTATAAGAAGATGTATGATTGGTTATACAATCGAACAATGAATAAAAGTGGCAATGTCCAAAAATACGGTGCGCTAGGCCTAATCTTATTTACTGCTGTCCCATTACCAACAACAGGGGCGTGGTCAGCTTGCGTAGCCGCGTCTATTTTTGCTATTCCATTTCGATATGCTTTCTTATCAATTTCAATCGGGATCATTGTTGCAGCTATTCTAGTAAGCTTAGGTCTATTATCTATATCAATATTTTAATTAAAGAATACGGGGGCTAGTTCCATGGAAAATGGATTTGATCAATATAGAAATGATGTGAAACCTGCGTTAAAAAGTAAATTAGAAGAGTTCATCCTTTATGGATATGATTCTGTAACAGAAGAGGAGCTATGGCAGTACCTATGTAAGAAGAAATGGAAAAGAGAACGCGAAACAAAGCTCTTGTATCAAATTGTAAATGATATCTTATCAGTTAAGATTGGTGAATACATGAACTATGCAACTGTCGAGGCCTTTAAATCACCAGACTGGTTCAGTAATCAGGGACAAGAAGAGCTTAGCAAACTATTATAATTGATTCTTACCCTGTCATTGATTGACACGGTAAAACGGTTGTTTCATAATGGTAGTATTGACGAAAACTGGAATCATTTGTTTCTTACATATTTAAAGGAGGCACTACATCGTAATGGTTAAAAGAGGACGCATCATTGCGTTTTTCCTTGTTGTGTTACTACTAGCAGCAACAATGGGATTGACGACGAATAATATCTTAAACAATATCAAGCTAGGTCTAGATCTACAAGGTGGCTTTGAAATACTATATGAGGTCAAACCTGCAAATAAGGGAGATGTCATTGATAGAAAGGCACTAGTTAGTACTGTCAATGCACTAGAAAAACGTGTGAATGTACTAGGCGTAAGTGAACCAAATATTCAAATTGAAGGCGATGATCGGATTCGCGTTCAATTAGCTGGTGTAACTGATCAAAATAAAGCAAGAGAAATACTATCAACTGAAGCGAAATTAACTTTTCGTGATGTGAATGATCAGGTTCTATTAGATGGAACAGATCTTGTAGAAGGTGGATCATCTCAAAGCTTTGATGGAGAAAATCGACCAGCCGTTGGAATTAAGTTAAAAAGTGCAGACAAATTCAGATCTGTAACAGAGCAAGTGTTGAATATGGGTGCAGGTGAAAACCTACTTGTTGTTTGGTTGGATTTTGAGGAAGGGGTTGACTCCTTCCAAGCAGAAGCAGCAAAACCAAATCCAAAATATTTATCAGCACCAGCTGTAAGTAATATTCTTAATGAAACAGATGTACAAATTCAAGGGAACTTCACAATTAAGGAAGCGCAAGAGCTAGCTGCACTTCTAAATGCAGGCTCACTCCCAGTGGAGCTTGAAGAGATGTATTCAACATCTGTTGGAGCAAAATTCGGTGAACAAGCACTTGATAAAACGGTGTTTGCTGGTATCATTGGGATCCTAATCGTATTTTTGTTTATGCTTTTCTCATATCGATTACCAGGAGCAATAGCTGTTGTTACACTAAGTGTCTATATTTACTTAATATTACTCGTCTTTGATTGGATGAATGGTGTATTAACGTTACCAGGGATTGCCGCATTGATCCTCGGGGTCGGAATGGCAGTAGATGCCAACATCATTACTTATGAACGAATAAAAGAAGAACTGAAGCTAGGAAAGACAGCGATGTCAGCATTCAGATCAGGAAATAGACGTTCTTTATCGACTATTTTGGATGCAAATATAACAACTTTGTTAGCAGCTGCTGTATTATTTATGTTTGGGACAAGCTCTGTAAAAGGGTTTGCGACGATGCTAATTATTAGTATCCTTGTGAGTTTTATCACTGCAGTATACGGTACTCGCTTATTGCTTGGTCTTATTGTTAATAGCCGCTTCACAGACAAGCGCTTAGGCTTATTTGGAGTGAAGAAATCAGAAGTAGCCAATATTGCAGATGTTGATGATGACACAGAAGTCCCAACAAGATTTGATAAGGTCGACTTTGTTAAACATCGTAAGAAATTCTTCCTGTTTTCTGCCATTCTAGGTGTAGTTGGTGTAGGGTTATTATTAACTTTAAAGCTCAACCTTGGCATTGATTTTGATAGCGGGACTAGAATTGAAGTGCTTGCTAATCAGCCTTTAACAAGCAGTGAAGTTAGAGATGAGCTTGAGAAGCTAGACATAGAACCAAGTGAAGTAATCCTTTCTGGAAACAATAAGGAAATTGGTGTAGCCAGATTAGTGGGTGTACTTTCACAACAACAAATTGCAGAAGTGAAAGAGCATTTTACTGAGTTGTATGGTACTGAGCCGAGTATAAGTACCGTATCACCGACAGTTGGAAAAGAACTTGCGCGAAATGCCTTTATTTCAGTGCTCATTGCAGCTGTAGGAATTATCATTTATGTAACGATTAGATTTGAAATGGCAATGGCTGTTTCAGCAATTGTTGCATTATTACATGATGCATTCTTTATTATTATTATGTTTAGCATCTTCCGATTTGAGGTCGATATCACCTTTATTGCTGCTGTATTAACGATAGTGGGGTATTCGATTAATGATACAATTGTCACCTTTGACCGTATTCGTGAATTATACAAAAAGAAGAAAGTCAAAACATTTGATGACCTTGCTGAAATCGTCAATAAAGGACTAAGACAAACATTTACACGATCCATTTATACTGTGTTAACCGTTGTAATTACGGTTGTAGCATTGTTGATTTTTGGAAGTGAATCTATTCGTAACTTCTCCTTTGCATTATTGATGGGTCTTATTTCTGGAACTTACTCGTCATTATTCATTGCTTCGCAAATATGGCTAGTATGGAAAAGTAAGCAGCTAGGAAAAGGTCAACTAAGAAAATCAGATGAGACAGAAGTAGAGCCAGAAGTGTAAGATTATCTCCTAACCGTGGTATTAACCACGGTTTTTTCCATGGAAGAAGATTTTATCGATCGTTGTTTCTGCATGCTATTTTTGGTTACAATAATCAGATGGGATGAAAAGAGATGAAAAAGCGTGCTATAAAAGTGTTCTAAAAAGGGAACTCTTTTTAACAGGGAAGGAAGGTTGTAAGTGGAAAAAGATCGTTTTAAACAAGCGGAATTTGCCGCCATGCTTGGCGTAGTAGGTAATATTGTGTTAGCCATTATTAAGTATGTAGTCGGAGTGATGTCAGGAAGTAAAGCGCTAGTGGCAGACGCGGTTCACTCTGCTTCTGATGTTGCAGGTTCATTTGCAGTCTACATCGGGGTCCGTGCTGCGAAGCAGCCACCAGATCGTGACCATCCATATGGTCATGGAAAAGCAGAATCGATTGCTGCAATTATTGTCGCTGTTTTGCTCTTTTTAGTTGGAATCGAAATTGGAAAGTCATCAATTGAATCCTTTTTTCAACCGATAGAAGCACCGAAAGCTTTTGCCATTTACGCAGTTGTGTTATCAATTGTTGTAAAAGAAGCGATGTTTAGATATAAATTTAAGCTAGGAAAAAGGATTAATAGTGATGCAGTTATTGTCAATGCCTACGAGCATCGCTCAGACGTCTATTCGTCTATCGCCGCCCTCATTGGGATTGTAGGAGCTATTTTTGGAGAACAAATAGGGGCACCATGGCTTGTTTATGGGGATCCAGTGGCAGGACTTTTTGTATCCATTCTCATCTTAAGAACAGCTTATAAGCTCGGGAAAGAGTCGATACATACGACATTAGATCATGTGTTACATGAGGAAGATACAGAGGAAATGAGAAAAGCAGTGTTAACATTTCCAGAAGTGAAAAAAATAAATGCATTACATGCAAGAGAACACGGTCATTATGTAATCGTTGATTTAAAGATCTCTGTTGATCCTTATATCACTGTTGAACAAGGGCATAAGATCGGAAAAAGGGTCAAGGAAAAGCTATTACAGGTTGATAACGTACATGACGTATTTATTCATATTAATCCCTACTCGGAAGAAGATGATGATAGTAGTCAAGGAGTTGATTAACTGTGAAGGGACAATGGAGTTTGATATTAGCGTTCTTATTCGCTCTTATCGTTGCGGTATTTGCAGTCATTAATGTGGATTCTGTGGAAGTGAATTATTTATTTGGAACAGCCAATTGGCCATTGATCTTAGTGATTTTAACCTCAGTCCTAATGGGAGGTATGATTGTTGCCTCAGTGGGATTATTTCGCTATTATCGGTTGTTAAGAAGGGTTAAACAACTAGAAAAAGAAAATCAGCTACTTAAAGATGAGGGTATAAATAGTATACAAGAATCTGAGGAAATCGAAAAAAACGATCAAGCTGATCACTAGAGTAATGCTGGAAATAAACTGATTCAATTGAAACCCCTCCCGACCTTTTGTATAATAGGATGGTTGAGGGGTGAGCGAATGTTAAAGTCGAAAACACGTTGGGACGTAAATCGTGTTGAAGAAGAAATTGTGAAGGAACTATCATCTGAATTAAATATTGCACCTCTTGTTGCATCGTTGCTCGTAAACCGTGGCATAAAAACGGTTGATGATGCACGAGATTTTTTATTTATTGAGAACTCCGATTTTCATGATCCATTTTTATTAGATGAAATGGATATAACAATAGAAAGAATCCAAAATGCAATTAAAAAACAAGAAAAAATCCTTATTTTTGGGGATTATGACGCTGATGGTGTAAGTAGTACAACAGTCTTATTAACGGCATTGAGAGAGTGTGGAGCTGATGTTGATTTTTATATTCCAAATCGCTTCACAGAAGGATACGGACCGAATGAGGCGGCCTTCCGCTGGGCCTATAACAGTGGATATGGATTAATTATTACGGTTGATACTGGGATATCTGCTCTTCATGAAGCACAGGTAGCTAAGGATCTAGGGATGGATCTGATCATTACAGATCATCATGAACCAGGACCAGAATTACCGAATGCATTCTCTATTATTCATCCAAAGAAACCTACATGCTCTTATCCATTTAAAGAACTTGCTGGAGTGGGTGTTGCTTTTAAAGTAGCACATGCGTTGCTAGGGAGAGTTCCAGAAGAATTGCTAGAAATAGCAGCTATCGGAACAATAGCAGATCTTGTACCGTTACATGGGGAAAATAGATTATTAGCTAAGAAGGGTATCATCGCATTAGGTAAATCGAATCGACCAGGTATTAAGGCTCTTCTTAAAGTATGTGGAACGGAACAAAGTGATGTGAATGAAGAGACGATTGGCTTTGCCATTGGCCCGAGAATTAATGCAGTAGGTCGATTGGACTCAGCAGACCCTGCTGTACATTTATTGATGACAACGGATCTTGAAGAAGCTAGAGAATTGGCTGAAGAAGTGGATGCATATAATAAACAACGTCAGCAGCTTGTCAATGAGATGACAAAGGCAGCCATTGAGGAAGTGGAAACGCATTTTCCACCGGCTGAAAATGGTGTTTTAGTGATTGCTAAAGAAGGCTGGAATGCAGGTGTTGTTGGGATTGTTGCATCAAGACTTGTAGATCGCTTTTATCGTCCAACGATTGTCCTTAGCATTGACACGGAAAAAGGAACAGCTAAAGGCTCTGCTAGAAGTATAGAGGGCTTTAATCTTTATGAAAATCTATCTTTATGTAGGGACATCCTTCCTCATTTTGGGGGACATCCTATGGCTGCAGGTATGACACTCGCGCTTGAGAATGTTGATGAATTACGAGATCGATTAAATGAACTTGCTAACGAGCAATTAACAGAGCAGGATTTTATCCCTGTGACAAAAATTGATGTCGATTGTCAGCTTTCAGATATTTCAATTGAAACAATTGCAGAGATGAATCTACTAGCTCCATTTGGAATGAATAATCCAAAACCAAGAGTAAGGATAAAGGATGTTTCCATTCAGGGAATTAGAAAGATAGGTTCTGACCAAAATCATTTGAAAATGACGTTTGAAGAGAATGGATTTGCTCTTGATAGTATTGGTTTTGGCCTTGGTGAAGCATATGATCATGTATCTCCTGGGGCCCAAATATCAGTCATTGGTGAGCTCTCTATTAATGAATGGAATAATTTCCGAAAACCACAAATCATGTTACATGATTTAGCTATTTCACATTGGCAGCTATTTGATATGCGTGGGAATAATAAAGTGAAGGATACGATACTTAAAGTATCTAAGGAAAAACGAAGGTTAATTGCATTTAGTGAGGAAATCTTCTCAAGTTCTGTGTATCATGACTATAAAGATGAAATAATAGTGATAAATGATCTTGAACAGGCTCGCGATTTTACTTGTGAAGATTTATTTATCTGTCTATTAGATTTACCACGGGATGAGACAGTGTTAAGGACATTGTTAGAGCCTGTCTTACCAAGTAGAATTTATACACTTTTTAGTAGCAATGGGAATCATTTCTTTAGTACGATCCCAACAAGAGAGCACTTCAAATGGTTGTATGGATTTTTAGCTAAACGTGGAACATTTGATATGAATCGATATGGTTTAGACCTCGCCAAACATAAAGGTTGGTCGAAAGAAACGATTGATTTCATCTTAGAGGTGTTTTTTGAATTAGAATTTGTTAAGATAGACAAGGGAATCATCACATTATCAAATCAAGGCAAGAAACGAGATTTGACTGAATCGAAAACATACCAATTAAAACAACAACAAATTGAAATAGAAAATAAATTTTTGTATTCATCTTATCAGCAATTAAAGCAATGGTTTGATTCTATTAATAATGGTTCGCTTAAATTTGAGGAGGCAATGAAGTAAATGGATCTAAAGAATTATGTCACAATTGTACCAGATTACCCAAAGGAAGGGATTCTATTTAAGGATATTACTCCTTTAATGAATGATGGAGAAGCATATAAATATGCGACAGACCAAATTGTTAAATATGCAAGAGAAAGAGACATCGACCTTGTGGTAGGACCAGAAGCTAGAGGCTTTATCATTGGATGTCCAGTTGCGTATTCTCACGGTGTTGGATTTGCTCCTGTACGTAAGGAAGGGAAATTACCACGTGAGGTAATCAAACAACAATATGGTCTTGAGTATGGAAAAGATATTTTAACTCTTCATAAGGATGCGATTAAGCCTGGTCAACGTGTATTAATTACAGATGATTTATTGGCTACTGGTGGTACAATTGAAGCGACGATCAAATTAGTAGAGGAACTAGGCGGAATTGTTGCAGGAATTGCATTTATCATTGAACTTACTTACCTTGATGGTAGAAGTAAATTAGATGGATATGATGTATTAACATTAATGCAATATTAAAAAATAGAGATAATGGGCGCTCGAAATGAGTGCTCTTTTTCGAATTTATCACTTTTAAATGACGTCTATTTATCATCAATCTTCGAAATAATAGAGAAGGAAGAATTTTTCAGTCAATTTCCCTTTACATATTCGGGTATTTTCATGATAATAGAAACAATAATTATTTTAATTTTATACTAAGTTTTATACAAAAAGGTGATTTCATGGCAAATGAACAGGTATTGACTGCTGAGCAGGTCATTGAGAAGGCAAAGACGTATTTGCCTGATAAGGATATAGAGTTTGTTGAAAAAGCGTATAAGTTTGCAGAAGACGCTCACCGTGAACAATACCGAAAATCAGGTGAGCCTTATATTATTCACCCAATCCAGGTCGCAGGAATACTTGTGGATTTGGAAATGGATCCATCTACGATTGCGGCAGGTTTTTTGCATGACGTAGTAGAGGATACAGATGTAACGCTCATTCAAATGAAGGAAGCGTTTAACGAAGAAGTTGCAATGCTTGTTGATGGTGTAACAAAGCTTGGGAAGATTAAATATAAATCTCAAGAGGAACAACAAGCAGAAAATCACCGAAAAATGTTTGTTGCCATGGCCCAGGATATCCGAGTGATTTTGATTAAGCTAGCCGATCGCTTGCATAATATGAGAACTCTTAAGCATTTACCTCAAGAAAAGCAACGTAGAATTTCAAATGAAACTCTTGAAATATTTGCTCCACTGGCTCATCGATTAGGGATTTCTACCATCAAATGGGAGCTTGAAGATACGGCTCTACGTTATTTAAATCCTCAACAATATTATCGTATAGTGAATTTAATGAAGAAAAAACGTGCTGAACGCGAACAATATTTGGCTGATGTCATTAATGAAGTGAAATCGCGCGTAGGCGAGGTCTCTATTAGGGCTGAAATTAATGGTCGTCCGAAGCATATTTACAGTATCTATCGTAAAATGGTCCTACAAAATAAACAATTTAATGAAATCTATGATTTATTAGCTGTTCGTATTATTGTAGGAAGCATTAAAGATTGTTATGCGGTATTAGGAATTATCCACACATGCTGGAAGCCGATGCCAGGACGTTTCAAAGATTATATTGCTATGCCAAAGCCAAATATGTATCAATCACTTCATACGACAGTAATTGGTCCAACTGGTGACCCACTTGAAGTTCAAATTAGAACAACAGAAATGCATCAAATTGCTGAGTTTGGAATCGCTGCACATTGGGCTTACAAAGAAGGAAAAACAGTTGACGAATCATCTTCATTTGAAGATAAGCTTTCATGGTTCCGTGAAATTCTAGAATGGCAAAATGATGCAAGTGATGCCGAAGAATTTATGGAATCTTTGAAAATTGATTTATTTTCTGATATGGTGTTTATTTTCACACCAAAGGGTGATGTCATAGAATTGCCTTCAGGCTCTGTCCCAATTGATTTTGCATATCGCATTCATTCCGAAATTGGGAATAAGACGATTGGTGCAAAGATTAATGGTAAAATGGTCACCTTAGACTATCAATTAAAAACAGGTGACATTATTGAGATTTTAACTTCAAAGCACTCTTATGGACCTAGTCAGGATTGGTTAAAGCTCGCACAAACATCTCAAGCGAAAAATAAGATTCGACAGTTCTTTAAGAAGCAGCGTCGTGAAGAGAACCTTGAAAAAGGGAAAGAGCTTGTTGAAAAAGAGGTTAAGAATCTTGAATTTGATGTAAAAGAGGTTCTAACACCTGAAAATCTAAAACGAGTCGCTGAAAAATTCAATTTTTCCAATGAAGAAGATATGTATGCTGCAGTTGGCTATAATGGAATCACAGCTGCCCAAATTGCTACTCGCTTAACTGAGAAGTGGCGTAAAAAGCGCGATCAAGAACAGGATAAGAATGTGACAGAAGCTGTTTCTGAACTTAAACAATTTGGGACAAGCAAGAAGCGTGAATCTGGTGTTCAAGTACAAGGAATTGATAACCTATTAATCAGATTATCGAAATGCTGTAATCCAGTACCTGGTGATGATATCGTAGGATTTATCACAAAGGGTAGAGGAGTCTCAGTTCATCGTAGTGATTGTCCGAATGTCCATACATCGGATGCTAAGCAACGTCTAATCCCTGTTGAGTGGGAGAGTAGCGCGAATGACCGTAGAGAGTACAATGTTGAGATAGAAATCAATGGATATGATCGCAGAGGCCTTCTAAATGAAGTATTACAAGCAGTAAACGAAGCGAAGACGAACATTTCTTCTGTATCTGGAAAGTCAGATCGTAACAAAATGGCAACGATCAATATGGCCATTTCAATTCAAAATATTAGTCATTTACAAAAAGTAGTTGAACGAATTAAACAAATACCAGATATCTATTCCGTTCGACGTGTGATGAGTTAAAGGGGAATGAGAGTATGAGGGTTGTTGTTCAACGAGCAAGAAAAGCAAGCGTCACAGTAGGTGATCGAACAATCGGTCAAATCTCAAATGGCTTAATGCTATTAGTAGGGATTACACATACGGATACCATTGATGATGTGAAGTATGTAGCTGATAAGATTGTCAATCTTCGAATTTTTGAAGATGAGACTGGAAAAATGAATCTATCTCTCCTGGATATTGGTGGGGAGATACTTTCTGTTTCACAATTTACGTTATATGGTGATTGTCGTAAGGGGAGACGCCCAAACTTTATGGAGGCAGCCCCACCTGAGTATGCCAATGAGCTATACGAAGGCTTTAATCAAGAGCTTAGATCAAAAGGCGTAACTGTTGAAACTGGGGAATTTGGTAGTATGATGGATGTGCAATTCACAAATGTTGGACCTGTCACGTTAATAATTGAAAGCAAATAAAGAGAGGCTGAAAATCAGCCTCTCTTTATTTTGACTTGAAATATTGTGCTAGTCCGTAATAGATTCCATTTGAAACATTCTCTTGATAGCTACTAGAATTTACGGTCAGTTCTTCAGAAACATTACTTAAAAATCCTAGTTCTAGCAATACGCTTGGTTGTCGATTAGATCTGAGCACTTGATAATTTCCGCTTCGATGTCCACGATCCTTCAGACCTGTATATTTAATCAATTCTGTTTGAAGGGCAGTAGCTACTGGCAGATCAATATTCTTGTAATAGTAGGAGGTAATTCCTCTGACACTACTATCATTGATACTGTCAAAATGAATACTTACAAATGCATCTGCATTGCGGTAATGAGAAATACTAACCCTTGATGCTAAGCTTACATATGTATCACTGCTTCTAGATAAAATCACATTAGCGCCAGCTGCTGAGAGCTTATCATGGACTAATTTTGCTGTTCGTAATGTTAGATTCTTTTCCAGTGTGCCTCTTGAGCCAACAGCTCCACTATCTCTACCCCCATGTCCTGGGTCTAAGATGATGGTTTTGTTTTTTAAATATTGATTTACTCCAGGCTTTTGAATAGCTTGTACATTTCCTCCTAATACTTGAACAATCCATCCAGCGATATAGCCTGTTTTTCCGTTTGAGATTTCGATTTTGTACCAGTCGCCTTCGGTACTAACGATTTTATATGTATCTCCTTCATTTGCCCTTGCAATTACATTCGTAGTTGTAGAAGCACCAGATCTAATGTTTGTCCCATTTGAAAGGATCTTAACTGAATTTCCTTGTTCAGTCGAACTTCCTGTAGAAGGAGTTGTTGGGCTTACTTTGCGTTCTATATACCAGCTCGCAACCCATCCTTTATTTCCGTTAGAAAGCTGTATCTCTAACCAATCGTTTGATTCTGAAACGATTGTTACAGAATTACCTTTTTTTAGACTCGCAACAATAGATCCGCTTAATGAATTACTATTCCTTACATTAAGGGAAGATGCAGTAACAACCCCAGTCCCTTTTTGTGAAGTTGTTGTTTGATTCGAAGAATTGTTGGTTTGGATCGTAATATAATCCTTATGAACAAATGCTTTTTTGTTCTTGTATTCAATTCCTACCCAATTGCCAGTTGTATTTGTAACTGGAACGGTATCTCCAGTGTTTAATTTTCCAAGGACGCTAGCTGTTTGACTAGCTTGACTTCTCACATTTAAACTATTTGCTGTGATCTTTCCAGTTTTGGTTGATGTACTAGTATTTCCCGAGGGTGAAGACGAACTAGTAGCTCCTCCTGTTATGTACTGAGATGAAACCCACCCTTGGGTATTTTTATAGTTGATTTTGGTCCAGTTTTCATTTTTTTCAATGAGTGCTGCCTGTTGTCCTTTATCGATTGAACCTACAACTTGAAAGCTTGTTCCAGGTCCTGTTCTAATTCGGAGTCCATTAGCAGTTGAAGTAACTGATGAACTTGTTGCTTGTTTACTTACAGTATTTGCTTTAACAAGCCAGGATGCAACCCATCCGTCTTGGCTGTTAGATAATTTAACCTTGTACCAATCACCTTTTGTTTCAATAATCGAAAATTTTTCACCCATTTTCACCTGTTTAATAACCTTATATGATAAACCAGGGCCTCCCCTGACATTTAAGATTTGGGTATTTATTGTGGCAGTTGATTCTGCGGCACTTGCTACATTATTGGAATCATAAAGTGGTGTGATAGCAATTAGTAGTGTGAAGCAGAGTACGATTTTTACTAAATGTTGTAGCAATTAGAATCCTCCTTTGGTGTATAGTCTGTTCCTTTACATTAGTTCGTTAGCAATGTGAAAAATCCTTGTTAAAATTGAAAATAAATCTAAGAAAAGGGGCAAGCTAATTAATAAGTTAATCATTTAAATGCTGTTTTCTCATTGTTAGTAGCCAAGAATTACTTGAGATGAGCTTCCCTAGCAGTCTGAATACAACGTAGACTCCCATGGGATGCGGGAGCAAAGTGAGACCCCGCAGGAGTGTGCGACGAGGAGGCTCAGTGCTCACCCCACAGGACGCGGAGTGGATTCAGGTTGCGATAATATATAAGAAAACAGTCAATATTAAAAAGGAGCGGGTCAATTCTATGAGATTTAGTGAAAAAGGACAGCATTCACATCAAGCAACTAATGGGTTATTTGGAGTCGATCTCCATCATTTTGTAAAGAAAGAACAAGAAGCTACTTATGTCGAGTTAGCATCAGAATTTGGCATCTCAGTGAATGATGTTAGGAAATTAAAAAAACAATTAGATCGTTCATAAATGGAATGTTTAATTAAATTGGGTGAGTTGCTCTTGACAAGTAGTTCGTTCATACGTATGATAATATAAAATTATACATATGAAAATAGAAATATTAATATTTGAACCAATGATGAGGAATAGTAGTTAGGATGACACATGGTTAGAGAGGAAATGCCGCAGGCTGAGAGCATTTCTACATGATGACTTAATGAAAGAACACCTCTTAGGTTTCACTCTGAAAAAGAGCTGTTCTTTAGTAGGAGATGAACGTATCAGGCGTTAACTGATTGAGTGGAGATATTTATTTTTGATATCTCAACTAGGGTGGCACCACGGGAATTCAAACTCTCGTCCCTACATGTAAATGTAGGGATGGGAGTTTTTTTATTTTTGGCTGTTTTCAAATGAAGTTTCTAGCAGTCTTAATAGACCCCGCCGGACGTGGAGTATATTAAGGCTACTGCGTTGAAAACAACAATATATACGAAAACAGTCTTATCTTTACATACTTTTATAAGTTTAATGCAAGCAATTAGGAGGAAACACGGATGTCAATTAATATACCGAGAGGAACACAAGATATTCTGCCAGGTGAAGTGGAAAAATGGCAATACATTGAGAAAGTCGCTAGAGACGTGTGTAGACGTTTTAATTATAAAGAAATACGAACACCGATCTTCGAACATACGGATTTATTTTTACGAAGTGTAGGGGATACAACAGATATCGTTCAAAAAGAAATGTACACATTTACTGACCGTGGAGATAGAAGCCTGACATTACGACCAGAAGGAACGGCTGCAGTAGTCCGTTCATTTGTTGAACAAAAGTTATTTGGAAATCCATCACAACCAACCAAGCTTTATTATATTGGACCAATGTTTCGTTATGAACGCCCACAAGCTGGTCGTTTTCGTCAATTTGTTCAATTTGGGGTAGAGGCACTTGGAAGCATGGATCCAGCCATAGATGCAGAAGTAATTGCTCTAGCGATGGAAGTATATCAATCACTTGGCTTAAAGAAATTAAAGCTTGTCATCAATAGTTTAGGTGATAAGGATAGTAGAACTGCTCACCGTGACGCACTAATTAAGCACTTTGAACCTAGAATTGATGAGTTTTGTGGAGATTGTAAATCAAGGCTAGACAAGAATCCAATGAGGATTCTTGATTGCAAAAAGGATCGCGACCATGAATTAATGAAATCTGCTCCTTCCATTCTGGAATATTTAAATGAAGAGTCGAAGGTCTACTTTGAAAAAGTCCAAAGCTATTTAACTGAATTTGGTATCGACTTTGAAATCGATTCTGGACTTGTTAGAGGATTAGATTATTACAATCACACAGCATTTGAGATTATGAGTAATGCTGAGGGCTTTGGCGCAATTACAACACTTTGTGGTGGTGGTAGATATAATGGCCTTGTAGAGGACATCGGTGGTCCAGATACTCCTGGGATTGGTTTTGCATTAAGTATTGAGAGACTTTTATCAGCACTTAAAGCAGAAGAAATCGAATTGCCACTAGAAGAAACAATTGACTGTTATGTTGTTGGACTAGGTGATAATGCATCTGCAAAAGCAGCAACTCTTGTTCACCAGTTAAGAAAAAATGAGGTTAGTGCTGAAAAAGATTATTTAAATCGAAAAGTCAAAGCACAGTTTAAAGCAGCAGATCGCTTAGGAGCTAAGCTTGTAGGTGTAATTGGTGATGATGAATTAGAACGAAATGTGATTAACGTAAAGGATATGGATTCTGGAAACCAGGAAGAAGTATTACTTACTGAATTTATCGCATATATCAAAGAAAAATTAAGGTAGAGGTGGATATCATGTACGGTCGAACATATTATTGTGGTGAGGTACCTGTTGAAGCAACAGGTACGAAAGTGAAATTAAAAGGCTGGGTTCAAAAACGACGTGACCTTGGCGGACTTATTTTCATTGATTTACGTGATAGAACAGGAATTGTACAGGTTGTTTTTAACCCTGAGGTTTCTAGTGAAGCATTGGCGATTGCTGAAGAGATTCGAAATGAGTATGTTGTCGATATAGAAGGTACAGTTGTTGCACGTGAAGAAGGAACAATTAATGAGAACATTGCAACTGGAAAAATTGAGGTCAAAGCAGAGCAGATTGTCATTTTAAATGCTGCAAAAACACCGCCTTTTAGCATTAATGATAAAACAGAGGTTTCTGAAGATGTTCGATTAAAGTATCGTTATTTAGATTTGAGACGTCAATCGATGTATGACACATTTAAAATGCGTCATGATGTTACGAAAACAATTCGTAACTTCTTGGATACTGAAGGATTCTTAGATATAGAAACACCAATTCTAACAAAGAGTACACCTGAAGGTGCACGTGACTATTTAGTACCAAGTCGTGTGCATCCAGGTGAGTTCTATGCATTACCACAATCTCCACAGTTGTTTAAACAATTATTGATGGTCGGTGGATTTGATAAGTATTATCAAATTGCTCGTTGCTTCAGAGATGAGGATTTACGTGCAGACCGTCAACCAGAATTTACTCAAATTGATATTGAGACATCATTTATGAGTCAAGAGGATATCATTTCGATGATGGAAGCAATGATGTCTAAGGTAATGAATGAGGTCAAGGGCATAGCAGTTGAAACTCCTTTCCCAAGATTGACTTATACAGATGCGATGAATCGTTATGGTTCTGATAAGCCAGATACTCGCTTTGAGATGGAGCTTGTTGATTTGTCTGAATTAGTGAAGGATAGTGGCTTTAAAGTATTTAGTGGGGCTGTTCAAAGCGATGGCCAAGTGAAGGCGATTAATGTCAAAGGGGCTGCTGATCAGTATTCTCGAAAAGACATCGACGCATTAACTGAATTTGTCAAGGTGTATGGAGCAAAAGGCTTGGCGTGGTTAAAGGCAGAGGAGCAAGAATTAAAAGGTCCTATTGCTAAATTCTTTAGTGAAGAAGAGCAACAATCACTGTTACAGCTTCTTGACGGGACAGCGGGAGATTTATTCCTGTTTGTTGCAGATAAGAAATCAGTTGTGGCTGATGCATTAGGTGCACTTCGATTGAAATTAGGGAAAGAGTTAAAATTAATAGATGAGAGTAAATTTAACTTCTTATGGGTAACTGATTGGCCATTACTAGAGTATGACGAAGGCGAAGGGCGTTATTTCGCTGCACATCATCCGTTCACAATGCCTGCAAGAGAAGATCTTGAATTACTAGATTCTGAACCTGGCAAAGTAAGAGCACAAGCCTATGACCTTGTATTAAATGGGTATGAGCTTGGTGGAGGTTCATTACGTATATTCGAACGTGACATTCAAGAAAAGATGTTTAAGATATTAGGCTTTAGTGAAGAAGAAGCAAGAGAACAATTTGGCTTCCTACTTGAAGCATTTGAATATGGTACTCCTCCACATGGCGGTATTGCTCTTGGACTAGACCGAATGGTCATGTTACTAGCTGGTAGAACGAATCTTCGTGACACGATTGCCTTTCCGAAAACAGCAAGTGCAAGTGACTTACTAACAGAGGCTCCAGGTGAGGTAAGTGATGCTCAATTAAATGATCTGTATTTGTCACTAAATGTTGAAAAATAGAGGAATTTTAACCATTGAGTTATCTTGAAAAGGCGATTTTTATATGTTATTATTTTGACATAAGTTAAGATCATAAAAGTCCTGAGGTGTTCGTCGTATAACCTATTGTTTTGACCGAACAATAAGTTATACGGGAGCCCGGAGTTTTCATATTAAGTACATGCCTTATCGCTTTGATTAGAGGACGTGCGAAACCTGAAACAGGGCACCCACCTGCGCGATGCGGGTTCAAAACGAAGGCATCGACGGCACGATTGGGACTTTTGTGATTTGTTATATCAGAATAATTATCCCTGACTGAACAGTGTGACTCAGCAGGGTTTTTATATGTTCAAATACAAAGTATTCAGATAAAGTTAATGAACGACTTATGAAATTTTCGGGAAGTATGATATAGTCATATTCGGGTGGTGCCAGGCACCAAAAGTGGGACAGGATGTGTCCCGCTGATGAAGTAGAATTATCGGTAATGGAGTGGATAGCATGTTACACCAGTTTTCAAGAAATGAATTGGCGATTGGGAAGCAAGGGTTAGATACAATGAAAAATAGCACAGTGGCAGTGCTTGGGATAGGCGGTGTAGGTTCATTTGCTGCTGAAGCATTAGCTCGTTCTGGAGTAGGTAGATTAATTCTAGTTGATAAAGATGATGTTGATATTACAAATGTAAATCGACAAATCATTGCCCTTCTTTCAACTGTTGGACAGCAGAAAGTTGAAGTAATGAAGAATCGAATCGCGGACATTAACCCAGAGTGTGAGGTCATTGCTTTAAAAATGTTCTATACAGAAGAAACGTATGAACAGTTTTTTGATTATGGACTTGATTATGTCGTCGATGCGTCTGATACGATTTCTTATAAGATCCATCTAATGAAAGAGTGTCTAAAAAGAAATATCCCTGTTATTTCAAGTATGGGAGCAGCAAACAAAATGGATCCAACAAGATTTCAAATCGCAGATATTTCAAAAACACATACAGATCCTATTGCAAAGGTCATTCGTACTCGACTGCGCAAGGAAGGAATTCATAAGGGAATTAATGTCGTATTCTCTGATGAGAGTCCAATTGTTATAAGGGAAGAAATTCGAAAAGAAATCGCAAATGATCAAGCGAAAATTAGAAAAGCAAAGATGCCACCATCTTCTAATGCGTTCGTACCGTCTGTTGCTGGCTTAATTATGGCAAGTAGAGTGGTTAGTGACTTATTAAAGGACGTTAAAATTAGTCGAGTAAGTGACGGAAAATAGCCCTCAAAAAAAAGGCTTTCAAGAATAAACTTGAAAAGCCTTTTTTTTTATTTAGCTACTTGTTCAAGATTTCCGTTTTGATCCATTCTGAATGTTGGAGTATTACGGTCTTCATTATCTTCAAACATGACCATTCGGCGAGCACGATCCATAATTTGCACAAGTGCTTGATAATCTTCTTGAATGGTTGTCTGTTCTTGAGTGAGTTTTTCGATTCTTTTTTCTAATTGATTATTCTTAGACCTTAAATCATCGTTTTCTCTCTGTAATTGATCATTTTCCATTTTTAAAATGTAAGATTGTCGATCCTGATTCTTTAGATTTGATAGAAAGGAAATACAATCTTCGAGCGTAATAGATTCAATCGAACGTGTCGGTACTTGGTTTACTGGTAATAGTTCAGTAGAAAATTCCTCAACCTGTTGTTGACGTTCCTCTTGAACCAATTCATGACGTGTTTCACCCATGAAGCTTGGGGTAGTAACTGGTTCACTGTAAGTAGTAACAGGTGTCTCACCTGCTGTCGTTTTGTTCATTCGCTCTAATGCTCTTTTTCTTTCTTTTCGCTGTCTTTTCGCTATAGCAATCGCTTGCTCATAATTTTTTCTTACTTCAGCATTCCAGCGGAATCCACATGCAGCAGATGTTCGGTTAAGGTGATCACCTACTTCTTCAAATGCACCTAATTGTGTCCCACCTTCACGAATATAACGAAGAACGGTCTCAGCAAGTAATAAATCATCCTCATGTGACCAAGCATCTTGTCTAACTTTCATCTATTTAACACTCCCTACTTCATCTTTTTCGTTATGTATCTATTTCTATCATGGCCAGGATTAAACAATTTTATACATTTTAATAGTTTTATAAATCTTTTGTAAAAAAAACTTAATTTGTCTATTTTTGGAACCTTTTACTAGCTAGTTCGTAGTATCATATATTAATGTAATAAAAAATGAGGAGGAAAATAATGGAGGCAGTTCTGCAGTTAAGAGATGTGAAAAAACAAATTGGAAAAAAGAACATCATTAAAGGGATTACATTTGATTTATATCCTGGTGAGGTCTTTGGATTTTTAGGGCCAAATGGTGCGGGGAAAACAACTACAATACGAATGCTTGTTGGATTAATGAAAATTTCTTCAGGTCAGATTCTTGTGAAAGGAAACGATATCACTAAGGATTTTGAAGAAGCAATTAAGCATATAGGTGGAATTGTTGAAAACCCAGAAATGTACAAATTTTTGACGGGTTACCAAAACCTAGTTCATTATGCAAGAATGGTTGCTGGAGTAGACAAAGAGAGAATCAATGAAGTTATTGAATTAGTAGGCTTACAAAAAGTGATTAAGGACAAGGTCAAGACTTATTCACTTGGAATGAGGCAAAGATTAGGAATTGCACAAGCGCTACTTCATCGTCCATCAGTGCTCATTTTAGATGAACCAACAAATGGTCTAGATCCAGCTGGCATAAGGGAAATTCGCGATTACTTGCGCAAGCTTGCGAGAGAAGAAGGATTATCAGTCATCGTATCAAGTCACTTATTGTCTGAAATGGAAATGATGTGTGATCGAATTGGAATTATTCAACATGGAGAATTAGTAGGAGTTGAGACTGTTTCAAACTTTGTCAATGATACAGTGACATTAAAGGTTGAATTTACGATTGATCAAATAGAAGAGACTTTACATAAACTACAATCAAATTTCCCGGACCTTCAGTTCGAGATTCAAAATAGTATACTTCTTGCAACAATAGAATTAGAGATGATTCCAGTCATTGCTGAATTTTTAGTTGAAAATGGTGTGAAACTTTATGGAATAAAGCAGATTTCAAAGAGTCTTGAGGATCGATTCTTAGAAGTGACAGGAGGGAATCAAATTGTTTAATTTAATATTAAATGAGAATATGAAAATTTATCGAAAAGCATCAACCTGGATAATGATGTCAATTCTGGTAGTTGCTGTGATTTTGTTCGGGGTCATTGCAAGAATAGATAATAATCAATCAGTGAGTGAGCAGGAATGGAAAGCTAGCCTACAACAAGAAAACGAACAAATTGAACGTGATATCCAAGAGGGATATATGGGAGAACAAATTGTTGAGATGCTTGAACGAACGATCTTAATCAATGAATATAGAATTGAACATGATATGCAACCAGTAAATCAATCTGTGTGGAGTTTTACTATTGATACTTCTTTTGTGATTTCACTTATCACTTTGTTTACAATCATAGTTGGTGCTAGCAGTGTTGCATCAGAATTTTCTTGGGGAACGATTAAGCTGTTATTAATTAGACCTGTTAGTAGGTCGAAAATCTTGTTATCGAAATATTTATCAACGATTCTGTTTGCCTTACTTTGCTTAATTATCTTACTAGTGGCTTCATTACTTGTTGGGAGCATTTTGTTTGGATTTAATGGAATTGGGCAACCATATTTAACGGTCATTGATGGGGAAGTGAGAGAAAGGGCGATGCTTGTTCATGTTCTTGGTCAATATGGTCTAAGTTCTATCAATTTGATCATGATGTCAACATTTGCTTTCATGATTTCGACTGTTTTTAGAAGTAGCGCGCTATCAATTGGGCTAGCGATCTTCTTAATGTTTGCTGGTGTAAGTGCAACAGGCGTCATCGCTATGAAGTATGACTGGGCGAAATACATTCTATTTGCAAACACAGATTTATCTCTTTATTTAGAAGGAATGCCTTTAATAGAAGGGATGACGATGACATTTTCAATCATCATGCTACTTATCTATTTTGTTGTATTTAATGCACTCACATGGTTTGTGTTTAATAAAAGAGATGTAGCAGCATAATTTAAAGGGGTCTCATCAATGGATGAGACCCTTTATCTACTTAATTTAGTTAGTTTTTCATACACTTGAGCTAATGCTTGCTCAAACTTACTTGTTAATTTAGGAACATAATATTTCTTATTTTTAATTTTGTCTGGTAGATATTGTTGCTTGACCCAGCTATTTTCATAGTCATGTGGATATAAATAGTTGACACCTCTCCCAAGTGCAGCAGCTCCTTGATAGTGAGCATCCTTTAGGTGATCTGGGATCTCACCTGTTTTGCCAGAACGTAGGTCAGCAAGAGCAGCGTCTAGTGCACTATAAGCTGAATTAGACTTAGGTGATAGACATAATTCAACAACAATGTTAGCAAGAGGGATACGAGGTATCACTCGCTTTATTTCAAAAATGATAATTTACACCACTTAGAAAATTCAAAATTTACTTTAAATAGTATTAAATTAAGAAAAAACATTTTGAGGACAATTTAAATTAATTTTAAAAAGTGCAAAGTTAAACTTCTTTTTATATTTTCAGGAGAAAATAAATATTCCAGTAAAAATATAAATAAATACACCACCTTATTGGATTGGTGTATTTTTATTTTTCTTGAATAATCCTTATATATTAAGGGTTTGATGGTGGTGTTGAGTCTATATTTTAAAAAAATGATACAATAGGGATTTAAATATTTTTTAATATCTGATATAGTAAGTCTTACATTATAATGATTCAAAACATTCATTAGACTATTTTTTGTTTGGGGAAGTGGAGCACCTATGAAAGTGGATATTTTCTATGGTTAACTATTTAAACAAGGAAGAACGCATAGTAAACGGCATGTATTATATTCGGTCGTTTAATAACACTCAATTAAATGAACTGGACTTTACACATAAAAAATGGTACTTAGTCATGACACCAGAGCACAATGTTGTTAAACCTGCAATGGATTATTTGATATTTTTGTATTATTCTGGCAAGACTCAAGCTACATTAAAACGGGTTGCTACCTCAATCTCTCATTACTATAACTTTTTAAAAGTTTTCAGAATAAATGGTAGCGAGGTATTAACGTCATCGGTTTTAGAAGAACTTATAAAGTTTTTAGCTGTTTTACCAAAGGAACTTAAAAGTAAACTTCGTGGCCGCAATAAAAATAAGCCAATAGAGCCCTGGGATATAAAATATCTGCCTGTACATCCTTATGTTTCATCCGGTGGAATGAAAAATATAATTTCAATATTACAGGAATGGTTTTTTACATATTGGAATAATGGCAAGTGCGAAAATGTTACATTTTTTATCAATCCAAAGAGTTATCATTTCGATGAAGATGAGGCTGATTGGAGATATCCTTTTGAATACATAAAAGAAACTATTGATGATATATTAGATTTCCTTAACCATCTATCGATAAATAAAAATTGGAAACACAGGTTCAAGCCAATTCCTACTTCTGTTACCAAAAAGCTTCATCTGGTTAATAAACATAATAATGAACCATATACTACATGGGATGTGAATAAAAGGATAAAGAAAGTAACTGGCTTAAAAGAGTCAAAGCCAAAGAGGAAAAAAATTAGGATTTTATTTGAGAGCGAATTAAGAAAGCTTCTAAATTCTAAAATGTTAAATGGTCATACACAAAGGAGATTACTTTTTGTAATACTTCTTCTTAGTGGGGGAAGAATTTCAGAAATTCTAAACCTACTAGCTAATCAAATACGTGTATCAATTCCAAGTGATGCCTTAACGTTAAAAGAAAAAAAATTAAAAGCTATCATTAACTGGGAAGATTTATTTACAGGAATCAATAATTTTACAAACGATATTATCATTAATGAACATCTTGAGTTCGTTATAAGAATTGCAAAAAGAAGGGCATATGAAGTTCCGGGTGTCAGAGCAAATAAAAGTAGTGAAACCCGTTTTGTTACACTAACAGATTACTTCGATTTACCTAAATTACTTGATTTAAATTGTGAAAGTATTACTGTAACTTCACAAGAAATTATTAACCATTTTAGAGATGACATAATTCTTGAAAATATGGAAGAGTGTCCTGAAAAGTTTATTCCGAAAATAATTCAATATCATAAAGAACAGAAAATAAAAGGTATTCATATAAATGATCAAAGGTATGACCATTTATATAAAAATTGGGTTATGCGTATTAGAAGTCTTTTGGACAACTGTTGGCTTGGAAATTTATTAAAGGAGTATTTAGTCGAAAGAGAACTATTATTAAGAAAAGTCACTCTTGAAAATAAGATAGTTAGGAATTACCTTTTTCTGAATTTACGAAATAATAAAGGTTTTCCAATTATACCTAATACCGTCCGGGAATATTGGTTTAATGTTATTTGCGAACAAGAAGGTATAGATAGATATGGCATCCCAGTAAATGAATTAGTGACACATTATAAAAAGGGGGATATTACTGTTCACTCATTACGACACACTTACATTTCAATGAGGATTAATTTAGAGGGGTTAAAGGGTGACTTTAATCGAATTAACTTAGCGAACTTAAAGAAAGATGTAGGGCATGTACCATCCTCTGAAGTGGCTGAAACCATCTATTATTTTGCTAATTCTGAACGAAAAACCCAAGTGTATACAAACGCTTTTAAGCAATTAAAGGAAAATTTATCAAAGGTCGTATTTCTCGAAAAAGAAAGGGACGAGTCTTAATGCTTGTAGGGGAAGTGTTAGAGCTAATACAGAAGGGTACAACGTTAAGCGAATTAAGAGAGAAATACCTTTACGGCATAAGTAGACCCGCCACTACAAAATTATTAAGGGAATGTGGGATTACCCATAAATCAGGTGGTCAAGGCAAACCTATATGGATTTTCGAAAAGGGTTCAGATGATCTATCTATTAATATTGTTCATAAATTATTCTTTAAGGAATGTACAAAACCAAATATTACATATGAATGGAAAGTCTCTAGGGATATTGTTACATTGGACGAGATTAGAGATATAGTTTTAAAAATTTCAAACTACGCTGATAATCCTTATCCATCATATAATTTCTCCAATAAACCGATATCCTTACTCAAATTATGTTTATACATTAAAGAGTTTTTGGAACACCCTCTTGATGGTTTATTTGTAACAAAGGATATGCTGAAAGGAATAATCAATACTGCGGCTAGTAGTTATGTGATAGATATAATACGCTCTGTTTCATTTTGTTTGGCATTAAAACATAAGATTCATATTCCTTTTAATATATCGTTTAATGTTTTTAAATCTTATTATTTAAACTCTTTTCTCACAGACCTTGATGAAATTAAAACTACTAAAGAACGTTTAAGCGTATTTGGTAAAGTTCTTTTGGAACATGTAGAGGATGGAAATGATTTCTTAGATAAATTTGAAGCAATATATAAAAATGAGAATACGTATCGCGGTGTTTTAATTCGGGGTAACAGACTTGTTTATTATTTAGTTGGATTCTTACTATCTAAAACACAGCCCTCCAATAGATGGGGAAATTATACAACAAATGATTTAAATGTTAATCAATTGCTTTTTATTTTTGAAAATGACTTTATGGATTATAGAAAGCTTGAAACCCTAAACTGTTTTTTTTATATGACTTATGGTGTTGAAAACCTTATTTCCTCCGGCCTAGTAAAAAATTTAAGGAAAGATGAAGTAACTAAATTATTTTATAGTTTTTTGCTTTATCTTAAAATCAGAAAGCTGAGTAACTCAATCTTTTCTATTGGAGCTAAGTTAATTCCTCATAAGGGGTCTATTACTGTTATCAATGATTTAACAAAAGACAATATTTTGAATTGGATTACAAAGTATTACCATTACGCGGTACAAAATAAATTAGTTCGTAAGAATGTAGTAAGCAGTGTTGCCTGTTTTTTTTCAATATTGGCGGATATAAAAACAAATTTAGAAGATAACAACTTACATGGTTTAGTAGGAAATATACCAATAAGTAATTTTGACGTTAACACCAAATTTCGAAGATACTATAAGGATATTAATGAAGAGAGTGGTATTCCCAATGAATCCCTCCTTTACAAAGTTGCTCAAGAGTTGGGAAATAATATTCTTGAAGAAAATATAAAAAATAAGGATCAAGGAACTTTCAAGACAGAAATCCAATATGCAGATGAATTGGTTGCTGCCGTATATAATTATAAAATTACCTCCCCTAAAGGTTCTGTTGAATATTTTAATGAATTACAAAGAATTACTATGTTACGTATAATGGCTGATTCAGGTGTTCGGTCGATAGAGGTTTTTAATACTCCCTATGGTACACATTCTTACTTAAAACGATTTGATGTAAATATTTGTATTCTAGGTTGGTCTAAGTTCTTTGATAGGTTTGGAATAGTTCCAATTTCCAAAAGTACTGCACAAATGTTAGAGGAATGTACAAAAATCAGAAAAGGACAGTTCCCCGAATCATTGGTCCCAATGTCGATAAAGAATAGTAATAAAACAAAAGGAACAAGTTCAAAATATGTTCTTCAATTTGTTAATATCCACACAAAATCGAAACGTGCTCAAAGAGTTTCTGATTTAAAGCTGACTCAACAGCTAGATGATGTTTGTAAGCAAGCTGGAATTGAGAGGAGAAAAGGAAGCAGGTTTCACTTTTTTCGCCATAGGGCTGCGGAATTCTTTTTTTTCTGTGCGAGTTACTATGATTTTGATGGTAAAAATGACTATGAATACAAAGAAACTGTTGTAAAAAAATTATTACGTCATGTTGATACAGATATGACGAAAGAATATTATTGGGGTGAATTATTAGAGCTAATTGCTAAAAAAAAATTAGTGTTTTATAAAGATTTTTCCCAAATGGATGAATTTTCCAATGACCAAAATCTAAGTAAAGAAGCCAGGAAGGAAGCACAACAGCATATTGAATCTCTAAAGAAGCGAATAAATAAGGATTTAACATTCCATTTAACCCAACCGAATATTGACAAAATCATTCGACTTTTTACCGTACCTTTTAATTATATCGATGATGAAATTCTTGAAAAAGTTTCTCAAAGTAACGACTTCTCAGTGGTCTTAAAACACTTAACTAAAATAGATGGTAATAAGTCACCTGTTCCTCCTGGTTCTGCTTATTTTGGGATGTGCCTTAATTTTAGCTGTCCTAAACTAAAAGAAAAAACCACTTGTATAAGTTGTAATGATCATATCGTCGAAAAAAAAGACATACCGAGAATGATCGGAGAATTAATTCGATGCACTACTGCAATTCAGGATATTTATGTTAATTACGATAATTCCCGTAATGATCATTTGGAATCACTCCGGGCACGATCGGTATCACTTACAAATAAATTAAAGGATTTAGGTCTAAATGGAACGGATATCATTACTTTGATGAGAGAAAATATATATGATTAGGAAAGCTGGGGAAGTAAATTGGATAATAGAAATTCATTACCTTTACAAGAATCGTCTTTTATTTTAGTAAGAGAAAAGGAAAGAGAACTTTTAGATGTTAATGAGTTTATTCATTTACTTAGTGTCTGTGGGGTATCAGATGAAATAAAGACACTTGCAATCAATACTATGAAAGCTTTGAAAAAAAATCAAGTTATGGAGAAAAGTTTGAACAAAGCTATTATTATGAATCGCTTACTTGATTACAATACAGCTAAAAAGGGAATTGTCTACGATTATATTTTTTTCAATATGGTATTCGGTGGTCTTCCTATTGATAGAAAGTTTATTGAAGAGAGGGTATATAAAAACCGAAGAAGAGATAAGGTTTTTAGATTGTATGACTATTATAAACCGGATTATCTTCCCAATATGGACATTAACTTACATGACCGACTTAAATTGTTTCTAGCTACTATTTGGGTATTCTATAATAGTGATAATCTTGATGATGAGATTGTTCTTGTAGAATTAAAAAATCACCTTGGCGGCTCGAGGATGTTCGCTTATTGGGGGTTAAAGAAACCTTTAATTGAGGTGACGAAAGAATTTATTGAATATCTTGCTCCCTTTCTTATCAAAAATGGTTTTTTAGATAAAAGAGAGAATCAATTGGATTACTTATATACTCATCTTCATGGACAGAAAACTTCATTATCCAAAGAAGACGGAATTTGGGCGAAATTTGAAGAAAAAATGACTCCTTATAAAAATAGTGAATTTTATTCGACTTTTTATCATTACGTAAAAGAAAAGATGGACAAAAAAACTCTTAATATAGTTTCATTGGACAAATATATTACATATTGGTCCAGACTTGTCCATATTACAGTTGCCGAGGGTGGAACTAATATTCGAGCAATTAATTCTAAGATTAGGGATACCTATATTTGGGAATATGGTGAGAATTCATCACTTAGAGCAGATATGGACTGCTTTAGAAATGTATTAAAGTTCTATAATGAACAAACTTTTGAAGAAAATTATAAGGAATACTTTGATATATCAATCTTTAGTCAGGATCACCTAGCTAAAAGGTCCTTTGACGCTAAACACAATAGTTTTATGGATGAAGCAGAAGATGCTCTTATAGCTTCAATAGGTAGTGAGCTATTAAAGACAAGTAGTTCTTTCGAAAAACTAAATACCAGGAAAAAACAAATCTTTTTCTTATCACGAATAATTTGGTTAAAATTATTAACGGGTGCTCGTATTTCAGAAATTTTAGATTTGGATCTGGATAAAATAAAGAGTTCGATTTCATACAAAACACCGTATATAATGATTACTACATTGAAGGACAACCCTGATCGTGAATTTATACTTGAGAGAGGCAAGCCCCTTGAAAAAGGAAATTTTGAGTTGGATTGTATTCATGTAGATATTATTAATCAAACAATTGAAGCTGCGGAAAAGATGTATCTTGGTATTAAAATAAAAAAGGATAAAAAGAGATATCTGTTTCCTTCTGAAACTTTGACTGAAATTTCTTATGATTCCGTAAAGTACTATTTTAAGAATGTACAGGAGAGAAATGCAATAATTTGTGGTTCACACTACGATATTATGTCACGAGATGTTTATGAAAGTATCCCGGATATGAAATTGAAACTTGAGAATAGGAGAGCCTTGTTTAGTCTACATGAAATCAGAGATATGTTTATAAATAGGCTGTTATTACACGGAATGACAAATGCGTATGAAATAAGAGACGAAGTTGGACATGGGGCAGTTGAAAGTCAAGAAACATACAAGCAAGCACCACATGGAATGATGCAAGTGGCAAATTTTATGGAGGAAAATGGGCATTATGGAGCCCAAAATAAACTTATATCTCCTTTATCATTTAAGGTTGAGTCAGGTGTAGACAGAAAAGATATAGTTCTTGCTCCTAAAGTAGAAAACTATTTAAATGAATTGGAGAATTCAAATTCCGAAATCTATAATGTTTTAACTATCCCTTATGATCAGGCATCTAATTTTATCGATACAAAAACGATATGTGAAACTAGGTTATCGTGTGGAGACACCGGTTTTGGATGTTTAGGATGTAAAAGTTTTGTATCTGGAACAGCAACTCATGACGCATTATTAAATGTAGGTGCAATACTAGCTCACCAATTTAAAACAATCGATTATGAAATTAATAGACTAAATGAAAAGAGGCTTTACAAGAAGTCTACATTTGAAATATTTCAGAGGTTATTGAAGAGTATTTTAGTACGGTTCGAGGGGATTCAATTAGCAAAAGAACGTACTTTAACAAATCCTAATAACTTTTCTTGGGATGAGGGTAAGGCTGATAAGTATATTCTTAACATTTCAAAAAGAGTAAGGAAAAGTGATTTTTGTAAAGAAGTTGTAAGTTATATTAATGATCTAATAAAAAGGAAAAAACTAGATGAGTATATTATTTTAAGGTTACACCTTTTGACTAGTAAAACTAACAGAAAGGTGTTTAAATAAGATGAATAAAAATGAACAAAAACAATCTGAAAAGATTGATTTGGTACGTGAAGCAATCCAGTTCTTAAAAAATAACAACGTCCCACTTAAGAAAGTTAATAAAATTGATGTGGTTTTAACACTAAAAGAAAGATTGTATCCAAATAATAAGGATAAACAGATTAGCAAAAATACTTTATCTAAACCATTCTATAAAAATAACTTTGATAAATGGGTTAAAGAGATATATGGGGTTTCCAATGCTGATATCCGAGCACAAAGGTCAAAGGAAGTATTAAATAAAAACCTTTCTGAAAAATTAAAAAGAATTGAGAAATATGGAAATGAGTTAATAAATAAAATTGCTCAAGGGAAAGTTGTATGTCCTAAGTTTACAAAGAGGTTTTTAAGGGATTGGATAGTAGAAAATAAGGGGGAACAATTAAGTGAATCGATTTTCTCTTCGAGTACAGAAGGCTATAAAGAATTATATGAAAGACTTTCTGCCAAGCTATTAGCCCCAATAGAAAACAATAATAAAACCAGTGAGTTAGTAAGTCTAAATGAAGTAGCAAAATTAAAACAGGAACTACAGGTTTATAAAAAGGCTTTAGATAATTTAATAACTCAACAATTTGTTGTTCTGAATGGTGTAGAAAAGCCCTTAGTAGAAGGGGATGGAAATGAGTTTAAGGGTATATTTATTGATAAGTATACACTTTATGGGTACCTTGAGTTTATAAAAAAGAAGCTTGGCAATAAAATTGATGCTTATGAGCTTTTTAAAAGCATTGCTGACCAATGTAAAATAAAATAAGGAAACCATCTCAACCAATCAAAGTAAAAATCTACACCTCATCATCATGTTGTTAATAATTTTTTATTTATGCAACGTTAATTTTCTTACAATATTTATAGGTTCCGGGAATCCTTGTAATAGTGGAGGATAAACGTTCAAAATAACTAAGATATATTAAAGTAAAAAAGTATTTAAAAGTAATAAAGAGAGATACGATGCAATGCAATTCATTCTTAATATGGAACTGGAAAAACGCTGATCATTTCAGTGTTTTTCTTATGCCCGTTTTGTGGATATTGTATGGCGTAGGTGTAAGATATTAGTACAGATTATAATTTATAACCAAATATTACCTTATTAATAAGTGTACTTATCCACTTGTTTTTTTTTAGTCAAAAAGAATTTAATTCAGACACCTTAGCTTATCTAAGAGAATTAAATTCGATTGGGGAAATACAAAATGACTAATTATAATAAAACAGAAGAATTAAAGTTAATAAATGGTGATGTCTTTAATGAAATTAAAAAGATTGCTAGCAAATCAGTTCACTTGATCTGTACGGATCCACCATACTTTATATCTAGAAAGACAAATTTTAAAAATGGTGGCGGTGATCAAAAGAAATTTGGTTCTATTTCAATGGAATTCGGGGAATGGGATTTAGAAGAAAATAGTATAGATTGGTTTACTCTTTTAGAGGAATTTAAACGAGTCCTAGTTCCGGGTGGAACAATGGTGATTTTTTATGATATTTTTAAAATGAGTGATATCGCAGTAATCGCTGAAAAATTGAAATTAAAGCAGCCCAGAATCGGATTCTGGGAAAAAACAAACCCGGTCCCAATAAATGCGAAGATAAATTACTTATCAAACCCAAGAGAGTATTTTATTTCATATACAAAAGGGACAAAAAGGACTTTTAATTCCTACTATGACAAGTCTTCCTATGAAGCACCTATAGTTAGTGGGAAAGTAAGGTTTCACCCATGTCAAAAGCCAGTAACTGTTCTCGAGGAAATTATTGCAACTCATACCAACGAGGGAGATACAGTATTGGATTGTTTTATGGGTTCAGGATCAACAGGACAAGCTGCTATAAATTTAAATCGTAACTTTATTGGTTTCGAATTAGATAATACTTACTTTAACAAAGCTTCGAACGTTTTGTATAAAGCCTCCGCAAGCTATAAAGCAGGAAGGAGGGTGGTGTAATCTAAAACTAAGTTATACTCCAAAAACCAATTCCCTTATCCAAACACCTAATTACCTTATTGTTAATAGTAATTATGAGAAGGACCACTTTAATATAAAAGTGGTCCTTTCAAATTCTTATTATAACAGGATGGATTTTAAAACTTCCTTTACTTTGTTAATATCTTCGTCTCTTAACTTACAGATTTCTTCTGTTAAATATTCGGAATTAATTGTTGATATGCAATCCGTTCTGATAACACCATTTTTTATTGGATACACTTCTTTACTGATCGGAATATGAGAAGTTGGTGACCCCTTTGTAGAAAATAGTGGTGCAACTAAAACACAGGTGTCATTGTATTGTTCTTTTGATAATACTAAAAATGGTCTTTTACCAGATATTATAATATTATCCGGAACATTTCCCCAGTATAGATAACTTTGTTTCTTCATTTTATGTACACCTCAAAGTTGTAAATTTAAACAAAACCCTGAACTTATAATTTTAATAATATCTTTGTAATATAGATTATTTTTTAACTAAAAAGGCTTCAATCATTTCTGTAATTTTTTGTCTTTGATTCGGTGACAATTTCTTTGCAGTATTAATTAAATTTATCATATCTGCACTGTCTTCAAATAAGTGAACAATGGAATAGTCTAAAGCATCACAAATTTTTAGTAAAGTTTCAATAGATGGAGATTGAACGTTGGTTTCAATTCTAATGATTGTGGATTGATTAACGCCAGATAAAATTTCTAATTGATTACTTGAAATTCCCTTTTCATTTCTTATTTTCCTTAACTTTTCTCCAATATTTTCCATTAACCAAAACCCCACTTTTGAATAGTGATATTAAATTAATATGTATTGAAATATCATAGCAAAAATAATTTCAAAATAATTAAAATATGCGTATTCGCATATTTTTTCGTTAATTAAAGGTATTTTTATATATTTCACGTTTAGTTATATGCGAATTCGCATATAATAGAATTATTGCTGATTGCCAAATATTAGGAGTGAAAATTATGTCTATTGATACTAAGAGACTAAGCATTGGTAAAATGCTTGGAAGTGTTAATGAAGTTTACCGGGTACCCCTTTATCAAAGAACCTATAATTGGGGGAAGGATCAGTGGAATGATTTGTGGGAGGATTTGATTAAGCTTGAAGGAGAAGAAACCCATTTTTTAGGGTCTGTTATTACGATTGGTTCTGAACGCAAAAAAGGGTTTAGTTACTTCGAAGTAGTAGATGGCCAGCAACGTATTACTACTGCCTTAATTATATTAACGGCTATCAGGGATATTGCTGAGGAAATTGACGAGGATCGGGCTGGATATATAAATACCTACTTTTTAAAAAGTTCAACAATAGATGAAAAGGAAGCCAAACTAATTCTGGGTAGAAAAGACAATAAGGTTTTTAAAAGATTAGTGGAGAAAAGGGTAACTAAGGAAGAGGCTAAAACAGAGAAAATAATCCAAGCATATTTCTTTTTTAAAGAAAAGCTTCAGGAAAAAGGGGTTAAATGGCAGAATGTTTATACGAGATTATTGGAGTCGTTTGATCTTGTATTAATGGTAACCGATTCATATTATGATGCATTTAGGCTGTTTGAAACTTTAAATAATCGCGGATTATCTCTTTCTTCAGTGGATTTAATAAAGAATTATCTTTTAAGTAAAATTGCTTCTAATGAATCCACGTTAGAAGAATGCATAGAGGTATGGGACAAAATTATTGAAAATGTTGAAGAAATAGAATCTGTCAGGCATGATAAAGTTCGGTTTTTTAGGCACTATTTATTTTCAATTGAATACGGTATAGTTCCAATTCCAAAATTGTATATGAGATTTCAAAAACTCATTGATAATACCGAGAATATTTTAAACCTTGTAGATGATATCTTGCTTAAATCGGAATTATATGTAAAGTTGTATAATGGAATATTGGGTGTAAAAGAAGTAGATGAAAGGTTGAAAACCTTGGTTCGTATTGAAGCAACGACTTGTTATCCCTTACTTATAAGGTGCCTATCAATGGATCTTAAGAGTGAGCAACTAATGAGAATTTTAAAAGCAATTGAAGTTTTCACACTCAGAAGAAGTATATGTAATATCTCTACAAGGGACATCGATAGGATTTATAATCACTTGGCACTCGAATCTTTTGATAAAGAAGATCCGGTTGCTTATATAATTGACTATTTAAAAAAGAGAACCCCAAGTGATACCGAGTTCTACATAAGTTTCCATAGCAGGGACTTCACTAGGTCATCACAGACAAAATATATACTGGAAATGATTGAAAATACTTTAACAAATAACACAAAGGAAAAAATGATTAATTCCAGAACTGATGTCCATATTGAACATATAATGCCTCGCGAGTTAAGTAAAAGATCAAAAGGAAGTGTAAGAACCTGGGAAAAAGAGTTAGGATCAAGAGTTAATGAACATCAACTATTTGTAAATCGTATTGGAAACCTAACTCTTTTAGGTAGTGAATTAAACATTGGTGCTTCAAATAACCCTTTTGATGAAAAAAAACAAAGATATTCTCAGTCTAATATTTTGTTGACGAAAGAAATTTGTAAGAAAAAAAAGTGGACTTTTGAAGAAATTGAAAGTAGAAGTAAACAGCTGTCAGTTATGGCCAAACAAATCTGGAGTTTCAATAAAATTTAGTGAAAGGGAGTTTTCCGAAAGAATTTCGAAAAAAAGTGTAATAAATAGACGATACAGGTTTTTCTTAAACGTGTTCAGTTTTCGAGCTGAAAATTAACAATGTAAAAGAAGTCCAATTAGCATGAATAAAGGGTTCCGTTTTGAGGTGCTTTCTTAATAAATAACATAAGAAATGACGTATGAATTGGCATACGTCATTTTCTTGTTATATCAAGGTTTATTAAACTTTTTGATTAATTTTGACACCATAAAGTTTAGAGTTTTCCACTTTGGACAATACTTGTTGTACAATGAAAACTCGATGCCAATTATAGTGTCAAATTTATTGTCATTTAGGAGGTCATTATGCAATTCATTGAACCTAAAAAGAGATTAGAGAAAAAAGCCGACTGGCGTGTTTCAGAACACACGAAATTAACTGTAAAACATTACGCTGATTATACAGGTTACACAGAAGATGAGGTTGTTGATATCTTCTTGAAGAACCTCTTAGATGACCAAAATTTTATCGATTGGATAAATCAAAAACGTCGAAATAAGAGGATAGTGCAACAATTAGCCCTTAGTGAGGAAGCATAAGATGGCAAAGTTAAAAAGATTAACAAATAAAATGGATAATATCTTTGATGTAATTGTTCCTGTTTCCGAGGAAGAACGTTTAGAAAGAGAAAAGAACTACTCATTATTACCGGATAATCGTTTTGCAACTAAATACCGTAATGCTCTATTCGAACCTGTTACCATAAGGTACAAAGACCAAGAATATACCATTCAAATGAATAGCTGTATTAACCCTTATTGCAGTAACTTCGGAATGCCTCAAGTTCAATACGAATTAAAAGGTAAGCCTAAAAGATACAAATCGGCACTCGCAAAATCTGGCACCGAATCTAGGCTCATTTCTAATCCAGTAACACCTAGTGTTGGAGCAGTTTGGAATTGCGGGAATTATGCGATGTCTAATTGGGCTATCGCTGAAGAAATTAGAAGACTAACTGAAGTTAATTCAGTTCTACCAATGGAACCTGAATATAACTTTCATAAAGAAGGTTGTGAAACATCAGAATTAACACCTTTCAATCAAAAAGAAGCATTTAGAAGATGTGGGAAAAGTAGCGGCAATTCTCAAAAATATCAATGTAAATGCTGCAAGAAAATCACTAATGTATTGCCTTCCACAATAGAAAGTACAACTTATCATCAAAAAAGAAACGATATATTACCTTTATTTGCTGAATTAATCACAAATAGAACTCCTGTAAATAGAGTGATTGAAATCTTGGATATAGGAGCACAAACTTATTATCACAAGTTGGAATGGCTCTACAAAAAGTGCCTTGAGTTTCAAGCGAGGCACGAAACAAAGTTGAGGGACAAAGAATTTAAAGAGCTGTGGATTAATACTGATAAGATGGGTTATTTATTAAACAACGTACGCAAGAAAAATGCTGGTTCAAAATATCTTTTAGAGCAGGAAGAAAAACAGTTCCCAACGCAAGTTATTATCAGTAGTGATATATTATCTAGGTATGTTTTTAGATCAGATGTCGCTTACGATTGGGATATTACCTTAGACGACATCAATGAGCACACAAAAATGTATAAAGATGATCATTTGCATACCTTCGCTAAAAATATGGACACCTAAGATTTCCATATGCTCCTCAGCCTCCAACAGAGTTCGACACGCAAACGATTAACGAATACCAAAGAGAACGAGAGGAATTTTTCCGGAGATCCAATTACATAGATGGTTTACACACTAATTCTACCTACACAACCGTTGCTCATTTTTGGCACTTAAAACAAATATTAAATGCAAAAGAATGGCGATTTTCATCAGACCAGGATTCATCAATTATTTCAGTAATGAGGGTGTTTTCAAGAGAGGTTAAATTGAACGATTTACACCATTTCATTTATAAAATTGATAAAAGTAAATCTTTACGTGAGTCGATGGAAGATTACAAAGATTCAAGAGCTGTAATAAGAAATTGGGCATTAAACTCGAATATCGAAGACAAAAACATTACTAGATTAGCTAGATTAATGCTTGCCGAAGAATTGAAGCATCACAAATTTTACGCTGAAGTTGAAAAAGACGGAAGATTTGTTCGCAAATGGGATCAAAACCCTATTGTACATCCACTTCCATTTAAGGATACTGGATACGCAACCGTTGCTGTACAACAGATGTGAGTTCTTTGGAACCTGAAGACCTTGCTAGAATGATACAAAAAGTAAATAATAAATCAACTGTTACATTCATTAATCAAATTCGCAGAAGAATTTCTATATTAGAAAGACCATTAGTTACTTCTAGGGGAGATGGTAAGAGTTATATCTATTCCAACTTCAATCCTAAGTATGCCCAGTATGCTATAACTATCTTAAGAACATATTACAACTTTTGTATGCCTTATAAGGCTTATGGGGAATTGGCAACTCCGGCACAAAGAATTGGAATTGTAGATAAAGTATATAATTGGGAAGATATTATTTATTTTAGATAGAACACGTTCTTTGTGTATTCGATGTTAAACAAGGGGATAATAAATTTACGACTAGTGTTGGCGAATACAATCTTAGCCTGATTGTCATTTGTTGCACAAAAAAAGGCCACTTCTGGCCTTTTTTTATTTCAACTAATATTTACTTTTATTCTTTTACCTTCAATAATCGTAAGCTGTTTAATGTTACAAGCAATGTCGCTCCCATATCGGCAAATATCGCGATCCATAGTGTTAACCAACCAGGCATAACTAACAGTAAGGCTACTAATTTAATTGCTAAAGAGAAGGTAATGTTTTGCTTGATGATAGCTAATGCCTTACGGCTCAATTTTATTGTATATGGCAATTTGCTTAAATCATCAGACATTAACGCAATATCAGCCGTTTCTAACGCTGTATCAGTCCCAGCACCACCCATTGCTACACCAACAGTGGAAGCTGCAAGTGCTGGAGCATCATTCACACCATCTCCAACCATTGCCACGCTTTGATGTTTACCACGAAGTTCTTTAATGAAATTTAGCTTATCTTCTGGTAATAAATCAGCTTTAATATCAGAAACACCCACTTGTTTCCCGATGGAGGTTGCTGTACGTTGGTTATCACCAGTCAGCATTACTGTTTCAATTCCCATATTGTTCAATTTACTGATTACAGTTTTTGATGTTTCTCTCATTTCATCTGCTACGGCAATTAACGAAAGGATTTCTCTTTCCGTTCCTAGTACCATCACGGTTTTCCCTTGAGTTTGCATTTCAGCAATCATTTGTTTTCTAACACTTTCAATGCTTCCGTGTAATTCCTCGAAAAGATTTGGACTTCCTACATAATACATTTCATTATTTACTTTGGCTTTTACACCTTTACCAGTAATAGATTGGAACTCTTCGACGGTCACAGCATTAAAGTTCAAACCATTTTCTTCTGCTTTTCTCATAATCGCTGAAGCAAGTGGATGTTGTGAGCCTTTTTCAATGGCTGCCGTTATTGTCATCAATTCATTTTCATTTTCAGCATACGTCACGATGTCGGTTACAGCTGGAACACCTTTTGTTAATGTTCCTGTTTTATCAAAAGCAATAGCTTTAAGAGCTCCAGCTTCTTCTAAATGAATACCACCTTTTATCAAAACACCATTTTTCGCTGCATTTCCTATTGCAGTAACAATTGAAACAGGAGTGGAAACAACCAAGGCACACGGACAACCAACTACTAATACAGCTAAACCTTGATAAATCCATTCGCTCCAATCCCCACCAAATAGTAATGGAGGAACAACAGCAATTAAAAGAGCCAAAATCACAATCGCTGGTGTATAGTATTTCGCAAATTTATCAACAAACGCCTGAGAAGGTGCTCGTTCTGCCTGAGCTTCTTCTACAAGATGAATAATCTTTGAAAGGGTGGTGTCTTCTACTCGTTTTGTTACTTTAACTTCGAGCAATCCTTCTTCATTCAAAGTTCCTGCAAAGACTTCATCATCAATTGTTTTTGTTACTGGAACACTTTCACCTGTAATGGCAGCCTGGTTTAACGTAGATGTACCTTTAACAACTAATCCATCCATCGCCAATTTTTGACCAGGCTTTACGATCATAATATCTCCGACTTGAATATCATCAACGTGGACCATCATTTCTTCATTCCCACGACGAATTAATGCTTCTTTTGGTGCAATATCCATCAATGATTCAATGGATTGGCGAGCTTTATCCATCGAATAACGCTCTAATGCTTCACTGATAGCAAATAGGATAACAACGGTTGCTCCTTCGCCCCATTCACCAATTATTGCAGCTCCAATAATCGCAATGGTCATTAGGGTATTCATATCGAACTGTAATCTGCTTAAATTCTTAATCCCTTTAATAAATAACGAATATCCGCCAATTAGGATAGAAGCTGCGTATCCAATAGTAGGTAGTAAATGTTCCTCACCGTATTGCTCCCCTAAAAACCAACTAATAACAAGCAATATCGCTGAAATATATACCTTAATGTTTTCTTTTTGCTTCCAGAAAGGTTCACGTTCAACTCTTTGTTCTTTTTCATCCCGGATCTTTAAATTTTCAAATCCTCCAGCTTTTTCTAATTCTTCAATTGTTGTTGTACCTTTAACATAAACTTTAGATGCTCCAAAGTTTACTTTCGCATCCTGAACACCTGGTAATTCTTTAACATTATTTTCAAAAATGGCAGCACAGTTGGTACAAGTAAATCCTTGAACTCGATAGGCTTTCATTTCTTTTTCAGATAGTTTAGCTTGTTGATCAGCCATTTACCTTCACCTCTTTCTTATGTGCTAATGCAATCATCATAATCTGTCTAATGTGTTCATCATCTAACGAATAAAACGCGAGTTTTCCTTCTTTTCGAAACTTCACAACACCTTGCTTATGAAGAGTTCGCAAGTGATGGGATGCATTTGCAACTGTGGCACCTACAATATTTGCTATATCACACACACATAACTCTTCATCTTGACATAATGCATAGGTAATTTTTGCTCTATTTTCATCAGCAATCGCTTTTAACATTTGGGCAACACTAACAATATCAACCGCTTGTAAATCCCCTTGTATTCGATTGACCTTTTCTTCGTCATAACAATAAATCTCACAAGTATCTTTCTTGTTCATTTTCTCACTCCATTCTCATTCAAATGTTCGCTTGAATATAGTATACTCCTTTTTCAATATTATTCAAGTGGATACTTGAATGAATTTAAAAAAATATTCCTCCTTATTTAAAGTCTCATTTTTTAATAAAAAAACCCGTCCAAAGATAGACGAGTTTTTTGCTTTTATTCTGCCATTTTCTATGGCAATTTAGTTGTCATTTGAGCTGTTTTTTTTGAAAAAGCACCTCAAAACGGAACCCTTTATTAGCATGAACCGGACTTCTTTTGCTTATCCATTATCCTTCGAGCATCTTCAGATAAGAAGGAATTCAATTATACAAAGGAAGAATATAATCTGTTGAAAGAAATAATGTAGGTTGCTAGACGAGCAAAGTTACCCCTTCACAACATTTCTAACAAGAAATTAAAGACGAATTACAGTTTGCACTTTCATTAACTGGTGCATCTGCCTTATACGAATCATATAAAGTACTTGGAGATAAAGGGCTAATTGTTTATATAAATGAAAATGGTCAAATGGTTAACCATTACGCTGATGGTCAAATAAAAATAATTAATAAAAGTGATTAAATCACGAAGTGCTTTATTATTCCCGTATTAATCTATTATTTTTGTGTTGATTTTACTAAACCATTTATATTAAATTAGCTTGGAAGTGGAAGTTATAAGAATTTTGTTGAATGCTTAATAAAGAATATGGAATGAAAAAAGGATCGCTGAAATCAGCGATCCTTTTTGTAACAAATGGCAATCTGGCTAGGATTGTATTTGCTACTCTAATCGTAATTCAATATTATTAATTCTAATTTAAAATTTCAAATTATTAAGTTGTCTTTTTAAGAAAAAATAACAATCAAAAAATTTAACCATTATATTTTAGATGATAAATATGACTAATTTAATTTTCCAAATTAAACTAGTCATATTGTAGTATAATTAGGTTTAAGGGGATCTCTGAATGAGATTTTTTTACTATTGCAATTAGAGGTGTAAATATGATTACGGGTGAATTAAGAAATAAGGTAGATAAAATCTGGGAAACTTTTTGGACTGGTGGTATTACAAATCCATTGACGGTCATAGAACAATTTACATACCTTTTATATATTAAGGGTTTAGATGAGAAAGAAAAAGAAAGAGAAATGGATGCTGAATTATTAGGTTTACCATATGAGGGATTATTCCCGGAAGATAAGCCGCAGCTCCGTTGGTCTATTTTTTCTAATATGGGGCCTGAACAAATGTATGAAGTGATGACGGCAGAGGTCTTTCCTTTTATTAAATCTATGGGTGGAGAAGAGTCTGTATACTCATATTTTCTAAAAGATGCAATTTTTGTGATACCTACTCCATCATTACTTGCAAGAGTTGTTGCAGGAATAAGTGGCCTATTGCAATCAAGTAACAATACTGGTAAGAAAGATACGTTAGGTGATCTTTATGAATACTTACTTTCGAAGCTATCAACGGCAGGGACGAACGGGCAATTTCGGACTCCACGACATATCATCGATATGATAGTTCGTTTAATGAAACCGACACCACAAGATATTATTGTTGATCCTGCTGCTGGTTCTGCTGGATTCCTAGTCTCATCTGGGGAATATTTGAAAGAAAAACATAGTGACCTATTCTTAGATCCTGTTTTAAAGGAACATTACAATCAAGGTATGTTCCACGGTTTTGAAATGGACAGTACTATGCTCCGGATTGGAGCTATGAATATGATGTTACACGGGGTTGATAATCCGAATATTGCTTATCGAGATAGTTTGTCCGAACAGAACAAAGACATTGAACAATTTACTCTTGTTCTTGCAAATCCCCCTTTTAAAGGATCATTAGATTATGAGTCTGTTTCAGATGATTTACTAAAAATGACAAAAACTAAGAAAACAGAACTTCTCTTCTTAGCTTTATTTTTACGGATGTTAAAAAAGGGTGGTCGATGTGCATCAATTGTACCTGACGGGGTACTCTTTGGGACTTCAAATGCACATAAATCAATTCGTCAAGAGATTGTTGACAATCATAAGCTAGAAGCAATTATATCGATGCCTAGTGGCGTTTTTAAGCCATATGCAGGAGTATCTTCTGCAATTATGATATTTACAAAAACTAGTTCTGGTGGAACCGATAATGTCTGGTTCTACGATATGAAAAGCGATGGATATTCGTTAGATGATAAAAGAAACCCAATTGAGGCTAACGACATTCCTGATATTTTAAATAGATACGAGCACATCGGAGCTGAGAATGAAAGAAAAAGAACTGATCAATCATTTTTCGTTTCGGTAGATGAGATCAGGGATAATGGATATGATTTATCAATCGGTAAATATAGAGAGATCCAATACGAGGAAGTAGAATATGAAAAGCCAAAGGTAATTTTATCCAACATAAATAAATTAGAAAAAGAAATTTTGATAGGGCTAACTGAATTAACTGAAATAATAGAAAGAAGTAAATCCAATGAAAAATGATTATGAGAAATTATCACATTTTTACAATATAGCATCTGGTGGAACTCCTTCAAGGAAAGTGCCTGATTTTTATATAGATGGTAATATTCCTTGGATAAAAACCGGTGATTTGAAGAATATGTATCTTTCATCGGCAAGTGAGTATATAACAGAAAAAGCAATAGAGAAATCATCAGCTAAAATCTTTCCAAAGGATACTGTTCTTATTGCTATGTATGGTGCGACCATAGGTAATTGCTCTATCCTTTCTATCGATGCAGCTACAAATCAAGCTTGTGCAGCGTTCAAACCAAATGAAAAAATATTACCAGAATTCCTCTACTACTTTTTTTGTAGTATTAAAGAAGAACTAGTCTTAAAAGGTGTTGGAGGTGCACAACCGAATATTTCTATTTCTATCCTAAAAAACGTTGGAATCCCTAATTATTCAATTAATACTCAAAAAGAAATAATAAAATTACTTAATTTAAATAAATCCATTATTGATAAACGAAAAGCTCAAATTTTAGCATTATCAAATCTTACACAAAGTGTTTTTTTAGAAATGTTTGGTGATCCGGTAAGTAATGAAAAAAATTGGAAAGAACTGAAACTATCTGAAGCAGGTGATTTAAAGAGGGGACTTTCAAAGCATAGACCTAGAAATGCACCCGAATTACTAAATGGTCCATATCCTCTTATACAAACTGGGAATATAGGAAAACAAAATCTATTCATTTCTAAATACAATCAAACCTACTCTGAATTTGGACTAAAACAAAGTAAACTATGGCCAAAAGGAACTTTATGCATTACTATCGCTGCTAATATAGCTCAAACAGGAATCCTTTCCTTTGATGCGTGTTTTCCAGATAGTGTTGTAGCATTTATTCCCAAAATAAAAATTTCTAATATTTATGTCCATTATTGGTTTACCTTCTTTCAAAAAATAATTGAAGCTAATGCACCGGAATCGGCTCAAAAAAATATAAACTTAAAAATACTTGGTGAACTTGTAATTAACGTTCCTCCAATTGATTTTCAAACTAAATTTGAAAACATAGTGAGTAAAATTGAATACGAAAAAAAACAATTACAAGATAGTCTTTTACAACTTGAAACTAGTTACAATGCTTTATTGAAATTAGCTTTTAATGGAGAAATATTTAATGATTAACAACCTAGATTTTACATAACAAGAACGTAACCCAAGGGGGGATATACTTGTTAGCCAATTTTGAGTTTTTAAAGGAGCAATCTCAATTTAGTAGCTTTACAAATGCTTGCTTGGAGGCTGAAAAAAGCCTTCAAGTAAGTCCTGCAACGTGTGCGATATTGACACGCCGTGCGATGGAATTAGCTGTTAAATGGTTGTATAGTTCGGATAGTGAGTTAAAGTTGCCATACCAAGATAATCTTTCAAGCCTAATACACGAGCGAACATTTTTAACAGTGATTGATGAAAATTTATTCCCGTTGCTAAAGTACATTGTGAAATTAGGGAATGTTGCTGCACATACAAATTCCACGATTACTCGAGATGAAGCTGTATTAGCTTTACATAATCTCCATCAATTTGTTGATTGGCTAGATTACTGTTATTCAGATAAATATTCAGAATCAAAATTCAAGGAAGACCTCCTTTTAACTGGCGAAGAACCACGTAGAAGACCTGAAGAATATAAAGACTTGTATGAAAAGCTAAGCTCGAAGGATCGTAAGTTAGAAGAAATAATGAATGAAAATGCAAGTCTTAGAAAGAAATTGACAAAGACTCGCTTTTCTAATACTCAAAATTATGATTTCCAAGTCGAAGAAATATCAGAATTCGAAACAAGAAAGATATATATTGACCTTGAACTGAAAATGGCAGGTTGGGAATTTCGAAGAGACGTTATCGAGGAGTACCAGGTAACTGGAATGCCTAATAACCAAGGGATTGGTTTCGTGGATTATGTTTTACTTGGAGACAATGGTAAACCAATTGCTGTTGTGGAGGCAAAAAGAACTTCTGCTGATGCAAACAAAGGTAAACAGCAAGCAAAACTCTATGCAGATTGCATTGAACAAATGCATGGACAAAGACCAATAATATTCTATACCAATGGTTTTGATATTCAGTTGTGGGACGATACTTTTTATCCGGAACGAAAAGTGTCGGGATTTTATACAAAACCAGATCTCCAACTTTTAATAGACCATAGGACCATAAAAAAGCCCTTAAAAGACATTGAAATAAAAGATGAGATCTCCAACCGTTATTATCAAAAAGAAGCCATTTTCGCCGTATCAGAGGCCTTAGAAGCTAAACAACGTAAAGCACTTCTTGTTATGGCAACTGGGAGTGGGAAAACTAGAACTGCTGTTTCTTTAGTAGATGTATTGGTTCGCCATAACTGGGTGAAAAATGTGTTGTTTTTAGCTGATAGGACTGCCCTAGTACTTCAAGCTAAGAAGAATTTTAATAATCAACTTCCTTATATGACATTGTGCAATTTGTTAGATAACAAAGATAATCCAGAGTTAAGTAGAATGGTCTTTTCTACTTATCCTACTATGATGAATGCTATTGATACAAAACGAAAGGATGGTAAAAAGCTTTTTACTCCTGGCCATTTTCAGCTTATTATTATCGATGAAAGTCATAGGAGTATTTACAAAAAATACAAGTCTATTTTTGATTACTTTGACGGAATATTACTTGGACTTACAGCAACTCCAAAAGACGAAATTGATAAGAACACCTATGATATTTTTGGTTTAGAAACGGGTACTCCTACGTATGCTTATGAGCTTGAACAAGCTGTAAAGGATGGGTATCTTGTTGAGTATCGTACAAAAGAGTCCGTTTCTAAGATTCTAGATGATGGACTCCGTTATGATGAACTCTCAGAAGAAGAAAAAGAACAATATGAAGAAACATTCGATGAACAGGAAGGAGAAATTATTAGCAATTCAGCAATAAATCAATGGCTGTTTAATGACAATACTATTGATCAAGTATTGAATGATTTAATGACAAACGGCATTAAAATCGAGGGTGGAGATAAGCTTGGAAAGACAATTATTTTTGCAAATAATTCCAAGCACGCTAAACGAATTGTTGAACGTTTTAATGCTTTATATCCTGAGTATAAAGGAAAGTTTGCAGCACAAATCGATTTTAGTGTTAACTATGTTCAAATACTGATAGATGATTTTTCAACAAATGAAAAATACCCTCAAATTGCTGTTTCCGTAGATATGCTTGATACAGGAGTAGATATTCCACAGGTTGTAAATTTGGTGTTTTTCAAAAAGGTCCGGTCTAAATCAAAATTTTGGCAGATGATTGGCCGTGGTACCCGGCTAAGTCCAGATTTATTCGGAATAGGGGAAGACAAAAAATACTTTTTGGTATTTGATTATTTGCGTAATTTTGAATTTTTCCGTGCGAATCAAAAAGGTGTTGAAGGAAAGTCTGCTATAGGACTTACTGAACGGATATTTAATCTTAAAGTGGAAATTATTAGAGAACTTCAAGCTTTAGATTACCAAGAGGAAGAATATATTTTCTACAGAAATAATCTTATTGAAGATGTTTACCAAGAAATTCATAGACTAAATGAAGAAAACTTCCGAGTAAGAATGAATTTACAATTTGTTCATAAATATAAAAATCATTCAAATTGGGAAGCCCTATCAGTATTGAATGTTAATGAGATACAAGAGCACATTACTCCATTGATCATATCAATTACAGATGACGAACTCGCTAAAAGATTTGACAATGTAATGTACACAATTCAGCTTGCTAATTTGACAGGTAGGAACGCGAGTAGGCCAATTACAAGCGTTGTTGAAACAGCAGAACAACTTTCGAAGCTGGGGACTATTCCACAAATTATTGCACAAAGAGATATTCTTATCAAAGTTCAATCTGAAGATTTTTGGGAAGAAGCTAGTATTTGTGAATTAGATGAAGTAAGAAAGGTAATCCGGGAACTAGTAAAATTTCTGGAAAAAGAACATCAAAAAAATTATTATACAAATTTCAAAGATGACTTCAATATTATCGGTATGGAAGAAACAGCAATTTATACGGCCAACAATCTTCAAAATTACCGAAAGAAAGTTAGTCAATATCTAAAAGATCATCTAGACCAAACAGCTATTTATAAATTGCGAAACAATAAACCACTAACTGCACAAGACGTTCAAACACTGGAAGAAATCTTGTGGAAAGAACTAGGGACTCAGGAGGAATACACAAAGGAATTTGGAGAAACCCCTATCACAAAATTAGTGAGACAAATTGTTGGTTTAGACCAAACAGCTGCTAATGAGGCTTTTTCTGAATTTTTATCGGAAGAAAGGCTTAATGTTAACCAAATCAAATTTGTAAAACTTATTATAGATTTTGTTGTGAAAAACGGAATGCTAGAAAAGAAAGTTTTGCAAGAAGATCCTTTCCGATCCCTTGGAAGTATTTCAGAACTTTTCAAAGACAGCATCGATGATGTAAGAAAAATTATTCAAGTAATTGATGGTATCAATCGAAATACTGAGGAGTTTACCGGTTCATAAAAAGTGAATTAAAGGAAATCGAAATAGCCATAGTCAATGTCTGTGACTATGGTATTTTCATTTGACTCAATTATTTTACGATTGGAGTATCCAAATGAATTTTAATATTTATTATTTAAATTTATCAAAAGCGTATGAAATCGCAATGATTATAGATAATACAGTAACCACAACTATAGAAAGAGAAAAGCTGAACAGCAAAGAAAAAAATGAATCGATTAATGCCGGCTTATCTGGGACAATACCGGGAAAAAATAACGGGAATCTGAAAATAAATATAGGTGGGAAAAGCATTAATAGCTTAACCCTTCGCGAAATAATTGAAGTGAAAACTACGAAATCAATTTATTTATCTAAAGTAATACAGAAAAGTAATGCTGTGGATTCTGTAGAGGGATTAAAAGAGGGAGATCTATTCAAATTGAATAAGTCTCAATTATCTCTACATAATGAAGAAGAAATAAGACAATTAAAAATGTTGAATAATGGATTATTAAAAGGTGTAACCGTTGAAGAATATGATGTTAATAATCTAATTGACTCGATATTGAAAGATTATGCTTATTTACTAAAAGGTAAAAATGGAAATAAGGAATTTGTTCTAAAGATACCAATGAATATTGATAATGAATTTGAAAATGAATATAACATCGATGATATTCTGATTGGCGATGTTAGTGTTATTGGGATTTATAAGGGTGAAGTTAAATTAAACGCCATAAAAAATACATTTAACTATTTGACTAACAAAGTAGATGAAAATTCAACAAGTAATGATGAAGAAGATGAAGATGATGAATTCATTATCTCTGATCAAAGCCAAGTAGACAACCCTATTAATAATCCCAAAAATAAAGAGCGATTACTGCACTTTGTTGATGTAATTGCTATCGTTCAGGAAATCAATTTTAAAGAAGAACCCCTGGTAAATGAAAGCAGATTTAAAAGATGGTTAAGAAAAATCACACCTTGGAAATAATCATAAACACTAAGGTAGGCGAATCTAATGTCACGACAAACAATTTATACGTATTCAAAGAAATATTTTAATAATTTGTATGAAGATAAAGAAAAACAAGGGATTAAATTGATCAGTCTCTCCCAGGTTACATCTAATTCTCAATTAGAAGAATACTTCGAAGATGAACAAAATATAGAGATTGATATAACATCAGCAATCCTATATTTAAAGAAAAATGAAGAATCAGTTTACAATTTCGAAAAGTATTTGAAAACAATTATTGATGGAGGAATTTCTCTTATCGTGGAAGAAGATTACGCAGAAGATACCTTGGATATCCTATATTATACTTTTGATGAAATCAAAGCGTTGGAAAACTATTCTTCTAATGAAAGTAGCGAACTAGGGGAAAAAAATGAAACACAATTTCCAAAAACTAAAAAAATCATTAATTTAACTAATGATGGAATACAGGAATTGTATGAACACCTTGATGAAACAATAATCGGCCATAATGATTTTAAAAAGGCTTTTATTGAAAAGGTTCGAAGTTTTAAGATATTTAATGGAATCGGAGATCACAAAATTTTATCCGTTTTTTTACTTGGTCCTTCTGGAGTTGGAAAAACTGAGTTCGCTAGAAGCATTCACCATTTTCTTGACGATAAACCTCCCTTAATTAAAATTAATTTTGGAAATTATAGTAGTAAGGATTCCTTAAATAGCTTGATAGGAAGCCCAAGAGGTTATGTTGGAAGTGAAGATGGAGAATTACCTAAAAAAATAAAGAAAAGTCCCGTGGGAATTATTTTAATAGATGAATTTGATAGAGCCGATAATAAGGTATTTGATTTCTTTCTGGAACTTTTAGAAGAGGGAAGCTTTACCAACTCTTTAGGTGAAGTATTCAATTTAAATGGGTATATAATCTTTTTCACTTCTAATTTAAATCAAAATTCATTCAAAGAAAAACTGCCATCAGAACTAAGATCTCGTCTTGACTTAAAGGGTGTGTTTTCTAATTTAAATAGTGATGATAAGGAATCTTATTTTACTCATAGGCTGGATCAATTAATTAATAACTTAGAGATAGAAAATAGGGAATCCGTTAAACAAGAAATAATATTGGCTAAAAAGAATACGTTGGAAAAATATAATAACCTAAGAGAAATAAATAAAATGATACGTGATGAAATAACTAAACGATTATATGTCCTAACTTATTAATTGAGATATTTTATATATGGTGCAATGCAAAGTATTATAATTTTTATACAGAGTATATATTAGTGGGGAGAATCAAAAGGGGAAATGCAAAATATCCTGATAGGGAATGGAGTAACAATTCAATTTGGGGGAAAAGAGTACTTTAACGATAGAATAATAAAGCGAGCTATAAACAATATAAATACAAAGGATTTTCCCTCGGAGATTTATCCTAGAGAAGTAAAAGATTGGTTATTTTACCTACATAGCATTATACCTGGTGTTGTGAATGGTCAATATGACAAATACACGAATACCTTAGATATGAAAAAATCATTAACATTCTTTATAGAAAGATATAAAGGCATAGCTAATAAGGCAAAAGTTCATCAGATAGGATTTGAAGATTATTTTTTATTGAATTTTTTAGTATGCAATAAGGAAAAAATAGTAAATCCAGATAGGTTTAATATTAAGGAATCTCTACGGCTATTTTTTATTGACTCAATCTATAACAACAGTAAAATACAAGAAATACACCGGAATTATCCCAAAGATTTTATTGCATTTTTAAAAGAATTCGAGAATCTTTTTACTACTAACTATGATTGGAATATTGAAAAGGCAACAGATAGAACCGTTCAGTATTTGCACGGTTCATTCCATCAATTAGCAGAAGTTTATAACCCTGAAAGTTTTAGAAATAAATTATCAGATAGCCCTTATAAAGATACAAATATAAATAACAAATTCATCCACCTTTATTCAGATGCTCTTACAACATATTCAGGCAATGACAAAAAATTTGTTTTGGAACAACCAATTCAAGCAAATGTGGCATTAGAAAAATTTAATAAAGGCCTTAAAGAAAAACCAGAAATATGGAAAGAGGTTAATGATTGGAAGAGTTCTGATAATAAAATATTGAGAAATCTTGCGGAATCAATACAATTGAAAAGTAATGATGAGTCGTTATCCGTACTAGAAAATAGATCACTTTATGACTTATCTAAAGTAAATGGTGAAATATCGATATTGGGATTGTCTGTTTTTAATGATAATCACATTTTTGATGCTATAAATAATAATATTGAGATTTCAAAAGTTAAATATTATTATTTTAGTCCAATTGAAATGGATGCTGTTATGAATACTTTTAACAATAAAGATATTGAGTTTAAAGATGTGAAGGACTTTTGGAAAAGATTCTCGTGACAGAGTATGAGGGGGAAAAAATGTTGCCCAAAAAAGAATTTGGATTATCCAAATTCTTTTTTGGGCAACATTTTACGTTTTCAGTTACTCATTATTAAAATTATCTTAGGCTGATTCTTGAACTGACTATCGTAATTGGAGCAAAGATTTACTTATTTGTTCTTTGTTCTTTTATCTGTCTAATTTGTTCATTTTTAAATTTCGTATTAAGCCTTTTTAGCATTTCTTCTTGTCCAATTTCATCTGGTTGATAGAACCTTGTTTCAATAATATTATCTGGAAGATACTGTTGAGGAACCCAGCCACCAAATTTACCAATAGAATGATCGTGAGGATATATGTAACCAATTCCATTTCCAAGATTTTTTGCACCTTCATAATGGGCATCTTTTAAATGTTTGGGTATATTAATAGCTTTACCGGAGCGTACAAAATCAATTGCCCTATCAATTGCAAGTATAGCGTGGTTTGATTTAGGGCTAAGACATAATTCTATGACCAAATTTGCTAATGGTATTCTTCCTTCTCTTAGTCCTAACATTTCGGCTGCTTGGATTCCAGCCAGTACTTTTTCACCCATATTTTTTGCTAAACCTACATCTTCATAACAAACACATATAATTCGCCTGTATATTCCTTTTAAATCTCCGGCTTCAAGCAACATTGCTAGATAAAGTAAGCTTGCGTCTACGTCTCCACCACGCATCGATTTATGAAATGCACTTAAAGTGTTATAATGGCCATCTCCATCTTTGTCTATTTGAATATTGTTTTTTTGGGCAACTTTCTTAACGATATCTAATGTTATTTTAATTTTATCCTCATCTTGACCCGATGCTGTTAGATAAGATAATTCTAAATAATTTAAGGCCGCCCTCATATCTCCCCCAGAGAAGCTAGAAAGTGCGTTTAAAGCATCTTCGTCAATTTCTATAGTGGAACCAGCTAAATCATTTAAATCTTCTTCTATTGCCCTCTTAAGTCCAAATTTAATATCTTCCTCGGTTAATGGATTTAATTCAAAAATAACGCATCTAGATCTAATAGCAGGGTTTATATTGTGATATGGGTTTTCACTTGTTAGACCAACTAAAATTAGGACACCTTTTTCGATAAAAGGTAATAAGTATTCGATTTGTGTTTTTGAAAATCTATGAAGCTCATCTACACAAAGAACAATGGAACTGTTCATCATCTTTGCTTCATTTACTACGATTTCTAGGTCTTTTTTATTATTAGTGACAGCATTTAATTTTCGAAATGGTAGTTTTGCCGTACCAGCAATCGCACTTGCAATAGACGTTTTCCCAATCCCAGGTCTACCGTACAAAATTACGGAAGAGAGATGGCCGCTTGTGACCATCTCATATAAGGGATTTCCTTTGTTTAAAATATGTTTTTGTCCAATAACTTGATCAATAGTTTTAGGTTGCATTCTAAACGCTAGGGGAGCGTGTTTCATAAGTTATCCTCCTATAAATAAAAGAGGCTTTAGAAGTCATTGAAAATACCTAGATGGCTAATGATTATATAACGTATGTTTCGGTAATATATTTTTCTTTTCGACCAAATCAACTACGTTATCAGGCCCTTCAATTTCATTATTATATATTTTATAATCATTAGAAACCCCATTCAAAGCCTCTGAAACCAATTTACTTTTACTTGAATCTGTATTCAGGATATTCATAAATAATCCTTTATTTGAACGACCATAACGGGCAAGGTTAAAAATAGCATCTTCTTGTCGTTCTAATTTAATTTTATATTTACTGAACTCTTCTTTAAGTTTATCAATTTCCTCGCTTAATTTCACTTCTTTCTCAGCTAAATTTATGCAGAGGTTCTACAATGGTTTTAATGCTTCTATGATCTCTACTTTTTCACTTAGTTTATTAACAGTATCTTCCACATCTGGCATTTTAGTAATATTACTTACTAAGTTTTTTTACTTCGTACTACTTAGGCCATAAACTCTAGTTTTAATTTTAAATGAGGTGTACGGTAATAAATAGCTGGGGAAGGAACCTTATATCCATGTTAAATCATTTTTAAATTTATTAAAAAACACTATAAAAGTCCTACCGTATTTGCATAAAATCTGCACATTTTATTGATAATTTAATATGGACATTAAATAAGTTTGAAAGGATGGTAATGATGAAAAACAAAAAAATACTGTTAGGCTTAGCTTCATTATTGTTGGTTTTCCTATTGGCAGCATGTACAGGCAATGATGAAGCAACACCAAATGAAAGTGCAGATACTGAATCTGACACTCATGAAAATATGGATAAAACTGAAGAGGAATCTGATTCTACTGAGGAAATGGATCATTCAGGCATGCATCACTCTGGTTCTGGCGAGGTTCCAGAAGGTTTAGTGGATGCAGAAAATCCAACCTACCCAGTTGGTAGTAAAGTGATGATGCATGCGGAACATATGCCAGGGATGGATGGGGCCGAGGCAACAGTTTCGGGTGCTTTTGATACAACAGTCTATTCGGTTACATATACTCCAACAAATGGTGGTGAACCAGTAGAGGACCATAAATGGGTGGTTCATGAGGAACTTGAAAATGCTGGTGTTGAACCCTATAAACCAGGTGATGAAGTCTTATTAAATGCAGAACACATGGAAGGTATGAAAGGTGCTACTGCAACTATTGATACTGCCAAACAAACAACTGTTTATATGGTAGATTTCACTGATACAAAAACAGGAGAACAGATAACGAATCATATGTGGGTAACAGAAGATGAACTTTCATCAGTTGAATAAATATTACTAACTTTTGAAAATTCATAAAGGGATCAGCAAATTTGCTAATCCCTTTTCTGTTTTTATTTATCTAGTAAAATAAAAGCATCCAACCTATCCATGCATTTAAATAATTAGATTTACCGAATAATAGTTAAAGCAATAAATTGTAAGTTAAGCAGACATTTTCCTACACATATCCGCACAACTTCCGCAGATATTTGCACACTCTCGACAATGTGGATCCTCAAACATCCCACAATGTTTAGCACATTCTTCACATATCGTCGCACATATATTACAAACAGCAGCTGAGTAAGAACTATTACCGGCCATAAAATGTGCAGCTGTTAAACAAATTTCTACACAGTCATGCAGTGTTTGAATACACTTCACTCTGGCTTGTACATCGGGTTCTTGCAAACAAGCCGTTAAACATTCCTCACAAGCTCTCATACATCTTAAACATTCTTCGATACAAGCGTCCATATTAGATGGTGATGAAGATAAAACTCCCATACAAAGTCCTCCTTTTATTCTTTCGTAATTATTGTGTCCAGAATCCTTTATGATATAAATATCATTTAATTCTCCACAATTTCTCCATAATTCTTTGTTATTATGAAAGATAATGCAGAAAAAAGTTGCTAGTAAGAAAGTAAAAATGAAGCTACAAGGAATTCTAGGAGTGAATTGTAAAAATGTATCAAATACTTTCAGAGATTAGTAATTTTCTAAGTACACCATTTAGGAATATGTTCTATAGTGTAGAAGGCTTACCTGTACTTGCAGCATTTTTATTAGGCCTTGTAGGTGCTCTAGTTCCATGTCAGTTTACTGGAAATCTTGGGGCAATCATGATTTACGGTAACAGCTCTGTTCAAAAGAGGCTTGCATTGCAAGAAGTGATCTTTTTTATACTAGGAAAAATTGTTTTGTTTTCTGGCCTTGGGCTTTTGGTATGGTTAATGGGACAGGAATTTCAAGCAAATTCAACTGTGATTTTTCCTTGGGTTCGGAAAGTAGTTGGTCCTATTTTAATTTTTGTTGGGATTTATCTGGCTGGTTTTTTCAAAATGGGGTGGACAATCTCATTAGGGAAAATACCTGATCGATTTATCAAAAAAGGAAAGTTAGGTGCTTTTTTAATAGGATTTAGCTTTTCATTAGGATTCTGTCCGACTATGTTTGTTTTATTTTTTGTTACTTTAATGCCAATAGTTTTATCAACACCGTATGGGGCAGTATTACCAAGCATTTTTGCTATCGGAACATCAATTCCATTAATTTTGGCCATTTTTCTTATATGGTATTTTGATTTAGGAAGTGTATTTATGAAAAAAGGTAGAAAGGTTGGAACTATTGTACAAAAGACAGCTGGATGGATTATGATTGTTCTAGGAGCATTAGATACATTAACTTATTGGACTTGAGGAATTAATAAAAATCCAGTGGTATAAGTAAACATTATTCCTAATTTTCTTTAGTGAATATATGAATTTACTATATTGAATTTAGTCAAAACTAATATGTGCAAGAGTTAAATAAAGTGGTCATTGAAAATGATTGCTTTTTTCTTTTTGCAACGGATATCTTTAGTTCAATTAGAGCTAGGTTATTGTAAGGCTAATGTAAAAGATTTATGGAAGAAAAATAACTTAATAAATGGGGATCAGATATGAAGAAATTTGAAACTGATTCTAAAAAAATTGAGGAGATATTAATGTTAGATAAAATAAAGGACATTCACCTTGCTCTAACCAAAAAAAGTTATTTATCAGCACTTGCATTATCCTTAACTTTACCTGATATTTGTGGGAAAATTGAATACCCACACTTTATAGACAGCAAAGGAAATCGTAAAGTAGGAAAGCAATATGCAACCTGGTTTGATAATTGGGTAAACCAATATTTTGCAGATAACACTGGTTGGACAAAGGATTACACTAAAGCAAAAAATCCATATTTTACAGGGAAAATGTGTTATTCATTACGCTGTTCTTTCTTACATGATGGAAATTCGGATATAAAAAACTGGGGAGAAAAAGAAGATGCAGATTTTTACTATTCATATGAATTTGAATTAGCAGTAGGTGGAGCAGATTCATTTGGTTTATCTTGGGCAAGCCAAGCTAGCAATAATTCTAAAATTATGAAAACAAAAATTGTTAGAGTTAATATTGATAAATTGTGTGAGTCTATTTGTTTAGCTGCTGAGAATTATTATCGAAAAAAAGACCCATTTCTATTCAAGGACCATAAAATTAACCTCATTGATTTTAATTCTTTTTACAACTAGGTAAAAGAATTAAGTTTTCTATTGCAACAAAATGAATGCTTTATTTTAATAATACGTTAAAAAGAAAACGCTTTGAGATTTTCACACTCGGAGCGTTTTCTGTCAATAAAATGTTCCGCATTATAAATAAATGCTTGTTGTATCGCAAATAAACAATAAATATTTGGAATTATATATAAGAATTCCCACGGGACTTTTGCTTATATTTAAGGCATTACACTTATTCCATTTGGAATTTTGTCAACATCAATTGTTGCAATGACTTCATTTTTTTCATTATCTATTACACTTACTGTGTTATCAAACATGTTCGTAACGTAAACGAGCTTGTTATCTGAACTTGTGACAACTCCATGGGAGCCTTTTCCCGTTTTAATTGTAGCTACAACTTGATTGTTAGTTAGGTCTATTTTAGTAATTGAATCCGACGGGTTTTCTTCGGTACCTTGATTCGCAACAAACACATATTTATTGTCTGATTGAATATATACCTGTGCAGGTCCCTTGCCAACATCCACCTTTTCAACTTCTCCTGTTTCAACATCAACGATTGCTACTTTGTTTTCGGCATTGAGGGAGGTTACTAATATTTTGCCATCGGATGAAATACCAGATGTAACTGGTGCCTGGCCAACTTCAATTTTTTTATCCTCCTCATAAGTTTGTAAATTGATTACACTAACCGTGATGTCGCTCATATTAGCAATGTAAGCAAACTTATCATCAGAAGATATTCTAAATCCATGCGGACCTTTACCTGTTTGGATCGTATTGGTTATTTCAAATGTGTTTGTATCAATAACTGAGACATTATTATCCCCATTGTTAGTTACTAGTGCTAATTTACTATCTGAAGTAAAGACGATATGTGCTGGGTGGTTTCCAACTGTGACTTGTTTAAGTAATTCACCACTTTCAATGTCATAGAACATTGCATAACCATTAGAATGGTCGCTTGACTCATGACTAGATTGATCATCGGAATGGTCATTTGAGCTTTGATTTGAATGTCCTTCTGAATGTTCATCAGATTGCTCATTTGATCCATGATTTGAATGTTCTTCAGCAGGATTGTCAGAATTATCTCCGTGACCTCCACCAGGTACTACTGTTACGCCAAGCATTTTACCATCTGGTGAAACTTGAACATTATGGACAACACCATCCACTTTAATTGTTTCTACAACTTCATTTGTAGATGCGTCAATCTTTGATATGCTTCCACCCTCATTAGCTGTGAAAATAAATTTTGTGTTTTCCATTGGTTTCTCACTTTCTTCAGGATTAGAAGTTAAGGGTTTTTGATTTTGCTCAGTGCTTTCTTGGGTAGCAACACACCCAACAAGAACAATGCTTAATGCTAATATAGTTGTTAAGAAAATAACTATTTGTTTTTTCATTCCTGAAAGCCTCCTATATTTGATTTTTTCAAATTCATGATAAAAGCAGTTTGTATATAAAAGGTGTGATGTAATTCACTTTTAATGAAAAGAGTTAAAAATCAGAACAGTTCTGTGAAAATCCACGGTTTCTGCAAATCTTTGAATTATACTTTTCAGCTTTTAAAAAGATAAGTGTATTTTTAAAAGTTAGCTCCCGTCTATAATAAAGGCAGTATCATTTACTATTGCAAAGAAATATAATAAATTTATAAAAAGTTTTTATAGTGTATTTTAGAAAAAAATTATAAAGTGCGGTGATTACTGTGTGTGTATCAAATAACTTTATTGAGCTGCAAGCCTATGAATTTTGTGAGAAGATACGGAATGATTCACTATATAAATTTGTAGGAGTCGATTATTCGAGAAGTCATATTAACGGGAATGGATTAGAATTAATAAATACCGTAATTTTACAAGATAGTGATGGCACAGTTTACTATGTCGAGCCTAATTCGAATGGGTTGAAGTTTGCCAAACGGGAGATTACTTACAAGGAATATAAAAAATTACAGAGGAAAGAGACGATCAGTGCTATTTCGGGTTTCGTTTTAATTATTGGTTCTTTTGGTGCATTAATGGCGACCTTTGTGAGATTCTTCGGTTAATGTAAATATAGGAGTATTTTGAAAAAATATTTAAAGGTCATAATTATTTCAAATTTTATACCTTTTATTGCCCCGTTATGTTTAAGGCTTAACGGGTTTCTTACTGTGATTCGGATAGGGTTTTAATAATCCAATTTATAATAGATTAACAATTCTATTCATAATTTCTGCACAATTATATTTTAAAATAATACAATAGGGCATTCACCTTTTATTTTTAATATTAGATTTTATTTTAATGGGAGCAGTATTCTACATATTTCTTTATTATGTTAAAAAATAGGGTAACTTTATAACAAATCTAACAATTAATTACTAGGAGTGACTTTAAAGTGAAAAAAATATTGGTTTTAATTAGTACATTAATATTAGCGGTTTTTGTAAGTGCATGTGGAGACAAAAATAGTATGGATAATACTGATGGGCGAACAGGTGAGGAAACAAATCAGACGAATCAAAATTCACCAAAGTCTTCCGAGGTTGGTAATTTTGGTGACCAGCCTAATTTTAAACCATTTGACGGTTCAATCGATCATATCCATGGTTTAGGTTATGCAGGGAACCAAAATGCAATCTTTTTTGCAGCACATGATGGAATAAAAGTATTTGATAATGGTAGTTGGTACAAGACAAAAACTGAGAATAATGATTATATGGGCTTTAATGTTATTAAAGATGGCTTTATTTCTAGCGGTCATCCTGGAACAGACTCAAAATTACCAAACCCGGTAGGTATTATTAGGAGTACTGATAATGGGCAATCTCTTGAAAAGCTTGGATTACTTGGTGAAACTGACTTTCATTTGATGGGGGTAGGTTTCGAAACAAACACGATATATGCTTTACCGCCTAACAACAATTCAGAGATGAAAGCAGGAGAATTATATGTAAGCGAAGACCTAGCGAAGACATGGGAAAATGTAAGTGCTAAAAATCTAGGTGAAACCCTAATTGGACTAGCAGTACACCCTACAAATCCCCAAATTGTTGCAGCTGCTGGAGAAAAAGGAATCTATTATTCAGAAGATAAGGGAAATACATTTGAGTTACTTACAGAAAATAAGCAAGGAACATCAGTGTATTTTAGTAATGATGCTCTTTGGTTTGGTGGTTATGATGGGAACGCAGTGTTAATTAAAAAGTCATTAACTGATGGTAAGGTAGAAGAAATCAATTTACCAAAGATGGAACAAGATGCAGTTGCGTACTTGGCTCAGAATTCCAAAAATCCAGATGAGCTAGTATTTGCAAGTTTCAAGGGAAATGTTTATCGGTCAGTAGATGGGGCAAAAACATGGACAACATTGGTTGAAAATGGGGAACCTCAATAAAGTAGTTTTTTTAAAAGGAAGCGAATCATATGCCGAAAATCTTATTAATAGATGATGAGTTGCGAATGTTGCAATTACTAACCTTATATTTAGAGCATCATGGTTTTACATGCATATCAGCTAATTCTGGAGAAGAGGGAATTAAGTATCTCGAAAATAATCAGGCGGATATAATCTTATTGGATGTGATGATGCCATCTTTAAATGGTTGGGAAACAGCTTCAGAGATAAGAAAGTATTCAGACATACCAATTATCATGTTAACAGCAAGAGACACAAGTACCGATATGGTTAGAGGATTGAATATAGGAGCGGATGATTATATTACGAAACCATTTGATGAAAATGTATTAATTGCTCGTATTCAAGCTATTTTAAGAAGAACAAAACATTCCGACAAAATTGAAATGTACGGTCTTGTTTGGGATGAAAGAACTCATGCTTTGTATTATAACGAGGAAAGTATCATCCTTACCCCAAAAGAATTTGAAATGGTTGGTTTGTTAATGAAAAACAAGAATATTGTTTTTAACCGTGAAAAACTAGTAGAAACCGTATGGGGATATGACACAAATATTGAAGATCGAACAGTAGACTCCCATGTTAGGAATATACGCGATAAACTAAGAAAAGCTGGTTTTCCAATTGAAAATCATTTAAAGACTGTTTGGGGGATTGGATATAAGTGGGAATGACATTATGGAATATTTTACTGGCGTAAGTCAATTTTCTAAATTCTAATAGCAGGGAGGTCTTAAAATGGTCATTCAATCTAATATGTCTCCAAAAGCAATTGTTGAGGTTTGGAAAGAAACAGCTTCTATTTTTACCAAATTTAATTTAGCTATTACCGATAATGCATTGGAAACTATTTTAGAAACTGATACACTTTCCTCGCTTCTTATTGAATTAAATGCTGCTGTTGGAAGTTCCACTGATACTTGTATTGAAGGTGGCTGACAAATGCCGACCAATAAGGGGTAGGTTGCTCCTTATAACTATCTTCAAAGAGGGAATTATAAATTTAACCAAGTCCCTTTGAACTACAAATTGTTAAGAAATAAGGTTATAGTCATACTAAGAAAAATATTTTAGCCACCTCTTTACATACCCTCCAGGGGTATGTTATTATGTAATCAAGTTAGGAGGTTGTGCCATGGAAAAAAAAGCTGAAGAACTAGCTTGTCATTCAGAGGATGCTGTATTCGGTCGTAAAAGTCATCATCCTGAACATGTAAAACAGAATTTAACAAATCGATTAAATCGTATTGAAGGCCAGATTCGAGGCATTAAGGGAATGATTGATAAGGACGTATACTGTGATGATGTTATTACTCAGATTTCTGCAACACAATCCGCTTTAAATAGTGTAGCCAAAATTCTTTTGGAAGGTCATTTAAAAGGGTGTGTCGTAGACCGCTTATCAGAAGGTGATGATGAGGTTCTAGACGAATTAGTTGTAACCATCCAAAAACTAATGAAGAAGTAAATTTTTAAAAGCTTTATATACCCCGATGGAGTATATAATAGTATAATTTAAAAGGAGAGAAAACATATGAAAACTGTAACATTAAATGTACAAGGAATGTCATGTGGACATTGTGTAAAGGCTGTAGAAGGTAGCGTAGGACAATTAGAAGGTGTTAACGAAGTAAATGTTAAATTAGACGAAGCTTTGGTTGAAGTAGCATTTAATGAATCAAAAGTTTCTCTTGATAAAATTAAAGAAACGATTGAAGATCAAGGATATGACGTAAAATAAGAGTGCTTTTCTAAGCACTCTCTAATTTTCATCAAAATATACCCCTTAAGGGTATGGAGAAGGTAGGGAAGATCATGAGTACAGAAGCAATAAGTGCAATTAAAGCAAAAGAAGCGAGTATTCAAATTACAGGAATGACTTGTGCAGCTTGTGCATCACGTATCGAGAAAGGATTAAATAAAATGGAAGGTGTTGAGCAAGCATCCGTCAACCTAGCACTTGAAAAGTCATCGATTAAATATGATCCTTCAAAACTAAGTGAAGCTGATTTTGAAAAGAAAATTGAAGCACTCGGTTATGGTGTTGTGAAACAAAAAGCAGAATTTGAAATTACAGGAATGACGTGTGCAGCTTGTTCTACTCGTATTGAAAAAGGGTTAAATAAGATGGAGGGTGTTGCAAATGCAACCGTCAATTTAGCACTTGAGAAAGCAACGATTGAATTTAATTCATCAGAAGTAACCATTGCAGATATTATTGCAAAAGTTGAAAAACTTGGTTACGGTGCACATCAAAAGCAAGAGGATAAAGAACAGGTAGACCACCGTGAAAAGGCAATTAAAGACCAGCAACGAAAATTTATAATTTCAGCTATTTTATCATTACCTTTATTATGGACGATGGTAGGTCACTTTTCCTTTACATCATTTTTATATGTACCAGACATCTTAATGAATCCATGGATACAAATGATCTTAGCAGCACCGGTACAATTTATTATCGGGAAGCAGTTTTATATAGGTGCCTATAAATCTCTTCGTAATGGTAGTGCAAACATGGATGTACTCGTTGCTATGGGTACTTCAGCAGCCTATTTTTATAGTGTGTATCAAGCAATAGTTACTGCTGGAACACATCATCCTCCACACCTATATTTTGAAACTAGTGCAGTGCTAATTACGCTTATTGTTTTAGGTAAATTATTTGAAGCAAGAGCAAAAGGACGTTCATCTGAAGCAATTAAAAAATTAATGGGGCTTCAGGCAAAAACAGCTATGGTTGTTCGTGATGGAATTGAAAAAGAAGTTCCGTTAGAAGAAGTTGTAATAGGTGACACCATTTTAGTGAAACCAGGTGAAAAAATTCCTGTTGATGGTGAAGTAATAGAAGGAACAACCGCCGTTGATGAATCAATGTTAACAGGTGAAAGCTTACCAGTGGATAAAAATGATGGTGACGTATTATACGGGTCAACGATTAACAAAAACGGTTTTATCAAAATGACAGCAACAAAAGTGGGGCGTGACACTGCATTAGCCCAAATCATTAAAGTAGTAGAAAATGCACAAGGTTCAAAAGCACCCATCCAACGTATGGCGGACAAAATTTCAGGTATCTTTGTTCCAATCGTAATAGGGATTGCCGTCCTTACATTTCTAGTATGGATCATTTGGGTCAGTCCCGGAGAGTTTACACCAGCACTTGAAGTGTTAATTGCCATCCTTGTTATTGCTTGTCCATGTGCCCTTGGTTTAGCAACACCAACCTCCATTATGGCGGGGTCTGGTCGTGCAGCTGAGTTTGGTATTTTATTCAAAGGTGGCGAGCACTTAGAACAAACCCAAGCTATTGACACGGTAGTAGTAGATAAAACAGGTACTGTAACTCATGGTAAGCCAGTTTTAACAGATGTCGTATTAGCAGATGGTCAAGATGAAGAGTCATTTTTATCACTGATCGGAGCAGCAGAAAAACAATCAGAGCATCCACTCGCACAGGCGATTGTTGAAGGGATCCAAGAAAAAGGAATCGAACTTGGGAATGTTCAATTCTTTGAAGCGATTCCAGGTTATGGTGTCATTGCTACAGTATCGGGTCAAGGTATTGTTATAGGTACACGTAAACTGATGCAGCAATACGGTATTGATATACAAGCGGTTTTACCAACGATGGAAAAACTAGAGCGTGATGGCAAAACAGCGATGCTAGCAGGTATTAATGGACAATACGCGGGGCTAGTTGCTGTAGCGGATACCATTAAAGAGACATCTAAAGAAGCTGTCCGTCGCTTACATGATATGGGCATAAATGTCATTATGATAACAGGTGATAATGAGCGAACAGCCCAAGCCATTGGGAAAGCGGTAGGCGTTGATTCGGTTATTGCTGAAGTGCTTCCTGAAGGTAAAGCTGAAGAAGTGAAGAAACTTCAACAACAGGGTAAAAAAGTGGCGATGGTCGGTGACGGTATTAATGACGCTCCAGCACTTGCTACTGCTGATATTGGTATGGCCATTGGTACAGGTACAGATGTTGCAATGGAGGCAGCAGATATTACTCTTATTCGAGGTGACCTCAATAGCATTGCTGATGCGATTTTAATGAGCCGTAAAACAATGCGAAATATTAAACAAAACTTGTTCTGGGCATTTGCCTATAACACAATAGGGATTCCAATTGCTGCAATAGGATTACTTGCACCGTGGGTAGCCGGTGCAGCAATGGCATTTAGTTCCGTGTCAGTTGTATTAAATGCTTTGCGTTTACAAAGAGTCAAATTATAAACATGAAGTATGTCAGAAACAGAGTAAACTACGATTTATGTAGTTTACTCTATAAGTTTCATACCGAAGATCATACTTTTGGGAAAATAGATTAGTAGGATGTGAGAATGGGAATGGATCAAAAAGAAAAAAAGGTTAAATTGGCTGTGAACGGTGGAATATCATTCGGAGCAAAATTAAACGCAAAACAACTGGCTGTAATTGCTGAGTACATGAATGATGGTGATGAACTGGAGCTAACAACTTTCCAACAACTTTACATTGATGTATTAGAAAGTAAAATTGAATTGGTTAAAGAAAAATTTAAGGAAGTTGGATTGTCCTGTTACCCAGTAGGGAATTTTGTGAAAAGCTTGAGAACCTGTAATTTCTGTAAAGGCGAGGAAGAAGAAGGCATGCCTATAGCCATTGAACTTAATAAGCGAATAGCAGGAAAACCAGTTCCATATACACTTCGCCCAGCCTATACAGGTTGTCCAGTTGGTTGTGGTGAACCATTAGTTAATGATATCGGTGTAATGAAAGTAAGAGATGGATATGATTTATATATAGGTGGAAAAGCTAAAGGAAAAGATGCCAAAACAAGTACCTTATTGAAGGAGCAACTAACTCCAGAACAACTTTATGAAGTTGTTGAAAAAATTATTACAATCTATGCTGAACAGGGTAAGAAGAGAGAACCTTTTTTTAAATTCATTAATCGTTATGGTTTTGAAACCCTAAAAAATTCAATTGCATGAATCAATTAATAGTGCTTTATTTTTCTAAAAAATGCATTCCGCGAAAGGATGCATTTTTTAGAAATCTTTTTTACATACAAATTCGGATTTTGTTACTAACCTAACCAAGTTAAACGCCCCTATTGGTATGTTTCTCCATATGAGAGTAAACAAATCCTCAAAAAAATTATTCATTCAAGACATGATAATACTTTTGCAAAGTTAAAAGTTGCATTTTTTCGGTAACTTTTGGTGTAAAGTCCCCATCTATCTGTTTGATAACTTCACTGTACATTGATTGTAATTTCTCTTCTTGTAAGGCCATTTCAATGTGGGCATGCTTGACATGATGATCTTTCATCATTAGGGCGGAGGTGAAATTATCATTGGCCATTAATTTGGCTGTAGCCCTTGCCTCTAGGGTAATGTCTTTTTCCTGTTCTGTAAATTTTTCATGACCCAAGGTTAAATGTACATCTTTCATTTGATGCAAATGGACTTGACCAACTTGGTTTGGATCAATTAATACCAACATTGCTCGAACATGATCTCTTAACGTATGAATATGTGTGAGAAGTAAGTTTTTTAAAACAGGACTTCTTACAGTCGCATAATAAATTTTAAATTTATTTATCATACCCTCATGGGCCGCAAGATGTTCAGCCATTATTCCCAAATCAACGGCAGGTAAACGCATCATCTTCCCCTCCTAACCTTCACTATTATATGCATGATAGAAGGAAATGGTTAAACGCCTTTTCATAATAGACATTTTTTAGGCATAAAAGTAAGAAAAGTTACTTTTTAAATTAGAATAAGAAAAGGCAGTAGGAAATTGAAATGATCAAAATCCAACTGCTTATATTTAATAGATAAATGATTATCTAAAAGGTTAATCAAGTTTGTCCTTACCCCGGAGTGCCAATTTCACAGAAAAATAAACAACTAATCCTTTGAATAAAAGATTTATTATCCATCCAAAGCCCATCATACCCATCATTCCGAAAGTATGGCCACCCATCATATTGTAACTCCCTCATTCATGCCATTGTTCTATAAACTTTCATTCATTCCTTCTTCATTCATTATTTTGAAATTGGTGTTTTTCATTGAACCGTTTTCCCCGTGGCAGGATTCAAACATATCTTTTAACTGTGTCTCCGAAAAATCATGATGCATTTTTTGCATATAAGGCTTCATCTTTTCTAAGTTAAAGACTCCTTCACCATCACCCGATGCAAATGTAGCAGTACCTGCTCCTATAACCATTGCAGTCGTTAATATTCCGATTGCTAACTTTCTCATGTTCACCATCTCCTATGTTTTATTACAAATAAAGTACACAAAAACCATGCAGAATTTATGCAGAACATTTGAATAGATGGTGAACAATAAACTTGGATATTATTAAAAATGATAAAATTAGACAGGATACTACTATCTGCATAATTTCTTGATAGTTATAAAGTAATATAGAAAATAAAAGATATAAGGGGAAAATGAATGAATAAAATATCACTTAAGCTCGGTCTACTGTTTTTCACATTCATTTTAATTGTTGAGATCATATTATTTTCGTTTTTATATACCGGATTAGTTGACTCTCGTATTGACGAAGAGTTAACAGAACTAAAAGCAAGAGGGGAAAGTCATCGCCATGTTTTAGAAAAAAGCTTTGACGAAACGACAATTGAACATGTCGCTTTAATGGAAACAGAAGCAGAAACGGATGTTGTCATAATGACTCATAATGGAAAGGTGCTTGCTAAGTCAAATGAGCTAACATCACCGATGACAGAGCTTATGGAACGTGAAAGAGGTCCTGTTCCATTTGAGGGAATGATTGTAGAAAATCGATGGGAAACAGAGTCTTACATTTCCACTGTTAGTCCAATTATGATTGATGATCAATTAATTGGCCATGTGTATATGTTTAAGAATACAAATTCAATACAAACAATGGTTTATAAATTAAAGCAACATTTCTTGTTGGTTGGGAGTCTGACGATTATTCTAACCGTTATTACAGTGTTTTTTCTTTCTAAAGTAATAACCCTCCCTTTAATCAGAATGAAAAAAGCAACTGAAAGATTAAGTAAGGGCGATTTTACTGTTTCTGTAAGCCATAGGAGCTATGATGAATTAGGAGAACTTGCAGATAGCATTCAAACATTAGCAAATGATTTAAACCATTTAAAAAAGGAAAGGAATGAGTTCCTCGCAAGTATTTCTCATGAGTTACGAACCCCCTTAACTTATGTGAAGGGATATGCCGATGTCGCAAGGCGTGAAGGGATAAGTGAAGGGGAGAGAAATAAATATTTACAAATTATATTTGAGGAAGCTGAGCATATATCTGGTCTTGTTAAAGATTTATTTGATTTGGCTAAAATTGACGAACATAGCTTTGTAATTCAAAAGGAAAAGGTTAACCTTTGTGAATTTACAAACAAGATTGTCAAAAAGGTTCGACCGGCTTTTAATAAAAAGGGCATTGAATTAATTCATTCCTGTCCAGATGGTTTAATTTCTATGATAGACAGACCTAGATTTGAACAAGTGGTTATAAACCTACTAGATAATTCATTAAAATATTCAAACAGGAATAGTAGAGTTACATTAGAGGTAGAACACAACCAAACTAAAAATAAAATTGTGTTATCTGTAAACGATGAAGGAATAGGTATTCCAATAAAGGACATTCCTTTTATATTTAACCGTTTATATCGGGTTGAGAAGTCAAGATCACGCGAAAGAGGTGGGACTGGTTTAGGTTTGTCAATTGTCAAAGAAATTGTTGAGGCTCATGGTGGTCACATAAACATATATAGTGAGCTGGAAAAAGGTACAAAGGTAACGGTAGAATTGGAAGGTTACATATAAAAGAGATTTATACACTAGGGTTGTAGGAGCCTAAGTACACGGAGGAAGAGTATGCAAGATAAGCTAGTGGAGGTTCTAGTTAATTATAAAGAGTTGGCTGTTGTAGTCAGTTTGCTGATTAATATTCTTTTCAGCATCCTTGGAGTAATTCCCAGTGTCTTCATAACAGCTGCAAACCTCCTAGTCTTTGGTTATTGGAAGGGAACAATAATTTCCTTTTTAGGAGAGACGATAGGAGCAATTGTATCATTTTGGCTATACCGCAAGGGTTTTAAAAGATATATGGGAAAAAAGCTGGATAGATATCCACTAGTATCTAAACTCCTTGGTACTAAAGGAAAAGATGCTTTTATTCTAATACTTTCAATGCGATTATTCCCTTTTGCTCCATCGGGTTTGGTGACATTTGCCTCCGCAATAGGTGAAGTTAGTCTAATTGTATTTCTATTTGCAAGCATAATCGGAAAGATCCCGGCACTACTTATGGAAGCATATTCAGTGAACCAAGTAACCAATTGGACGACAGAAGGAAAACTTATCATAGTTATACTTTCAATAGTAGGGCTTATCTATTGTATGAGAAAAATAAGTAAAAATTAAAAGGAAAAATGGTGAGTGATACGTTTATATTTGTTTTGGTATTTCTTGTGAATAATCATAAACTATTTGACATCTTCACCATTTTTATTATGATTTAAAAATCAGTTATTCCTTATGTGTAGTCTTAGGAGGAAACTGTGTCACCAATTAACGATTTATTTAAAGCTTTATCACATGAAAAATAGTAGGAAAATGTTGGTTTTACTAAAAAAAGGTGAACTTACTACATTCTACACATTTTTTGAAATGAGTAAGATGGGAGTCGCTAAACATTTGCGTATCTTAAAAAATGCTGGATTAATAAATTCATCTAATAAGGGTCAGTACTTATATTATTCTTTAAATCCAATTGTTTTTCGTGATGTTCTTAAATGGCTTGATCAGTTTTACTCGGATGTAGAAAAACAAACGCCGTAGACTACCTATTTTTACGATTTAAGTATATATTTTTATGATAAAAGTGTATGTATAAATGTACATACACTTTTTGATAATTGTAAAAGTAATTTTACGATTTTAATTAACTTTTGTTTGGAATTTTTAAAACAATATGGCAAGTACATATAAGTCAATGGCCATAGAAGGCCAACCCCTGCGATCCCCATTTCTAAATGAATCCCTATTCTCTATAAGTCGTATTATCCACACCAATGGCTTTTACATAGACAAAGTTTATAGAAGAAATGTACTTAAACAAACAGGTGCTTACCTTCAAGAAGGAGAAGTGTATTTTTTGTAGAAATTTCTGTACTTAAGCAGCAGGTTAGTTGAAGGGATGATATAATTTTAATATTGCCAAAAGGAAAGATTATTTTTTGAAGGAGCTATATAAATGAAGCAACGGGAATTAAAACTTTATTCAACGATGATTGAGACATTGAAATATGATTCGGAAAACTATAAAGATGCAGTTGAATTATTAACAATTTTAATGTATTCAGAGATCGAATTATTGAGCTCAGGTGTTTATGCTAGAAAAAGTAATCACTATTGGGAAGATGTAATTATCCGTGCAAAAATCCCATTACTTAAAGAGGCACGTACCCTCCTTCCAAGCTTTGAAACTTTGATTGTTGACTGTTATTCCGAAGATAATAGATATGAGTTAGACAACATCCAAATTCGTCCTAAACAAATATCGAGTTCAGATGACTTGGAAATCCAATCTCATATGGCAACTTTCTCAAAAATTCGTGAGGAAATTATTCAAAGTATACGAATGGCTAAACATTCAATTTGGATAAACGTTGCATGGTTTACAGATGAGGCATTGTATCAAGAGTTGTATAATCAACAAAAGAATGGAGTTCATATTCGTATTCTTATCTCAAATGAGGAATCAAATAAGAGAATGTGCCCTAAATTGAAGGAACAATTTGAAACAATTGTTGTAAATAGATGGGGCTATAAGGAATATAATCGATTACATTCTAAGTATTGTATTATTGATTATTCGGTTGTTTTACATGGTTCATTTAATTGGACACCTACGGCTAATCAAAATGAAGAACATTTGACTATCTCAGTAGATAGACAGTTGGCTGAACAGTATACGGAAAACTTTAAGGAAATATTTCGACTATCTAATAACGGATAATTTGTAGTGCATAACAGGGCGATTATAAACTATTCTCCTTTCGAAATTAAAAGTTTTTATTGGATTGTACTTAAAGTAACTGCTTTAGTTTGATAAGAAGTTACAGCATGATAAATTTTTAAAATACAAGTCATTTGAATTTCTTTTTACTAATAAAGGGGGATTAGTAATGAAAATAGAATTACAAAGTGATTATAAAAAAGTTGTTCTACGCAAGATTCAAGAAAAGGGCTTAAGATTTTCAGAGAATCAAAGCGAAGAAAATATGATCATTCAATATTATTCTTACTTAAGAAAGAAAGCATTTGAAGGACCTCATAAAGTTTTTAAGTCTAGAGAGTTTTATTGTCCTGAAACAGTAAGAAAAGGATTTGAGAAACTAGAAAAGATAATAGAAATTGGTGGAGATATTGTCCCCTACTTTAATAGAACAGCGTCAGATTTAACAAAATATGATGATATGTTCTCCGATTGGGGAATAATGCACTTTCATTTGGGTGAAGAATTGATACCTGGAGAGAATTTGGTGAAAAGAGGAGATCCAGTATTATTTGCATATATGAATGACAATAAAGTGTATTTTATAAACATATTTTCACATGGGCACTGGTCGGATAAGGAAGTTATTCAGATGATGTACAATTATTGGCCAGAACTACTTGAAAAATATATAGCTCCAGGTGTATCTGCTATTTCCCCTGAACCGGATTCTAGTGATATAAAGAAACTCAGGGAAGCCGGAATAACATACTTTTTCAGTATCAATGATAGTGAAGGGGAAAAAGTATTCTTAATGCCGCCTGGACTAGGATTAAACAGTGCAAGAAGTTCCACTAGGGACTCTATGGTTTTAAACGACATAATGAATCAATTAAGACATATTCAAGATGAAATTATTAATAATGAAGATGAAATAGAAAAGTGGATGTCAGTAAATGGTATTAAGAAAAATCAGGAGATTACACTTGAATTAATTGACTTTAATCCAAGTGAATTAAAATTATTTGATAAATATAACGAGTTTACTTATACGATTCAGCTATAGTCACTTGATAAGTGGCTTTTTTTTCAGCTTACGGGGCAGCATTCCAGTATAATTAAATCCTCAAATGTCTCTACCACAAGCCATCTACCTTTTTAGCCAGGAAACGCTTGTCTTCAGAAATCATTATTGTTTTAATATTGCATGAATGATGGAAGGGTGAAAGTTAAAACGGTCAAAAGGATATCTTCCAATTGTCCATATTTCATCATCTGTACCTTTTCACTAAAAATATTCTTATTATTCTTACGGTCGAAAGGACAAGTGTGTGATTTTTAATGATGGTGGCTATGGTGGGATATTTTTTAAAAGTAGAAAGGAAAACCCTTACGGGTTTATAGTTTTGGAAGGATTTAAATAATAATACCGAGTGATTCTTCTCGCCTCTGGGAACCCTATTCTTTCTGCGACTTGAATTGCATCAAGCGCACGTCCCCCAGCTTGTGGGTTTGCGAGTCCAATATCTTCATAGGCGATCACTAATAATCTTCTACTAATACTTACAAGGTCCCCAGCTTCAATTAATCGAGCTAAATAGTGAAGGGCAGCATTGACATCACTACCTCTAATCGATTTTTGCAAAGCAGAAAGAACATCATAATGTGCGTCACCATTTTTATCATGAACAAAACTCTTTTTTTGGATACATTCCTCAACAGCTTCCACATCAATTTGAATGATTCCTTCTGAATTTTCATCTGTGGATAGGACAGCAAGCTCAATGGCGCTTAAAGCTGAACGTACATCTCCTCCACATGAATGTGCAATAAAGGATAATGCATCATCACTTATTTCAATCTCTTTTTCCCCTAAGCCGTCTTCTTTATCACTTATCGCTCGTTTCAGTGCTGTGACTATTTCTTCGGGTGAAAGAGGTTTTAGCTCAAAGATTTGGCATCTACTTCTAATTGCAGGATTGATGGCATGATAAGGATTACTGGTCGTCGCTCCAATTAATGTCACAAGGCCACTTTCTAAATGTGGGAGAAGAAAATCCTGCTTTGCTTTATCTAGCCGATGAACCTCATCTAAAATCAGAATGATTTTCCCCGACATTTTTCCTTCTGCAACAACGACTTCCATATCCTTTTTGTTATTCACTACGGCATTTAAGGTACGGTAGCTCACATTTGTGCTTCCTGCAATCGCTGTTGCAATCGAGGTTTTTCCAATACCTGGTGGTCCATAAAGGATCATTGAAGTTAGATGCTTTGCTTTCACCATACGAGAGAGGATTTTCCCCTCACCAACTAAATGCTGTTGTCCGATAATATCACTAATTTGTTTTGGTCTCATTCGAAATGCTAATGGTTTTTGATTCATTTATATTACTCCTATGAAATCTTAATGTTAAGATGAATTACTCCTTGAGAAAGACAACTGTTAGAATTTACTTTATCATAGATAGCAGTATGTTAAAATGTATAGTACCTATGATTTTATGCTATAATGGCAGTTGCTTACTTATAATAATATACTAATATTAAAAAGAGGATAAAGTCCTCCCTGAGTGTATACGAATCTAAAAAACTGGATTCTTAGAGCGAAAAGGCAGCAAATTGCCTTAGTAGAGGACGGAGAGTGAAACGACATTGAAAGAACACCATAGTCTTAGTCAAAACACGTTTAAGTGGGGGATTTATTTTGTTGGGCTCCTAGTTATGTCACTTGGGGTTGTGTTAACCATAAAGGCAGACCTTGGTGCGTCTCCTTGGGATGTTCTCCATATTGGATTATTTAAACAACTTGGATTCACGATTGGGACTTGGTCAATTATTGTTGGGATCGTGATTCTATCAAGCAGTGCATTGATCTCAAAAAAATTACCAGGCATCGGCGCATTTGTTAATATGCTAACGGTTGGGGTTTTTATAGATATGTATATGGCCCTTCCATTTCTTAATACACCAGATAATATTATTGGAAAATCAATCATGCTTTTAATAAGTATTATTCTTACAAGTTATGGCATGGGGCTCTATATATCAGCTAGGTTAGGTGCTGGTCCTAGGGATAGCCTAATGATAGCATTAACTGAAAAAACCGGATGGAAAGTGCAGTACATACGTTCAAGTATGGAAATCATAGTTCTTTTGATTGGATGGTTTCTGGGTGGTCCAGTATTTATTGGAACCATTATTTATAGTGTAATATTTGGTAATATTGTAGGGTTTGTATTACCACAATGCACAAGAATGTCAGATCACTTTATTGTAAAATTGGGGAAGACTAAACAAAAAACGGACCAAATGAGTCATTATATTAATTGAGACAGGGGTGCCGAGGATGAAAATTTCTACAAAAGGCAGATATGGGTTAACGATCATGATTGAGCTGGCAAAAAATCATGGGGAAGGCCCAACTTCATTAAAATCGATTGCGCAAACACATAATTTATCAGAGCATTACTTGGAGCAGCTAATTGCGCCACTTCGAAATGCTCGTTTAGTAAAAAGTATTCGAGGAGCATATGGTGGATATATTTTAGGAGAAGAGCCGTCAAATATTACAGCCGGTGACATTATTAGAGTGTTAGAGGGACCAATAAGCCCAGTAGAAGTCTTAGAGGATGAAGAGCCTGCTAAAAGACAGCTTTGGATTCGCATTCGTGATGCTGTTAAAGATGTGCTTGATAACACGACATTGGAAGACTTAGCAAGCTACACCGATGGTGAACAGGAAAATTATATGTTTTATATTTAGTGAAAAGGAGGGTGCGTTATGGAGAGAATATACATGGATCATGCGGCAACATCACCGATGCATCCTGAAGTGATTGAAAAGATGATTCCATATATGGCAGAAATGTTTGGGAATCCTTCTAGTATTCATTCCTTTGGACGAGAAAGTCGTCATGTTTTGGATAAGGCGAGACAAACGATTGCAAACAGCATTCGTGCAAAGGAGCATGAGATTATCTTTACTAGTGGAGGTACTGAAGCAGACAACACCGCGATTATTGGATATGCATTAGCGAATCGTGAAAAAGGTAATCATATTATTACCACAACCATTGAGCATCATGCGGTATTACATACATGTGAGTATCTAGAAAAACAAGGATTTCATGTCACATATTTACCAGTAGATGAAAATGGCCTGATAACAGCTGAGCAGGTTGCAAATTCTTTGACAGATGAGACAATTCTTGTCACAATCATGTTTGGCAACAACGAAGTCGGTTCGATTCAGCCGATTCATAAGATAGGATCTTTGCTTAAAGAGCATCAAGCTGTCTTTCATACAGATGCGGTACAGGCTTATGGTATTATACCCATTAATGTTGAAGAGCATGGGATTGATTTGATGAGTGTATCTGCTCACAAAATTAATGGCCCAAAGGGGACAGGCTTTCTCTATGTGCGTCTTGGATTGAAGTTGCAGCCTCAAGCTCATGGTGGAGAGCAGGAGCGAAAGCGAAGAGCTGGAACTGAAAATGTTGCAGGAGTTGTGGGACTAAGCCATGCGGTCTCAATCGCTAAGTCAACGATTGAAGAACGCACACAGGAATATACTAAGTATCGAAGCAGTTTCCTAGCAAAGCTAGATAACAGTGGAATTGTCTATCATGTAAATGGCGATATAGATCATACACTTCCACATATTTTAAATATAAGTTTTCCAGGAACAAATGTTGAATCGATGTTAGTTAATTTAGATCTTGCTGGAATTGCTGTATCAAGTGGATCAGCTTGTACAGCAGGCTCAATTGAACCATCACATGTACTTGTAGCCATGTATGGAAAGGATTCAGAACGGATTCAGAACTCGATTCGATTCAGCTTTGGTTATGGAAATACACTCACTCAGGTGGAGCGTGCAGCCGAAGAAACGGCATCCATCGTTAAGCGCCTAACTAGGCAGTAAGGAAAGTAAGGAAAGTAAGGAGGTGTTCGTCCATGAATGAAAAAGCACCAAAAGATACAAGAGTTGTTGTTGGTATGTCAGGTGGAGTGGATTCATCTGTTGCTGCTCTATTATTGAAACAACAGGGGTATGACGTCATCGGTATTTTTATGAAAAACTGGGACGACACAGATGAGAATGGATTTTGTACGGCAACAGAGGATTATGAGGACGTAATTAAAGTATGTAATCAAATTGGGATACCCTATTATGCAGTCAATTTTGAGAAGCAATATTGGGACAAAGTGTTTACGTACTTTTTAGATGAATATAAAGCTGGGCGTACGCCAAACCCAGATGTTATGTGTAATAAAGAAATTAAATTCAAGGCGTTTTTAGAGCATGCGATGACATTAGGGGCTGATTATTTAGCTACTGGTCATTATGCTAGAGTTGAGTTTCGTGATGGAGAATATAAGATGCTCCGTGGAGTTGATGAAAACAAAGACCAAACTTATTTCTTAAATCAGTTAGGGCAGGATCAGCTTTCAAAAGTGATGTTCCCAATTGGGAATATTGAAAAGTCAAAGGTTCGTGAGCTTGCAAAAGAGGCTGAATTAGCAACAGCTACAAAGAAAGACAGTACAGGAATTTGCTTTATCGGAGAACGGAACTTCAAAGAATTCCTTAGTGGTTATTTACCGGCACAACCTGGTGATATGCAAACTCTATCAGGGGAAGTAAAGGGGAAACATGATGGACTGATGTATTATACAATCGGTCAACGTCATGGTCTTGGAATTGGTGGAAGTGGTGATCCGTGGTTTGTCGTAGGTAAAGATCTAGAGAAAAACATTCTTTATGTTGACCAAGGGTTCCACAATGATTTACTGTATTCAGATTCGATTCTAGCTACAAACATCGCTTGGGTGTCAGATAAGAAGCCGGGTCATGAATTTAAATGTACAGCTAAATTTAGATATCGTCAGCCGGATAATGGAGTGACTGTTCAAATCATTGATGAGAATAATGTACGTATAATTTTTGATGAACCAATTCGTGCAATTACTCCAGGACAGGCAGTTGTGTTCTACAATGATGATGAGTGTCTAGGTGGAGGTACGATTGATCAAGTGTTCAAAGGCAATGAAGAAATTTGGTATGTGTAATTGTTAGGCAACTCTTTTTCATGAAAGAGTTGCTTTTTCTGTGTTACCAAGAGAAATAAGGTATATGCTATAATGAAAAAAAAGACTGGAAGTTGGAGTGTAATTTATGGACAAGAATAAGCAAGGAATTCAATATATGCAAGAAGGAAAGTATGAAGAAGCAGCTAAAGCATTTTCAGAAGCAATTGAGGAACAGCCAAATGAACCATTATATTATGTGAACTTTGGAAATTTATTATCTGCAGTAGGTGAGCTTGAGAAAGCTATTGCATTTTATCAAAAAGCGCTAAGCTTTGATGAAGATATGGCAACTGCTTATTATGGTGCAGGGAATGCATATTATAATTTGGGCGATTTCAACAATGCTCATAAAAGTTTTGATGAAGCGATAAAAAAAGGGCTAGATAATAGTGATTCATATTTCATGCTAGGAATGACACATTTGCAAATGGAGCAGGACAAGCTAGCACTGGTTTATTTCCAACGTGCTGTTGAACTAAATGAAGAAGATGCAGAAGCAAGATTCCAATTTGGATTATGCCTTGCAGGGAATTCTATGATCGAAGAAGCGATTGAACAATTTCAAGAAGTTGTTAACTTAGACCCATCACATGCGGATGCCTACTATAATTTGGGAGTTGCATTTGCTGGCTTTAAAGAAGATGCAGATCAAGCTTTAGCCATGTTTCAAAAGGCTTTAGATATTCAACCAGATCACATATTAGCTAGTAATGGCAAGCGAATTGTAGAAGATCACTTATCTAATAATTAACTAATTAGCGATAAAAGGGGGGAGTCAATTGTCGCAGCAAAATCTTGATCTCTTTGATGAACAACAAAAGTTTATGAAGGGTACTCATTTAGTGACAATCTTTCATAATGAAAATAACCTATATTCTGTTGTTCGGATAAGACTTGAAGAAACAAATGAAAATTATGATGAAAAAGAAGCGGTTGTGACAGGGTACTTTCCCCGAATTCACGAAAACGAAACGTATACCTTCTTCGGAACGTTAAAGGATCATCCAAAGTTCGGTCGACAATTTCATGTCGAGCATTTCAGAAAGGAAATACCACAGTCAAAACAAGGGATTATACAATATCTTTCAGGTGATCTATTTAAAGGGATTGGGAAGAAAACTGCTGAGAAAATTGTTGACGAACTAGGCGAAAATGCCATTTCTAAAATATTAGCAGATCCATCCTCCTTACAGAAAATCCCGAAGCTCCCTAGTGAGAAAGCTAAAGAAATCTATGAGACCTTAATTGAACATCAAGGTCTAGAACAAGTTATGATTGGTTTATCTCAATATGGATTTGGGCCAAATATTTCAATGAAGATTTATCAAATGTACAAAGAAGAAACACTTGAAATCATTCAAAGTAATCCGTATAAACTAGTTGAAGATATCGAAGGAATTGGATTTGGAAGAGCAGACGAACTCGGAAGTGCGCTTGGATTATTAGGTAATCATCCTGACCGAATTCGAGCTGGAATCTTATACATATTAGAATCTGACTCCATTCAGGAAGGTCATGTTTTTCTAACGGCTGAACAATTAATCATTAAGGTAAAGTTGCTTTTAGAGCATAATCAAAGTGAAATGATATCAGAATTGGACATCTCCAAAGAAATTATTGCTCTAACCGAAGAAGGAAAAATTGTCACAGAAGAAAGTCGAATTTATATCCCATCCTTGTATTTCTCTGAAAAAGGGGTGGTCACAAATATTAAACGAATTCTTGCCCAAACAGAGTATAATGATCAATTTCCAGAATCAGAGTTTTTATTAGCCTTAGGGGATCTTGAGGAACGTCTTAAAGTTCAGTACGCTCCTTCTCAAAAGGAAGCCATTCAAACTGCCCTAATGTCACCGATGCTATTACTCACGGGAGGTCCAGGTACAGGGAAAACAACTGTTATAAAAGGAATTGTGGAGCTATATGGAGAACTACATGGATGTTCCCTTGAACCGAACGATTACAATGATGAAAATCCTTATCCAATACGATTAGTCGCACCTACTGGAAGAGCTGCTAAGCGAATGAGTGAAGCGACAGGACTTCCTGCAGTAACGATTCATCGATTATTAGGTTGGAATGGTGTGGAAGGTTTTCAGCATGATGAGGAAAATCCGATCAGTGGGAAACTGTTAATTGTAGATGAGGTTTCGATGGTAGATACTTGGTTAGCAAATCAATTATTTAAATCATTACCAGAATCGATTCAAGTTATTTGTGTAGGTGATGAGGATCAATTGCCCTCTGTCGGACCTGGTCAGGTGTTAAAGGATTTTCTACAATCTAATGTGATACCTACGGTTCGATTAACAGACATCTATCGTCAATCAGAAGGGTCTTCAATTATCGAATTAGCTCATGAAATAAAAAAAGGTAAGCTTCCTACTGATATTGCCATGCCTAAAGCAGATCGCTCATTTATCAAATGTGGGGCAGGTCAAGTGCTTGAAGTTGTCAAAAAAGTAGCTGCAAATGCGAAGAAAAAAGGGTATAGTGCTCGTGATATTCAAGTTCTTGCCCCAATGTATCGAGGTCCAGCAGGTATTGATAGCCTGAATGTGATGTTACAGGAATTATTTAATCCACCCTCACAAGACAAACGTGAGATTTCATACGGGGATATTATCTACAGAAATGGAGATAAAATCTTGCAGCTCGTTAATCAACCGGAAAGTAATGTGTTTAACGGTGACATTGGTGAGGTTGTTTCAATCTTCTATGCCAAGGAAAACACAGAAAAACAAGATTTGGTGGTCGTCTCTTATGATGGCAATGAAGTAACCTATACAAAACAAGACTTGAATCAAATCACTCATGCTTATTGCTGTTCTATCCATAAATCTCAAGGTAGTGAGTTTCCGATTGTGATTTTGCCACTTGTTAAAAGCTATTATCGAATGTTACGAAAGAATTTGATCTATACGGCCATTACACGTAGTAAGGATTTTCTGATTCTATGTGGGGAAGAGGATGCGTTTGTTCAAGGGATTAATCGAGTAGACGATGGATTAAGGCAAACAAGCCTAGGCTTAAAACTACAGGAAGAAATGGATGATTCATTTATTGGTGAGTCAAAAGAGAATTTAGAGGAACTGGAAGTCATTGATATCTTTTTAACTGATCCTAATGTCGGTATGGAAAACCTTACACCGTATGACTTCATGGAAGAAGACGAAAGATAGTAATGTTCGGAAAGGCGGGAATCACTTTGCGGACATTCTCATTATTAAAAGGACTACCTATTTATCAAACGGACAAAGGGAAGTTAATCGGACATGTGTCTGATATTTGTTTAAGTGAAGAAGGAACAGTAGAAGGAATCTTGATCGACGGTAAGGGTCTTTTTCAGCGGGATCGATTAATTCCGGTTGAATCGATTTCTTCTTTTGGACATGATGGTGTAATGATAGACAGTTGTGTTGAATTGAAGCCAATCCCAAAGGACCAATCGAAGCATTTCTTATACTCACATCACGGATTATATCGAAAGCCAGTGATCACCGAAGAGGGTGAAAAACTTGGTTTATTAGAAGATGTATATTTTCAGGAAGAAGTGGGCACGATTATAGGGTATGAATTAACGGATGGATTCTTTGCTGATATCGCGGAGGGAAAAAAGGTTATTAAAACAAAGACACCCCTTACAATTGGTGAAGAAGTCCTCGTCGTACAAGTAAAACCGTGATGTGAGGTGTGCCCTTGTTGAAATGCCCAAATTGTAAGTCCAAGGACATTGGAAAGATTGGCGTGAATCAATATTATTGTTGGAATTGCTTTATTGAGCTTTCCGTCTCAAAAGGACAAATTAATACCCATCAAGTAGAAGAAGACGGGACATTGAGTTCTTTGGATGATCTCTTTGCTGAGGAAGACAGAAGTATTAGTATGTAATCTACAGCTAGGGGTGAAGAAAATGAATAAGATGTTTACTTCTTTAGTGACAATTGGATTAGGTGCTGTGGCATATAATATGGCTCAGAAAAACAACCTAATCAGTAGTCGTTCAATGAAACAAATGAGGAAAAAGCTTGCAAAAGCAATTTATTAACCATTAAGGGCTGCCGAGGTTGGCAGTCCTTTTATCATTTGCTACTAAAATGTATAATTTTTCCCAATCTCCTCACACTAACAGATGGAGGAGTGATTTACTTTGAACAACCAAATTCAATTAAAATGGATACTGCGCATTACGCTTTTTTTATTGTCTTCGTTATTAATCCTTATAGTTGTAAAACTCTCTCCAATTTGGCTTCCATTCTTTTCAATGTTAAAAATAGTCTTTGTTCCTTTCTTGATGGCAATTTTTATTACGTATTTATTGCACCCGCTTGTCGAAAAAATTCATGCGCGGGGTCTACCAAGGCCAATCGCCATTTTAATTATTTATATTTTATTCTTTGGTGGAGTTTCTTATGGAGTGTATCAGGCAATTCCGATTCTATTGAACCAGCTCCGTGATTTAGTTGAAAGTGTACCAGAATTGATGGATTCTTATCGACTATGGTTACAGCAAATTGAGTATTCAACCTCAAATCTTCCCTCAGGTCTTCATGCTAGGATTGATGAGGCATTTGCCTCTTTTGAGAATAGTATCGATGTGATTATTGCGAGAGTAGTTGCAATGGCAAAGGGATTATTTAATTCAATCTTAATTATTGCCATTGTTCCTTTTGTGGTTTTCTACATGCTCAAGGACTATGATCAAATGAAAAAAGCCGTATGGTATTTAACACCAAGAAGATGGAGGAAGCCTGGACAGCTTTTCCTTAAGGATGTAGATGAATCACTTGGAAATTATATAAGGGGTCAATTATTAGTTTGCTTATTAGTAGCTATCATTGCCTCTCTTGCCTTATGGTTAGCAGGAATGAAATATCCATTATTACTCGGATTTATAATTGGTATAACAGACATCATTCCGTATTTTGGACCTATTATTGGGGCAGTTCCAGCAGTAATTATTGCTGCAACCATATCTAATCAAATGATTCTAATAGTAGTTATGATCATCTTTGCTTTGCAATTTATTGAAGGGAATTTATTATCGCCATTAATCGTTGGGAAGAGTCTACATATGCATCCAATCATGATTATGGCGGCATTATTGCTTGGCGGAGAAGTTGGGGGTGTGGTAGGACTATTAATTGCCGTTCCGATTCTCGCTGTCATCAAGGTGGTGTTAATTCACGTGAAATCACATCTGACTGCATATAGAAAAAAACATCCACTCAACAAAGATTGACAAACATTTTTAGCTTGTCTATAATTGGCTTGAAGTTGGTTAATAAAACAATATAATGTGAAATCAGTGAAGGAATCAGTATGTTACAGCCCATTTAATTGTGAGTAAAGGTAATCACATGTCAGAGAGAGGTCTCCTAGGGTGGAAGAGACGTCAAGTGAAGAGTAACAGAAAGCTAATCCAGAGTGTAGGAAAAAATCCTACCGGGTCATCCCGTTATCAGACTTCATGAGGTGATGAACTAGGTAGGTTCATAATCAGGGTGGTACCGCGAGAATACTCTCGTCCCTGCTATAGGGATTAGAGTATTCTTTTTTATGTCCCTATAAATCAATGCTTAATATTCATACATAGGAGGAAAAACGATGAGTAAATTAACTTCTGCTCAAGTGAGACAAATGTTTCTCGATTTCTTTAAAGAAAAAGGACATGCAGTTGAACCTAGTGCATCTCTTGTTCCACATGAAGATCCAACATTGCTGTGGATCAACAGTGGAGTTGCTACCTTGAAAAAATATTTTGATGGTCGTGTTATACCAGAAAATCCACGTATTTGTAATGCACAAAAATCAATACGTACCAATGATATTGAAAATGTCGGAAAAACAGCACGTCATCATACGTTTTTTGAAATGCTAGGTAACTTTTCAATTGGTGATTATTTCAAAGAAGAGGCAATAATCTGGGCGTGGGAGTTCCTTACTAGCAAACAGTGGATAGGCTTTGACCCTGAAAAGCTGTCAGTGACGATTCATCCAGAGGATGACGAAGCATTTCAAATCTGGAGAGAAAAAATCGGGATTCCAGAGGAGCGCATCATTCGTTTAGAAGGGAATTTCTGGGATATTGGTGAAGGGCCAAGTGGACCAAATACCGAGATTTTCTATGATCGTGGCGAGGCATACGGAAACGATTTGTCAGATCCTGAATTATATCCAGGTGGAGAAAACGAACGATATTTAGAAGTCTGGAATCTTGTGTTCTCACAATTTAATCATAATCCAGATAATACATACACTCCACTGCCTAAAAAAAATATTGATACAGGTATGGGTCTTGAGAGAATGGTTTCGGTTATCCAAGATACACCAACGAATTTTGAAACTGATTTATTCATGCCAATTATTAAAGCAACAGAAGATATTTCAGGGTCTAAATATGGTACGTCAAAAGAGACTGATACAGCCTTCAAAGTAATTGCTGACCATATTCGTACTGTTGCATTTGCAGTTGGGGATGGAGCTCTTCCTTCAAATGAAGGACGCGGCTACGTTCTACGACGTTTATTAAGAAGAGCGGTTCGTTACGCAAAGCAAATCAACATTAATCGTCCATTTATGCATGAGCTAGTTCCAGTGGTTGCAAAGATCATGGTTGACTTTTATCCTGAGGTACAACAAAAGTCCGAGTTCATCCAAAAGGTGATTAAAAATGAAGAGGAAAGATTCCATGAGACGTTACATGAAGGACTTGTGATTCTTTCTAATGTTATTGCCAAGCAAAAGGAAAGCCGAAGCAATGTTGTTCCTGGGGTGGATGTATTCCGTCTATATGATACGTACGGCTTCCCAGTAGAGTTAACAGAAGAATATGCTGAAGAAGAAGGCATGACGATTGACCACAAAGGCTTTGAAGACGAAATGGAAAATCAACGTTCAAGAGCGCGTGCTGCAAGACAAGATGTAGGATCAATGCAAGTACAAAGTGGTGTACTAGGTGAAATCAAGGTAGAAAGTACGTTTGTCGGTTATGATCAACTTCAAACAGATGCAACTGTCTTAGTGATTGTCAAAGACGGTGAGATTGTTGATTCTGCTCATGAAGGCGATGATGTTCAAGTGATTCTTGATCAAACGCCATTCTACGCAGAAAGCGGTGGTCAAATAACAGATGAAGGAACTCTTGTAAATAATCAAAGTAAGCTTTTGGTTAAAGATGTTCAAAAGGCTCCAAATGGTCAGAACCTTCACAGACTAATTGTTGAAAAAGGAACAGTAAAAACGGGTGACAAATTTGTAGCTTCTGTTGAACAAGGAAATCGTCTAGAAATCATCAAAAATCATACAGCTACACATCTTCTTCATCAAGCACTAAAGGACGTTCTTGGAAATCATGTTAACCAAGCGGGTTCACAGGTTACTGCACAGCGTCTTCGTTTTGATTTCTCACACTTTGGACAAGTAAAACAAGAGGAATTAGAACAAATTGAGACGATTGTAAATGACCAAATATGGAAAAGCTTACAAGTAAATATAGATTACAAATCATTGGACGAAGCAAAAGCTATGGGAGCGATGGCTCTATTTGGTGAGAAATACGGCAAAATTGTCCGTGTTGTTCAAGTAGGGGATTATAGCTTAGAGCTTTGTGGAGGCTGCCATGTTCCTAACACGTCAACCATTGGTCTCTTCAAAATTGTTTCTGAGACAGGTATTGGTGCAGGAACTCGTAGAATAGAGGCTGTTACTGGTCGAGCAGCATATAAGTTAATGAATGACCAAGTGAAGCTCCTTCATGAGGCGTCAACAATTATTAAGTCAAGTCCTAAGGATGTACCTGCAAAAATCGAGCTATTATTAGGCGATATTCGTCACCTGCAACGTGAAAATGAGTCACTTTCTACAAAGTTGGGCAATATTGAAGCTGGTAGCTTAGTGGATCAAGCACAAAAAATTGGTGATGTGACGGTCTTAAATCAGATCGTGAATCCAACTGATATGAATAATCTACGTACAATGGTCGATGATTTAAAACAAAAGCTCGGTTCGGCTGTCATTGTTTTAGGCTCTGTAAATGAAGGCAAGGTCAATATCACTGCAGGAGTAACAAAAGATTTAATTGACCGAGGATTCCACGCAGGTAAGTTAATTAAAGAAGTCGCAACACGTTGTGGCGGTGGCGGTGGTGGCCGTCCAGATATGGCTCAAGCAGGTGGTAAAAACCCAGACCAATTACAAGAAGCAATTAACTTTGTACAAGATTGGGTTAAATCCATTTCATAATGCTTCAAAGTTAGTGTAGAATGGAAGTAAGAATCAACATGACAGGTTCAGGTCATAAGAATCTGAGAGTGAGGTGTAACAAATGAGTTCATTTGATAAGACAATGAAATTTAATTTTCAAGAAGAACCGTTTGAAACAAATGTAAATGAAGTGTTGAACACTGTATATGACGCACTAAAGGAAAAAGGTTATAATCCAATTAACCAGATTGTTGGCTATTTACTATCTGGTGACCCGGCTTATATTCCTAGACACAATGATGCTAGAAACATTATAAGAAAGCTAGAACGCGATGAATTAATAGAGGAGTTAGTGAAATCCTATTTAAAGTCTCATCGTGAGGGGTAAACTACATGCGAGTTCTTGGATTAGATGTGGGCTCTAAGACGATTGGTGTTGCCGTTAGTGATGAAATGGGTTGGACAGCCCAAGGGATTGAAACAATCAAAATTAACGAAGAACGACAGCAATTTGGCTTACAGCGACTAGGTGAGATCATAAAGGAATATCAAGTAGATTCAGTTGTGATTGGATTACCTAAAAACATGAATGGAACAATCGGTCCTAGAGGTGAAGCCAGTCAAAGCTTCGCAGCATTGATTGAGAGTGAATTCAATGTTCCTACAATTTTATGGGACGAGCGTCTGACAACGATGGCGGCAGAACGAGTCCTCCTTGAAGCAGATGTTAGTCGAAAAAAACGAAAAAAAGTAATTGATAAGATGGCTGCGGTCATGATACTACAAGGCTATCTAGATAGCAAAAACTAATGAGGTGACATAATGGAAAACGGTGAAAAGCAAATTACAGTTATAGACGAGCAAGGAAACGAACAATTATGTGAGGTATTATTTACGTTTGAATCAGAGGAATTCAATAAGTCTTATGTTCTATATTACCCAGTTGGTGCTGAAAATGATGATGAAGATGATATCGAAATTCATGCATCAAGCTTCAATAGCAATGAGAACGGTGAAGACGGTGAATTACAGCCGATTGAAACAGATGAGGAATGGGATATGATCGAGGAAATGCTTAATACATTCCTTGACGAAGAGGAAGAAATGGAATAAGTTTTCATACGAAAAAGGATTATCTCCAAAAAAGTGGAGATAATCCTTTTTTTTATTCTAAATTTTGAAGAAATTTGGCGTGAATTGACGAAATCAACGAAAGATTGTAGTATAATATTTCGAGTAGAGGAGGAAGTCAAGTGTCTGAATCACCAAAAAATAATGAGAAAAAACAAATACATCAAGAAAAACTTCTTGAGCTTCAAGGAGAAGCGAGAGTTGTTCGAAAAATCGTACTAATTATTTTTATTGTCATATTACTTGTTATTTCTGGTGTCGTAGGCGGCGGTTATTTATATATTAAATCAGCCCTTGAGCCAGTAGACCCAGATAGTGAAAAAGAAGTAAAAGTGACAATTCCAATTGGTTCTTCACCAACGGCAATAGCTAATATATTAGCAGAGAATGGAATTGTCAAAAACGCAAAGGTATTTCGTTATTATACGAAATTCAGAAATGAGTCTGGTTTCCAAGCAGGAGAATATACATTAAAACCATCAATGACATTTACTGATATCATTTCAAACCTAAAAACAGGTAAAGTGATGGAGGATGTAGTATTTCAAATAACAATACCTGAAGGAAAACAGATTAAAGAAATAGCCAAGATTATTTCAGGGAAAACCAATTTCAGCGAAGAAGAAGTATTGGAGAAATTGACAGACCCAGAATACATTGAAGAGTTAATGACCTTATATCCATCATTACTAACTAATGAAATTCTCAATGAGGATATTAAATATGCTCTAGAGGGGTATTTATATCCTGCAACATATCCTTTTTATGAGACAAGCCCGAGTCTAGAGAAAATTATTGAACCTATGATTTCTCAAACTGAGAAAGTAATCGCTGATGTTCAAGGTGAAATGGAATTTCGTGAATTTTCACCACATGAATTATTAACCTTCGCCTCACTTATTGAAGAAGAAGCAACAGCACAAGTAGATCGTGATAAAATCTCAGCCGTATTCTATAATCGGATGAAGATTGATATGGCCCTACAAACGGATCCAACTGTTCTATATGCACTCGGTGAACATAAAGACCGTGTCTTATTTAAAGATTTAGAGATAAATGATCCATTTAACACCTATATTCATAAAGGGTTAACACCAGGTCCAATTGCAAATGCTGGATTAACATCAATAAAGGCTGCACTTAATCCCGCAGATATTTCAGCATTGTACTTTTTAGCTGCAAGTGACGGACAGGTATATTACTCTGATACGTTTGAGGAACATACCGAAAAGGCAGCGAAATATATTCGGAACACTGAATAAATTTGTTTTGGGGAACCGAAAATTAGCGTTCCCCTTTACAATGTGGTAAAATATATCGAGTTATTATAACAACATATGAAACATACTAAAAAATTGGCATAAATGAGCCAATTTTCTTTTTGTTGTTTTCGCACTTGTTCGTTCTATTTTTTACTAACTACGTTTTATTTTAATAAATGTAACTGGAGGTCCCTTAATGGTTTCCGATGAACTACTCGCTTATTTAAATTCCTTAGTCCAGCCTAGAAGTGAATTCATTCAACAGCTAGAAGACTATGCGAAAGAGAATCATGTTCCAATCATGGATGTTATTAGTGCTGAAGCTATTCTTCAGCTTCTACGAATATCTAATCCAAAGCGTATCCTTGAGATCGGAACAGCTATTGGCTATTCAGCAATTCGCATGGCGATGACATTGCCAGGAACTGAAATAACGACAATCGAGCGGAATCGTGGTCGTTATGAAGAAGCAATAAAGAATATAAATGAAGCAAATATGACAAATCAAATCACTGTGTTTCATGGAGACGCACTAGACCTTGCACCAGAAATCCATGCAACTGGAAGCTATGATGTTATTTTTATTGATGCTGCAAAAGGTCAGTATAAACGTTTCTTTGAAAGCTACGAGCCCCTCTTAACAAATCAAGGCATGATTATTACAGACAATGTTCTTTTTAAAGGTCTTGTTGTGGAAGAGATTGAAGATAAACGAAAAAGGCAATTGGTGGACAAAATCAAAATGTATAATGAATGGCTATCGACACATCCAAATTATGTGACAACGATTCTTCCTGTTGGTGATGGGATAGCAATAAGTAAACGAAGAGGTGTTAAGTATGAAAAAGCCTGAGCTTTTAGTTACTCCGACGAATGTTTCTGATATAGAAAAACTCGCAGCTGTAGGAGCAGACGCATTTGTTATTGGTGAACAACAATTTGGATTACGATTGGCAGGAGACTTCACACGTGAGGATGTTAAACAAGCTACTGAAACCAGTCACAAGCTAAATAAAAAAATCTATGTCGCAGTGAACGCTCTATTTCATAATGAGAAAATCGACGCTGTGTACGATTATCTTTCATACTTAAATACACTTAATGTGGACGGTGTTCTTTTTGGAGACCCTGCTGTATTAATGGTTGCTCGTGAGGTAGCCCCTAATCTTAAATTACATTGGAATACTGAGATGACAGCAACAAATTGGTATACATGTAATTATTGGGGGAAAAGAGGCGCAAAACGTGCTGTGTTAGCACGAGAATTAAATATGGATGCGATTGTTGAAATTAAAGAAAATGCTGAAGTTGAAATTGAAGTTCAGGTCCATGGTATGACAAATATGTTCCAATCGAAACGTTCATTAGTTGGGAATTATTTTGAATATCAAGGGAATGTAATGGAAATTGAAAATCGAAAGCTAGAAAAAAACATGTTCTTATATGATAAAGAACGTGATAACAAATATCCTATTTTTGAAGATGTGAATGGTACACATATCATGAGTCCAAATGATATTTGTATCATAGATGAGCTTGAAGAAATGATTGATGCTGGTGTCGATAGCTTTAAAATCGATGGAGTCTTAAAAACAAGTGAATACTTAATTGAAGTAACAAAGCGATATCGAAAAGCGATAGATTTATGTGTTGACGATCGTGATGAATATGAAAACATAAAGGACGAGCTATTAGAAGAGCTTGAGGAATTACAACCTGCTAATCGTCCGCTTGATACGGGATTTTTCTTTAAAGAAACGGTTTATTAAAAGGAGGAACGATTCATGACAACCGTAATGCATGACAAAATATCAAAAATCATCGATGGGAAACGTGTGATCGTAAAAAAACCTGAATTATTAGCACCAGCAGGAAGCTTAGAAAAGCTAAAAATAGCTGTTCATTATGGTGCAGACGCTGTATTTATTGGTGGGAAAGAATTTGGCTTACGTTCAAACGCCGACAATTTCTCCCTTGAAGAAATGGCTGAAGGCGTTGAATTTGCAAATAAATATGGTGCGAAAATTTATGTAACGACCAATATTTTTGCTCATAACGAAAACATGGATGGATTAGATGAATACTTAGAAGGATTAGAGAATGCTGGAGTAACGGGGATTATCGTTGCGGACCCATTAATTATTGAGACATGTCGCAGAGTCGCTCCGAAGCTTGAAGTTCATTTAAGTACTCAGCAATCATTGTCTAACTGGAAGGCTGTCCAGTTTTGGAAAGAAGAAGGCCTTGAGAGAGTTGTACTTGCACGTGAAACAAGTGCTGAAGAAATTAGAGAAATGAAGGAAAAGGTAGATATAGAGATTGAGGCATTTATTCATGGTGCTATGTGTATTGCTTATTCTGGACGTTGTACCTTAAGTAATCATATGACAGCACGTGATTCAAACCGTGGCGGTTGCTGTCAATCATGTCGCTGGGACTATGACCTTTATCAAAAAGACTCAGAAAATGAAGTAGCTCTGTTTAATGATGGAGATGCAGCATTTGCAATGAGTCCAAAAGATTTAAAGCTAATTGAATCGATCCCGAAAATGATTGAATTAGGAATTGATAGTTTGAAAATCGAAGGTCGTATGAAATCAATTCACTATGTGGCAACTGTAGTAAGCGTGTATCGTAAAGTGATTGATGCCTATTGTGCAGATCCAGAAAACTTTGAAATAAATCCTGAATGGCTTGAAGAGCTTGATAAATGTGCAAATCGAGATACTGCAACAGCATTCTTTGAAGGTGTACCAGGGTTTAAAGAGCAAATGTTTGGAAACCATAGCAAAAAGACCACTTATGAATTTGTTGGGCTAGTGTTAGACTACAATGAGGAAACAAAAATAGTTACTCTTCAACAAAGAAACTATTTCAAACCAGGGGACGAGGTTGAATTCTTCGGTCCAGAAATTGAAAACTTTAGAATCAACATCGAGAAAATTTGGGATGAAGATGGACATGAGCTTGATGCAGCCCGTCATCCTTTACAGATTGTCAAATTCAAAGTAGACAAGAAAGTATTCCCGAATAACATGATGCGGAAGGGGAACTGAGTAAGCATGGGGAAGAAGCCCATTGTGATTGGTATCGCAGGTGGATCGGGATCAGGTAAGACAAGTGTAACAAAAGCGATCTACGAGCATTTCAGAGGACAATCAATATTAATGATCGAACAAGACTTTTATTATAAAGATCAAAGTCATTTAGCATTTGAGGAACGTTTGAATACAAACTATGACCATCCACTGGCATTTGATAATGATTTATTAATTGAGCATATTAAGCAATTACTAGAATACAAACCGATTGAAAAGCCGGTATATGATTACAAAGAACATACCAGATCTAAGGATGTTATTATTGTAGAACCGAAGGATGTTATTATTTTAGAGGGAATCTTAGTCCTTGAGGATGAGCGATTGCGCAATTTAATGGACATTAAGCTTTTTGTTGATACTGATGCAGATTTGCGAATTTTACGCAGAATGCTCCGAGACATTAATGATCGAGGTCGTACAATTGAATCAGTTATTGAACAATATGTGTCAGTTGTACGTCCAATGCATAATCAGTTTATTGAACCAACTAAGAGATATGCGGATTTGATTATCCCTGAAGGTGGACAAAATCATATCGCTATCGATTTAATGGTCACAAAAATTCAAACTATTCTTGAACAAAATTCCATTTTGTAATAACATATCATAGAAAGTTACATTTTTGACAATCAATCATTTTAGGGTTCCATAGTAACCCATTTATAAGGAAAGGGGTGACCTTTTTAGGTTAATCTCTTTCCTTCTATAATAGATGTCAAAAAAAGTGTAATAATAAATGGATACATAGATAAAAACAATTCTACTTGGGGTTGTATTACACAGAAGGAGTGAAGGGATTATGGCAATTGAAAAAGTATTTCCGATGACAGCGGCCGGAAAACAGAAACTAGAACAAGAATTAGAACAATTAAAATCAGTAAAACGTAAAGAGGTTGTTGAACGTATAAAGATCGCTAGAAGCTTTGGAGATTTATCTGAGAACTCTGAGTATGATTCAGCGAAGGAAGAGCAAGCTTTCGTTGAAGGACGTATCACAACTCTTGAAAATATGATTAGAAATGCAAAAATCATTGAAGAGTCAAATGATGGATCTAATGTTGTATCACTTGGGAAAACGGTAACATTCATCGAACTACCTGGTGGTGAAGAAGAAACATATACGATTGTTGGAAGTGCGGAAGCTGATCCATTTGAAGGGAAAATTTCAAATGATTCACCAATCGCAAAAAGCCTAATCGGTAAACAGGTGGATGATGAAGTAACTGTTCAAACTCCTGGTGGCGAAATGTTCGTTAAGATTGTCTCAATTAGCTAAATTAAATTCATTTATAACGTTTTAAATAGGATCACCTCGTCGAAAATGGAGACGAGGTGGTTTTTTTATGAAAGTTAAAAAGAGAGGATTCGCTGTTCTAATCATCTTTATGATGATGATTTCCATTCTCGTGATTAGATTAGTGGATATTCAATTATTACATCCAGAATCGTTTACATCTAACAATATAAATTTAATTAAGTCTAGTGTATCTCAGCGGACACAAGAGATTGTGATAGATCAAGGAAGAGGTCGTTTCATTGATCGGAATGCCAATGCATTAACACATGAATATTATCCTAGCCTTGTTCTTTTTCCATTTCTAAAAAATACAGAGTGGCCAGTTGAACAGGTTTCTGATATTTTAGAGGTGCCTTCTAGTGAATTAACAGCTAGTATAGAAGAGGCAAAGGAACCAGTCGTATTTGGAAAAGAAAAGCCACTTGAACTAACAGAAACACAAATGAACCGAATTAATGAGCTTGAGATTCCGGGTGTTTTTGCAGTGTATCGTCAGTATGCAATAGATAGCGATATCGCAGAACATTTATTAGGGATTATCAGAGAAAATCATGAATTACTATCCAAAAGATACCCTGAAAAGACGTATTTATCACCAAAAACGAAGGTAGGAATCACAGGATTACAAGCCGCATTTGATGAGTTTTTACTCCCTGAGGGAGAAGCAAAGCTATTGTATCATGTTGCAGGTGATGGCAATCCGTTGTTTGGTATCGATGTGAAATATACAGCACCTGCTAATCCATATTATCCGGTATCTATTAAAACAACTATTGATAGAGAAATGCAGCAGCTTGCAGAAAAGTTAGTTGAGGAGCATGGGATAAAAAAGGGTGGAGTCGTTCTTTTAGATGTTAAAACATCTGATATTTTAGCCATGGTAAGTGCACCTTCGATTAATCACTCCAATCCATTTGGAGATGGTAGTGCGGATAATCAGATGCTTCTGCCACATTTTCCTGGTTCTGTTTTCAAAATAGTTACAACTGCAGCCGTAATAGAAAAGAATGTGGATGTATCAAAACGAACGTTTAATTGTGACCTTGATTTATATGGACAATCTAATCCGGTGTATGAGCTTGGCGAGTTGGACTTCAGAGAAAGCTTTGCAAAGAGCTGTAACTATACATTTACTTCGCTTGCTCAGGAATTAATTGAGAAGGACTCTAACATCATTGAAGAATATGCTGCGAAATTAGGGTTAATCACCCCTGTCGGTTGGCATGGAGATGTATTTCGGCTTCAGGACTTTAAGCAATTGTCAGGAGAATACAAAGGTTCAATTTGGGGAGATGAAAAGGATAAATCTGTCCCAAAAGCGGTTGCTCAAATATCCATTGGACAAAAGGATGTGAGAGTAACCCCACTTGCTATTGCCAATATGATGGCGACGATTGCAAGAGGAGGAGAAATCAAGCAAGTTCGAGCTGTTTCAGAGGTGCTTTACAAAAATGGAACAACCTTATTCTCATTTCCAGAGCAATCTTTTAAACAAGAAGAAAATATTGCCCCATATACTGCGATGAAGCTACAAGAGCTAATGCAAGAGGTAGTAGAGTCAGGAACCGGTTCGAAATTCCAATCACTTCCATACAAAGTAGCTGGAAAATCAGGGACAGCGGAGATTGGTCGAGAGGTATCAGAAGGTTCCCTAGTAAATAAGTGGTTTGCAGGTTATTTTCCTGCCGAAGAGCCAAGATATGCATTGGTTGTTGTTGACCTTGAACAGATTGGCAGTAAGTCACCAACCAATGACGTATATTTTGATATGGTGAATGGAATTTATCAGATAAATCTTTCTAGAAATGAAACGATAAAAGAAAGTTAATATAAAAAACATTCATCAAATAGGGAAGTAATGATAAAATAGAGTATAGTGAACATTTAGGGAGGGAACTATACTTTGGGGTATGACTTAGAAAAGCTATATGTGGGACCAAGGTCTGAAAAAAGAGCTAAGAGAAGAAGGATTAATAGAGTCCTTAATATACTTATCGGAATTGTGTTTATTTTAATTATCTTCTTCGGTTGGAAGTTCTTATTATCTAATGACAATAAGCAAAGTACAGCTGAAGTGGTTGAATCAACAGAAACAAATAATTCCCCTTCTTCAGAGGGTGGCGGAGAAGATCCAGCTGTAGCTGAAGGTGAATCTGATAGCACTAACGAAGAAGAATCAGCTGTAGAGGAAGAAGATCCAGCGGAGGTTCCTGAAAGTGAATCAACTGAACATGAAGAGATCACTGACGGAGATCCAGACTCAAACATTATAAGATCAATTGAGAATAAGGCATGGGCACCAATTGGTACGAGTCAATCAGAACCTCATACAATTGTCTATGACAGTGGTTCTGTTGATCGTACAGAAATGGAGCGAGCAATCAGCTATGCAGTAGGATATGACGCAGCTTCATTAACTGTTTGGGAGTTATCTCGCCAGGCAGACAATCAAGTCGCAGCGACTATTTCAACGAAGGATAATTCTCATGTGTATCGTGTCTATATTGAATGGGTCCCAGCAGAAGGCTGGAAGCCACTTAGAATTGATGAGTTAAGAGAGAATGATAGTAAATATTATAAAGGTAATAGTGCTTCAGAAACTGTTGAGACAGAAGAAGCTGAAGGTTAATTAAACTGCAGCTATAGAAAAAATGCCAGTGTCCAACTAGGGATAACTGGCATTTATATAGCAATTCTTAGATTTTTGCTTTGAAATGTACAACTGCACTAAAGAACTTTCTGCCGTCTTCATCAATATGCATTTGATGAGAGACATTCTGAACCATTAACATAATTGCTTTATTATGTTCAATTTGTTCGTTAATTTTCTTTTCAAGTGTCTTTAAATCATACGCTTCAAAAAACTCTACTTTGTCTTGAATGAAATCTAATTTAAATTCCAACCCTATTCACTTCCTCATGTCATTTCATGAAAAAAGTATAAAATAACAAGTAAGTAAAGTCTATAGTTGAACGTGAAACGAGATACATAAAAGTGTAATTGTACAAGCATTAGGTTCTAGTATTAACATTTTTAACAAATGAAAGGTGATTGATGTGAAAATAGCAATAATCGGAGCAATGGAAGAAGAAGTAGAAATCTTACGGGAGCGACTTGAAAATAGAGAATCAATGGAGATCGCGGGATGTGAATTTTCAACAGGACATTTGAACGGGCAAGAAATTATATTAGTGAAGTCCGGTATTGGAAAAGTAAATGCAGCACTTTCTACAAGTATTTTATTACAGGAATTTAGGCCAGCATATGTAATCAACACAGGGTCAGCTGGAGGTTACTTAGAGTCGTTAAATGTAGGAGATGTGGTGATCTCATCAGAAGTGAGACATCACGATGTTGATGTGACAGCATTTGGGTATGAGTATGGACAAGTTCCAGGGATGCCTGCAGCATTTAAGAGTGACACGAAACTCGTAGAAATAGCTGAGAAGGCAGCTAAACAAATTTCAGATATTCAAGTTGTCAAAGGTCTTATTGCAACAGGTGACTCATTTATGAATGATCCTGTTAGAGTTGAATTTGTAAGGGATCAATTTCAGGATTTGTATGCAGTTGAAATGGAAGCTGCAGCAATTGCACAAGTTTGTCATACATTTCGAATTCCATTTGTTGTAATCAGAGCATTATCTGATATTGCAGGAAAGGAATCGAATGTTTCATTTGATCAATTCATCAAAACAGCTGCAATCAACTCATCAGATTTAGTTATGAGAATGATTTCAGAAGTGAAAACATCGATTCAATAATATAACTAGAAGTTTATCTAGTATGTCAAAAACATCTCTTTCTTGAAAGAGGTGTTTTTTAGTTGAGATTATTTCCCTATTTTACAAAAAGAGGGTTTACAAAGGGGAATGTGTTGGATATAATTACCTTTGTAGGAATTATTATCATAAAAGGAGGTCGAAGAAAATGATGAGAATAACATCGCAAGCAACATCAGTAATGACAACTTCATATGTACAAAGCTATTCGACCGACTTGGTGATCAATGTAGTACTTTAATGTGCAATTAACGATATAACACACACCGCCGCAGGTAGAGTAGTCTCTTCTGTGGCGTTTTTATGCCTTAATAAAGCCACGGGGAGAAAATGGATTCCTGTGGCTTTTTTGTGTGCTTTTTTAAGGAGGTGATAAGAAATGGTCTTAAATCTATTCTTTTTTCAAATTTCGATCAAGAAAAGAAATGTATCAATTGAAGAGTATGTTCATGAAGAACAAGTAAAAATGATGTATGAAGAAATGAAAGAAAAACAACGTTCAATGATGAATTTTTATTAATTTCTCAATGGTTCAAAAAAAAATGAAAGGTGGTAATGAAGATGATTAAGAGAAGAATTGTATTAACAAATTGGTTGCTTGTGGAGAAGGATTCCACCTAAGTATTTTTATAGAGGAGGAGTTGCGATGCTATCACTGCGTGTATTAATCATTACTTTATTTTTCAAAAGAAAATAGATTAATGATTCACAAATTCGACAAACAAACGTAACGTTATGTTCATTTTTACTTACCGTAAACAATGTCATTAGATGGTAAAGTTAAGGTATCTAGAAGACGATTACGGGGGTGTATACAATGTTTTCAATAGTTATGGGACTTATCATAACGGCAACGATTGCATTAATCATAAGTACAGAGGTAAGTGTAGAAAACTAATTAAAAGAGGCTGTATTTGTTCATAACGAGTTCTGTTTTAGGGTGCAAAACCAAGAAATAAATATCAAACAAAGGCTCTAATTTATCAACTAAATTAGAGCCTTTGTTTTTAAATAAGATGTCTTGTCCTTATTCAAGGTACCAGCTAAAGTGAAATAAGCGGAATTTATCCGGTTAAATACAGAATGGAGCCTGTTTTTGGGGAAATAGGGGTAGTTTTTCCTCTTATGCGCTGCAAAAAATCCTATTTTCGAATGTTTCGAGTCAATAGGCGGAATCTCTCCGCTTATTTCAGCTATTTTTAGTAACAATTACTAAATAAGCGGAATTTTTCCTTCTATTAATCTAGATCAAGTACTTAACCTGACTCCCCAACCGATAAGTGCGGATCCCCTTGGTCTTAGATATGGGAATCAGCCGCTTCTAATCGACCAGCTTATACCAAATAAGAACCTGCTGGCTTTGTTCAGCCTCTATATTAACTGGTTTATGAAGCGAAAAGAATAAATCCAATCGAAAACAAACTGATACTACCTCCTATTGTACAAACAACATAAAGAATACCGCTTCTATATTGTTTTTTCTGAAACAATTCAACAGCCTCCATACTAAAAGTAGAAAAAGTTGTAAAAGCGCCAAAAAAACCAACAACGATTAAATTGTACAATGATGTAGGGCTCTCAAGGTTATATAAAGCAAGTGTAACCCCTAAACCAAAAGAACCAAGTATATTTACAATTACCATTGCTATTGGAAAAGGTGGATGTGGAAATCGTTTCATGAATAATAAGCCAAGTAAAAATCGTAGAATGGCTCCAGCCGTGCCTCCTATTGCAACAAACACCATCAGCCTTCACTACTTTCTAGCTTTAAATAGATGTCTCCAACCTTTACCCCAACAACATACCCAAGCCATGCACAGACCAATCCACCAACTATGCTAATTGAAAAATAAGAGATTAATGCCAGAAAAGAATGAGTAGAAAGGTGGAAAACGTCCGCAGCAAAAGTTGACATTGTTGTAAACCCTCCACAAAACCCTGTCCCAAGGCAAAGCTTCATCCATTTGCCTTTACGATTTATTAACAGGATGCCTGTTAGAAATCCAAGTATCAGACTTCCTACTATATTAACGATAAGAGTCGAAATTGGGAATGATGACAATGAACCAATATGTAAATTGATCTGGTAACGACAAATACTGCCTAGAGCAGCACCAAAGCCTACTGCCAAGCTATTTATTAATTTCATAAATACACCTTCAATAATTAAGAATAGTACTTAAAATATATCATAGATGTAGGGAGAGGAATAAAAAAACGATCACCAACGGAGAAATCGTGTAGTGATCGACTTGTTACATTAATTTTGTGATAAACATGGTAGCAATTCCAAAATAAATAAGTAATGATAAAATGTCATTTAATGTTGTAATGAGTGGTCCAGATGCTACAGCTGGATCGACATTGAATTTATAAAGCGTGAGTGGAATGATCGTTCCTGCCATCGTTCCGATGATTAAAGTGATAAATAAAGAACTCCCAACCACAATTCCAAGAATTGCATCTTGGCGCCAAACAAGAGCGATTAAGAAGATTAAAATGGCACAGATAATCCCGATTATTAAACTAACTTTAAATTCTCTCCAAATCAACTTCAATATCACTTGTTTGTTAATATCTCTACTAATTAACCCACGGACCACAACTGCTAGTGATTGAGTTCCTGTATTTCCAGTCATCCCTGCAATCATCGGCATGAAAAAGGCGAGGGCAACTACTTGGGCTAACGTATCCTCAAAGCTACTGATAATCGTTCCTGAGATGACTCCAATAAATAGGAGTAAGATTAGCCAAGGTAATCGTCTGTATGCAGCAACAATCGCTGTCGTATCAAAGTCAATAGACTTACCAGATGCTGATAATTTTTCAATATCTTCATTTGCTTCTCGTATCACGACATCAATAATATCATCAACGGTAACGATTCCAACAAGAACATTGTTTTCTTCTACGACCGGAATGGCTAAGAAGTCATATCTTTCAATAAACCTGGCAACCTCTTCTTGGTCTGTATCAGCAGTTACAGAGACAACACGGTTATACATAATATCCTGAATTTTCTCCGATTCCTCTGCCAAAATAATCTCACGATATGAAACAACACCAACAAGTTTTTTCTCATCATCAATAACATATAAATAATTAATTGTTTCAGAGAACTCAGCAAATACCTTTAATTTATTAACCGTTTCACGAACTGTATAGTGCTGTGGAATCCATACGAACCTGTTTGTCATAAGGCGACCTGCTGTTTCTGGTTCGTAATTCATGATATTTTGAACAATTGTTGATTCTTCTTTTTTCATCCCAGATAACAGTTCTTCAATCTTATCTGGGGATAAGTCCTGTAATAAGGATGCTAAATCATCATTATCCATTAAATCCATAACCTGTCCTGATTTCTCAATACCAAGCTTGGTTAGTACATTCAATTGTTGTTCATTCTCTAATTCCTGGATCAAATCAGCAATTTGGTCTGATGAAAGGAATAATAAAAACCTGGTATGATGTTTTTCAGGTAAACCTTCAAAAAGTCTAGCTATATCATATGGTTGTAATTCACCAAGAAGTTCTTGAAACTCCTTTTTTTTCGATTCTTTTAATAACTTAATAATGTGTAAAGGGATTTGTTCCTCTGGTATCGTCTGGAGCATGATTTATCTCCTCTCTGATCATATCTCTCGTTTTAGGGTAATTCATGCATCACCTGCTTATTCGTCAAAAAATATGGTAATCAATTATCTGGTATAGGAGTCTCTAATGGTGCTATCTCCTTTTGTGATTTAATGATTTCTAAGAGTTTATCTTTACTTTCTCGGGAGGTCAGAATATATAGAATATCACCAGTTTTAATAGTTGTATCACCTCTAGGTGTGATTAGATTTTCTCCACGAATAATGGCGTTGATTAATACTTTTCTTGGAAGCTTTAACTGGACAATTTTCTTATTCACAATGAAATCATTTTCGTTGACTTCGTATTCAATGATTTCCGCATTCGCTTTCCCAATTGACACAAGCTCTAAGGAGTGTGCTGGAGCTGTTTTCTTTTCTCCTGATAACCCAAGCCAGCCTGCCATGTGAGAAATTGTTGATCCTTGTATTAAAGATGACGTTAAAACAACGAAGAAAACAATATTGAAAAACAGCTGACTATCTTCGATTCCTGCAATCATTGGATAGGTAGCTAGAACGATTGGAACTGCTCCACGTAACCCAGCCCATGAGAGGAATAATTTTTCTCTTAGATTGAAACCGAGCTTAATCGTGGAAAGAAATACAGCTACTGGACGTGCTACAACAATTAAACAAATTGCAAGTAAAAGTCCTTTACCAATAATATCAATTGAAAATAACTGTGATGGAAAGACCAATAAACCTAAAATTACAAACATTAAAATTTGCATCATCCAAGCGAAACCTTCATTAAAACGGAAGATTGAATGACGGTAAGTAATATCTGCACTTCCAATTAATAAAGCAGCTACATATACAGCTAGGAGTCCACTTGCGTTTAGTAATGCAGTTGCACTATAGGTTAGTAAAGCAAACGCCATTGCAAATACTGGGTATAAACCACCAGAATCTAAATTAATTTTATTAAGAGCAAAAACAGCGAGTTTTCCGAATGCAATTCCTACTAATAAACCAATACCCATTTGCCAAAAGAAAGAGAAAATAAGTCCGAAAATATTACTTTCAGTGACTGAAAGTAATTGAATAAAAGAAATGGTCAAAAATACAGCCATTGGATCATTTGTACCTGATTCTACCTCGAGTGTTGATTCAAGACGATCACGAATATTTTGCCCTTTAAGTACAGCAAAGACAGCGGCTGCATCGGTAGAGCCAACAATGGAGCCAAGTAAAAACGCTTCTAACCAAGAGACGTTGAAGATTAATTTAGCAGCTACAGCTACAAGTGAAGTTGTAATTAAAACTCCAAGAGTAGCTAATGTCAAAGAAGGAACAAGAACTGGTTTGACCGATGTCCATTTTGTTTGTAAACCACCTTCAAATAGAATAACAATAAGTGCTAAGATTCCAATTAATTGGGCAAGCTTGGCATTGTCAAAATAAATAAAGCCAAAGCCATCACTTCCAAAAATCATGCCAACAGCAATAAATAGGACGAGTGCAGGTACACCTACCCTTGTTGAAAATTTAGTGGAGAGGACCCCGATAATTAGAAGTAATGCTCCCAATAAAATAAAATAATCAATATTAAACATTGCATTTCCCTCCCTTTTATAGGTTAACGTCTATTTCTGTTTTTATTTTGTTAGTTTTATCAATTCCTAAGTATTTTAGAGTTTCAGTTGAAGAGGAATGATGAAACATTTTTTGCAAGATTGAAATCGCAACTCCTTTTTTATAGGCATGATAACCAAACGTTTTCCGAAGTGAGTGTGTCCCTATACTTCCAGGTATATCACATAATTTAGCGGCCTTATTAATAATTCGATAGGCTTGCTGTCTTGTGATTGGTTTATTTGATTTAGAAGATAAAAATAGATAATCATCAAAATGTAGATTAGAGGTAGGGGCGTAGGAACGAATGGCTTTTTCTACTTGTGAATTAAGAAAGATTGGGATCGAGGGCTGAATGGTCGATGTGACTTCAAGAAACGGTTTCATCTTTCCGTCAGCATCTAATAAATCACTCACTTTAATAGAAAGTAACTCACTAATTTTAAGTCCTGTATTAATACCTAATACGAATAATAAATAATCTCTTTTTGATTGCTTCCACAAGTGCCCCTTAATCTTATTTATTTGATTGATGTCTTTTAATGCGTCAACGAATTCCATAAGCCCTCCATTTTTAATGTTACTTAACACTATTCTAACATGTAGTTATGTAACATTCTATTTATCTGCTCAAATAATGTTAATTTTGCAAAAAAAAGAAGCCAAAGCACTTATTTCAGGGCTTTGGCTTCAATAATATTATCCTTTTTTTCGTTTTTCTTTCTCTGCTCTGTAAAACTCATGAAACATTTTCATTAATGCTCTTTTTTCGATTCGAGATACATAGCTCCTTGAAATACCTAGTTCTTTTGCTATTTCTCTTTGTGTCTTTTCCTTTTGCAAGTCGAGTCCGAATCGTCCTACAATGACTTCTTTTTCGCGTCCATCCAAAATATCGATATATTCTTTAATTTTTTCAAGCTCCATATTTAATTGAATTGTGTCAATCACATCTTCCGATTCTGATTTTAACACATCAATCAAACTAATCTCATTACCTTCCTTGTCTTGCCCAATTGGATCATGAAGAGAAACATCTTTTTTTGTCTTTTTTAATGCACGTAAATGCATAAGTATTTCATTTTCAATACACCTGGCTGCATAAGTCGCAAGCTTTGTACCTTTCCCTTGCGAGTAACTTTCGATGGCTTTTATTAAGCCAATCGTTCCTATCGAAATTAAATCCTCTGAATCTTCACCGGTGTTATCAAATTTCTTTACAATATGGGCAACTAACCGGAGATTATGTTCAATTAGCATGTTTCTTGCATGCTCATCACCAGTAGCCATAAGCTCTAAGTACTTTTTCTCTTCAGAAGAGGATAATGGTTGTGGAAAGGCATTGTTTTTGACATACGAAACTAAAAAGATTAATTCTTTTACAAAGTATCCTAACGCTGCTAAGATTCCTGTCATTTGATCACCTCACACAAAAAAATCAGTAAAGTCTAGGCAATAGCCTATACTCATTCATATGTAGGCTGTTCCTTGTTTGTGTCTGTCCTTTAAAATTAGGACAAGTAATATTCGAAAAAATATTATTGTGAATTCCACGAATGCCCTTCCTCATCTGCTAATTTTGAATAGGCTATTATAAAAGATAGTAGATGACTGAATTAAAGGAGGGATTCAAATGCCATACGGTTATTATCCTTATGGAGGCTACGGGTATCCTGGATATGGTCCTGTAGTATACGGGCGTCCAGGAAGCGGCTTTGGATTTGCGTTAATTGTTGTTCTCCTCATCTTACTTTTAGTGCTTGGTGGGGGATATTATTACTACAATTCCTATGGAAAATAAGACTTTTACAAGGTCCATTGTACAGCTGATAGTACTTTGGACTTTTTTCATTATTAAATTCTTTTTAAATAATAGAAATTTTATAAAAATAATATTATAATGAAAAAGAATGAAAGTATTTAGGAAAACTAAATAAAAGGAAGAGGGGATTATTTTGACAACAACGACTTATGCCCAAACGTGGGATTTAGATGTCTTTTTTGAAGGTGGTAGTAACTCTGAACAATTCCATACATATTTAAAGGATATTGAAAGTGAGCTTGAAAGCTTTCGTTCTTTAGTGACGGAGCTTAGTGTACCGAAAGCTGCTTCAGAAAAGGATGGTTTAACAGCTGTCATTAATGCTTTCCAAGCGGTTGCGCGTAAAATTCGTCAATCTGGAGCATTTGTGAGTTGTCTTCAAGCTCAAGACATGAATGACAAGAAAGCAACGATGTTATATGGCAACATCATGCAATTAAATGCATCACTTCAAACGATCTTAACAGGATTTGATCAAAAATTAGTGTCGATTGAAAAGTCTATATGGGACGAGCTTCTTTCAGAAGATCCATTCGCAGAGCTTGCCTATGTATTGGAGGAGAGAAGAACTCGTGCAAAGGATAAGCTTTCACCAGAGCAAGAAACATTAATCAATTCTTTGGGTATCGATGGCTATCATGCATGGGGGCAACTATACAATACAGTGGTAGGTAATATTAAAATTCCATTCGAAGAGAATGGTGAAGTAAAAGAGCTTTCAGCGGGACAAGCATTTAATAAATTTTCTAGCTCTGATAGAGATACTCGTAAGAAAATGTTCGAAAGCTGGACAACTGTTTGGGAAGAGCAAGCAGATTATATTAGCTCTAGCTTAAATCATCTTGGTGGATTCCGATTAAATGTATACAAGGCGCGTGGTTGGGAAGATATCCATAAGGAGCCACTAGATATTAATAGAATGTCTAAGGAAACTCTTGATACGATGTGGACAGTTATTACTGAAAATAAAGCTCCTTTTGTTGAGTACCTTGACAGAAAAGCGAAGGTTTTAGGTATTGAGAAATTAAGCTGGTACGACCTAGATGCACCAATTGGCAAATCCGAGAGCAAAATTTCTTATCAAGAAGGCTGTGAGTTTATTCTTGATCAATTCAGTAAGTTTGGTAAGGAACTTACAGATTTCACTAGAAAATCATTCGAGGATCGTTGGATAGAAGCTGAGGATCGAGCTGGAAAAAGACCAGGTGGGTTCTGTACAAGCTTCCCGGAAAGTGATCAGTCAAGAATCTTTATGACATATTCAGGAACACCTTCAAATGTTTCAACTCTAGCACATGAGTTAGGACATGCATTCCACCAACATGCAATGAAGGGAGTTCATACGTTAAATCGTAGTTATGCGATGAATGTAGCAGAAACTGCTTCTACATTTGCTGAGATGATCGTAGCGGATGCATCTGTAAAGCATGCAAAAACCGATGAAGAGCGTCTTGCTTTATTAGAAGATAAGGTTCAACGTAGTGTTGCATTCTACATGAACATTCATGCACGCTTTATCTTTGAAACTGCATTCTATGAAGAACGTAAAAATGGCATCGTAAGTGCTGAAAGATTAAACGAATTAATGGAGAAAGCACAAAAAGAAGCATATTGTGACTCACTTGATGAATATCATCCACAATTCTGGGCTTCAAAAATGCACTTCTATTTAACACAAGTGCCATTTTATAATTTCCCATACACATTTGGGTACCTGTTCTCTCTTGGTATTTATGCTCAAGCGATTGAGGAAGGCACAGATTATGAAGAGAAGTATATTGCACTACTAAAGGATACTGCGAGCATGACAGTTGAAGCATTAGCTGAGAAGCATCTTGGCGTTGATTTAACAAAAAGAGATTTCTGGGAAAAAGCAGTAAAGTTATCAATTAAGGATGTTGAAGAATTCTTAGAATTAACTAAATAATCACTAGCAGGACTGACTTTTGTCAGTCCTTTTTTAATACTAGCCAATAATAATCAAGAAACTTCGTATAATAATGGTACGAGCATTCTCGCAAGTGTTATAATATCAGTCATGGATATTTAAGTCATGATCATTTTGCTTAGGAGGAACTAGTTTGAAGCAATGGTTTTACCGTTTTTTTATAGAACTGACCAACCACAGGTTATCTTCATTTCTATTAAGAAGGTTTTCTCAATCAAAACTTAGTAAACGATTGATTCCAGCTTATTTGAAGGTGTATAACATTCAATTAGCTGATGTAAAAGAAGATGTTGAGCATTTTCAATCATTACATGAATTATTTATTCGCGAGCTTAAACCAGAAGCAAGAGCGATAGATTCAAAGGAGAAAAGTATTGTTAGTCCAGTTGATGCGGTGATAGAAGAGGTAGGAACTATCCTTCCATCCAAAGAGATTGTTGTTAAGGGAAAGACGTATTCAATTGCAGAAATGCTTGGTTCAAATGAATTGTTAGAAAAATATGTTCATGGAACGTTTATGGTGATGTATCTAAGTCCTAGTCATTACCATCGAATACATAGCCCTATTACAGGTACGATTCGTAAACAATGGACCTTAGGGTCGAAATCATATCCAGTGAATCAATTAGGCTTGAAATATGGGAAAGATACACTTGCTAAGAATTATCGGAAAATCACGGAAATAGAGTCCTCAGGTAAGCATATAGCGATGGTGAAGGTTGGGGCGATGTTTGTAAATAGTATTGAAATCACACATAAGGGTGATAGAGTAGAGAAAGGGAAGGAAATTGCCTACTTCACTTTTGGTTCTACAGTCATCTTATTGTTTGAAAATGAAACGTTTGAAGTCAATAAGGAGATTCAAACTCCTTGCGATATTCAAGTAGGACAAGCTATCGGTCATTTTCGTTAAATTGTGCTTACAAAGATGCAGCCTGAATACACTCCGCGTCTTGAAAGTTTGAGAAAATGCAAAAAAAAAAAGAGCCTTTTAGGGCTCACATATCTTAAGATGTTGCTTTAATTCTATGTACTAACGATCTGCGCTTAATTTCGGTTTCGATGAGGAAGATAAATTCCTGACTTAATTTAAGTTCAGTTGCTTTAAAATAAGATTCAATGAGTAATTCATCAGACAACTTTCTCATAATTGAACGCCGACTTGGCGATTCACCTCCTAGAAATTTAAGGGGTAGTAGTTCTATTATCATATTTGGTTCATATAATAATAAGTTATCTCATGTTGGTAGTTTAACTCTATCATGAATTTATTTTGAGAACAACCGTTCTCTTATCCACAGAAAATAGTGGATAACTTGTGGGTAGCTTGTTTATAAAAGTGGAAAATATAGATAATTCAACATGTATAATGTGTATAAACTTATCCACAAGTGTTGAAATCAATGGACTTTTGTCGAAAAGTTTTTAATTTTTTATTAGATTCGACGAATTTTGTAGAAAAATGCCTGATTGATACTTTGACAGTTTCTAAAATTTCGTTATGATGTAAGTTGGTATTCTGTAAACATAGAATGATTAACCAAAATAAAACACGAGGTGTACATAGAGTGTTAAAAAATTTCTTACCAAATCAACATGTGAAAAGTGTATTTGATATTTCTGCTAAAGAATTAGTAGAACGAGGAGTAAAAGGGATTATAACGGACCTTGATAATACGTTAGTTGAATGGGACCGCCCTAATGCAACACCAAAATTAATCGAATGGTTTCAAGAAATGAAGGATCAAGGGATTTTGATTACGATTGTTTCAAATAATAATGAACAACGGGTAAAAGCTTTTTCTGATCCACTTGGCATTCCCTTTATTTTCGAAGCAAGAAAACCGCTTGTTAAAGCATTTCGTCGTGCTATTCGTACAATGAACTTAAAAAATGAAGAAGTCGTTGTCATTGGTGATCAACTACTAACTGATGTACTAGGTGGTAATAGGAGTGGTATACACACGATACTGGTTGTACCTGTTGCGCAAACGGATGGTTTCTTCACTAGAATTAATAGAAGAATCGAAAGAAAAATACTAACCTGGATGAAGAAAAAAGGTATGATTTATTGGGAGGAATAATTACGTGGAAGAAAGTATTGCATGTATTGGCTGTGGTGTAACAATACAAACAGAAGATAAAGAAGGAATTGGTTATGCACCAACATCTTCGCTAGAGAAGGAATCGGTGATTTGTCAGCGTTGCTTCAGGTTGAAGCATTATAATGAGGTGCAGGATGTCTCACTAACTGATGATGACTTTCTTAAGATTTTGAATGGAATTGGTCAAACAGAAGGATTAATTGTAAAAATTGTTGATATCTTTGACTTTAATGGTAGTTGGCTACCTGGATTACACCGATTTGTTGGAAAGAAGAATATCTTATTAGTTGGAAATAAAGTGGACCTTTTACCAAAGTCAGTTAAACCTAAAAAGCTAATAAATTGGATGAAGCAATCTTCAAAAGAGCTTGGCCTTAATCCTGTTGATGTGTTTTTAATAAGTGCACATAAAGGAATAGGGATTACAGAAGTGGCTGAGGCAATCGAGCAGTATCGTGAAGGAAAAGATGTATATGTAGTTGGATGTACAAATGTTGGGAAATCAACATTTATTAATCGTTTAATCAAAGACTTTAGTGGTGAAGATGATGTCATAACAACTTCACACTTTCCAGGAACGACACTTGATATGATTGATATTCCGTTAGATGATGATGCGGCATTGTTTGACACACCAGGTATCATTAATCATCACCAAATGGCTCATTATGTGAATAAAAAAGAGTTAAAGGTGATTACACCTAAGAAAGAAATTAAACCGAAAGTTTTTCAGCTTAATGAGAAGCAAACTTTATTTTTTGGTGGACTTGCACGTTTTGATTTTGTTAGTGGTGGTAGACAATCATTTGTTTGTTACCTCTCAAACGAGTTAAATATTCATCGGACAAAACTAGAAAATACTGATGAGCTATATCAAAAGCAAAAAGGGGATTTACTTCAACCACCTGGACCAAAAGATGCAAGTGACTTTCCAGACTTGGTTGCCCATGAATTTACCATCAAGGAAGGAAAGACAGATATCGTCTTTTCAGGCTTAGGTTGGGTAACAGTGAATGAACCTAATGTAAAGGTTGTTGCGCATGTTCCTAAGGGTGTTGGAGTGTTGGTTCGGCCTTCATTAATTTAAAAATAGAGAATCTTAATAGATGTGGGTGAGGATATGGAAAAGATATATGGAGTAATTGGGGATCCGATAGCACATTCGATGTCTCCTGACATGCATAATGATTTATTTCAATTTTACAATCTTCATGCTAGATATCATGCTTTTCATGTCAAACAGGAACATTTAAGAGACGCTATTAAAGGATTTAAAGCCATTGGATTGTCGGGTTTTAATGTGACGATCCCACATAAAGTAGCCATTCTAGAGATGCTAGATGAAGTTGAAGAGGTTGCTGCAAATATTGGAGCTGTTAATACAGTTGTGAATGAAAATGGCAAACTTGTAGGATATAACACTGATGGGCAAGGATATATTACATCCTTAATGACGAAAATAAAAAAAGAACTAAAGGAATGTCAGGTTCTGATTATTGGTGCAGGTGGTGCAGCTAGGGGGATTTATATTTCCTTAGCAGCAGCCGGGGTGAAAACCATTGATATCGTGAACCGAACGGCTGAGAATGCAGACAAAATTATTGCATCTTGTAGATATAAAACGAGTTCTTCATATTATGAAATAAGCGGTAACGAATATGATTTGACAAAATATGATATTATCATTAATACAACTTCCATTGGGATGCATCCTAATATAGATCAAACACCAATTCCTATAGAACAGGATTTGTCTGGAACAGTAGTTAGTGATATTATCTATAATCCATTAGAAACATCGTTCTTAAAGGACGCGCAAAGAAATGGAGCCATTATTGATAATGGGATTGGTATGTTTGTTTATCAAGGAGCATTAGCCTTTGAGAAATGGACAGGAATATTCCCTGATCCAGCAAGAATGGAACGAGTGGTTAGAACAAGACTAGGAGGAACAACATAACATGTTAACAGGAAAACAAAAAAGATTTCTGCGAAGCAAAGCGCATCATTTAGACCCAATTTTCCAAGTAGGAAAAGGTGGAGTAAATGAAAATATGATTAAACAAATTGATGATGTACTAGAAGCACGTGAATTAATAAAAGTAAGTGTATTGCAAAACTGTGAGGAAGATCGTGATACAGTTGCGGAAACTTTAAGTAATGGAGCACATGCAGAACTTGTGCAAGTGATTGGAAATACAATTGTTTTATATAAGGAATCAAGAGAAAATAAACAATTAGAGCTTCCTAAATCAAGTAATTAAATAAATAGGGGGATTTTCATTGAAACATATTGGGATTATCGGGGGTACCTTTGACCCAATTCATAATGGACATTTGTTGATTGCGAATGAAGTATTAGGAGCGCTAAACTTAGATGAAGTTTGGTTTATGCCTAATCATATCCCCCCTCATAAGGAAAATAAGCATTTAACTAATAGTATACATAGAGCAAAGATGATCGCTCTTGCAATAGACGATCATCCATCATTTGTCCTTCAGCCGATTGAGTTAGAACGTGATGGTTTATCTTATACATATGATACAATTAAATTATTAGTAGAAGAAAACACCGATACAGCATTTTATTTTATCATTGGTGGAGATATGGTTGAATATTTGCCAAAATGGCATAAAATTGACGAACTAACAAAAATGATCACCTTTGTTGGCGTAAATCGACCAGGCTATTCAAGAAAAAGTCGGTACAATGTGACTGAAGTTGATATTCCACAATTTGATATTTCTTCATCGATGCTAAGGGAGCGTTTATCAAAAAAAGGAAGTACGAAGTATTTACTTCCCGAAAATGTTAGACACTATATAGAGGAGAACCATTTATATGGAGAAAAATAAAGCATTAGCGGTTGTGAAGGAACAGCTTACTGATCATCGCTATCAGCATACAATTGGTGTCATGAATACAGCCGTCAAACTAGCGGAAAAATATAAGTGTGATCAAAAGAAGGCTGAGCTAGCAGCGATTTTTCACGATTATGCGAAGTTTAGACCAAAGGAAGAAATGAAGCAAATTATTCAAGAACAGAATATGCCGGTTGAATTACTGAGCTTCAATAGTGAATTATGGCATGCACCAGTTGGAGCTTATTTAGTCGAGAAAGAAGTGGGGATAACAGATACTGACGTTCTAGACGCAATAAAGTACCATACCTCTGGTAGAATGAATATGACTAAACTAGAGCGAATTATTTATTTAGCGGATTATATAGAGCCAGGACGAAAATTTCCTGGTGTAGATGAAGTGAGAGAATTGGCAGAACATGATCTAAATCAAGCTCTACTCCAGTCGATACGAAATTCTATCCTATTTCTAATAAAAAAGAATCAACCAATTTTTCCACTAACATTGTATACGTATAACTCTCTACTGATAGAACACAAGGAGGATTTCAGTGAATGAATGAAAAAACAATTTTAACTACAGCGGTAAAAGCAGCAGATGACAAACGTGCAGAGAATATCATCGCACTTAACATGAAGGGGTTATCCCTTGTTGCAGATTATTTCTTAATCTGTCATGGTAATAATGAAAAGCAGGTTCAAGCTATAGCGAGAGAAATTAAGGAAAAAGCAGAAGAGCTTGGAATTAATGTGAAGCGATTAGAAGGATTTGATGAGGCACGTTGGGTATTAATTGATATGGGTGATGTAATCGCACATGTCTTCCATAAGGATGAGAGAACGTATTACAATCTTGAACGTTTATGGGGCGATGCACCTACCGAGGATGTACTCAGTGAGTTAAATCTATGAGTTATGAGAGATTTGCCTATCTCTATGACAGGTTGATGGAAGATGTTCCCTATGAGGAATGGCTTCGTTTCTTACAAACAAAAATGAATAAATATAGCCAACGCAAAATGGAAACCATCCTTGATCTTGCCTGTGGGACTGGTGAGATCTCTGTTCCATTATCACAATCTGGATTTCAAGTCGTTGGAATTGATCTTTCAGATGATATGCTATCAGTTGCCAATGAAAAAGCACTACATGCAAAACAAAATATAACGTTCATTCAACAAAATATGACCAAGCTTGAAGGATTACCTTTATTTGATGTTATAGTGATTTTTTGTGACTCATTAAATTACTTATCTACAATGGAAGAGGTCAAGGAAACGTTTTTAAACGTAAAGCAATGTTTAAAGGATGATGGTTTGTTTTTATTTGATGTACATTCTCTGTATAAAATGAACGAATTGTTTTTGAATCAAACCTATGTTGGTACTGATGATGACATAAGCTTTATTTGGAATTGTTTCCCTGGTAAGTTTGAACATAGTGTTGAGCATGAGCTTTCATTTTTTGTGCTAGACGAGGAAACCTCCATGTATGATCGGTTTGATGAGATTCACTATCAACGGACCTTTAAAGTGGAAGAATATTCGGAATGGCTATTGGATGCTGGCTTTGAAATTATTGAGATTAATGGTGATTTTGATCAAATAGTTACTAATACTTCGGAACGGATCTTTTATACAGCAAAAAAAAGGAGCTAAAAACTCCTTTTTTTTTTGTTTTCATGCAGGAATATTTATTTGTTTGAAGAAATTCTTATTATACTTTTTTAAATTGTTCCCCGATTAACTCGATATCTTCATAATATTTTTCATGTGTACTATGGTACAGGTGTTCAAACACTTCTCCTAATTCTGCTTCTAATACCTTAATTCCTTCACCGGTAACCCCACCTTTAACACATACTTTTTCTTGTAGGGTTTGTAGTGTGAAAATCTCTTTTTCCAGTAATTTTCCCATACCCATGATCATGCCGCTTGCCAAAGTAACAGCCTGTTCCTCAGAGATATGTGTTTCCTTCACTGCGGCATTTATAAACCGTCTTAGTAAGTAACTAAAAAAAGCAGGGCCACAGCTGACAATATCTGATGCTACCCTTGTAATATGGTCCTCTATATGAACTGGTGTCGATATTTGACTAAACAAAGTTTCAAGGTCCTTGCAAGTCATTTCGGAGCAACTATTCCCAAATGTCATAAGTGAAATTCCTGCAAGTGCTCTATTTGTAATGCTAGGGATGATCCTTGCAACCTGGCAATCAACGACAGATTCTAATTGTCCGACTGATATCGGACTAGTAATTGAAATAATGCATTTATCACTTGAAAGTGACGATTTTAGCTCTTGTAATAATGGGTGAATTTCTAAAGGCTTCACACATATGAATATTAAATCTGCTGCTTGTGCAACTAGAGTTGCAGAAGATACAACTTGAATATCAGGATAGCTTTCTTTTATTTTTTCTGCCTTTTGGATGGTTCGATTTGTAATTGTAATTTGAGAAGGTGGAACGGCCATTGATTCGATAAAAGCCCCAATAAGAATACTACCCATATTTCCTGTTCCAATCATTCCGATGTTCATTTTTGTCCCCCCTTTTCAAACATTATCTCCCCACTACAATATGACTTATTTTTCCATATTATGATTACTTTCTATATTTATATCTTGTCTAATTAACTTTTTATTAAGAGGTGAAAACATGTTCAATAAAAGGTTCTCAAAAAAAATCATACTAGGCGCTTGTGCTGCAATCATGTTAGTTGGAATGTTTACTTATTCAAACTTTCGAGGGAAAGGCGAAAATGTGCAAGAAGAGGAGTTTTTCCCCTTGGATGAGGAGGTGACAGAGATAGAAGCTGATATATCTATGACAGAAATATCACCTATTATGGTTGATGTGAAGGGGGAGGTACTCCAACCAGGTGTTTATGAATTTGATACCGGGGAACGTATTCAAGATGCGATCAGGCAGGCTGGAGGATTTACAGAGGATGCTGATGTATTAACCGTCAATCTAGCAGCGATTCTCATTGATGAAATGGTTATTTATGTCCCAAAGATTGGTGAGGTTCGGGAAGTAGTTGTAGATATGAAATCGAGTCAAGGTGGGGATGATAAGATATCAATTAATACAGCTACAGTAGAAGAGCTACAACAGCTAACCGGTATTGGCCCAGCAAAAGCTGCAGCCATCAAAAAATACAAAGATGAAAATGGTCCCCTGAAAAACGTAGAGGAGCTCTTAAATGTTGCTGGCATTGGAGAAAAGACACTTGAAAAACTGAGAGATGAGATTACTATTCGTTAGAATTTATTTGAATTGACGCACTGTAGCTAGAAAGGATAAACTTGTTTTAGAATTATGTTTTCAAGGAGATGAAGAAATGAACAGAATATCATGGGACCAATATTTTATGGCACAAAGTCATTTATTAGCGCTAAGAAGCACGTGTACACGATTAACTGTTGGAGCTACGATTGTTCGTGACAAACGAATTATTGCTGGAGGATATAATGGATCCATTGCTGGTGGGACACACTGTAACGAGGAAGGCTGCTATGTTATTGATAATCACTGTATAAGAACCGTTCATGCTGAAATGAATGCCTTATTACAATGTGCAAAATTTGGTGTCCCTACCCAAGGTGCAGAAATATACGTGACCCATTATCCGTGCCTACAATGCTGTAAATCAATTATACAGGGTGGAATAAAAGCAGTATATTATGCTCTAGATTATAAAAATCATCCTTATGCGATAGAGTTGTTTGCTCAAGCGGGAGTGAAGGTGGAGCAGGTTGAGCTTGATGAGATGGTGATTGACTTAAATACTCAAGAAAAGCTTGCTTTCGTTGGGAGTCTCTTAGAAGAGTTGAAGGACAAAGGGGCAGATGATGATAAATTAAGGTCATTACATGAACAAGCTAATAAATTATTTACATCATATTTATAAACAGGTAAGTCATGTAGCGTATTTATTAAAGGGTCAGCATGTGTACTTATCTCTTTCTGCTATTATTGGAATATTAATACCATATCATGAGTTACATTTATTCATACTAACTGCAGCGGGATTGTACTTATGCTACATCCTTCTGCAAAAACAACTTCTCATATTCCTTCTGTCTCTAATAACGATTATCGGATTTTGGTATTTGTATTTGGAAAATGTAGATAACAATCAAACAACGTTAGCCTCCACAACGTCTGATTTCAGCTTTGAAATCATTTCTCCAGTTCATATTGACGGTGACAAACTCACAACGACAGTTAGAACCTCAACCGAAAAACTCCAACTCAACTATTATGTTAATAGTCTTCAACAAAGAGATGAATTGTCTTTCCTTACTGTCGGTGATCAATGTAAGCTCTCTGGTGAATTAACAGCTCCTAGTCCGGCTAAAAATCCAAATAGCTTTGATTATCAACAATATTTAAATCGGAAAGAGATTCACTGGATCCTTGTCCCGACGAATTGGTTAGTGACCGAATGTCGAAAAGGGGAAGAAAAAGGGATTACGAGTGTATTACAGCTAAGGGAACAAGGGATACGTAAGGTGGGAAGTATATATCCTGATGATGTAAAAGGAATAATTCAAGCACTGTTATTTGGTGAGAGAAAGCAGATAGAAGAAGAGATATTACTAGGGTATCAGAGCTTAGGGGTTGTTCATTTACTTGCCATTTCAGGATTACATGTTGGCTTTATTACATCTATGCTTTTTTATCTGTTGATTCGATTGGGGATTTCAAGAGAAAGATCTATCTTCTTGCTTTTACTGTTTCTTCCCTTTTATGTTGTGATAGCTGGAGCATCTCCGTCAGTGTTGAGGGCATGTCTGATGACTGGTTTGGTCTTAATTAGTGCAAAATCAAAACATCGATTCTCATCCCTTGATGCAATAAGTATTGCATGTGGCTTATTATTGATGAATCATCCCTTCTTATTATTTGAGGTAGGTTTTCAATTATCATTTATCGTTAGTTTTTCTTTAATCATGTCTTCTAATATGATTCTCAAGCAAGGGTCAGTCATTATGTCTTTAATAAAGGTATCCATGATTGCACAAATCAGTGGATTGCCGGTGGTTCTCTTCAATTTTTATGAAATATCTCTCATTAGCCTGCCTCTTAATATATTATTTGTTCCGTTGTATTCACTAGTATTTCTTCCATTAACGATTACATCATTTGTAACCTCATGTCTATTCGAACCTCTGGGTATGGTGCCTTCATTCATTTTGATTCATTTACTCCGATATACAAATAATTTCACTATTTGGGTAAATGAACATGCGAATATATCTCTAACCTTCGGAAGGCCAAATCTCTTTATTTTGATCTTTTATATCCTTAGCCTCTTTTATTTATTCATATCATGGGAAAGACAAAAGAAATTATATCAAGCTGTCACTCTTTTTGCTCTTGTTTGTATTTTTCATTATATAAGTCCTTATCTAAATCCCTATGGAGAAGTTACAATCATTGATATTGGACAAGGTGACACGATTTATATTGAACTGCCTTACAGGAAGAAAATCTATCTGATTGACGCGGCTGAAATTGTTAGGTTCGAGCGTGAGAGCTGGAGAAAACGAGAAAGTACTTTCTCTGTCAGTAATGATGTGATTGTTCCATTTCTAAAATCGAAAGGTGTTAGGAGCATTGATCAGTTAATCATAACACATGGAGATTATGATCATATGGGTGGAGCGATTGATTTAATGGAACAGATTCATACAAAAAACCTTATGCTTGGAGAGGGAAATTCGGAAAAAGAGATAGAGAAAGATCTTATTTCATATGCAAATAATCAAAGTATCAAAATAAATACTGTTGGAACAGGGGATTGGTGGCTGGTTGATGATTATTCCTTCTATATATTATCTCCTGATGGGTCAAAGAGTAATGCTAATAACCAATCCATTGTGATTTATACTGAGTTAGGTGGTGTGAGGTGGCTTTTTACAGGGGATCTAGAAGTAGAAGGCGAACGAGCCCTTGTTAGTAGGTTTCCAAAACTTGAGGTAGATATATTGAAGGTGGGGCATCATGGAAGTAACACGTCGACAACGGCGCCCTTTTTGGATCAGTTAAATCCGAAAATTGGCCTGATTTCAGTTGGTGAAAATAATCGCTATAACCATCCACACCCTGAATTGATAAATCGTTTAAAAAGCGCAAATATGAAGATTTATCGAACCGATTTAAACGGTGCAATAACTTTTCGTTTTACAAAAAAGAAAGGAACGTTTTCGGTGATGATACCATAATATGAACTATACTTACTTAACTCCCAAAAAAAAGAGACTGCAAATCGACAGTCTCTTACCCGTTTCAAATCCAGTCTATGTACTACGAAATTCAGTCATTGTAAATGTTAATTATGAGCCAATTAATTTAATGACAGTTGCAAGAATAAACAAAGTTGCGAAAAAACCAAATGAGACGATGAAACCAACACCTGAGTCTACGGCGTCATTGCGCTTTGTTTGTACACTTTTTTCAAATTCGTTCATTTTAACCCCTCCTACGCATCAAACTCACTTACTTAACGTTAATAACCTATAAATAGTATAAGGTAATTCGAAAAAAAAATCTACAACTACTGTTTCCTATACTGTCAACTGTTGCTACAAATACTTGAAACGGGAACGGGCAAAATATAATTACCGAAACAACAATCGTTAATAAGTTTGTTTCCTAGGGCAATACTTGTTAACGTTTATCATATATAGGGGGATTGATCTAAGGGATCAGTTCCCCTAAGTTTATTGATTGAAATTAATGCCCTTCTCCATTACGATAGATAATGGACACCAACAAAAACGGTAATTGGAGATAAATCATGAATCATGAAATATGGAAGAACATAAAAAAGAATCAATTTGGCTCACTTTATTTATTATACGGAACAGAACCATTTTTAATCAATGAAACAAAGGAACTTTTAGTTTCTAAAGCAATAAATGAAGAAGAAAAGGATTTCAATTTCTCAAGTTTTGATTTAGAGGAGGTAGCCATTGAAGTAGCATTAGAGGACGCTGAGACACTGCCGTTCATGGGAGAACGAAGGCTTGTTCTATTGAAAAACCCAAACTTTCTTACAAGTGAAAAGTCGAAAATAGAGCATAATATTGCAAAGCTTGAAGCGTACATAAATGAACCTGCACCTTTTACCATTCTTGTTTTTATAGGGAATTATCCAAAACTTGATGAACGAAAAAAAATAACAAAATTATTAAAGCAAAAAGCTCAGGTACTTGAAGCGAATACTTTATCTGAAAAAGAGCTCCTCGGCTGGATGTCAGATCGAACTGTTACAAACGGTATCGCTATGAGTGAGGAGGCAAAGCTATTGATTCTCCAATTAACAGGAACAAACTTGTTAATGCTAACTCAAGAAATCGATAAAATGATGCTATATGTTGGTCAAGGTGGAGAGATTACAACAGACGTGGTAATGGACCTTGTTCCACGTACCCTTGAACAAAATATCTTTACTTTGATAGAAAAGATTGTTCAACGAAATTTGTCTGAAGCTTTAAGGATTTTTTATGATTTATTAAGGAATAATGAGGAACCAATAAAATTATTAGCATTACTAGCCGGACAATTTCGCTTACTACTGCATGTGAAGGAGTTTTCCAAAAAAGGCTATGGGCAACAGCAAATTGCTGGCCATTTAAAGGTTCATCCATTTCGAGTGAAGCTTGCTGCAGGTCAGGCGCAATTGTTTACCGAAAAGGAATTGGAGAATATTATGTCTCAAATTGCAGAAATGGATTATGAGATGAAAAGCGGGAAGATGGATAAACAGCTCTTATTAGAACTTTTTATCATGAAGCTAGCAAAATAAAAAACGACTCAATTTGAGTCGTTTTTTTTATTATGCGTTTTGGCTGTTTAGCTTTTTAGCTAAGCGAGCTTTTTGACGGCTTGCTGCATTCTTATGAATAAGACCTTTACGAGCTGCTTTGTCAAGCTTGCTAGAAGCTTCTAAATAAGCTGCCTTAGCGTTATCATCATTGTTAGTAGCAAGAGCTTCAAAGTTTTTAACTGCTGAACGCGTTGCAGACTTAACTGAAGCGTTTTGAGCACGACGCTCATCACTAGTTTTTACACGTTTGATTGCTGATTTAATATTTGGCATACTTTCACCTCCTAATACTTACCATCGAGGTTATATAAACTCGATCATTCAATACCAATTTATAAATTTTCACGTGAAAATTCAGATGTTGGAACAAATGATATTCTACCAAACCATAGACGATAATGCAATACAATTATCATTCCTAGCAATTTCTTTTAGATGTGGGTCAAAGATGAATGAATAAAACGATAAAAGGCAAAAATAGAAAATATATTAAAATGGGGGGTTATTTTATGGCTGAAGAGCTTGATTTAAGTAAATACTCTGTGCGAACGGATTTGGCAGTGGAAGCGCGGGAAATGGTTGTCGAAGAACGTAATAAAGCACTAGGAGAACAAGAAGAACCAATTTCAGATATTAAAGGTGTCATAGTAAAAGATAGAGAAATTGATGGTATTTTAGTTTCATCTGTTGAAATAACAGAAGAAGGTGCCAATGAAATTGGGAAGAAAAAAGGAAATTATTTAACACTTGAGGTTCAAGGGATTAGACAAAAGGATACTGAATTACAAGAAAAAGTTCAGAAAGTATTTGCAACTGAATTTAATCATTTTTTAAAAAAATTAGGCATTCCTAAGGATGCAAGCTGCCTTGTGGTTGGACTTGGGAATTGGAATGTAACGCCAGATGCGCTCGGCCCAATCGCTGTTGAGAATCTAGTAATTACTAGACATTTATTTGATTTACAGCCTGAAAGTGTCCAAGAGGGCTTTCGTTCTGTTAGTGCGATTGCTCCAGGCGTTATGGGGATAACTGGTATTGAAACTAGCGACATTATTTATGGAGTGATAGAGAAGTCCAAACCAGACTTTGTGATAGCAATTGATGCTCTAGCATCTAGATCAATTGATAGAGTGAACTCTACTATTCAAATATCAGATACTGGCATTCACCCTGGATCTGGTGTTGGGAATAAGAGAAAAGAGCTCAGCAAGGATTCGTTAGGGATTCCTGTGATTGCAATTGGTATTCCAACTGTCGTAGATGCTGTTTCTATCACGAGCGACACGATTGATTATATCTTGAAACATTTTGGTAGAGAAATGAGAGAAGGGAATAAGCCTTCACGTTCACTTGTGCCTGCTGGGATGTCGTTTGGAAAGAAAACCAAGCTAACAGAGGAAGATCTTCCAGGTGAAAATGAACGAAATACCTTTATGGGAATTGTCGGTAATCTGCCAGATGATGAGAAAAGAAGGCTAATCTATGAAGTACTTTCTCCACTTGGTCATAATTTGATGGTTACACCAAAAGAAGTTGATGTATTTATTGAAGACATGGCAAATGTCATAGCCGGAGGATTAAATGAGGCGCTACATCATGAGATAAATGATAATAATGCAGGTTCGTATACTCATTAATTATTTACTCTAGTAGTTCTACTCTTTCAACCTTGTTCATATGAATTAATAGACAAGTGTTTGAAGGAGGAAGATCATGAAAAGCCGAACTGACGGAATGATGTTTACAGTTCATGGGACAAGCATTAGTAAAGGGATTATCCTTTTGCTATTTGGAGTGATCATGACATTTATGTTGATAGCAATCATGACATCACTAAAGCCTGAATACCGTATATCATCTTCTTCTATCAATAATATAGCAACAACATTAACTGGTGAATCATTAGTGTACTTATTAGGTTACGAAAATCACTATTTCACACAGAGCTTACCTGAGTCTAGCAAAAAACCAAATTATTCATCGCTGATATTTCATGCAGCGACAAATATCAATCCGGATGATCCTCGAAGCTTACTTGGTAGAGAGCTTCCAGGGTTTTCGATATTTGATTCGAAGCTTATTGTTGCAGGCCAAGGAACTAACTACTCTAACTTACCAATCGAATCATCTCCACCGCTAGAGGTATTACTAGAGGAACGAGAAGCATCACTTGAAAGTATTAGCGAGGAAGAGCCAGCGGATGATAAGCCAGTCACTCCTCCAGAAATGACAACGGGTGACAAAAAGGTTGTTTATATCTACCATACGCATGCTCGTGAATCCTACTTTCCGCATCTAAAAGTGGATAATTCAAACCCAGATAATGCTTTCCATCCTGAAGTAAATGTTACGTTGGTTGGAGAAAAACTTGGAGAAGAGCTGGAAGCAAGAGGTTTAGGAACAGAAGTGGATAAAACGGATGTTACTGATATTTTATTAAAAAATAATTGGCAATATGGTCAATCATATAATGCATCAAGATCAGTTGTTGCTTCAGCATTAGAAAAGAATCGTGATTTCACGTATGTGATTGATATCCATAGAGATGCGGCAAGAAAAGAAATAACAACCGCTACGATTAATGGAGAAAAATATGCTAGAACGTGGTTCATAGTAGGAGGAAACAATCCTAATGCAGCTAAAAATACGAAAATAGCTGAAGAACTACATCATCTTCTGGAAAAGAAATATCCTGGTCTAAGTCGAGGAGTAAATGAAAAGTCAGGAGCAGGAACAAACGGGAAATTTAATCAAGATCTTTCAGCTGGAGCAATGTTAATTGAATTCGGTGGTGTTGATAACACCATGGAAGAATTAAATCGTACTGCAAAAGCGATAGCAGATGTACTTGCAGAGTATTATTGGCAAGCAGAGAAGGTTAATGCTTCTGAAGATAGCAAAGAATAATTAGTTAAGGGGTCAATAACCATGGCGAAATTTATGATGAAATGCTTTTTTATAGCTTCAATACTATTAATTGGTGTCTTGATTGGGATGCAGCAAGCAAATCAAGGGATGAAGAAGATGAAGGGGTATGAGGACTCTTCACTTCAAAGTGCCTTTCAAATCTCAGCAGAAACCACTGGTCAAGTAGAAGCTTCCGTTTTAGGGAAAAAAGTAACAAGCCATGACCTTGATGAAAAACAAAAACAGCTAGAAGAAGTCGAAGCATTTAATCTATTCTCAACAATGGGAAGGAAATTAGGAGAAGGCGTAAGCGCAGTATTTGAAAAAATCCTAGTAGAACTCTCTAATGGCATAGGAAAAGCAATTGATAAAATTGGATAGAAGAACAATTGGGCAACCTATTAATGGGTTGCCTTTTTTAAATATAGTCTATTTTCAAAAAAGTTTTATCAGTAGATAGTAGTTTCTAGTAGCCTGAATACACTCAAGACTCCCGTGGGATGCGTGAGAATAGTGAGACCCCGCAGGAGCGTGCGACGAGGAGGCTCACCACTCATCCCACAGGATGCGGAGTGTATTCAGACTGCGGTGATTAACGTAATATTAGGCATATGTTAAGTATAATTCCTGTGAATCCTAAAAAAGATAAATATAATTACAATTGTAACTTATCGACATTCTTTGATATAATGAAGGGCAATGTATGTTTTCGGCGAAATGGGTAGGAGTGATTATGATGAATAATGAAGAAAGACTAAAAAGACAATCAAAAATCCGGAATTTTTCGATTATAGCTCATATAGATCATGGTAAATCTACATTAGCAGATCGTATTTTAGAAAAAACAAGTGCTTTAACTCAGCGTGAAATGAAGGATCAGTTACTTGATTCGATGGATTTAGAACGTGAGCGTGGAATTACGATTAAATTAAACGCTGTTCAGCTTCAATATAAAGCAAAAGATGGAGAAACATATATTTTCCACTTAATTGATACACCTGGACACGTAGACTTTACCTATGAAGTATCACGTAGCTTAGCGGCTTGTGAAGGTGCAGTTCTTGTCGTTGATGCTGCACAAGGAATTGAAGCTCAGACGCTCGCGAATGTTTATTTAGCATTAGATAACAACTTAGAGATTATGCCAGTCATCAATAAGATTGACTTACCAAGTGCTGATCCAGAACGAGTTCGTGGTGAAATTGAGGATGTTATCGGTTTAGATGCATCAGATGCTGTCTTAGCATCTGCAAAAGCAGGGATTGGAATTGAGGACATTCTTGAGCAAGTGGTAGAGAAGGTACCAGCACCTAAAGGAGATCCTAATGCACCACTTAAAGCGCTAATCTTTGACTCCATCTATGATGCATATCGTGGAGTAGTTGCTTATATTCGAGTTGTTGATGGGACTGTTAAAGTCGGTGACAAGATTAAAATGATGGCAACAGGAAAAGAGTTTGAAGTATCAGAGGTTGGTGTATTTACACCAAAGCCTGCGATGCTAAATGAACTTACTGTTGGTGATGTTGGATTCTTAACAGCAGCAATCAAAAATGTTGGAGATACTCGTGTGGGTGATACCATCACACATGCAAAAAATGCTGCAACAGAAGCACTACCAGGGTATCGTCGACTTAATCCAATGGTATTCTGTGGACTATATCCAATTGATAATGCCAAATATAATGATCTACGTGAAGCGTTAGAGAAGCTAGAATTAAATGATGCGGCACTTCAATTTGAGCCAGAGACATCTCAAGCTCTAGGATTTGGTTTCCGTTGCGGATTCCTTGGACTACTACACATGGAAATTATTCAGGAGCGTATTGAGAGAGAATTCAAAATTGACTTAATTACAACAGCACCAAGTGTTATCTATGATGTGCATTTGACTGATGGTACAGAGTTCAAGGTTGATAACCCATCAAATATGCCAGATCCTCAAAAGATTGATCGTGTAGAAGAACCTTATGTGAAAGCAACAATGATGGTGCCAAACGACTTTGTTGGTGCGGTTATGGAGCTTTGCCAAGGAAAGCGTGGAATCTTCATCGATATGCAATATCTTGATGAGAACCGTGTTAGCATTGTATATGAAATTCCATTAGCTGAAATCGTATATGATTTCTTTGATCAGCTTAAATCAAATACAAAGGGGTATGCTTCATTTGATTATGAATTAATCGGATATAAGCCATCTAAGCTAGTAAAGATGGACATTCTATTAAATGCAGAAACAGTTGACGCATTATCCTTCATTGTCCACCGTGATTCAGCTTATGAACGTGGTAAAGTGATTGTTGAAAAACTGAAAGAATTGATTCCAAGACAACACTTTGAAGTTCCAATCCAAGCGGCAATTGGTCAAAAGATTATCGCGCGTTCAACAATCAAAGCAATGCGTAAGAACGTACTTGCTAAATGTTATGGTGGAGATATCTCCCGTAAACGTAAATTGTTAGAAAAGCAAAAAGAAGGTAAGAAGCGTATGAAATCTGTTGGATCAGTCGAGGTGCCACAAGAAGCATTCATGGCTGTACTTCGAATGGATGATAACTAAAAAGTAATAGATTACACATTTTAAAAAAGGCTTTGCCTGAAAAAAGTGCCCGGTACCACATTCCCTTGCTTAAAATGGAAATGGACCAGGCACTTTTATTATATAAGTATGGAAGAAGTGATTAACATCGTACAAGCCGCATATCTTCATATCCCATTCTGCTCCCAAATTTGTCACTATTGTGATTTTAATAAAGTGTTTCTTCAAGGACAGCCAGTTGAAGAATATTTAGCTAGCATGGACACGGAAATGAAAAACACAGTAGCAGCATATCCTTATAGCAAATTAAAAACAATATTTGTTGGTGGAGGAACACCAACAGTCTTAAACGAACATCAGCTTGATTTCTTTTTATCAAGTATTCATAAACACCTAGGACCGATTGATGATTCAATTGAATTCACATTTGAAGCAAATCCTGGAGACCTTAGTATAGAGAAGTTAAAGCTAATGAAAGATGCTGGGGTTAATCGCTTGAGCTTTGGTGTTCAAACATTTAATGATCAATTATTACATGCGATTGGAAGGACCCACCGTAAAGCCGATGTATTTAAAAGTATAGATATGGCACGAGAAGCAGGATTCACAAATGTGAGCTTGGACTTAATCTATGCATTACCAAAACAAACAATTGCTGATTTCCAAGAAACATTAGATATAGCATTAACGCTTGGGGTTGAGCATTTTTCAGCATATTCATTAATCATTGAACCCAAAACAGTGTTTTATAACAGGATGAGAAAAGGTACCTTAAGCTTACCGAGCCAAGAGAATGAAGCAACAATGTATGAAATCTTAATGGATACAATGACAAGTTCAAATTATAAACAATACGAAATAAGTAATTTTGCAAAGCCTGGTTATGAAAGTAAGCATAATCTAACCTATTGGAATAATGAAGAATATTACGGGATTGGAGCAGGTGCTCATAGTTATGTGAATGGAAAGCGAATAGCAAATGCCGGACCAATCAAAAAATATATGACGAAGATTGCCGAAACAGGCTTACCATATATCGACACGAATGAAGTCTCTATAAATGAAATGATGGAAGAGGAATTATTCTTAGGATTAAGGAAGACTGCTGGAGTATCAAAAGAGCACTTTCACCTGAAGTTTAAGCGTGAATTGATGGATGTGTTTGGGGAGCAAATTACCGAACAGAAATCAAAGGGATTATTGGAAGAAACTTCTGATGCTGTTAGACTTACACATCAAGGGAAGTTCTTAGGAAATGAAGTGTTTCAAGCTTTTATTGGTTTAATCTAAATCGTTGACATTATCAATTGAATTTGGTAATTTATTTATAGAATTAGCACTCGCACAATAAGAGTGCTAACAGAGGTGATGTTCATGCTTACAGATCGTCAGCTATTAGTTCTTCAAGTAATTATTGATGATTTTATTCGAAGTGCTCAACCAGTCGGGTCTAGAACATTGTCGAAACGAGACGAGATTACATTCAGCTCTGCAACGATTCGAAATGAAATGGCAGATCTAGAGGAATTAGGTTTTATTGAAAAGACTCATAGTTCATCTGGAAGAGTTCCTTCAGAAAAAGGTTATCGTTACTATGTGGATCACTTGTTATCACCACAGCGTCTGTCAAAAAAAGATCGAAATGAAATTAGATCAATTTTCGCAGAGCGTATATATGAGTTAGAAAAAGTAGTTCAAAAATCTGCACAGATTTTATCTGAGCTTACTAACTACACTGCAATTGTATTAGGACCTGCAATGGCGGTAAATAAGGTGAAGAGACTACAAATTATTCCTATTAATAAGGAAACAGCAGTTGCAATTATTGTAACAGATACTGGGCATGTGGAAAATCGAACGATTACTTTCCCGGGCTCAATCGACCCCTCTGATATTGAGAAGATGGTAAATATTCTTAATGAGCGATTAGTTGGAGTTCCATTGACGGAGCTACATGATAAGATATTTAAAGAGGTTGCATCATTATTAAGTATGCATATACGCAATTATGATAGCTTGCTTCAAGCATTTACTGGAACTTTCAATATGAGTGCGATGGACCGAATGTATTTTGGTGGAAAAACGAATATGCTAAGCCAACCTGAATTTCATGATATTCAGAAAATCCGTTCGCTTCTGATGATGATTGAAGAGAAACAGGATTTCTATCAACTACTTCGAAAGCCACAATCTGGAATCAATATTAAGATTGGTCGTGAAAATCAATATAGTGCAATGGAAAATTGTAGTCTTATAACTGCTACGTACTCAATTGGTAGTGAGCAATTAGGATCAATTGCTATTCTTGGGCCTACTAGAATGGAATATGCACGTGTGGTCAGTCTGCTAGATTTGGTTACAAATGATTTGTCAAAAGTGCTAACAAGATTGTATCAAAATGAATAGGCGTGGCAATATTTAGTATAGAGTGAATGTTGAAGCACTCATTATCTCTATACTACATATAATCAATTTCATATAAGTAATTTCCATACCTTAAGGGAGGTGAAAGAATTGGCTAATGAAGAGCAAATTGTAAAAGAAGAAGCTGAAAAAGAAGTAGAAGTAATTGACCAAGAAGATGTGCAAGTAGAAAATGCAGAAGAAGCAAGCGTCGAATCTGATGACCTGACCATTGCCAATGAGAAAATCGCAGAACTTGAGGCAAAGCTGGCTGAAGCAGAAAATCGTACAGTTCGCTTACAAGCTGATTTCGAAAACTATAAACGAAGAATCCGCTTAGATCAAGAAGCAGCTACAAAATATAGAGCTCAAAGTTTAGTGACTGATATCTTACCTGCGCTTGATAACTTCGAAAGAGCGTTGAAGATAGAAGCAAAGGACGAAAGTGCTAAATCATTAATGCAGGGAATGGAAATGGTATATCGCAGTCTTATTGATGCACTAACAAATGAAGGTGTAGAAATGATTGAGTCTGTTGGCAAACCATTTGATCCACATCTACATCAAGCAGTTATGCAGGTAGAAGATGCGGAAGCTGAACCTAATACTGTCCTTGAAGAATTCCAAAAAGGATATAAGTTAAAAGATCGAGTGATCAGACCTACAATGGTTAAAGTTAATCAATCGTAGTCTACATATAGCATGAATCATAGCATGAAATTATTTTTAAGCGAATGAGGAGGTAATTTACAATGAGTAAGATTATTGGTATTGATTTAGGAACTACAAACTCTTGTGTGGCAGTTATGGAAGGCGGAGAAGCGAAAGTTATCCCAAATCCTGAAGGAAACCGTACAACTCCATCGGTAGTTGCATTTAAAAATGGTGAACGCCAAGTTGGGGAAGTTGCAAAAAGACAAGCAATTACAAACCCAAACACAATTATCTCAATCAAGCGTCATATGGGAACAGATTATAAAGTCGAAGCTGAAGGCAAAGAGTATACTCCACAAGAATTATCAGCGGCGATTCTACAATATTTGAAATCATATGCTGAGGAATATTTAGGTGAAAAAGTTGAAAAGGCAGTTATTACTGTACCTGCTTACTTCAATGATGCAGAACGCCAAGCAACAAAAGATGCAGGTAAAATTGCAGGACTAGAAGTTGAACGTATTATCAACGAGCCAACAGCAGCTGCATTAGCTTATGGATTAGACAAGACTGAAGAAGATCAAACAATCCTAGTATATGACTTAGGTGGCGGTACGTTTGACGTATCTATCCTTGAACTAGGAGATGGAGTATTTGAAGTTAAGTCAACAGCTGGTGACAATCGTCTTGGTGGAGATGATTTTGACCAAGTAATCATCGATTATCTAGTAGAGCAATTCAAGAAAGAAAATGGAATTGATCTATCAAAAGATAAAATGGCATTACAACGTCTAAAAGATGCTGCAGAAAAAGCGAAAAAAGACTTATCTGGTGTAACAAGTACTCAAGTTTCATTACCATTTATCACAGCTGGAGAAGCTGGACCACTTCACTTAGAAGTGACTCTAACTCGTGCGAAATTTGATGAGCTTTCAGCACACCTTGTTGAAAGAACAATGGGACCTACTCGTCAAGCATTAAAAGATGCTGGCCTTAGCGCAAGTGAATTAGATAAAGTTATCTTAGTTGGTGGATCTACTCGTATTCCTGCAGTAGTTGAAGCAATCAAGAATGTAACTGGTAAAGACCCACACAAAGGGGTTAACCCAGATGAAGTTGTTGCACTTGGTGCTGCAATTCAAGGTGGAGTATTAACTGGTGATGTGAAAGATGTTGTATTACTTGACGTAACACCATTATCACTAGGAATTGAAACAATGGGTGGAGTATTCACTCGTTTAATCGACCGTAATACTACGATTCCGACAAGTAAATCTCAAGTGTTCTCAACAGCTGCTGATAATCAAACAGCTGTAGATATCCATGTGCTTCAAGGTGAGCGTCAAATGGCTGCGGATAACAAGACATTAGGTCGTTTCCAATTAACAGACATTCCACCAGCACCACGTGGAGTACCTCAAATTGAAGTATCATTTGATATTGATAAGAATGGTATTGTTAATGTACGTGCGAAGGATCTTGGAACAAATAAAGAACAAACCATCACAATCAAATCATCTTCAGGTCTATCTGATGAAGAAGTTGAACGTATGGTACGTGAAGCAGAAGAAAATGCAGAGGCTGACAAGGCGCGTAAGGAAGAAGTTGAACTTCGTAATGAAGCTGATCAATTAGTCTTCCAAACGGAAAAGACACTAAAAGATCTTGAAGGCAAAGTAGATGAAGCTGAAGTTGCAAAAGCAAATGAAGCGAAAGATGCATTGAAAGCTGCGATTGAAAGCAATAACCTAGAAGAAATTCGTACGAAGAAAGATGCACTTTCTGAAATCGTACAACAATTATCTGTTAAGCTTTATGAAGAAGCTGCAAAGGCTGCTCAAGGAGCTCAAGGCGATGCTGATGCTCAAGGTGGAAACCCTGGAGACGATGTCGTTGACGCAGAATATGAAGAAGTAAAAGACGATAAATAATTAACTGGAAATGATCAGTTGAAACAATGACTAAAGGTCAAAGTCAGGCATGTCTTGGCTTTGACTTTTTTTAACGAAAATAGTTGACAGTGACCAAAATTTATTAAAAGGTTCGTTTAAAGATTATTGTAATCACTTAGGATTGTTATTGCCTTTTGATTTCAAGAAGTGATAGAATAATCTTTATGTGAAAGAAGCGGGAGTGGGTATTAAATGAGTAAAAGAGATTACTATGAAGTACTCGGGCTTAGTAAAGGTGCGTCCAAAGACGAGATAAAAAAAGCGTATCGTAAGCTTTCGAAGCAGTATCATCCTGATATTAACAAAGCTGATGATGCAGCAGATAAATTCAAAGAAGTAAAAGAAGCCTATGAAACATTAAGTGATGATAACAAAAAGGCTCATTACGATCAATTTGGTCACACTGACCCAAATCAAGGCTTTGGAGGCTTTGGTGGTGGACAGGATTTTGGTGGCGGTTTTGGATTCGAAGATATCTTTAGTTCTATCTTTGGTGGTGGAACAAGAAGAAGAGATCCAAATGCACCAAGACAGGGTGCTGATCTTCAATATACAATGACTCTAGGCTTTGAAGAAGCAGTCTTCGGGAAAGAAGTCGATATTGAAATTCCTAGAGAAGAAACATGTGAAACATGTGATGGATCTGGTGCTAAACCAGGTACGAAGCCAAGTACATGTTCTCATTGTAATGGTAGTGGTCAATTAAATGTAGAACAAAACACACCATTTGGACGCATTGTCAATCGTAGAGTATGTAATTATTGTAATGGAACTGGTAAGAAAATTGAACATAAGTGTTCAACCTGTGCAGGAACTGGGAAAGTGAAGAAGCGTAAGAAAATTCATGTAAAGATCCCTGCTGGTGTGGATGATGGACAACAACTTCGAGTGTCATCTCAAGGGGAACCAGGAGTCAATGGTGGACCTCCCGGAGACCTGTATGTTGTATTCCATGTAAGAGAACATGAATTCTTCGAACGTGATGGTGATGACATTTATTGTGAAATGCCGTTAACCTTTGCACAAGCTTCTCTTGGTGATGAGGTAGAGGTACCAACTCTTCATGGTAAAGTGAAATTAAAGATTCCTTCAGGGACGCAAACAGGAACTAAATTCCGTTTGCGTGGCAAAGGTGTTCCGAATGTTAGAGGGTATGGACAGGGAGACCAACATATTCAAGTTCGAGTAATAACACCTACAAAATTAACAGAAAAACAGAAACAACTTATTCGTGAATTCTCGGACTTAAGTGGTCATGGGACTCCGGATGAACAGCATGATAGCTTTTTCGCAAAAGTGAAAAGAGCTTTTAAAGGCGAATAATCCCTTTTATAAGTGTGTATTTGAAAATAATAAATATCAGTATTGGAGTTGGTAGAGATGAAGTGGTCTGAACTAAGTATTCATACGACACAAGAAGCGGTTGAGCCGATCTCAAATATTTTACATGAAGCAGGTGCTAGTGGTGTCGTTATCGAAGACCCGTTTGACTTAACTAAAGAACGTGAACAAGTTTTCGGTGAAATCTACCAACTCAATCCTGATGATTATCCAGTTGAAGGTGTTATTATTAAAGCTTATTTGCCAGTAAATAGTTTTCTAGGTGAGACTGTTGAAGCGATCAAAGAAGCAATTAATAACTTACTTCTTTTTGACATAGACCTTGGGTTTAATAGCATTACAATTAGTGAAGTAAATGAAGAGGAATGGGCAACTGCTTGGAAGAAGTATTATAATCCTGTGAAAATCTCTGAAAAATTCACCATCGTCCCTACTTGGGAGACTTATGAACCTGTAAGCAGTGATGAATTAATTATTGAACTTGATCCTGGTATGGCATTTGGAACAGGCACTCACCCAACGACAGTCATGTGCATCCAAGCCCTAGAAAGAACAGTTGCAAAAGGTGATACAGTCGTTGACGTCGGGACAGGATCTGGGATTTTAAGTATTGCAGCAGCATTGTTAGAAGCGAAATCAGTGAAAGCTTATGATCTTGATTCAGTTGCAGTGGATAGTGCTCGTTTGAATGTAAAGCTGAACAAAGTACAAGACCGAGTAACCGTTGCTCAAAATAACTTACTTGATCATGTAGAAGGACCTGTTGACTTGGTTGTTGCCAATATTTTAGCTGAAATCATTGTTCGTTTTACAGATGAGGCAGCTGCGATTCTAAAGCCTAATGGTTACTTCATTACCTCAGGTATCATTAATACTAAGAAGCAGGAAGTGAAAGACCGCTTGCTTGATTCTGGTTTTGAAATCGAAGAGACATTAGTGATGGAGGACTGGGTTGCTTATATTGCAAAGAAAGTATAATCTTTCTCTATAAGTGATTCTTTAGGTGGTGAAAAACGTGCAACGATATTTTATAGATGATTTTATTGAACAAACAGCAGTAATTAAAGGTGATGATTTGCACCACATTGTTCGGGTGATGCGAATGGACGTTGGGAATCAATTAATTTGTTGCGATTCAAAAGGAAAGCAAGCAACATGTGAAATAACTGAAATTACCAATGATACGGTTTTAGCGTCTGTTGTAGAATGGATAGAGAATCAATCTGAAATTCCAGTAACTGTTTCGATAGCAAGTGGGTTGCCTAAAGGGGATAAACTCGAATATGTTATACAAAAAGGGACAGAGCTAGGTGCAAACGAGTTTGTCCCTTTTATTGCTGCTCGCTCCATCGTGAAATGGGATGAGAAAAAGGGTGCCAAAAAAGTAGAACGTTGGAATAAGATTGCAAAAGAAGCAGCAGAGCAGTCTCACCGATCGGTTGTACCAACAATTCATTCACCGAAAAGGTTTAAGGAATTGATAACATATAGCAAAGGCTTTGATTATAAAGTAATTGCATATGAAGAAGCAGCAAAGCGTGGAGAAAAATCTGCTTTAGCTGGTATGTTTAATGAGCTTAAGGTAGGTGATTCCTTATTGGTAGTAATTGGACCTGAAGGAGGACTTGCTGAAAAAGAGGTTGAAGAGCTTCAAGAGCATGGGTTTATTTCTTGTAGCTTTGGACCAAGAATTTTAAGGACAGAAACAGCACCGCTTTATGTGCTGTCAGCACTGTCCTATCATTTAGAATTAGCGAGGTGACAAGCTATGCCTTTCGTCGCGTTTCATACATTAGGGTGTAAAGTAAATCATTATGAAACAGAAGCTATTTGGCAGCTTTTTAAAGAACAAGGATATGAGCGTACAGAGTTTGAAAGTACTGCTGACGTTTATGTCATTAATACATGTACGGTAACAAATACTGGTGATAAAAAGAGTCGCCAGGTAATCCGCCGTGCTATCCGAAAAAATCCAGATGCAGTGATTTGTGTAACTGGTTGTTATGCACAAACCTCTCCGGCTGAAATCATGGCGATTCCTGGTGTTGATATTGTAGTAGGAACACAGGATCGTGTGAAAATGCTTGATTATATTGAGCAATTCAAAATAGAACGCCAACCTATCAATGCTGTTGGTAATATCATGAAGGCTCGTTTGTATGAAGAGTTAGATGTACCTTCATTTACAGATCGTACACGTGCTTCTCTAAAAATCCAAGAGGGCTGTAATAACTTTTGTACGTTCTGTATTATTCCATGGGCTCGTGGCTTAATGAGATCAAGAGATCCAAAAGAAGTGGTTCATCAGGCTCAATCATTAGTAAATGCTGGTTACAAGGAAATTGTTTTAACTGGTATTCACACAGGCGGCTATGGAGAAGACATGAAGGATTATAATTTGGCTGCATTACTTCGTGATCTCGAAGAGCAAGTAACTGGGCTAAAACGTATTCGAATTTCTTCGATTGAAGCTAGTCAAATTACTGATGAAGTCATTGAGGTCTTGAATAATTCTAATAAGGTTGTAAATCATCTACACATCCCACTTCAATCAGGATCTGATACTGTCTTAAAGCGTATGCGTCGTAAATATACAATGGAGCATTTCGGTGAGCGTTTAGATCGACTTAAAGAAGCGCTTCCTGGACTAGCTGTTACTTCTGATGTTATTGTAGGTTTCCCAGGTGAAACAGAGGAAGAATTCATGGAAACGTACGAATTCATCAAGAAGCATCAATTCTCGGAATTACATGTATTTCCATATTCAAAGCGTACTGGAACTCCAGCAGCACGTATGGAAGATCAGGTCGATGAAGAAGTTAAAAATGAACGAGTACATCGATTAATTGCTCTTTCAGATCAATTAGCAAAAGAATATGCATCACGATATGAAGACGAAGTAGTTGAAGTGATTCCTGAAGAGGAATACAAGCAAGATGGAGTTGCTGTACCTGGAATGTATATTGGGTATACAGACAATTACTTAAAGGTCGTATTCCCAGGAACCGAAGAATTAATTGGTCAGATTGTGAAGGTGAAAATCACGAAGGCAGGTTATCCATATAACGAAGGACAATTTGTACGTGTGATGGATGATTACGCAGCAGTGAAAGATGAAATAAAGATGAGTTCTTAATATAGATGGCCTTTTTAGGTCATCTTATTAATGTTATGATGAAAAAGTTCGTTCAACCTATTATAAAGGAGTATTAATACATATGAATCCAACTGAAATCGCAAAAACAATTGATCACACGGCTTTAAAGGCAGATACCACGAAAGACCAGATTGTTGAATTATGTAAAGAAGCGAAGGAATATCAATTTGCATCTGTATGTGTCAATCCAACTTGGGTAGCTACTGCTGCGGAGTTATTAAATGGTACTGATGTAAAGGTTTGCACAGTTATTGGTTTTCCATTAGGAGCCAATACACCAGAAACTAAGGCATTTGAAACAAAAGATGCAATTGCTAAGGGTGCAACAGAGGTTGATATGGTCATCAATATTGGCGCATTAAAGGACAAAAATGATGAGCTTGTTGAGAGAGATATTCGTGCAGTAGTTGAAGCTGCTAAAGGACAAGCGTTGACAAAGGTAATTATCGAAACAAGTCTTCTTACTGAAGAAGAAAAGGTACGTGCATGTGAGATTGCAGTTAAAGCAGGCACTGATTATGTGAAGACATCAACTGGTTTTTCAACTGGTGGGGCAACAATTGAAGATATTCAACTAATGAGAAAAACGGTTGGACCAGATATTGGTGTAAAAGCATCAGGTGGTGTTCGTGATACAAAAGGTGCTGAAGATATGATAGAAGCAGGCGCAACAAGAATTGGAGCAAGTGCAGGAGTAGCTATTGTAAATGGTCTAACTGGATCTTCAGACTACTAATCCAAAGTGAGCAAAAAGGAATTCGGCGATGTCGAATTCCTTTTTTGTTTACACACGTTTTGGATGGAATCTTATAATAAATGTTGCTAATAGTCCAGAAAAAGGTAATGCAATTAATGAAGTCAGGACATTAAATATTAAACTTACATGAGCTAATTGAATATCTGGTACAGATGTCATCATCACTGCTACTGCACCTAAACTTTTTATAAAAGGATAAAATAAAGCAACACCAATAATATTAATCCAAATATGAGCGTAAGCTGCAAGCTTAGCCTCATGGGTTGAACCAAGACTCGCTAAAAAAGCAGTGATACATGTTCCAATATTCGCACCTAAAATAATCGCTATTCCAGCATGTAAAGATAATAAATGTTCATTCATAAATCCCATGATGATACCTGTTGTTGCGCTACTTGATTGAATAATTGCTGTTAGAAGAGTGCCTAGTCCAATACCAATTAGTCCATGATCATTAGTATATTGGAAAAATGAATGAATGGAAGGGAAGAGTGACAAAGGATGCGCTAGCTGTTCAAACCCATTCATTGAAACAAATAAACATCCTAAGCCAAATAACAGAGCTCCAAAACTAAAGACTTGTTGATGTCGAATAAACAAGCATAAGAAACCTATAATAAGAAAAGGGATGATAGCTTCATAAATATCAATTGTAATCAATTCAGTTGTAAAGGTTGTTCCAATATTTGTTCCTAGAATAATCCCGATAGATTGTTTGAAGGTCAAGTACCCTGTAGCAATTAAGCCAACAACTAAAACCATGACAGCTGAACTACTTTGAATAATTGCAGTTATAATCGTTCCTGTAATTAGTCCTTTTATAGGATTATCAGTAAAAGAGATCAACCATACCTTTACTTTTTCTTGTGACAAATTATATAAACCTGTCCTCATAACGGTCATGCCAAAAATAAAGATAGCAATATATACTGCAAATAAGGAGATTATCTCTAACATTATTTCACCGTCCACCTCTTTAAAAATCTTGTCCTAAGACAATTGTATGGACAAGGCAAAGAATACATGCCAAAGAAATTTACAGAGGGCACAATTAAACACATTATTTTTATAAAAAAATATATAGGTTTATGAATTGTTTCATATAAATACGGTTGACCAGAGATTACTGTTATATTATAATTGCAAAGTACATGTTTATTTTTATTTCAAAAGAATAAATGAAGATAATATTAAGGTTATCAAACATGTTTATTAAGACGTTTAGTGGTTGTTTTGGAGGGAGGGAAATAGAATGTCAAAAACGGTCGTTCGTAAAAACGAGTCGCTTGAAGACGCTCTTCGCCGCTTCAAACGTACGGTATCAAAGTCTGGTACTATACAAGAAGCAAGAAAGCGCGAATTCTATGAAAAGCCTAGCGTAAAGCGTAAAAAGAAGTCTGAGGCAGCAAGAAAGCGCAAATTCTAATAAGAGGGTGTAGTTTATGAGTCTTCTTGAGCGTTTGAACCATGATATGAAACAAGCGATGAAGAATAAAGAAAAAGACAAACTTTCTGTGATTCGGATGGTTAAATCATCTATTCAAAATGAACAGATTAAGATTGGCCAAGAGTTATCCGGAGATCAAGAATTAACTGTCCTAACTCGTGAATTAAAACAACGTAAGGATTCCCTCCAAGAATTTAATAGCGCCGGTCGAGAAGACCTTGTTAATAAAATTCAGTCTGAAATTGAAATTTTAGAAGTGTACATGCCTAAACAGTTAAGTGAAGAAGAAATTGTGCAAATTGTGAAAGAAACAATTGCAGAAGTGAACGCTTCATCAAAAGCTGAAATGGGTAAAGTAATGGGAGCCATCATGCCTAAGGTTAAAGGAAAAGCGGATGGGACACTTGTTAATAAAATTGTACTTCAGCAGCTTTCATAAAAAAACACCTTACACTGTAAGGTGTTTTTTTATTACAATACTAACTATCTAAAATACATTAATGCGAATAGTTAAAACACTATTATTTTATATTTTTTTTAAAAAAAATGAAACCAAACGAAAACTCATTCGTATTACTTTACATAAACGGAAAACAATATACTTAAATAGATGTAGAAGGGGGGAAGGAATGATGGCAAACAAAATGAAATTTAGACAAAAATATAGACGAGGAATTCTGTCTTTTTATCTCTTTTTAATTTTTTCTGCATTAATACTAGCATTCGTACCACAAAAAGCACAGACGAATTCTAATGGTGAACTCGTCTACGTAATTCCAGTAGAAAATGCGGTAGAAAAAGGATTGTATGCTTTCTTAGATCGTTCAATAACTGAAGCAGAGGATAACAATGCCAGCCTGATCATTTTAGAAATCCATACACCAGGTGGAGCTGTTGATGCAGCAACTGATATTGGGAAACGAATACGTGATTCTGAAACACCGATCGTTGCATTTATCCATACAGATGCTCTTTCAGCAGGGGCATATATTGCTCTTAATGCAGATGAGATTTATATGACAAGTAATGGACGAATGGGTGCAGCAACGGTTATTACTGGAGATGGAAATGCTGCAGATGATAAGTCAACCTCTGCATGGTTAGCTGCAATGAGAACAGCAGCTGAGCATAATAATAGAAATGTAGAATATGCGTTAGCGATGGCAGATAAAGAAATTGACCTTCCTGATGTGGATGCACCAAAGGGTAAGCTGTTAACCTTAACAGCTGATCAAGCACTTAGTGTTGGATATGCAGAAGGTATTGCTGATAGCCGCGCGCAATTAATATCTCAACTAGGCTTTGAGAATGCAGCCGTTGAAGTAATGGAAGTTAGCTTTGCTGAAAAGCTTGCTAGATTTATTACTCATCCTGTCGTAGTGCCGATTTTATTATCAATTGGAAGTCTTGGACTTGTGTTAGAGCTCTATTCACCTGGCTTTGGTATTCCAGGGATTATGGGAGCATCAGCACTTGTATTATTCTTCTTTGGTCATATGGTAGCAGGTCTTGCCGGGATGGAATCACTAATTTTGTTTGTTGCTGGGATTGTGCTCATCCTATTAGAGTTTGTCGTACCAGGCGGAATACTTGGATTTATAGGTCTTGGTGCGATTATTGCAAGTATGTTTTTTGCAACAGACGATATTGGTCATATGGCTATTTCGTTATTAATAGCTCTTGGAATCACAATGGTTGTTTCCATCATTCTATTTAAAGTGTTTGGAAAACGAATGAGAATACTACGAAAAATTGTTCTAAGTGATTCAACAAACACTGAAAGTGGATATATCTCTAATGTTAGTCGTGTCGAGTTACTAGGGGCAGAAGGCTTTGCACTTACAACACTAAGACCTTCGGGAACTGCTTTAATCAACAATGAACGAATTGATGTAGTCACAGAAGGTGGGTATATTGAAAAGAACAAGAAAATTGTTGTTGTAAAAACAGAAGGTACACGTATTGTAGTTAGAGAAGCAGTAGAATCATAATAGTTTTAAGGAGGAAAAAGAAAAATGATAGGACCAGAAGCGATTATTACATTATTACTAGTAGGTTTGGCAATCATTGTCATTGCTGTCTTCTTTACATTTGTTCCGGTCATGCTGTGGATTTCAGCATTAGCAGCAGGTGTAAGAGTTAGTATCTTCACATTAATTGGGATGAGGTTACGTCGTGTAATCCCAAGTCGTGTTGTTAATCCATTAATTAAGGCAGTAAAAGCAGGTTTAAATGTTAACACAAACCAACTGGAGAGCCATTATCTTGCAGGTGGTAATGTAGATAGAGTAGTTAACGCATTAATTGCTGCACAACGTGCAAACATTGAATTAACTTTTGAAAGAGCGGCAGCTATCGATCTTGCTGGTCGTGATGTTCTTGAAGCGGTTCAAATGAGTGTAAATCCAAAGGTTATTGAAACACCATTTATTGCCGGTGTTGCGATGGACGGGATTGAAGTAAAAGCAAAAGCACGTATCACTGTTCGAGCAAACATTGACCGACTTGTCGGGGGTGCTGGGGAAGAAACAGTTATCGCACGTGTTGGTGAAGGGATTGTAAGTACGATTGGTTCACAGATTGACCATAAGAAGGTATTAGAAAATCCAGATATGATTTCTCAAACTGTATTAGCAAAGGGATTAGATGCAGGTACTGCATTTGAAATTCTCTCAATTGATATTGCGGATATTGACATCGGTAAAAATATTGGTGCTGTGCTTCAAACAGACCAAGCTGAAGCTGATAAGAAGATCGCACAAGCTAAGGCGGAAGAGCGTCGTGCTATGGCTGTTGCACAAGAACAAGAAATGCGCGCTCGTGTAGAAGAAATGAGAGCGAAGGTTGTTGAAGCAGAAGCTGAAGTACCATTAGCGATGGCTCAAGCCCTTAAATCTGGTAATATTGGTGTCATGGATTACTTGAATCTAAAGAATATCGAAGCTGACACAGATATGAGGGATTCTATTAGTAACATTTCTGACGATAAAGAAGATAAAGAATAATAATAGATGGGGGGTGTGATTCCCCTCATCATTTAAACCTCGACCTTGAAAGGAGGTTTATCGTTCTCGTGGATATTATTGGAGATTTAATTGAATTTATAATGGGTAATCTCTTTTTTGTTGTCCTGATTCTTGGAGCTATTTTTAACTTCCTTAGACGCAAGCCTGATACTGAACAGGCTCCAAATAAAGAAAGTAGACGTACTGGACCTGAATCAAATCAAGGTGAAGGAAGAACTCAGTTGAAGGATATCTTTCAACAAATTGAAGAAGCCTTCAAAGAAGAACAAGAGGCACAACAGCCAAAGCCTACTCCGAAAGAACAACCAGCACCAATTGTTGAACATCGAGTAGAAAGTCAAGAAATGATGGACCGATATGAACGTCTAAAAGAAACTAGCAGACATGAGGCCGTATCAGATCGTTTGAAACCAAAGGCATCAACTCAAGTACAACGAAAGAGTACCCAAACAAGCCGATTGTCTTTATCGAAGAAACAAGCCTTACAGGGTGTTGTTTGGGCTGAAATTTTAGGTCCACCAAGGGCTAAAAGATCACTTTCAAGTAGTCGTCAATTAAATAGACGATAGCTAACTATAGGTCCTTGATAAAAACTAAGGCAAATATATAAACATTGTTCTATGAACCTCCTTTTTCTCATAAATATGAGTTGAAAGGGGGTTCTTTTTTATGGCAAAAAAATGGAGACATCAAATGAAAAGTTGGATCACGTCCAAGATGGAACTACCCGCTGATGTGATGATGGATCTACCAAGGATTACAATGATAGGTCAATTGCATATATACATTGAAAACCACAGAGGACTACTGACCTTCACAGATAAAGAAGTGCGTCTGTTATTAAAACAAGGACAACTTCTGATTAAAGGAGAAGCATTTGTCATTAAGACTATCCTGCCTGAAGAAATCATGCTAGAAGGAAAGATAAATAACGTTATATATATCGATAATTAGCTTGTAGGAGGATTTACATGAAAAACGAATGGATTAACTTTTTTTCAGGTAGTGTTCAAGTGAAGGTAACAGGAAGAGGACTTGAACGCTTTCTCAACGAATGTGTTCGTGAGAAGATTGATATTTGGAATGTAAGGAAACTTGGAACAGAATCACTTACTTTTTACATTCATTTAAAGGATATTCGCAAAGTCAGACCAATCATAAGAAGAAGTGAATGTAAACTCAGCTTCCTAGATAAAAAAGGGTTACCTTTTTTAATGAGAAAATCCATCTTAAACAGTGGATTTGCGATAGGAGCTGTGCTCTTTTTTGCTCTTATCATCATTCTCTCAAACATGGTTTGGGGGATTGAGATAAAAGGGGCCAAGCCTGATACAGAGCATTTGGTTAAGAAGGAATTGGAGAAGATGGGGATTGAAAAAGGGAAAATGCAGTTCACATTAGAAAATGTTGAGGATATTCAACGTCATTTAACAGATAATATTGATCAAATTACGTGGGTGGGTGTGGAGTTAAGAGGGACGACCTATCATTTTCAAGTGGTCGAGAAAAATCAACCTGAAGCTCCTGAGTCATTTAGTCCACGTCACATTGTTTCAACAAAAAAAGCTGTTATTACAGATATCTTTGTTGAACAAGGAACACCACTTGTTAAAGTAAATGATTACGTTAATAAAGGACAGATTCTTGTATCTGGGGAGATTGGAACAGATGGAGAAAAGCCACAGTATGTTCCGGCTAGAGCCAAAATTTTTGGTGAAACTTGGTACAAGTCTGATGTAGTGGTAGAACTTTCAACGAAATTAAATGTGTTTACCGGCAATAATAAAACCAAACACTACCTTCAAATAGGTTCTTTATCTATACCAATTTGGGGATTTGGAAAACATGAGTATAAAGATTTTGTAACAGAAACAAATGATCATTCAATTAAGTTTATGAAATGGAGTTTACCAATAGGGTATAAGCATGTAACAATACGTGAAAAAGAAGAAAAGATTCGAGAATATACTGAGAAAGAAGCAATAGCAGCTGGAAAAGAATATGGGAAAACAAAATTAGAAAAAGGTTTGGACGATGATGCGGAAATAATTGGTGAAAAAGTTTTGCGCCAAACTACTAACAATGGTAAAGTAAAAATGGAAATATATTATAATGTTATCGAAAATATCGTAACAACGATACCATTAGTTCAAGGAGACTAAAGGATGTCAGAAGAGTTAATTATGATGAAGCAACAAATTGATAACCCAAATGAGGCAATCGCTCTCTTTGGTAATAATGATGTACACTTAAAAAGAATTGAAGAAGAATTAAAAGTTTCGATTGTCACAAGAGGCGAAAATTTAAATGTCTCAGGCGATCAACAGGATGTTAAGGTCGTTGAGGATGTTCTTAATTACCTCCTGATCGTTATTCGTAAAGGCGTAGCAATAAGTGAGCGAGATGTTATTTACGCGATTGAAATGGCGAAAGTTGGCAAGTTGGATTCGTTTGAGCACCTTTACGATGAAGAAATTGCAAAAACTGCAAAAGGGAAATCAATTAGAGCAAAAACATTAGGACAGCGTCAATATGTGAGCTCAATTAAATCGAAGGATTTAGTGTTTGGGATTGGACCTGCAGGAACTGGAAAAACATATATAGCCGTTGTCATGGCTGTAACAGCACTGAAAAATGGCCAAGTTAAGAAAATTATTCTTACTAGACCGGCAGTAGAAGCTGGTGAAAGCTTAGGTTTTTTACCTGGAGATTTAAAAGAGAAAGTTGACCCATATCTTCGCCCTTTATATGATGCACTACATGATGTATTAGGGACGGAGCACACTGAAAGAATGATCGAACGTGGCACGATTGAAATTGCTCCTCTTGCTTATATGAGAGGACGGACATTGGATGATGCTTTTGTCATTTTGGATGAAGCCCAAAACACAACTCCTGCTCAAATGAAGATGTTCTTAACCCGATTAGGATTCGGCTCAAAAATGGTGATAACAGGTGATATTTCTCAGGTTGATTTACCAAAAGGAATTAAATCTGGACTAAGTGCTGCTACTGAAATCTTAAAAAACATCAAAGGAATATCATTTAATTTCTTAGATCAATCTGATGTAGTACGACATCCGTTAGTAGCAAGTATCATACAAGCATATGAAAAGGGAACCAATCAATAAGACCCACACGTATGGGTCTTTTTGGTTTATGATATATAAAAACTTTACAAGAAAACGATAACTTTTTGGTAAAGATAGCCTATAATGAAGTTATAGGCAGGTTTAGTTGCTTTATGTAAAGGAAGGTGAAGTCATGTCGTTTAAAAAATCGTTTACTACTTTCTTATCAAATGCTAAAGGGTTTAAGTTTCTTCCTTTAATTGTATATATTCTTATTGGTGCAATCATGTTTAGTTCGATGTTTAGCAGTGTAAAACCAGAAAAATTAAATCTCGAGCTATTTAAAATCTCAGAACAGACGATACGCTCACCATATACAATTGAAGATAGAGCTAGTACAGAAAAGAAACAAAAAGAAGCAGAAGATCAAGTTGAGGATGTGTACACTCTAAATACTGATTATGCTGCTAACCGTGTCGATCTAGTCACGTCGATTTTTGAATCAGTTTCAGAAGTGAATGAAGAGTCTAGTGAAGATTATACGAAGAAGCTTCAGATTTGGGAAGAAACTTCAGAAGAAGAACGTGGTGAAGAGCCCAAAAGAGTATCATTAGAAAAGAAACTTGAATTATTAAACACAAAACTTCCAACTGATATCATAGGAGCTCTATCAACCTCTGTATTTACTGTGCTATTAGAGGCCTCGCCAGAGCAACTTTCACGAGCAAAGGATTCGACAGTTACTGCTGTAAATAATATTATGAACACTAGAATCCCTGCAAATGAAATTGAAAATGCAAAAAACAATGTTGATAAAGAACTAATGTATGCGAATGTTGATGTAGAAGTAAAAAAAGGAATTACGGAATTAGCAAAATATGCAGTGATACAAAATGTCTTTTTTGATACTGAAGCCACAGAGGAAAAGAAACGACAAGCAAGAGATGCCGTGGAACCAGTCAGAATCCTTCAAGGTCAAATCATTGTTGAAGAAGGAGATTTAATCACTAAGGAAATATACCGTCAGTTGGACTTATTAGGATTTTTAAATAGTGGTAATGCGTTCCAACCATTTATTGGTTTAGTGTTATTAATTCTTCTGCTTATTACTGCTTTTGTCTTTTACTTCCATGATGAAGTACCCCAAAAGCGTAATCGAAATTCGTATATACTCATCTTTGGAATAATCTTTTCAGTATCTCTTGTGTTGATGAAGACAATTAGCTTATTCCAACAAATTGATTACTCTGAGATAGGCTACATTGTCCCAGTGGCAATGGGACCTTTACTAGTTAGACTTTTAATCAATGAACGTGTCGCAATTGTTTCTAGTATCACCTTTGCGATTTGTGGAAGTATTATTTTTAACGAAGGAATTACAGGTACATTTAATTTTTCAGTGGGAATGTACTATTTAGTCTCAAGTCTTGCAGGTGTATTATTTTTAAGTAAATACAATCGAAGAGGAAAAATCCTTCAAGCAGGCCTATTTATATCCTTTGTTAATATTATTGTCATTGCTTCCATTTTATTATTAAAAAATGGAAATTATACTGAATTAGAGATTGGTTTTTATCTTATTATGGCTGTAGTTGCAGGAATTATAGCAGCTGTTTTAACAATTGGATTATTACCATTTTTTGAAGCTGGGTTTGGCATCCTATCAACTATGAGACTAATCGAGCTTTCAAATCCGAACCACCCGCTTCTGCGCAAGATTTTGACTGAAACACCTGGTACGTATCATCATAGTGTAATGGTAGCAAATCTTGCTGATTCAGCTTGTGAAGCAATTGGGGCGAATGGTTTATTAGCTCGAGTTGCATCCTATTATCATGATATTGGTAAAACTAAGCGTCCACAGTTTTTTATTGAGAACCAAATGAATATTGAAAATCCTCATGATAAGATTGCACCACAGTTAAGTAAGAATATTATTATTTCACATGCAACTGATGGGGCAGAATATTTACGAAAGCATAAAATGCCAAAGGAATTTATAGATATTGCAGAACAGCATCATGGAACAACATTATTAAAGTATTTCTATTTCAAAGCGAAAGAAAATAGTGAAAAAGAAATAAGTGAGTCAGAATATCGATATCCTGGCCCTAAAGCTCAAACAAAAGAATCAGCGATTATTGGAATCGCTGATAGTGTGGAGGCAGCGGTAAGATCATTACCAAATCCGACACCTGAAAAAATTAAATCATTAGTATCGAGTATCATTTCAGATCGACTTCAGGATGGCCAATTTAATGAATGTGATATCACCTTAAAAGAGCTTGATATTGTGGCGAAATCTCTATGCGAGACGTTGCATGGCTTCTTCCATTCTAGAATTGAATATCCAGATTCGAACGGACAGAAGGTGAAAGAAGCATGAGATTAGAAATTGATTTTATTGATGAGACTGGTGAGTTGACAGAGGCTCAATTTAGATTATTAGAAGAGCTTCTCAGTGTAGCAGCAGAGATTGAACAAGTAAATTCAGGGTCAGAGCTATCGATTACATTTGTTGATAACAACAGAATACAAGAAATAAATCGTGAGTACCGTGACAAGGATCAACCGACCGATGTGATTTCATTTGCTATGGAAGAGCTTGGAGAAGGTGAAATTGAAATACAAGGAGAAGATTTGCCTAGAATCTTGGGAGATATCATTATATCTATCCCTCGAACAAAAGAGCAGTCTCTTGAATATGGACACTCTTTTGATCGAGAATTAGGCTTTTTGACTGTTCATGGTTTCTTACATTTGCTAGGGTATGATCATGAAACGCCAGAAGAAGAAACTGTGATGTTTTCAAAACAAAAGGAAATATTAGATGCGTATGGACTCACGAGATAATAACGTAAATGAATGGTCTAGATTATGGAATAGTTTTTCATATGCGATCAATGGATTAAAGAATGCTATTATAAAAGAACGGAATTTACAAATCCATCTAGTCATAGCAGTCGTCGTTATTATAGTTGGAATTTGCTTTAAGCTTTCGCTTCTTGACTGGGCGATTTTAACAATTGTAATTGGTGGAATGATTGTTCTTGAATTAATCAATACAGCGATAGAAAGACTTGTTGATCTAGTCACAATGGAATATCATCCGTTAGCAAAAATTGTGAAGGATATTTCAGCAGCAGCTGTGTTTGTTTTCGCAATCATAGCTGTTATTGTAGGCATTCTCATTTTTTATCCTTATGTTGAGAAATGGTTTTGAGTCTTAAGGGATTCCATTTGTTGTTGAAGCAATGGAATTCCTGATACATAATTTAAAGAAAATTCTTACAATTATATTACAAATGGTTTGAAAGCATGAATTCTCATTCATTTTTAGGTAAACTAATAGTAGACCTTTTAAATGGATGGGACATAAGAAAGGAAGAATTCGTAGTGAAAATCGATGAATTAATTAAAGAAGCAAAACAAGCAAGAGAAATGGCTTATGTTCCATATTCAAAATTTCAGGTAGGTGCTGCACTTTTAACAAATGATGGCAAAGTATACCATGGCTGTAATATTGAAAATGCAGCTTATAGTATGACAAATTGCGCTGAAAGAACGGCTTTTTTCAAAGCGATTTCTGAAGGAGATAAGGCTTTTACGGCTCTTGCCGTTGTTGCAGATACTGATGGTCCTGTATCGCCTTGTGGTGCTTGTCGTCAAGTAATAGCTGAGTTCTGTCCAGAAGATATGTCAGTGTATTTAACAAATCTTAAAGGCGATGTGCAGGAGATTACAGTTCGAGATCTACTACCAGGTGCTTTTTCTGCGAGGGATTTAAATGAGTAAACAAGAATATAAATCAGGTTTCGTTTCCATTATTGGAAGACCGAATGTGGGAAAATCAACATTTTTAAATAAAGTAATTGGCCAAAAAATTGCGATTATGAGTGATAAGCCGCAAACAACACGTAATAAGGTTCAAGGGGTATATACAGAGAATCACGCTCAAATCGTCTTTATTGATACACCAGGGATACACAAACCGAAGCATAAGCTTGGTGATTTCATGATGAAGGTAGCACAAAATACCTTAAAAGAAGTGGATCTCATCTTATTTATGATTAATGCAGAGGAAGGATACGGTAAAGGCGATGAATTTATCATTGAGCGATTACAAAACACTTCTACGCCTGTATTTCTAGTGATAAATAAGATTGATAAGGTTCATCCAGATCAATTGTTGCCTTTAATCGAAAAGTACAATAGTTTGTATCCGTTCAAAGAAATTGTTCCGATTTCTGCGCTTGAAGGAAATAATCTACCGACTTTAGTTGAACAGATTAAAGAGTATTTGCCTGCTGGTCCACAGTACTATCCGGCAGATCAGGTGACAGATCATCCAGAGCGTTTTATAGTGACAGAATTGATTAGAGAGAAAGCTCTGCATTTAACAAGAGAAGAAATTCCACACTCAATTGCTGTTGTGATGGATTCGATGGAAAAAAGAGGCGACGGAGATACTGTATATGTAGGTGCAACGATTATTGTAGAACGTGATTCGCAAAAAGGAATTATCATTGGTAAACAAGGAAGCATGTTAAAAGAAATAGGAAAACGTGCACGAGGTGATATTGAAGCTTTACTAGGTTCAAAGGTCTATCTCGAGCTGTGGGTAAAGGTACAGAAGGATTGGCGAAATAAAATGTCCCAATTACGAGACTATGGATTTAGGGAAGATGAGTATTAAAAAATATGGCTGATTTCTAAAAGTTAGTTGTTTTTTCAGATGAATTAATTGAGAATGAGAATTCTAGTAGCCTGAATACACGGAGACTCCCGAGGGATGTGTGAGCAAAGTGAGACCCCGCAGGAGCGCTAGCGACGAGGGGGCTCACCGGTCACCCCTCAGGACGCAGAGTGTATTCAGGTTGCGGTATTAAAAGCAACAATATATACGAAAATAGCCAAAAATATTAATGGTTTAATCACGGATTTACAAAAATTGTGTAACATGATTTTCGGATAGTTGGTCAATATAAATGGTAAGGAATTGGCTAATATTTTGCTAAGCTTAAAATACAGAAAGGTGGGGTTCATATGTTAGATTTTACCTGGAAGGTGTTTAGTCATACAGGTAACATTGATACGTATCTTCTTTTTAAGGAACTAGAATTAGACAAGGAAGAAAGACCCGATTCACATGACGAAGAGCTAGCAGAGGTGGATTTTCCAATTTCTTAACCATACCAATTTATACGGGGTTATACATTGGATGGTGACGATATGTTACAAAAATGCGAAGGCATTGTAATTCGTACCAATAATTATGGTGAAAGTAATAAAATTATTACCTTATTCACTCGAGAATGGGGTAAGGTTGGTGTAATGGCAAGAGGAGCTAAAAAACCGAGTAGTCGGTTAGCTTCCATTACCCAACTTTTTACATACGGCCAATTTTTGGTGCAAAGAACATCTGGTTTAGGTACCTTACAGCAAGGAGAAACAATTAAAACATATAGAAGTATAAGAGAGGATATTTTCCTCACTGCTTATGCCTCTTATGTGGTTGAACTAACTGATAAAAGTACTGATGATAAGAAGCCAAATCCGTTTCTATTTGAGTTATTATCACAAACCTTACATTATATGGATGAAGGGTATGACCTTGATATCCTCTTGTATATCTATGAAATGAAAATGCTGCAGGTATTAGGTCTTTCACCAAAGCTTGATGGTTGTTCGGTTTGTGGTAGTACCGAAGGAGAATTCGCCTTTTCGATTAGAGAGGGCGGTTTTCTTTGTCATCGTTGTTATCAACATGACAAATTTGTGATGAAACTTTCACAAACAACGATTAAGCTACTTCGGTTATTTTATTATTTTGATTTAAACCGACTTGGAAAAATCGATGTGAAACAAGAAACAAAGGACGAGCTAAAAAAAGTAATCACGGCTTATTATGATGAATATTCTGGGCTTTCTATTAAGTCAAAACGGTTTTTAAACCAAATTGATGGTCTCAGAGAGATGATGTCACCCAAAAAAGAATGAAATTCGCAGGGCGGGGTTGACATCACAAAAATTTTGGATTAATATGCTAATAATAATATGATACGTTGACGGAAAGTAGTACTAGATCCTCTCTATATAAAGCGAACCTAGGATAGTGAAAGCTAGGCAATAGATGAACTAGGAAGGCGTTCTTGAGTATAAACTGTAAAAGAGGCTACTGATTTGACAAATGTCATAAGTAGCAAATAGGGTGGAACCGCGGGTTAACTCTCGTCCCTATGTCTATCGCTGACATAGGGACGGGAGTTTTTTATTTTGTCTACTATTCGTCAGTTCAAATCTCAATGGAGGTGTGTTTATGAACATACAAGATATGATATTAACACTGCAAAAACACTGGTCAGAACAAGGCTGTATTCTTATGCAGGCTTATGATGTGGAAAAAGGGGCAGGAACTATGAGCCCATACACATTTTTACGAAGTATTGGACCTGAACCTTGGAATGTGGCTTATGTAGAGCCTTCAAGAAGACCAGCTGATGGAAGATATGGAGAAAATCCAAATCGACTATATCAGCATCATCAATTTCAAGTCATTATGAAGCCTTCTCCTGACAACATTCAAGAGTTGTATCTTGATTCACTTAAAGCTCTTGGAATTGATCCATTGAAGCATGATATTCGCTTCGTAGAGGATAACTGGGAAGCACCTACGCTTGGTGCTGCAGGACTTGGTTGGGAAGTATGGTTAGATGGGATGGAAGTGACTCAATTCACTTACTTCCAGCAAGTAGGTGGACTGGAGTGTAAACCAGTATCTGTTGAAATTACGTATGGAGTGGAAAGACTTGCTTCATACATTCAAGACAAAGAAAATGTCTTTGATCTAGAATGGACAAACGGCTTCACGGTTCGTGATATTTTTGGTCAACCAGAATATGAGCATTCAAAATATACGTTTGAAACCTCTGATACAGAGATGCTGTTTAACTTATTTTCGATTTATGAAAAAGAAGCACATCGTCAAATGGACGAAGGGTTAGTTCACCCTGCATATGATTATGTACTAAAGTGCTCTCATACATTTAATCAGTTAGACGCTAAAGGGGCTATTTCAGTCACTGAAAGAACGGGTTATATTGGGAGAGTTCGAAATCTTGCTCGAAAGGTTGCTAAGACCTTCTATGATGAGCGTGAAAAATTAGGCTTCCCAATTCTTCAACAAAAAGGAGGTGCTGACCATGAGTAAACGAGATTTACTGATTGAAATCGGACTCGAGGAAATGCCAGCACGATTTATAACAGATGCTAGCAATCAGTTAACAGACAAATTTACAAATTGGTTCCTTGAAAAAAACATTGCGTATGAAACAATTGAAGGCTATTCAACTCCTAGGAGATTAGCCGTTCTAGTCACAGCTGTTTCTGAAAAGCAAGAGGATGTAGAACTAGAAGCGAAAGGTCCTGCTCGAAAAATTGCCTTAGATCAAGAAGGAAATTGGACAAAAGCAGCTATTGGCTTTACTCGTGGTCAAGGAGCTAATGTTGAGGATATTTATTTCAAAGAAGTGAATGGTGTTGAGTATGTTCATGTACGGAAGTTTGTTAAAGGGTTAGAAACGAAAGAAACTTTACATGAGCTTGAGCAAATCATTACATCACTAAGCTTCCCGAAAAACATGAAATGGGGAAATGAAGACTTACGCTTCGTCCGACCAATAAAATGGTTATTAACATTATTCGGTAATGAGATTATCCCTATTTCGATTACTGGGGTAGAATCAAGTAACAAATCGCTAGGGCATCGATTCTTAGGTGAAGAAGTGATAATTGATTCACCAACTTCATATGAAACTGAATTGTTAGCTCAATATGTGATTGCAAATGCATTAGAGCGTAAAGAAGCAATTCAAAATCAAATCAAATCACTTGCTGAAGAGAATAATTGGATTGTTCCAATTGATGCTGATTTATTAGAAGAGGTAACAAACCTTGTTGAGTATCCTACTGCCCTATTTGGAAAGTTTGAGGAAGAGTTTTTAAATCTTCCAGAAGAGGTATTAATCACTTCCATGAAGGAGCACCAGCGTTATTTTCCTGTGAAAAGTCAGGATGGCCAACTTCTACCTTATTTTATTACAATAAGAAATGGAGACCACCAGCATATTGATAATGTAGCAAAAGGAAATGAAAAAGTATTAAGAGCAAGACTTTCAGATGCAGATTTCTTCTATAAAGAGGATCAAAAACAAACTATTGCTGACCTTGTGAAGAAATTAGACTCTATCGTATATCAAGAAGAGATTGGAACGCTTGGAGAGAAAGTAAGAAGAATTCAAAAGATCTCAATCGAGCTTGCAAATCTTTTAGACGTTGATGCTACTACACTAGAGAATGCAAGGAGAACTGCAGAGATTTGCAAATTTGACTTAGTAACTCATATGGTATATGAATTTCCAGAGCTTCAGGGGTTAATGGGTGAGAAATATGCAAAAATCCATGGGGAACAAGAAGCAGTAGCGGCTGGAATCAATGAGCATTATATGCCAAGACATGCAGATGATGTTGTACCAGCTTCAACTGTAGGTGCAATAGTGAGTATTGCAGATAAGCTTGATACAATCATAAGCTGTTTCTCAATTGGTATTATTCCAACAGGTTCACAAGATCCTTACGCACTTAGAAGACAGGCGGCTGGAATCGTCCAAATTCTACTTGAAAAGGATTGGAATCTTACATTAGAAGAAGTATTAGCTCTAGCTATGAACGTGTCAGTTGTTCAAGATGCAAAACATTCAACTGAAGGTAATTTACTTGAGGAACTCATTAGTTTCTTCAAATTACGTATACGTAATGAATTATCTAATCGTGCAATCAGATATGATATGATTGATGCAGTGTTAAGTTCAAATGTTGAGCGAATTAGTACATTAGTTAAAAAAGCTGTTGTACTTGACCAACAGAAAGATGATCCTGAATTTAAAGATATCATTGAAGCATTAAGTCGTATCCTTAACATTGCGAAAAAAGGTGAGGAAAAGGAAATAGATCCTTCCTTGTTTGTGTCACAAGAAGAAAAAGATTTATTTGAAGCATATGGTAAGGTACAAACTGACGTTTCAGCAGCATTAGCATCTGGAGATGTAAAAAGAGCTTATCAGTTCCTACGTGGAATGAAGGATGTTATTAATCGCTATTTCGATAATACAATGGTTATGGCTGATGATGAGAGTATACGTGCAAATCGTCTCGCGCAAATGGTACAATTATCTAAAGTAATCAGCCGTTTTGCTAATGTTAATACGATTGTAGTTAAGTAAGCAAACAAAAGGGTGACGTTACCTCATTTAGCTTTTAGATGTATTTTTCAGAGGTTTTACATCAACTAATGCTACAATGAGGTAAGCACCCTGTTTTTTTAGCTGTTTTCTCACATTCAGTCTGCTGGAAATTTCAACAAACTTTTAGGAAACAGTCTTCAATTATATTTGTATAGGCTAGGTGGTGAGTACGATCGAACTAAATAAACGACAAGAACTGATTGTTCAAATTGTGAAAGATAATGGTCCAATAACTGGTGAAGCAATAGCAGATCAATTGAACCTAACAAGGGCTACATTAAGACCAGATTTAGCGATTCTTACAATGGCTGGATATCTAGATGCCCGCCCAAGAGTAGGATATTATTTCACAGGAAAAACTAGTTCTCAAGTATTAACTGATAAAATAAAAAAGCTTCAGGTAAAAGACTTCCAATCGATACCGGTGGTTGTGGCAGAGAACGTATCTGTATATGACGCCATTGTCACGATGTTTTTGGAAGATGTAGGGACATTGTTCGTTGTTGATGAAGGTTCCATTCTTGTTGGTGTCTTATCAAGAAAGGATTTGTTGAGAGCAAGTATTGGGAAGCAAGAGCTTTCAAGTATCCCAGTTAATATCATCATGACGCGTATGCCTAATATAACCATGTGTGAGAAAGAGGACTCTTTAATTGATGTTGCTCAAAAATTAATTGAAAAACAAATTGATGCACTCCCAATAGTGAAACCAACTGAAAAAGGAATTGAAGTCATTGGGAGGATCACAAAAACCAATATGACCAAAGCATTAGTCTCTTTAGCAATAGATGGATTAGTCTAACCACTATAGATTATGGGGGGAAACATATGAGTAATCGGATGATTTTTGTCGTATCAGATTCGGTGGGTGAAACAGCAGAATTAGTTGTGAAGGCTGCGATAAGTCAATTCAAGGATTTAAACACAGAGATAAAGCGAATACCTTATGTAGAGGATATCGCAACGATTAGTGAAATTATCACATTAGCAAAAGACAAATCAGCTATCATCGTCTTTACTCTGGTTGTTCCTGATCTCAGAGAGCATTTACATAAAGAAGCAGAACGAGAGGGAGTCGAAGTCTATGATATTATTGGCCCTCTTATCGATAAAATGGGTACCTTGTATGATACATTCCCTAGTCATGAACCAGGTCTAGTTAGAAAATTAGATGAGGAATATTTTAAAAAAATCGAAGCGATTGAATTTGCTGTTAAATATGATGACGGTAGAGACCCTCGTGGTATTTTAAGAGCGGATATCGTACTTGTAGGAGTCTCTAGAACATCTAAAACGCCACTATCTCAATATTTAGCTCATAAAGGGATTAGAGTTGCAAATGTACCACTTGTTCCTGAAGTGGAGCCACCTGAAGAGTTGTTTAAGGTTTCCCCAAATAAGTGTTTTGGGTTGAAAATTAGTGCTGAAAAGCTCAATAATATTAGACGTGAGCGCTTGAAATCGTTAGGGTTAAACGATCAGGCCATTTACGCAAATATAGACAGAATTAATAATGAGTTAAGTCATTTTGAAGCTGTTGTTGATAAAATCGGCTGTCAGGTGATTGATGTCACAAATAAAGCAGTGGAAGAGACGGCAAATATCATTCTAAGTGTCAAAAACAAACGTAAAATAATATAGAGGAGCATGATGACTCTTAAACACTCTAGCCTTTTTTATTAGTAATGTTAGTGCTAGCTTGGTTGAAGAGTCATTTTTTATAGAAAAAATAGTAGAGTTTTTATCTCTAATGTATTATAATGAAAAAATTGTGATAAAAATGTATAAAATTAGGTTTAGAGTTAGGGAAGATAGAATAAACTATGTATTGTGAGTTGTCAAGGGACAGAGCTGAATTGAAAGAAAAAAAATTCGACATTTTCCATGACTTTGTGTCAGTTTATTTATTTTCTTTAAAAGAAAGAAGGATTCTATGGAGTGATGTAGAATTAAAAAATATGACGAAAAAAAGAAAAAAATAATAGTCGATGCTGATGCTTGTCCAGTAAAGAAAGAAATTGTCAGCTTGGCAAGTACATATCAAATGGAAGTTGTTTTCGTTGCATCCTATGCTCATGTTGTTTCATATGACATTGGTGGAAAATGGGTGTATGTTGATTCTCAAAAAGAGGAAGTAGATCTTTATATTATGAATCATGCAAGTAAGGGAGATATTGTAGTCACTCAGGATATTGGTCTTGCAAGTATCTTAGTGAAACGGGATGTCATTGCAATATCGCCTAGAGGAAAAAGATATCTAGAAAAAGACATGGATGCCGTCTTACATGTTAGGTATCTAGCGGCAAAAGAGAGGCGTGCAGGATCTCACTCAAAAGGACCAAAACCTTTTACAGAAAGTGACCGACAAAATTTTATTACGTCTTTAGAAGGAATTTGTCGAAACTTGCAGGGTTTTTCAATCTAAGGATAGAATACTTTAAGTAGACGGAGTTGTTCGAGTAATGGGAAATCGAATTCCCGAAGAGACAATTGAAAAAATTCGTCAGTCTGTAGACATTGTTGATGTAATAAGTGAATATGTTCAATTGAAGAAACAAGGTAGAAGCTATGTTGGTTTATGTCCTTTTCATGGCGAAAAAACACCTTCCTTTTCAGTCTCAGCCGAAAAGCAAATTTTTCACTGCTTTGGTTGTGGCGCAGGTGGAAACGTATTTTCCTTCTTAATGGACCTTAAAGGGTATTCTTTCACAGAAGCTGCAAAAACGTTAGCAGAAAATAATCATATTGAACTCCCATCTGAAATAAATCTAGTTTCTCAATCAAACAACAAACATCAAAACGAAATGTCCATTATGATCGAGGCACATGATCTTCTAAAGAAATTTTACCATCATTTATTGGTAAATACAAAAGAAGGCCAAGAAGCTCTTGATTATTTGTTAAACCGAGGTTTTACAAAAGAAATTATTGAGCAATTTGAAATTGGATATGCTCTAGATTCGTGGGATTATATTTCGAAGTTTCTTCAGAAACGAGGCTATAGTCTTGAATTGATGGAAAAAGCAGGCTTGCTTGTTAAGAAAGAAGATAATGGGTCATTCTTAGATCGATTTCGTAATCGAATCATGTTTCCAATTTGGGATTATCAAGGGAAAACAATAGCGTTTTCTGGACGGATTTTGACTTCTAACCAAGAACCAAAATACATAAATAGCCCTGAAACTCCGATTTTTAACAAAAGTAAGACTCTATATAATTTCCATCATGCTAGATTGCATATTCGAAAAAAAGAACAAGTCATTCTTTTTGAAGGATTTGCTGATGTCATTTCTGCAACTGGAGCGGGTCTTTTACATTCCATTGCTTCGATGGGGACTTCACTAACTGAAGAACAGGCGAAAATGATTCGAAGGAATGTCGAATCAGTCATTCTCTGTTATGACTCTGATCAAGCTGGTATTGATGCTGCTTTTAGAGCATCTAAGATCTTATCAGATGCCGGTTGTTACGTAAGAGTTGCTCTAATGCCTGAAGGTCTTGACCCTGATGACTACATTAAGAAATATGGTAGTGAAAAGTTCAACAATGATGTAATAGGGGCAAGTTTGACACTGATGGCGTTTAAGATGCAATACTTTCGTAGAGGAAAAAACCTTCAAGATGAAGGAGAACGGATGCGTTATATCGAAGAAGTACTTAAGGAAATTAGTACTTTAGATAGCGCCGTAGAGCGTGAGCACTACATGCGTCAGATTTCTACCGAGTTCTCTGTATCAATCGAGGCGCTTAAGGAGCAGCAATCTCAATTTAATAAAAGTGAGTTCAAGAAAAAGGATAATGGCAATCAGAATAGAAATAATATACCTAGAAGAACTACTTTACAAAAGAGATTACTGCCAGCATTTCATAATGCAGAAAGATATTTAATCGCACATATGCTTAGAAATAAGGATATTGCCTATAAAGTTCAAACTGAGCTTCAAAGTGAATTTAATATTGAAGAACATCGAGCAATTGTAACTTATCTTTATGCATTCTATGAAGAAGGAAATGAACCGAATCCAAGTGCATTTCTACAGCGGTTGAGCGATGAGAGTTTATCTAGAGTAGTCACTGATATTGCAATGCTACAGATAAATGACGAAACAGCAGACATTGAAATAAGAGACTACATTAAACAGGTGTTGAAACATCAAAAGTTGTCAATGCTAAGTGAAAAGGAATTAGAGAAGCAACAAGCAGAGCGAGAGAAGGATTTTCTAAAAGCAGCGACAATTGCTAACGAAATCATCCAAATAAAAAAAGTACTTAATAACTAAGTGTAATTAACCTCTAAAGCTCACTAGTTTTGAAAGGAGGGGAACTTATGGCTGAAAAGTCAGCACGTTCTAAAGAAATGGAAACAGAAATTACAATTGATCAAGTAAAAGACCAATTAACTGAACTTGGTAAAAAACGAGGTGTTCTGACATACGAGGAAATTGCAGAGAAAATGTCTGGATTTGAAGTAGAGTCAGATCAATTAGATGAGTATTATGAGTTCCTTGGAGAGCAAGGTGTTGAATTACTAGGTGAAAGTGATGAAGAAGCTGATCCTAATGTTCAACAATTGGCTAAGGAAGAGGAATTTGATTTAAACGATTTAAGTGTTCCTCCTGGAGTAAAGATTAACGACCCTGTAAGAATGTATCTAAAAGAAATTGGCCGAGTTGATTTACTATCTGCTGATGATGAAATTTCGTTAGCTAAACGTATTGAAGATGGCGATGAGGAAGCAAAACGACGCTTAGCAGAAGCAAATTTACGTCTTGTTGTAAGTATTGCAAAACGTTATGTTGGTCGTGGAATGTTATTCCTTGACTTGATTCAAGAAGGAAATATGGGTCTTATTAAAGCTGTTGAAAAATTTGATTACCGTAAAGGATATAAATTCAGTACGTATGCGACATGGTGGATTCGTCAAGCGATTACTCGTGCGATTGCCGACCAAGCAAGAACAATCCGTATTCCTGTTCATATGGTTGAAACTATTAACAAATTAATTAGAGTACAGCGTCAATTACTTCAAGATCTTGGACGTGAGCCTTCACCTGAAGAAATTGGTGAGGATATGGATTTAACACCAGAAAAAGTCCGTGAAATTCTAAAAATTGCTCAAGAGCCTGTTTCATTAGAGACACCGATTGGTGAAGAGGATGATTCACACTTAGGTGACTTTATCGAAGATCAGGATGCTACTTCTCCTTCAGAGCACGCTGCATATGAGCTTCTTAAAGAGCAGCTTGAAGATGTACTAGATACATTAACAGATCGTGAAGAAAATGTATTACGTCTGCGCTTTGGTCTTGATGACGGAAGAACTCGCACACTTGAAGAAGTAGGTAAAGTATTTGGTGTTACACGTGAACGTATCCGTCAAATTGAAGCAAAAGCTCTACGTAAATTACGCCATCCAAGCCGTAGTAAACGTTTAAAGGATTTCTTAGAATAAAATATGGTTTGATAATGGATGACTCATAGGACTTACTTTCTTTGAGTCATCTTTTTATTATTATAGGTTTTTAAAAGAGGTACCAAATGGATGACAAAATTAGAAAACAAATCATTATAAAAGAAATAACGGATTGGAAGCAATCAAGACTTCTACCAGAGGAATATTGTAATTTTCTACTTACTCTTTATACCGAGGGCAATCAAGAGCTCCTAAATGCAGAAAGCGGAGAAAAGAAAAAAGCAAGAAAAACAATTATTCCAAGCATCGCTATTTTTTTGTTGCTACTCATTTCATTTCTTGTCACTTATTTTACTGAAATAAATTTGGTTTTGCAAATCGTCATTTTTAGTATTTTTATAATTATCTGTGTTCTGGGGGCTGTTATTTTCCGCAAAAATCAGTTATTACAGCATTTTTCCTATATTATAGGTGCGATAATTTTTCTTTTTGCTTCAGTTCACATATGTGATCGTCTATTTATTGATAATCAATATGCAATGTTAGTTACCGTCATGCTTCATACCATTCTATGGTTATGTTTAGGGATATTTTTAAAAAAGAAGTACTTTCTAATCTCAAGTGTATTAGGCTTGCTATTGATTATTATAACATTTATAAAATGGAATTTCATTATTTAAAATTATTAGAAAATAATCATTTAAAAAAATCAATGCTTATAAATAAATAATAACATCAATTTAGTGGAAAATTGAAGATATACCATTTATCAACAGGAAATTTGAAAGATATTTGAACAACTTGTACAATTTGGACTTTCACTTCTCTACAAATTAAAGTAAAATAGAAATTGTTTGAATATAATTTATATATGAATCATGAGTATTTACATAAGGGAGGTAAAGGAATGAACCGTAATCCATTAATTCCATTTGCAGTAATTGCTGTATTAGGAATCGGACTTATGTTCCTATTTTCATTTAACGGATTAGGAAACATGAAAGAACTTGCGAGTGACGGTGAAGCAGCACCAGAGGAAACAGCAGCAGCTTCTCCTGAAGAAATTTATCAAGGGAAATGTTCTGCCTGTCATGGTGTTGATATGTCTGGTGGTGTTGGTCCCGACTTACACGGTGTTAGCGAAAGATATGATGCCGCGGAAATTGAGACTATTCTAAAAGAAGGTAAAGGCATCATGCAGGGCGGACTTGTACCTGATGAGCAGCTTGAAGACATGATCACTTGGTTAAGTGAATTATAATCATAGCTTTTGATGTAAGGGCTCTCCTAGAAGATGCCTGGCACCGATTTATGAAGGGTGTCAGGCATTTCCTATTAGGAGGCTTTTTTGATTATATGAAGATGACTCGATTTTTCTTTCATTTTTCTTTCATCTTAAGTTTTTGTATAATGTATTTGATGAAAATATAAATAAATGTGGTGTGAAAATGAACGAATTACAATTATCAAAACGACTTGAAGCAGTTGCCTCAAATATTCCCTCAGATTCGATCTTAGCTGATATAGGATCAGATCATGCATACTTACCTTGTTATGCTTATTTAAAAGGTCAGATTGTTTCAGCGATTGCAGGAGAGATAAATGAGGGGCCATTTCGCTCGGCACAGGAACAAGTGATGAAATCCAATCTTGCAGATGTCATTGAAGTAAGGAAAGGTAATGGCTTAGAGGTCATTGATCCTAATGAGGTTGATTGTATTACGATTGCAGGGATGGGTGGCACTTTGATTACTACTATCCTAGAAGAAGGCTCTAGAAAACTCGAGGGTGTCTCTAGGTTGATTCTTCAGCCTAATATAGGAGCAATTAATATAAGAAAGTGGTTGTTAGCAGAGGGCTGGGAGATCACCTCTGAAACAATCCTTGAAGAGGATGGAAAGATCTACGAAATTATCGTTGCCGATCGTGGAAATCCTGAGAAGCCATATGATGATATAGAAGCTGGGTTATTACTTGGGCCTTTTTTGTTAAAAGAAAAAAATGAAGCTTTTATTAAAAAGTGGACTCATGAGAAACAGCATTGGATGACAATCTTAACTAATCTACAGCAGGCGGAGCCAACTGCTGAAAATATGAAGAAACAAAATGAAATAGAGGGTAAATTAGCGATTTTAAAGGAGGTATTAGATGAGCAAAATTCCTAATGGCCATGAGGTAATCCAATTATTTGAAACTTTTTCACCAAAGAAATTAGCACTTGAAGGAGACAAAATTGGTTTGCAACTAGGGACATTGAATAAGAAGGTGCAACAAGTGATGATTGCCTTGGATGTGACAGAAGAGGTGGTAGAGGAAGCTATTTCAAAAAATGTTGATTTGATTATTGCCCATCACCCACTTATTTTCCGTCCACTAAAGCATATTCAAACAGACACAGCAGTGGGGAGAATCGTTGAAACATGTATCAAGCATGATATAGCTATTTATGCTGCTCATACAAACTTAGATGTGGCTGAAGGCGGAGTAAATGATTTATTGGCGAATGCGTTGCAGTTAGAGCAACTTCAGATCCTTTCTCCATCCTATACAGAACAAGGGAAGGAGTATGGATTAGGAAGAATTGGGAATTTATCGACTGAAATGACGTTAAGCGAATTTGCAGACCATGTCAAAGTAGCTTTAGGTGTGAACGGAGTAAGGGTGGTAGGAGTATTAGACAAAATGATCAAAAAGGTTGCTGTCTTAGGTGGAGATGGTAACAAATATATATCAGAAGCGAAGTTCAAAGGCGCTGATGTGTTGGTAACAGGGGATCTCTATTATCATGTAGCACACGATGCGTTGATGATGGGGTTGTCAGTCGTCGATCCAGGACATCATATTGAGCAAATAATGAAAAAAGGGGTAGCTGATAAATTATCAGTTATGATTAGCAACAAAAAGTGGGATATTCATGTCTTCGCTTCAGAACCATCTACAGACCCATTCGTATTTATGTAAGGATATATACATAAAAAAGAGGCTATTTTAGCCTCTTTTTCGAATTGGACAATGAAAGCTATTTTGTTTTCACTTTCGGCAAAATCTTATGAAGTGGTACACTACGCTCTCTTTTCCAAGTTGATTCATCAGTAGGATCGAACTGTTCTAGAAATGTAATGACTTCCTTTGTGATTGGAGTAGGAGTAGAAGCACCTGCAGTAACAGCAACATTCTTAGCGTTCATTAACCATTCCACTTGTATTTCACTTACATCAGCTACTCTGTATGCTGTTGTTCCAGCAATTTCTAATGAAACCTGTGCTAATCGGTTCGAGTTATTACTCTTAGGATCACCTACAACGATTGTTACATCAGCAGCAGATGCTTGATTTGCTACAGCTTCCTGGCGAACTTGAGTAGCCAGACAAATCTCACGGTGAATTTCAGTTTGTGGATATTTTTCTTGTACTCGGTCCATTATATGTTGAACATCCCATTGACTCATCGTCGTTTGGTTTGTCACAATTAATTTTTCATTTGATAGGTTCAACTGTTCAACGTCCTCGAGGGTTTCAACAAGATGAACTTGATTAGGAGCTACACCTACCGCCCCTTCTGGCTCAGGGTGCCCCTTCTTACCAATGTAAATAATGTGATGGCCTTCTGCTGTCTTTTCTTCGATTAAATCATGCGTTTTTGTAACATCAGGACAAGTTGCATCTATCGTGACAAGTCCTTTTTCTTTTGCTAGTTTTTTTACTTCCGGAGATACACCATGTGCGGTGAAAATAACGGTACCTTCATTGACATTTTTAAGGATATCAAGTCGGTTTTCTCCATCTAGTGTAATGATGCCTTCTTCTTCGAATGCGTCTGTTACATGTTTATTATGAACAATCATCCCTAGGATGAAAATAGGTCTAGGTAGAGATTTATCTAATGCTGCATTTTTTGCAATAACCATTGCATCAACAACACCATAGCAATAACCACGTGGTGCAATTTTGATGACTTCCATTGTTTTGACCTCCTCAGGTTAAGACGATAGAGACAATCGCTAATCTCTTAATCTCTTATATTATAGCTGAGTAAGGTGCAAATTTCAAAGCTGATATACCTATATTAGATATACAGTCTAGGAACAGATTGCCCAGTTTTTGTTGTGCTTGACTTAGTAGTCGTTTTTGGTACGTCACGGCCATCATCTTCTGCATGAGCTTCAGCTGTGTTCTCAGGTCTACTTTTTTTCTTTTCAGTTTGCTTTTCTTCAGTTGATGTATCTTCTTCTGAATTACTACTATTTAACTCTCGATACAGCTTGATCATAGATGGGATATTTTTAACTAATGGCCCATATTGCTGTACCATTGGCATGACTGATTCGGCAGTGTGGAGTGCTTTCTGAACGTTACCTAAGATGGCTCCTAGGTTAGCAGGATTTGTTAATCCTTTTAAGGTAGAAGCGGCGTTAGCGGCCCCTGAAGCAGAAGTAGCAACATTTGCTGCATTTGCAGCGTTAAAACCAGCCCCCATAAATGAGCCTGGCCCACCCATGAAATTTGTAGGGTTCATTGCACCTGGCATCATTCCAGTTGGTGCAGCACTCCCACCTTTGAAACCAGATAGTAATTTACTGAGAAAGCCTCCACCACTTCTATTCATTGCTTGAGTGGGCATAGATGGTCCCATCATAGGTCCTGGGTTCATCCCCATACCCATTCCACGAGGCATTCCTCTTCCAGGAAAAAACATAGTTGTTCCTCCTTCCTTTCATGTAAATACGAAAGATTTAAGTTAAGAGACTAGGGTGATATACCGATCATTTATTTAATCCTTCACCTTAAGGTATGCACGAACGTTAGGATGTGTTTAAGGTTTAAATAGAATAGGCGAAAGTTAAAATAATGGTTGTATTGGTTTTTTTTATCAAAATCAGATATAATGGTTTGTTGTGTTAAACTTGTACGTTTTAAGGAAGAATAAGCATATTAAATGCTATAAAATGAGGGATTTATAAAAATGGATACAAACCAATTTAAAAGATTTCAGTTCCAACCTTTTATTATTGAAGCAATTAAAGAGTTGGGATTTACTAAACCGACAGAAATTCAAGAACGATTGATTCCGACTATTCATCGTGGTGAAAGTGCAATTGGGCAATCACAAACGGGAACAGGGAAGACTCATGCATATTTGTTACCAATCATTGATAAGGTTCATTCCTTGTCACAAGAGGTTCAAGTGGTTATTACTGCGCCTACAAGGGAACTAGCAACACAGATTCACCAAGAAGTTGTAAAAGTGATTAAACATACTGAAGGTGAACAACAAATAACCTCAAAATTATTTGTTGGTGGCACGGACAAGCAACGAACGATTGAAAAGCTAAAGACTCAACCGCATATTGTCGTTGGGACTCCAGGTAGAATCAATGACCTTGTTAAAGAACAGGCCTTATTTGTTCATACAGCTAAAACTTTAGTAGTCGATGAAGCTGATTTAATGCTCGACATGGGATTTATTAATGATGTGGACCAAATTGCTGCGAAAATGGTAGAGAAGCTGCAAATTCTTGTGTTCTCTGCAACCATTCCAGAGAAATTAAAACCATTTTTAAAGAAATATATGGATAATCCGAGATATACACATGTTGCTCCGAAGCAAGCAACAGCTGCGAAAGTGGAGCATGTATTAATACCGTTAAGACATCGAAAAAAAATAGACTTATTACATGAGATGCTCACGCTGTATAATCCGTATTTAGCGATTGTATTTACTAATACGAAGAAAATGGCTGATAAGGTTGCCGATGGTCTACTTGAAAAAGGACTTCGAGTTGGTCGAATTCATGGAGGTTTAAGCCCAAGAGAACGTAAAAAAGTGATGAAGCAGGTAACAGAGCTTGAATATCAATTTGTTGTAGCAACAGACTTAGCTGCAAGAGGAATTGATATAGAGGGTGTTAGTCATGTTATTAACTATGAGCTACCTTCAGACTTAGATTTCTATGTCCATCGTGTTGGAAGAACAGCACGTGCAGGATTCTCTGGTGTCGCAGCTACAATCTATGAACCATCAGATGAGGATGCACTAGTTAAATTAGAGAAGATGGGTATTACGTTCACAAACATTGACGTTGAAAAGGACGAATTTGTAAAAGTTGGTGAACGAAATCGTCGAAAAACACGACAAAGACAAAGTGATGAAATTGATGAAAAGGCAAAAAGCTTTGTTCGAAAGCCAAGCAAAGTAAAGCCTGGATATAAGAAGAAAATGACTAGAGAAATGGATAGTATTAAACAGCGTGAAAGAAGAATCAAAAAAAGAAATAACAAATAAACGATGGTTGAAGCAATGAAAAAAAAGGGAGAAAGAATGGGAGTGAAGAAAATGTTGAAAATAGGTTCTCACGTATCAATGAGTGGCAAGAAAATGCTCTTAGCTGCAAGTGAAGAAGCAGTGGGCTATGGTTCTAACACTTTTATGATCTATACGGGTGCACCCCAAAATACAAGACGTAAGAAAATTGAAGATTTAAATATTGAAGCAGGTCTTGCACATATGTCAGAGCATGGCATCGGGGAGATCGTTGTTCATGCTCCATATATTATTAATATTGGCAATACAAGTAACCCAGATACATTTGACCTAGGAGTTCGGTTCTTAAGGTCTGAAATTGAACGTACGGATGCTCTTGGGGCAAGACAGATTGTTCTCCACCCAGGAGCTCATGTTGGTGCTGGTGTTGATAATGGAATTAATCGAATCATTGAAGGGCTAAATGAAGTGATCACAAAGGATCAGAATGTCCAAATCGCTCTTGAAACAATGGCCGGAAAGGGTTCTGAATGTGGAAGCTCCTTCGAAGAATTAGCAAGGATTATTGATGGGGTTACACATAATGAGAAAATGTCTATTTGTTTCGATACTTGCCATACACATGATGCAGGCTATAATATTGTAGAAGATTTTGACGGAGTTCTAGAACAATTTGATAAAATGATTGGATTAGATCGATTGAAGGTCCTACATATAAATGATAGTAAAAATGAGCGCGGAGCTAAGAAGGACCGTCATGAAAACATTGGTTTTGGGCATATTGGCTTTGATGCATTAAGTTATATTGTTCATCATGATGCACTTAAGGATGTTCCGAAAATCCTTGAAACACCTTATGTAGGAGAGGACAAGAACAGCAAAATGCCTCCATATAAGTTTGAAATCGACATGTTAACGAAAAAAGAGTTTGATCCTAATCTTCTTGAAAAAATCATACAGGGTTAAATAGAAATAAGCGGACTCCCACATTGTGTGGCAGCCCGCTTTGTTTCTATTTCGTGAATTCATTAAAGAGACTATTTAATTGGCGTGCTACTTCTGGACTTGTAACTACTGCAATTTCTTTAAGTATTTTTTTTCGTTCCTCATCGTTAAAAATATCAATTTTAGTGTTAGCTTTTGATTTTAAGTATTTAACAGCTTTTTGTGCTTGTGGTCTAGTAAGTGAAATGTCGTATTTCTTACTGTATGTTAGAAGCTCTTCTACAGTAAGTGTTTTAATTTTTTGATTAACAATTTTTTGGTATATATTCAATGCACTCCCACCTTTCTTATTAAACTCTATGAGGAATGTTCTTGAAATGTGCATAAAAAAGCTATAAAGGAAAGAAGCTTTACAAAATGAGTGATTTTAATGTATACTTCTTTAAGTAAATCGTAACGATTCTAATTTGATAGATAATAAGGTGATGTAATGAAAGATGAAACGCAACCTATTTTAGAACTTTCTCATGTAACTTTTAAATATGAGGATAGAAATGTTCTTGAAGATATTAACATGATAGTTCCCAAGGGAGCTTTTTTAAGTTTGGTAGGTCCAAATGGTTCTGGTAAATCCACCTTGCTTAAGTGTATTTTAGGCTTATTAAAGCCACAGCAAGGAAAGATTCAATTGTTTGGAATCGATCATTCTAAATTCAAAGAAAAGTACAAGATTGGCTTTGTATCACAGAAAGCAAATAGCTTCAATACAGGTTTTCCGGCAACTGTATTTGAGGTGGTAGCAAGCGGACTTACGTCTAAGCTTGGTCTATTTCGATTTCTATCTGCAGAAGATAAACAAAAAGTAAAAGAAGCTGTTAAATCAGTGGGAATGCTCCAATTTCTTGAACGAAATATTGGTGAGCTATCTGGCGGGCAACAGCAAAGGGTATTCATTGCACGGGCATTAGTTAGTGACCCAGAATTACTTATATTAGATGAGCCAACGGTTGGGGTTGACGCTCAGACTGTTCAAGGCTTCTATGAATTATTAGAAGAATTGAACAAACAATTAGGATTGACGCTTATACTAGTTACTCATGATGTTGGGACTGTAAGTGATAAAGTAACACATGTAGCATGTTTGAATAAACATCTACACTTTCACGGAAATGTGAAGGAATTTGATGAATTTAAGGAACATGATTTGTCAGAGCTATACGGTCATGGTGTACATCTCATCACTCATGATCATAGTCATGGGGGACAGTAAGATGATTAGTGGATTATTTCAATATGAGTTTATTCAAAATGCTTTTATCGCAGGGATTTTGATTGGTCTAATTGCTCCTTTATTAGGTGTATTTATCGTTGTAAGACGATTATCCTTGATTGCAGATGCTTTAAGCCATGTCACTTTAGCGGGAATTGCAGCAAGTTTGTTTCTTGAAAAAAAACTTGGCCTCGTTCAAGGTCTGAATCCATTATATATGGGGATGACATTTTCTGTGATAGGTTCTCTATTTATTGAGAGACTAAGGCTTGTCTATAAGCATTACCAAGAGCTTGCGATCCCAATTATATTATCAGGTGGAATAGGAATCGGAGTCATTTTCATTTCATTGGCAGAAGGGTTTAATACAGACTTATTTACTTATTTATTTGGAAGTGTTAGTGCAGTTAGTCGAAGTGATATGTGGACGGTTTTAGGGATTACTGTATTTGTTCTTCTTGTAGTCTTTTTTCTTTATAAGGAATTATTTTTGCTCTCATTTGATGAAGAACATGCAGTTGTTTCTGGAATTCGAGCTAAATGGCTACATTTTATCTTTATCATTACAGTTGCTTTAGTTATTGCAGCGTCGATGAGAATTGTAGGAATTATGTTGGTCTCTTCACTGATGACATTACCAGTTGCTGCTAGTATGAGAATTGCAAAAGGGTTTAAGCAAACGATCTTTTTATCGGTGATTTTTGGTGAAATATCAGTTATTATTGGATTAATATTATCTTATTACTTGAATTTGGCGCCTGGTGGAACAATTGTTGTTTTAGCCGTTGTGATTTTAATCGGTGCAATTTTGTGGAAAAAGTGGTGGAGAGGACGATCACAATGAATGTAACACAAGCATTAGAATTGATGAAAGAAAAAGGGTTCAAACATACAAACAAAAGGGAAGAGATGTTGGAGATTTTTTCTAAGCATGATAAGTATTTAACAGCAAAGGATGTACTTGATTCAATGAAGAGTGATTATCCTGGATTAAGCTTTGATACCATTTATCGGAACTTATCAATGTTTGCTGAATTAGGCATATTAGAAAGTACAGAGTTGTCAGGTGAGAAGCATTTTCGTTTCACCTGTGGCACCAAGCATCATCATCATCATTTTATTTGTTTGGATTGTGGGAAAACAAAGGAAATTGAGGCATGTCCAATGGAAGGGCTAGCTGACAATTTAAAGGGCTATGACATATCAGGTCACAAGTTTGAAATCTATGGTACTTGTCCACAATGTCATTAAAAAAAGGCTGCCGAGTTGGCAGCCTTCTGTTTTGTTGCTAGGATTATTTAGAATACCAGTGATTAACCCATTGTTTTGCTTCGAGCCAGTCATTAACTCTTATCACCTTTTTAGGAATAGGATCCTGATTGTAAGGTGTGTTAAAAAGAATAACAGGAATATCAAATTCTTCACTTATATCACAAGCGTTATCATGCTTGTCTTCAAAAAAGATGTCTATTTCATGTTTTTTTACAGCAGCTAATTTATTATGTGAGCCAATCAAATCAATTTCATTGTAAGAGATAAGATTTTGTTGAAACCATTTTTCAGTGACATCAAATAAATGATTTCTTCTAGCGCTGATAAAGATTAATTCATGTGTATGCTTCCATTCATCAATTACCATTTTAGCGTTCTTAGCTAATGGCGACTCTTTATAAATAATGGGTTCTTTCTCATCCATCCATTCCCAAAATTGCTCATTAGTGATCCCAATTAATGGGCATAAGTCATATTCCTTCATATCATCTAGCGTAATATTCATGTTAAATGATTCATTAATATAAGGAATAAATGTGGTTGGGCACGTTAATGTACCGTCAATATCAATCCCGAATTTTTTTGTCATCTATGTATATTCCTCCTTAACCCCGCAATAGTTAACATTCTAACATGTTTTATCATTTATTTCATTTGGAAGAAATCATTAACAATTATAATTTTCACTTCGTAGTCCATAATAATAAATGCTTCCAACCACAAAGGAAAGCGAGGGATTAGACACATGGCAGAAGACAACAAACGTGTAGGAACTGACTATGATGAAAATCATGCTGTTGACCCTAATCTAGGGGCTAACACTTATTCGGACTATACTGAGGAAACAGCTGCTGAAGTAGCACCTCCGTTTACTCCAGTTAGAGAAAGAGAACCAGTATACCGAGCAAATACTGGTACTGAGAATAGTGCAGGTACCCAATCGACAGCTGGTACTGGCTTAGGTTGGTTAGCTCTAGCACTTTCAATTATTTCTCTTTTTGTAATGCCGGTATTAATGGGAGCAGCAGGGATTATTATTGGGTTCATTGCAAGAAGAAGAGGTGCAACTGGTTTAGGAGCATGGGCAATCGGAATAGGTGTCATTTCAATTGTTCTTGGCATCTTCATTCTCCCATTTTTTTAACCACAAATAATATGTAACAAATAAAGATATTAATGGGGCAGAGTGGTCATACGCTCTGCTCCTTTTTAAGGAGAGATTTCGTTGAGTAATCAAGAACAAACGAATGAAGCAAATATTAAACTAAACCAAACATTAGAGGATAGCGCGGTACATACAAATGCAACGAGTATTGAGAGTACCAATGAAAAGCTAAATCATGCTTTTTACGAGGGAGATGACAGAGCTGAGGATATTGCTCCGACTTACATGTATAACAATACACCTGCAATTAAGATAAATGAGAAGAGCAAATAGAAAAAGAACTGCCAAATGACAGTTCTTTTCTTGTTTTATTTTGGAGTCGCTTCGACTTGCTCTTGCTCTTCTAAAGCTTTTTTCGCGAAGTATTCTTCAGCGATTTTATCGATTTCTTTTTTCAACTCTTCAACCATTGTCTTCTCTGGTACTTTTCGAACAATTTTACCATGACGGAAGAGTAGACCTTCACCACGGGCGCCAGCGATACCAATATCGGCTTCACGAGCTTCACCAGGACCATTTACCGCACAACCTAGTACTGCAACCTTAATTGGTGCCTTGATCGTAGAGATGTACTCCTCGACTTCATTTGCGATACTGATGAGGTCGATTTCAATCCGTCCACATGTTGGGCAAGAGATAAGGGTAGCTGCATTAGATGATAAACCAAATGATTTCAATAATTCACGTGCAACCTTGACTTCCTCAACAGGATCAGCACTTAAAGAAATGCGGAGTGTATTACCAATTCCTTTGCTTAGAATAGCACCAAGACCGGCTGCACTTTTCACGGTTCCTGCAAAAAGTGTTCCTGATTCAGTAATTCCGAGATGTAGCGGATAATCAAAAGCTTTAGCTGCTTTTTCATAGGCTTCAATCGCAAGGTTTACATCAGACGCCTTCATCGAAACGATAATATCGTGAAAATCTAAATCTTCAAGAATTTTAATATGGTGCAAAGCACTTTCAACCATCCCATCAGCAGTAGGGTAGCCGTACTTTTCAATAATGCGTTTTTCTAGAGAGCCAGCATTTACGCCAATTCGGATTGGAATGCCTTTAGCTTTAGCTGCATTTACAACGGCTTCAACTTTTTCTTTCCTTCCAATATTACCTGGGTTAATTCTAATTTTATCGGCTCCGCCTTCAATTGCTTTTAAGGCTAATTTATAATCAAAATGAATATCAACAACTAGTGGAATGTTTATGCGTTTTTTGATTTCAGGGATGGCATTTGCTGCTCTTTCATCAGGGCATGCAACACGAACTACCTGGCATCCAGCTTCCTCTAATCGCTTTATTTCAGCAACAGTTGCTTCTACATCATGTGTTTTTGTTGTTGTCATACTTTGTATAACTAACTCATTATTACCGCCAATTGTTAAATTACCAACTTTAACTGGACGGGTCTTCGTACGATGAATGATTTCACTCACGAATATCGCTCCTTCAATTTAACTCGTGGAAAGATAAATTTCTTAAATTTTGACGAAATTATATTAGCTTCTCCTGACATATTGTAACAGTGAAGTGAACTAATTGACAAGAACGAACACTTTAAAACCATCGTTTTACTGATAAACAGGTATTTTATAAATTTTACCGATTTGTAATGAATTTGCCTTAACACCTGGATTCATCTCTTCGAAGTCCTCGATTATAGTAGAGATGGAAAGGTCTGTTCGCTTTTGACTCAATTCTTCAACAACTGACAACAAAGTGTCACCAGCTTTAATTTCTACTGATTGGAAAGGAATTTCTTGTTCTACAGGTTCTGAACTAGCCTCAACTTCTTCTGCAACATTCTCAGTTATAGTAGGCTCTCCTTTTGCAACAGGGAGGGTACCTATACTAATGTCATAATAGATGATATATAGAATGAAAAAAAAGATCGCAAATCCTACCAATCTCTTCATAAAAAATCTCCTCCAAAAGCTAAACTTTATAACAAGATATGCTTGTCCAATAAAATTAGAACTGGATGAAGAAAATGGAGCTTCAATTAAAGTGTGATATTAATTGATTTCCTTTTTTCTAGGAATTTCTTTAAGGGCTAAATACATAAGAAAGGTTATGACAAACCAGTTTATAGAACCAGCATAAGGAACATTAATCTGCAACAAATCCATTAACATGAAAAATAGTGTTGGAATCGTCATACTATAAGCAGCGATAATCCAAGTGTGTCGATATTTTAAGTTAAGCTTTAGAATATTCCTAATTGCTAGGCCAATGATAGCTGCCACGGATACTTCGATAAATTTGATTCCACTTGTGACAATGTACATGATTATTAACATTATAGGTACAATAATAGGTAACGCAGAAATAAGCGTTTCAAGGTATGTTGAAATTTCTGCGTTAGTAATTGTCGTTCCTTCAAGAAGTGTGTAGTCAATTCGCTCAGCTTGATGCTGTGAGGAAATAATAAATCCTGTTGACAAGAAGGCTAATGCATTTCCATATTGATCTACATCATTTGCATTAAGGCTGCTAGTCCCGTCTACAATAATGGTGAATTCTCCATGCTCTACGATATAAGGTTCAGTTGCAGTGGTTGTCAGCGCACCATTGCTAATTTCAAAGGAAGGCATACTTGCATCACTTAAAGCACTGTCTAGTGATTTCACCGCAGAAGAAAAGGCTTCTGACATTGAAATGGCAGCGGGTAGTAATGATAATAATGCGAGCAAAAAAACAAAAAGAATTGTTTTTCCGATTCCTTGAAATCGATATTTAACAACATCTTTTGGTGAATAAAGACTTTTTAGAAATTGATTGAAGATCGACATCCTTGATAACACATCCTTAACATACTTCATATTTATTTTATCGGTATAGCTTCAAATTAACAAGATAAGGGATGTTCAAAAAACCTTTAAATTAAATTATTCTAAAAAGCTTTACAATAAATTTACACTGATGTATATTTTAAAGGGTTTGTAGAGTATTGTCGAATCGAAATACATATGTAGGGGTTGAAAAGATAGTGGAACTTGATGTTCAGAAAATGATATTTGAGTTTGTTGGTGGACTTGGTATTTTCCTATTTGGTATTAAATATATGGGAGATGGCTTGCAAAAGACAGCTGGCGATAAACTTCGTGATATCTTAGATCGTTTTACAACCAATCCATTAATGGGGGTTTTAGCAGGGATATTTGTTACTGTATTACTTCAGACAAGTAGTGGAACCACCGTTATCACCGTTGGATTAGTTAGTGCAGGTTTTATGAATTTAAGACAAGCAATCGGTGTTATTATGGGTGCAAATATTGGTACAACTGTTACAGCATTCATTATAGGGATTAAGATTAGTGATTATTCTTTACCAATTATTGCAGCGGGGGCCATTCTTCTATTCTTCTTCAAGAATAAGCGAGTTCATAATCTTGGACAAATGGTGTTCGGATTTGGGGCATTGTTCTTAGGTCTTGAAATGATGGGTAATGGAATGAAACCACTTCGTTCTCTTCAGGCTTTTCATGATTTAACAGTAAGTATGAGTGATAATCCTATTTTAGGTGTTGTCATTGGTACCGTCTTTACAGTGATTGTTCAGAGCTCAAGTGCAACAATTGGTATTCTTCAGGAACTATTTGGTCAAGGCTTAATTGATATCAAGGCAGCATTACCAGTATTATTTGGTGACAATATTGGTACTACGATTACAGCCATCTTAGCGTCAATTGGTGCAACAGTTGCAGCAAGACGAGCAGCATTAACACATGTTATTTTTAATTTACTCGGTACAGCCGTTTTCCTATTGATATTACCTTTCTTTACTGAGATAGTTGATATCATAAGACAAGGCTTAAACTTAAATGCAGAAATGACAATTGCATTTGCACATGGAATATTTAATACAACTAACACATTAATTCAATTGCCATTTATTGGTGTTCTGGCGTTTATTGTGACAAAGCTAATACCTGGTGAAGACTCAGCAATTGAGTATAAAGCCAAACATTTAGATCCGAATTTTATCGAACAATCTCCATCCATTGCTTTAGGACAAGCAAAGGAAGAAGTCATTCGTATGGGTCAATTTGCAGCGATAGGATTAGAAGAGTCAAATAATTATTTGAAAACAAGAGCGCAAAAGCACGCAGATATGGGATTGCAGCTTGAGGATGCGATTAATAATCTCGATCGTAAAATTACCGATTATCTAGTTCTATTATCTTCAGCACCGTTATCTGTTAGTGAATCTGAAGAACATTCAATCTTAATGGATACTGTCCGTGATATTGAACGAATTGGTGATCATTTCGAAAATGTCATTGAGTTAGTTGATCATCAAATTAATAGCAAATTGAAATTAACTGAAGGTGCAATGGCAGATCTTGAAGAAATGTTCGAACTGACTATTTCTACAGTTAAACAAGCTGTTAGTGCATTAGAGAATAATGATAAAGAAGCTGCACGTCAGGTTGTCACGAAGGAAGATCAAATTGATACGATGGAACGTACATTACGTAAGAAGCATATCCTTCGTTTAAATGAAGGTGAATGTACAGGTGCTTCAGGTATCGTTTTTGTTGATATCATTAGTAACCTTGAACGTGTTGGCGATCATGCGGTGAATATCGCTGAAGCTGTTTTAGCTGAAGGTAACTAATAATCAATTGAATTTACGTTATAATATACTACAAGGAATCTTTTTCCTTGTAGTTTTTTTATGCTATTTAGGAGGTCTATATGGACATCGTATATTGGTTGATCATTATCGCTTTATTTATCATTGCTTTTATAGGTTTGGTGTACCCCGTGATTCCAAGTGTACTGTTTTTGATAGCTGGATTTTTAGTTTATGGCTTAATTTATGGATTTGACCATTATTCTTGGGTTTTCTGGGTTGTTCAGGGGATTTTCTTTGCTTTATTAATGGTGGTAGATTATGCAGCAAATCTTTTTGGGGTGAAGAAGTTTGGAGGAAGTAAAGCCGCAATATGGGGGAGTACGATCGGTCTGTTGATTGGTCCCTTTGTGATCCCGGTTGCTGGAATCATCCTTGGGCCATTTCTAGGTGCAATTATTGCAGAGATACTTGTTCATAAGAAAGATTTTAAGACATCCTTGAAGATTGGGATCGGGTCGCTCCTAGGATTTCTAAGTGGAACGATTGCAAAAGGGCTCATTCAATTAGCTATGATTATTTATTTTCTATTTGAAGTTTTATAAAGCATAAAGGATTCTTTAGTATACACACTGCTTATTTAGGTTATCTTAATTTTGTTAAGACTGTTTTCGAATAAATTTGTGTTTACCCAAGACGCAGCCTGAATACACTCCGCGTCCTGTGGGGCCATACGCATCCCACGGGAGTCTACGTGTATTCAGTCTGCTAGGAGTCATACTTTAAATATATTTATATTTAAAATAATTTATATTAAAAATAAATAATGCTTAATAATTGAAACTTATTGGCATATTTGGTAATCTGTTTTTGACGGACTTATTAAACATAATTGTATAAAATGTTTTGATGAGTTCTAAAATTTTTTACATAATAAGAGGAGGAGATTTTTCATGGCTTACGAATTACCACAATTACCATATGCATACGATGCATTAGAACCACACATTGATAAGGAAACAATGAACATTCACCACACAAAGCACCACAATACGTATATCACTAACGTAAATGCTGCTTTAGAAGGAAGCGAGCTTCTTAACAAATCAGTTGAGGAATTAATTTCTGATTTAGATGCAGTTCCTGCAGATAAGCGTACAGCTGTACGTAACAATGCTGGTGGACATGCTAACCATAGCTTGTTCTGGACAATTCTTTCACCAAACGGTGGTGGTGAGCCAACTGGCGAACTTGCTGAGGCAATTAACAGCAAATTCGGTAGCTTCGCTGCATTCAAAGAAGAGTTCGCAAAAGCTGCTGCAACTCGCTTCGGTTCAGGTTGGGCATGGCTTGCTGTGAACAATGGTGAATTAGAAGTAACTAGCACGCCAAACCAAGACTCACCATTAATGGAAGGTAAAACTCCAATCCTTGGTGTAGACGTTTGGGAGCACGCTTACTACCTAAATTACCAAAACCGTCGTCCAGATTACGTTGCTGCTTTCTTCAATGTAGTAAACTGGGATGAAGTTGCAAAGCGTTACGCTGCTGCGAAGTAATAATAAACACACTAAACCAGGGGATATGTTCCTCTGGTTTTTTATTATAGTTTTCCACTGTTAAAAACATGTAAATGTTAATTGCCTAATATTGAATATCCAGGTTCCCTTTTTGAAAGACTACGTAGTAGATAAAAAAGGGGAGTCCGCTCATGTTTTCGTTTAAAAAAGTTATAGGAAATATTGACACAAGTAAAGATCTAATCCTGCTCCTAATCATTGGAGGATTGTATTCACTAAGTATTGCTTTATCAAATACGTTTGTGAACGTGTATCTATGGAAACAATCAGGCGAATTTTTTGATTTAGGTTTATATAATCTTGCGGTTGTCGTCATGCAGCCAATTACATTTATATTAGCAGGACGACTTGCTAAGAAAATTGATCGAGTATTAGTCTTAAGACTAGGTGTCTCTTCACTAGCTATTTTCTTTATCACGGTCTTAGTTATTGGAGAGAATGCCTCACAATTTTTAATACTACTCGGTGGAATTCTAGGAGTAGGATATGGTTTTTATTGGTTAGCTTTTAATGTGTTAACATTTGAAATTACAGAACCCGATACCCGAGATTTTTTCAATGGATTCTTAGGTATCTTATCTTCCTTTGCAGGAATGGTTGGCCCAATTTTGGCTGGTTTTATCATTCACTCAATGAAAGAGTTTACAGGGTATACGGTTATATTTGGGATTTCTTTGGCCTTATTTGCTGGTGCTGTTGTTCTAAGCTTTTTTCTGAAAAGAAGAAAGGCTGAAGGGAATTTCATGTTTCGAAGGATTATCAAGGAACGCGCCAATAATTATAATTGGAAAATGGTAACAAATGCACATTTTTTCCAAGGTTTACGAGAAGGTACCTTCATCTTTGTTATTACGGTGTTTGTCTTCATTGAAACGGGAAGTGAGCTAGCACTAGGTAAATTTGGACTCGTAAATTCAGGCGTTTCCTTTTTGGCTTACTATATAGCTACAAGAGTAATCAAAAAAGACTTTAGAAAAAAGTCAATTTTACTTGGTGGACTTTTGGTATATGCGGCAATCTTTTTGATATTATTTGATGTCAGTTATGCCAAACTAATTACTTATGCCGTAGTCATTGCAATTGGTTATCCATTTCTACTAGTGCCATATGTGTCTTTAACTTATGATGTAATAGGCAAAGGGTGGAAGGCTGCCGAAATGCGAATTGAGTATATAGTTGTTCGAGAATTGTTTTTAAATCTTGGAAGAATTGTTTCAATCCTAGGCTTTCTTTCTGCAGTGTCCTTTTTCGATGAGAAAAAAAGTATTCCGATATTACTTGCCATAGTCGGAGCCGGTCACGCCGTTATCTATTTCTTCATTCGTAAAATCAAGTTTGATCATGATAATCAAGATGCTATACGATCAAAATCATATTCAAAAACAAAGCTTATTGAAGGTGATGGAGGATCAACAGCATAATGGTGGGTTTTACTTCTGGAAATTCAATTGTTTTTCATTTAAAATAAAGAAAAGATGGCACCTGATTCATCGAGGTGTCTTTTTTCTTGAATGAAAAAAAACTAAAAGGTAGTTGGTTATATGAGAAATACAAATACAAATCTAAATAATGAAAAAGTGAAAAAAAAGAAAAAAACTCAAGTGCCTTTTCGGTTAAATATATTGTTCTTCTTGGTTTTTATCTTATTTTCTGCATTAATCCTTCGTTTAGGAGTTGTGCAAATTGTAAATGGTGAACGCTATCAGGAAGAAGTGGACAAAACAGAAAATAAAACTGTCCACACTCCTGTTCCTCGTGGGAAAATATATGATCGCTATGACCGTACAATCGTTGATAACGAACCACAAAATGCGATTACCTATACAAGAGCACAGGGAGTGTCGCAGCAGGATGTATTAGAAGTAGCTAGGAAATTAGCTCCGTTAATTGATATGACAGATGAGAAATTCACAAAAAAATTAACTGAACGAGATTTGCAGGATTATTGGCTTATTTCTAGACCTGAAGAGGCGAAGGAGAAGCTATCTGAGGCTGATCTAGAGGAATACACAGCATCTGAGCTCTATCAGCTTCAGCTTGATCGAATTACTGAGGAAGAAATAAAGGAAATCACCGATAATAAAAAGGACTTAGAGGTTGCAGCTATCTTTAGAGAAATGAATAGAGGGTATGCATTGACTCCTCAAATAGTAAAGAATCAAGATGTATCTCCTGAGGAATATGCGACTGTAAGTGAAAATTTAGAGAATCTACCAGGCATAGATACAATGGTGGATTGGGAACGAAAGTATACGTTTGATTCAACATTACGTTCTATTCTAGGTAGAATCACAACATCAGATGAAGGATTACCCGCCGAAAAACTTGATTACTATATGGCTAGAGGGTATAACCGAAATGATCGTGTAGGGAAAAGCTATCTAGAAGAGCAATATGAAGAGGTACTAAGTGGTCAGAAAGCAATTGTGGAGAATATTACGCAAGGCCACACACTTCTTGAAACAAAAGTTATTTCTGAAGGACAGCGGGGCAGTGACCTCATTTTGACAATTGATATGGATTTGCAACAGGCTGTTGAAGAAATTTTAGAATCTGAGCTAAGGCTTGCGAAACAACGACCTGGCACACAATTTTTGGATCGAGCGTTTGTAGTGATGATGGATCCTAAAACAGGTGAAATATTAACTTTAGCTGGAAAACAGTATCAAAATAAAGACGGAAAATCGGAATATCTCGATTATGCTTTAGGTACGATTAATTCAGCCTATGCAATGGGTTCAGCAGTAAAGGGTGCGACAGTTTTAACTGGTTATCAGACTGGAGCTATAAACATTGGGCAGTATCAATACGATGAACCAATCTATATAAAGCAGTTACGAAAAGCTTCTTGGACTCCTTATCCAATGGGTAACATCAATGATTTGACTGCTTTAGAACGTTCTTCTAACGTTTATATGTTTAAGACAGTAATGAAAATTGCAAATGCGAATTATATTCCAAGACAGGCTCTACCTTTTGATAGAGATGCTTTCGGAACTGTTCGGAAATATTTCAGCCAATTTGGTCTTGGTGTCAAAACAGGCATTGATTTACCTGGTGAATCCACTGGGTTTGTTGGTCAGGATACAGCTTCACCAGGTTTCTTACTCGATTTATCGATCGGTCAATATGATACCTACACACCGATACAATTAGCACAATATGTGTCTACAATTGCAAATGGTGGGTACAGAATGCAGCCTAAAATTGTAAAAGAAATTAGACAACCAACATTAGAAATGGGTGAAATTGGCCCTATTATTAAACCGTTTCAACCAACTATCTTAAATCGAATTGATATGAAAGATGAGGAAATTGCTCAGGTTCAAGAGGGATTTCGCCGTGTAATGCAAGGTTCTAGAGGAACAGCAGAAAGTACTTTTGGTAATAAATCATATAAGCCAGCAGGTAAAACTGGTACGGCTGAGGGTTACTACTTTGATCCGATTACGCAAAAAGGCTATGAGGATGTTTGGAATTTAACCTTGGTTGGTTATGCTCCATATGATAATCCAGAAGTTGCTTTTTCAGTTGTTGTTCCAAATGCCTATTATGGTAACAGAAATTCCCATTCAATTAATAACAGAATTGGAGAACAAATTCTTGACAAGTATTTTGAACTAAAAACTCAAAATAGAGAAGCAGCTGATAGTACAGATGAAGCTGAAGAAGATTCAACAAATGAATAATAACCTCAAAACCAAGTGATCAATACTAATCACTTGGTTTTTTTACTGCTTTCCCTAGAATCAACAATAATATACATTAATTTACATAAGTTAACAGAACCTTTACATTAGATTAAAGCTAGATTAACGTTCATCCTTTATTCTTTAACTCGTAGGACAAACAAACTATACAAAGTATTTAGGGGGAAACAGTAAATGAAGAATATGAAAAATCTATTTTTGTTTTTTGTAATGGCAATGTTGGTTGTGTTTGCAGCAGCTTGTGGAGGCGGAGAGGAACAGCCAAGTAATGAAGAGAATAATACTGGGTCTGAAGAAACAACGGACTCTACTAATAATGAAGAAGAAGCAGCTACTAAATTAGAAGGTAATGTAGTAATAGACGGATCTGGTACAGTTTACCCATTAATGGCTAAGCTTGCTGAAGATTACATGACAAATGAACAAGAAGGCGTTTCTGTAGAAGTAAGCCGTGCTGGAACAAGTGCTGGATTTAAGAAATTCTTAGTTGAAGAAGGCGGCACAGATTTCAATGATGCTTCTCGTGAAATCAAAGATGAAGAAAAAGCATTAGCAGAAGAGCTTGGTTTAACAGTTAAGGAATTAAAAGTTGCTTTAGACGGATTAACAATTGTTATTAACCCAGAAAATGATTGGGCTACTGAATTAACACAACAAGAAGTAATTGATATCTTCTTAGCAAGTGCTGGTAAGAAGAACTGGTCTGATGTTCGTGCTGATTTCCCAGCTGAAGAAATCAAAACTTATGGACCAAACGAAAACCATGGAACATACGAATTCTTCTTCGAAAACATTTTAGATAAGCAAGATTTAGTAGAAGGAATCAACCTTCAACAAGAATATTCTACACTTGTAGATCTTGTGTCAAAAGATAAGAATGCAATTGGATTCTTCGGTTTCGGTTACTATGTAAATAACAAAGACAAATTAACAGCAGTACATGTTGACTTTGGAAATGGTCCAGTCGAACCAACTCTTGAGACAATCAAAGAAGACGGTGACTATGCTCCATTTACTCGTCCAGTATTTACTTATTTAAATGAAGCTAATGCAAAGGCTAAGCCAGAAGTATTAGATTTCGCAATCTATGCAATGAAAAATGCGGGAGCTGCAGCTTCTGAAACTGGTTTCGCTCCGTTAACTGATGCAGAAATTCAAGAATCAGTAACATATTTGGAAGGTTTAAAATAATCCATAACTGGGACAAAAAACGTCTCACTTCAGGTGCCTGGCACCAACTGAGAACTACTAACAAAGAATAAATCAAAAGGCTAACACTTGGGAATGATAAGTGTTAGCCTTTTGTGTTTATAAGTATATATTTCGACAAAAAAAGCCAATTTTAGTCAAGTTTTCTCGTAAATTTACAAAACCTTTACAATCACTTAATTTTGATTTAATAATCAACGTTTATATTTATTCTTGTAGGACAAATTAAGGAAAAACACCTTTAGGGGGAATCATACAGATGAAGAGAATAAAGAAACTATCGTTGTTATTAATTATGGCAGCAGTTGTAGCTTTTGCAACAGCTTGTGGATCAAATGGTGATGGAGAGGGTTCAGGGCTAGAAGGAAGTGTTGTGATTGATGGATCTGGTACAGTGTATCCATTAATGGCAAAGCTAGCTGAGGACTATATGGTAAATGAAGAAGAAAACGTATCTGTTGAAGTAAGCCGAGCTGGAACTAGTGCTGGATTTAAGAAGTTTTTAGTAGAAGGCGGAACTGATTTCAATAATGCATCTCGTCATATTAAGGAAGAAGAAACAACAACTGCAAGTGAACTTGGATTGTCTGTAAAAGAACTTAAAGTAGCATTAGATGGTATTACAATGGTCATTAATAAAGAAAATGATTGGGCAACTGAATTGACTCAGCAAGAGGTTGTTGACATTTTCCTTGCAACTGAAGGGAAAAAGAACTGGTCAGATGTTCGAGCTGATTTTCCAAATGAACCAATCACAACGTATGGTCCAAATGAAAACCATGGTACTTATGAATTCTTCTTTGAAAGTATTCTAGATAAGCAGGATTTAGTAAGTGGAATCAATTTACAACAAGATTATTCAACATTAGTTGATCTTGTTTCTAAGGACAAAAATGCAATTGGATTCTTTGGATATGGATACTATGTAAATAATCAAGATAAGTTAACTGCTGTAAATATTGACTTTGGAAATGGTCCAGTAGAACCAACATTAGAAACAATCAAAGAAGATGGAGACTATGCACCATTTACACGTCCAGTGTTCACTTACTTAAATGAAGATAATGCAAAAGCAAATCCTCAAGTATTAGATTTCGCAATCTATGCTTTGTCAAATGCAGCAGCTGCAGCAGAGGAAACAGGCTTTGCTCCATTGACAGAAACTGAACTTACTGAACAAGTCGAGTATTTAGAAGGATTGAAATAACCGTAACAAAAAAGGAGATGAGAACTCCCTTTTCGAGAATCTCATCTTCTTACTTTATATAAGACAGCCTCATTATTATTAAGTTAGAGGGATGAAAGGGGTATTCCATTAATGGAAAAGACCGTTAATGTTAGAGATCTCATTAAGAAAAATAAGAATACGATGAACATTTCTAGAATGTCAGAAAAGCTAATGCCAAAAATTCTTCTTGGAATTGCAGTTATTTCTATCCTTACTACAATAGGAATTGTTATAACTCTTTTAGCAGAAACGATTGAATTTTTTAAGGTTGTATCTATTATTGAATTCTTTACGGGTACTGTTCTTAAACCTTTAGGTGAAAATGCACAGTTTGGCGTATTGCCGTTATTAACAGGTACCGTAATTTCTTCAACAATTGCAATGTTTGTAGCAATTCCTATTGGATTAATGACAGCAATCTTTTTAAGTGAGTATGCTTCTGAGAAATTAAGACGTACGTTGAAGCCGATTTTAGAGGTTTTAGCTGGGATTCCAACAATCGTATATGGATTCTTTGCATTTACTTTTGTGACACCTCTATTACAAAAAATCGTACCGGGATTAGAATCAACAAATATCTTGAGCCCAGGGATTGTTATGGGAATTATGATTATTCCGATGATCGCATCATTATCGGAGGATGCAATGAGTTCAGTACCTAATGCGATGAGAGAAGGGGCATTAGGGTTAGGTTCTACAAAGCTTGAGGTTACTTGGAAAGTTGTTATCCCAGCAGCCATGTCTGGAATTGTAGCTTCATTTGTACTTGGGATCTCCCGTGCGATTGGAGAAACTATGATTGTAACAATCGCAAGTGGAAGCTCGAAGAATTTCACTTTTGATGTGACACAATCGATGCAAACAATGACGGCTTACATTGTAGAGGTAACTGGAGGAGAAGCTCCAGCGGGATCAACTCTTTACTATAGCTTATACGCTGTAGCAATGACATTGTTTGTATTTACACTTATCATGAATTTAATTGCACAGTATATCTCTCGAAAGTACAGGGAGGAATATTAAGATGAAATATATTGATTCAGCTCAAGTTCAAAAGAAAATGACTTCACGTTTATCTACTAACCAAATCGCTAAGTTTTTATTTCTATTGGCTACATTATTTGGCCTAGTTGTACTCGTCGTCTTAATTTATCGAATATTAACGCAAAGTATGGGATGGGTAGACTTTAGCTTTATCACGAATAAATTATCAACAAATCCGGATCGAGCCGGTATAATGGGTGCTATTCTTGGTACATTCTGGCTTATGGTGGTTGTTGCTCCAGTAACCATGCTTCTTGGAATTGGAACAGCCCTCTATCTTGAAGAATATGCAAAAAAAGGTCGTTTACGTAATTTTATTCAAACAAATATTGCGAATTTAGCAGGAGTGCCATCAATTGTATTTGGAATTCTTGGTTTGACTGTATTTGTAAGAGGGATGGATTTAGGGAACATCATTTTAGCTGGTGGATTGACAATGTCATTACTTGTTCTACCAGTTGTAGTAGTAGCTAGTCAGGAAGCTATTCGTTCTGTTCCTAATTACTTAAGAGAAGCATCATTTGGTATGGGTGCAACGAAATGGCAAACAATTAAGAAAGTGGTATTACCAGCTTCATTACCAGGAATATTGACAGGATTAATTCTAGCATTATCTCGTGCAATTGGTGAAACAGCACCGCTTGTCGTAATCGGTATTCCGGCATTGTTAATTCCACTTCCAGATAGTATATTTGATAAATTTACAGTATTACCAATGCAAATTTATTATTGGACTATTGATGCTGCTCTCGTCGCTGAATATGCAAACTTAGCAGCTGCAACGATCGTGATTTTATTATTTGTTTTATTCGTCATGAATTCAATTGCAATTATTATCCGAAATAAATTTCAAAGAAGATTCTAACTCGAGGGGGTTAAGGAGTTGACAGTAACGGTGGAAAATACAAAAACAAGTGTAAAGGTCTCTTTAGATACGAAAAACACAAATTCAAATCAATCAACTAAAAAGGTTGTCTATGATACAAAGGATCTAAATTTATGGTATGGAGATGATATTGCCCTAAAAGGAATCAATCTCCCTATATATGAAAACGAAGTAACAGCAATTATTGGACCATCAGGCTGTGGTAAATCAACATATATCAAAACATTAAATCGTATGGTTGAATTAATCCCTATTGTTAAAATTTCTGGAGAGATTTTGTATCGCGGACGTAATATCTTTGATAAATCTTATCAGGTAGAGGATTTAAGAACGAGTGTAGGAATGGTTTTCCAAAAGCCTAATCCATTTCCTAAATCAATCTATGATAACATTGCATATGGACCAAGAATTCATGGTATTCGCGATAAGAAGGTTCTTGATGAAATTGTTGAAAGAAGTTTACGTGGAGCAGCGATTTGGGATGAAGTTAAGGATCGTTTAAAAGAAAATGCTTATGGTCTATCAGGTGGTCAGCAACAGCGTTTATGTATTGCCCGTTGTTTAGCTATTGAACCAGATGTTATACTTATGGATGAACCGACATCTGCACTTGATCCAATTTCTACGTTGAAGGTAGAGGAATTGATTCAAGAGATGAAGAAGGATTATAGTATCATCATCGTTACCCACAATATGCAACAAGCAGCAAGAATTTCTGATCGTACAGCGTTCTTTTTAAGTGGAGAGGTTGTCGAATACGCTGATACAAACAAAATGTTTTCAAATCCTAAGGATAAGCGAACAGAAGATTATATTACAGGTAGATTCGGTTAAGCATAGAAACGTTAAATCTACTAAGAGGTGATTAGGGTATGTCAATTCGAGCTAGCTTCGATAACGAACTAAAAGGATTAAAATCTGATTTAATGGAAATGGTATTACTTTCACAAACTGCGATTGAAAATGCCATTCAAGCATTAATTGATCAAGATGAGCAGAAAGCGAAAGAGATTATTGCAAGTGATATCAAAATTAATGAGTATGATGAGAAAATTAATCATACCATCATTCAATTAATTGCTCAGCAGCAACCTGTTGCATCTGATTTGCGAAAAATTATTGCAGCTCTGAAGATTTCTAGTGATGTTGAACGAATTGGTGATTTAGCTGTTAATATTGCAAAATCGATTCTTCATATTGGAAATGGACCGCTGATTAAACCGATAGTGGAGATCCCAAAAATGGCGACTATTTCACTTGGAATGTTAACAGATGTGATTGAAGCTTATAATAAAGAAGATGTGAATTTAGCTAAAGAAACAGCTTTAAAGGACGATGAAGTAGATCAGTTATTTGGAAAACTAATGAAGGAATTACTTGAACTTATGACGTCAAATCCTGCTTCACTTGGTCAAATCACACAATTAGCGTTTATTTGTCGTAATATTGAACGACTAGGCGATCATACTACTAATATCGCTGAGCATATTATCTTCATGGTAAAAGGAAAGAAATTTGACTTAAATGCATAAATAAAACAAGGAGCTGCCCAATTAGGCGGCTCCTTACTTTGTTATCAAAGCTGCTATCTCTTGATTAGTCATATCACTTGTTAATTGGTAAGAGCCGATTTGAATTTTTTCGGCTAGATTTTGTTCAAGGATATATTCGTTTAATTTTGTAGCATCCTCAATGATCTCGACATTTTCAAGTTGACGAGCTATTTCTAAGCTTGTCATACCTGATTGGATCTCTAATGTGTATTTTGTAATCACTAGATCCGTAGGCTCTTGTGCTTGTGTCTCTTCTTCTACCTCTTCTTGTACCTTTTCTTCCTGCGGTTGTTGTGATTCAACGGTTTCTCTTAATTGAAGGAGGGACTCGTACTCTGTTTGATCAATTAGTATGAGGTCTCCACGTTTATTTATGTATTCCTCCACATCTTGATCACTAACCTCTGATGAGACGACCTTGTCCTCTTCAAAGAAATAGAAAGCAGAGAGAATGGATGTAGCCAATATCATCCCTGATGCAAATGCTCTTAACCCATTTTTACTCATGTTGTTCCCCTTTTAAACGGATTTGTTCGAGAAAATTGGCCTCTTCATCCACTTTAGAAACGCTTTGATCAGGCGATAAGCTACCTTGAAACAGGGAGGAGATTTTTTCGCGGTCTAATGAGGAAAGGCCTGGCCCTGACGAAGAAGGACTTTTTGATGATTGAATAAACGGTGTAGATTCACTCATTAATAATTCCTCTTCGAGAACACTTATTTTCTTTTTGAGCTGGTATGTCTCCTGAATATGTGACATAGACAATTCTTCAACCTGTTCTTGTAATTCGTTTATAGAATCTCTCTTGAAAAAAGAAAGAAGCAATAATACGATTGATAAAGCTAATAAGCCTACGATTGCAAATTCCAAAATATCACCTCTTTGTATAAATCTATCATTACATTTATAGCATAAACAATTATCACTTTCTATACTCAATATCATATCAATTAAATCAGATATCTTATTTCTATTCGTGATCTCGACAAAATCCCTGATTGTCGTGATTAGTTCATGGTGATAAGATAGATTAGACAAGGACAAATATCCCTATTTTGAGGTGAAAAGCTTGACCCGAGAATCTTTAATCATTAATAGAATAGATGATAATAAGGATGTAGCAAAAAAATATCATGATGTTTTTTTTGAAAGGTTAAACGATATAGCACAAAGGTTAAATCATCATTCAAGTCGGGTCCATTATGAAACTCTAAAATTAATGATAAAGAATCCCCATTGCTTGTATGCTTACTGGGAATTGAATGAGATGACAAGACAGCTTGTCGAACAACATTTTGGATGTGACTGGGAGGCATTACCTAAGTCGGTTAAGATTTTTGATCTTACCTCATATGATCATAACTCTCGAAATGGGTTGAGTTCGTTAACAATGAATGTTCCGGAATCTCAAAGGTATATGTTTATTCCAAATGTGCAGCCAAACCATAATTATGTGGTTGAACTAGGGATAAGTATAAATGAAGATTCGTTCTTTACAATGATTCGTTCTAACGAAATCAGTACACCTCAAATCTTTTGTGATGAAAGTGACAAATTAAAAAGCACACATGAATGGATTAAACATGATTCACAGGAGCCATCTTGGCGTGATTCATTCAGTACCTATACATGGTATGAACACACAAAAAAATAACAGTTTGCATGATAGATTTGGAGGTATCATATATTGAATTATATGTACACAACATTCATTCTTCATGCCCATCTACCGTATGTAAGAAACCTAACGGGAAATAGGCTTGAAGAAAGATGGCTGTATGAAGCCATCGCTGAGTCGTATATTCCGCTTATTTGGCAATTAGAAAAAGATAATCATCAAAGAAGATGGACGATTTCTTTCTCTCCAACTCTTATGGAAATGCTGTCAGATCCTCTTTTACAACAACGTTTTATAGAATATATCCATAACACGAAATTTCTCCTACATACGGAACAAATGAACATAACAGATCCAGAAGAACTTCATCTCATTCATTTCTATAATGAACGTTATCATGCCATTGAAGAAACGTTTAGTCGTTATAATTATAATCTTCTTGAAGCGTTTATCCGATTTGAAGAGTTAGGGAAAATTGAATGTATCACAACATCAGCGTCACATGCAATTTTGCCCTATATATCGACGGAAGAAGGGCTTCACGCACAAATCTTAGAGGGTATCAGAGCTTTTAAGAAACACTTTGGAAAAAAACCAAAAGGATTTTGGTTACCTGAATGTGCTTATTCGAAAGAAGTTGATCGTGCGTTAAGTGATGCTGGAATCTCTTACACGTTTGTTGACCTTCATGCTGTCCTACAAGCTGAACCACCTTCTTCAATGGGAAGTGGGGCACCGATTATTTCTCCCAATGGAGTCGTATTATTTCCTAGAAATCAAGAGCTGGCAAATATGGTTTGGAGTGCAACCGATGGATATCCTGGGAACGAAAATTACAGGGAATTCTACCGTGATGTTGGATTTGATCGTGATTATGAGTATTTGATGCCCTTCCTCCCTGAGGGAATTCGGGTAGATACTGGATTGAAATATTATAAAATTACGGGTAGTGAACAAAAGGAATACTATCGTAGAGACTTAGCAGAAGACATTGTTAGCTGGCAGGGCGAGGATTTTCTAAGAAAACTTGAAGGTGAATTAATTGAAAAGGGGAAGCAATCTTATCCACCTTATACTGTCGTATTACCTTTTGATGCTGAACTATTTGGTCATTGGTGGTTTGAAGGTCCTGATTGGTTTCATAAGGTTGTGAGTACTCATCAAAATAATATTGAATTCATTACTGGTTCTGATTTTGTTACTCGTCACTATTCTGATTTACAAACCTGTCATGTTTCATTTTCAACTTGGGGAAGAGATGGGTATGGTGATGTTTGGTTAAATGAGAAGAATCATGAGATTTATCGATATGCTCATCTTATGGAGTTTGAAATTAACCGGTGTGTGAAGCAGTATTTAAATGGAAGTATGCTCGAAAAATTAGCAATAGAGCAAATGATTAGAGAATGGCTCTTATATACAAGTAGTGATTGGGCATTTATGATTGATCAAGGAGATTGTCGTGACTATGCTATGATTCGAATCGAGGAGCATTTATCAAGGTTTATCTCATTGAACGATCATTTAACTAGTAAAACCTTATCCAAAGAAATTCTGCTTACTTATAAGAATGAATATCCTTTCTTATCTTCTATCAATCTCTCGAATTTTTATACGTCTGAAGAGCAGGAGAAGGATGATACAGAATTGAAAGTAGCAACAGAGAAAGGTCTTAAGATTTTGATGTTATCATGGGAATTCCCGCCATTAATCATTGGTGGCTTATCAAGACATGTGTATGATCTGTCTAGGGCCCTTGTGAGAGCTGGAAATCAAGTAACGGTTATTACAACTTATGTTGAAGAGTATCCCGTACATGAAGTTGTCGAAGGTGTTGAGGTATATCGAGTTCAAGGTTTTCATCACGGTGAAACCGATTTTCTAGAATGGATTGGTGGACTCAATATGGGCTTTACAAAAAAAGCACTTGAATTAGAGGAACGATTTGATTTTGATATTATTCATGCCCACGATTGGTTAGTCGCGACGTCTGGTACTTTATTAAAAGAAATGATTGATAAAACCTTAATTACAACCATTCACGCAACTGAATATGGTAGAAATAATGGGATTAACACAGAATTACAACATAAAATCCATACAAAGGAGGGGGAATTAGCACGGATTTCAGACGCCGTGATCGTGTGTAGTGAATACATGGCAAAGGAGGTTTCAAGACTTTTTCAACTAGATCAAAATAAAGTGTATGTGTTTCCTAATGGGGTTGATCCTCATATGCTAGAGGTCAAGGATTATGTAATGAAAAAGTCAGCAGAGTATAAACGGAATTATAGCCATATTGTTTTTTCTGTAGGAAGAATTGTACCTGAAAAGGGGTTTCAAACAATTATTGAGGCGGCTCCAATGATTTTAGCAGAATACCCTAATGTATTATTTTTAATTGCAGGAAAAGGTCCAATGTTGCATGAATACCGTAATAGAGTTAAGGAGCTTGGGCTAAAACGAAGTGTTATTTTTGTCGGCTATATTAGTGACGAAGAACGGAATATGTATTTCAACGAATGTGATATTACTGTGTTTCCGAGTCTTTACGAACCGTTTGGAATTGTTGCTCTTGAAGGTATGATAGCCGGGAAGCCAACAATTGTTTCTGATACTGGTGGACTAAAGGAGATTATCATCGATGGAATAACAGGAATGAAGATGCAGCCTGGGGAAAAGGAAAGCTTGGCTAGGAATGTTCTTCATTTGTTAAGGAATGAACCTTTTGCGCAGAAGTTAGGACAAAACGGGAAGTATGCAGCCACTACAACCTATAGCTGGGATCAAATTGCAAAGGACACATGTGAGATGTTTAAGGAGAAACAATACAAACCAATTCATATAAGGGGATGATAACATGAAAGGTGTTATCATGGCTGGGGGAAAGGGTACGAGGCTGCGACCACTAACCTATCATATGCCAAAGCCGATGGTGCCATTACTTCATACGCCTGTGATGGAATACAGTATTGAACTTTTAAAGAAACATGGAATCACTGAAATCGCCGTTACGACTGGATACTTAGGAAATGATATTAAACAATATTTTGGAAATGGGAGCAGCTGGGGAGTCGAACTAACTTATTTTGATGAGATCACACCTCTTGGCACAGCGGGTAGTGTGAAAAATGCTGAAGCATTTCTAGATGAAACCTTTGTCGTCATTAGTGGTGATATATTAACAGACTTTGACTTGACAGATGGGATTCATTTTCACGAAACGAAGAATTCGACCTTAACAATCTTGATGAAACAAATGAATAACCCGTCAGAATATGGTATTCTGACCACAAATAGTGAAGGTAAGGTTAATCGTTTCCTCGAAAAGCCAACATGTAATGAAATATTTAGTGATTTTATTAATACGGGGATTTACATTGTAAACCCATCAATATTTTCTTACATTCCTCAAGGAGAATGTTTTGATTTTAGTAAGGACTTATTTCCTCTTTTATTACAAAAGGACGGTCGGGTGTATGGTTTTGTTGTAAGTGGATATTGGTCAGATATTGGGACCTTTCCACAATATAAGCAGACTCGCTTTGATTTATTAAATGATCGAGTTAAATTTTCTGTAAGTAGAAAAACAGCAGGTCATCACTATCGAATTAGCCTTAAATAATAAAAATAAGAGAAATTTCACTTCAAACTAAAAATACACTGGAATTTCTATAAATAAAATGATATGATTGTTAAGTCTGATTTATGCTTTTATGTTTGGAGGGAAATAAAGATGCGTGTTAATGTAACATTAGCTTGTACTGAAACTGGTGACCGTAATTATATTACAACTAAAAATAAACGTAACAACCCAGATCGTATTGAGTTAAAAAAATATAGCCCAAGATTAAAAAAGGTAACTTTACATCGTGAAACAAAGTAAGCAGTAGGAAGCAATTCCTACTGTTTTTTTTATGTCCAAATGGAATTTGTCGATTTACTTAGAAGGAATGGAGAATATACATAGAGAATTATTATGATATACATATTAATATAACGTTTAAGATATGAGGGGGAAACATGATTCTTAAGCAGAATTTACGTGAAATGATGAGAGAGAAGCTAAGAGACATTGATGAACATACATTTGAAAAATGGTCTAATGAAATACAGCAGAAGGTGTTTCAAACAGTGGAATGGAAAGAGGCGAAAACGATTGGTATTACGATCTCAACAACCAGAGAAGTAAGCACAATCAAAATTATTGAACAGGCTTGGCTGGAAGGGAAGACAGTGTGTGTACCCAAATGTGAGCCTACCACTAAAAAAATGGACTTCAGGCAAATTACCAGCTTTGATCAACTTGAAGTCGTCTACTTTTCCTTAAAAGAACCCATTGAAGAGAAAACTGTACTTATAGCAAAGGATGAAATTGATCTATTGTTTGTACCAGGCTTAGCATTTACGGAAAACGGGTATCGTTTAGGTCAAGGTGGGGGATATTATGACCGATATTTACTCAATTTTAACAGGCAGACAATGTCACTTGTATTTGATCTAGCCATAGTTGAAGACCTACCTATAGATCACTATGACTTACCTGTCCAACAAATAGTTACAAATAAACGAGTGATTGACTGTCATGGATAATCATTTCCTTCTCCAGGTTATTGGTATCGTAGCTGTTGCATATAGTGGGCATCGATTAAGGTCATTAACCAAGACTGGAGCAATGGCAACAGTTATCATTGGGGTAGCTGTAGCTATGGGGTTTGAATATAGAGGTTTAGGTCTCTTAGGAGTTTTTTTTGTTACTTCAAGTCTTTGGAGTAAATTTAAACGCAATCAAAAAAGTAGTGTTGAGGAAAAAGTGCAAAAAGGGGAAGAAAGAGATCATATTCAAGTATTGGCAAACGGTAGTGTCGCAGCCATGGCTAGTATACTAAATGTGTTCTTTCCTTCTGACATTTGGTTATATGTTTTTGTAGCTGCCATTTGTTCTGCTAATGCTGATACATGGGCATCTGAAATCGGTTCACTTAGCAAACAAAGGCCAATTCTAGTATCAAGCTTTCAACGAGTAGATGCGGGCACTTCTGGTGCAGTTTCCTTATTAGGAACACTTGCTGCTTTAGGTGGATCCTTATTAATAGCGATGGTGTCGTATGAGTTCTGGAACGAGATATCCTTCAAGTCAATCTTATTGTTGACGCTTGTAGGCTTTATTGGGAATCTGTTTGACACCATCTTCGGCGCAGTATTTCAGGTTAGTTACATATGCCGTGTTTGTGGAATTGAAACAGAGAAAACCGTTCATTGTCATGAGAAAACTAAATATCACAAAGGAATAGTCTTTTGTAACAATGATTTCATTAATTTTCTGTCTATATTATTAGCTTCAATCCTTGGAGCTTTACTATTTGTATATTTATGAAAATCGGAAGGTGGGAGTAAGTGTGGCGAATGATGTAAATCGAGTGGTGTTAGTTGGGACAGGTTTTGTTGGTTCAAGTTACGCGTTTGCGTTGATTAATCAAGGCGTTACTGAGGAATTGGTATTGATTGATTTAAATAAAGAGAAATCTGAAGGGGATGCCATGGATTTAAGTCATGGACTAGCCTTTGCTCCACAAGCGACTAGAATTTGGTTTGGTGATTACAGTGATTGTAAGGATGCAGACATTGTTGTATTAACTGCGGGGGCTAATCAAAAGCCTGGTGAAACAAGGTTAGATTTAGTTGAAAAGAATGCAAGAATTTTCAAAGGAATTATTGATCAAGTGATGGGTAGCGGATTTGATGGTATCTTCATTGTTGCAACAAATCCAGTCGATATTCTAGCATATGCAACATGGAAATATTCCGGTTTACCGAAGGAAAGAGTCATTGGCTCAGGAACAATTCTTGATACAGCAAGATTCCGTTTCCTTCTAGGGGATTACTTCAAAGTGGATACACGTAACGTACATGCATATATCATTGGAGAGCATGGCGATACAGAATTACCGGTTTGGAGCCATGCAGACATAGGTGGAAGGCCGATTCTTGACATCGTAAATAATAGTGATCAATATCATCTTGAGGATTTAGAATCGATTTTTGTCAATGTTCGTGATGCAGCATATCACATTATTGAACGAAAAGGAGCTACCTATTATGGGATTGCCATGGGTCTCGTTCGTTTAACAAAGGCGATTTTGCAAAATGAGAACTCAGTATTAACTGTCTCAGCCTATCTTGATGGTGAATATGGGACAAAGGATATCTATATCGGTGTACCAGCAATTGTCAACAGAGGTGGGATTCGGGAAGTTATTCAACAGGACCTTAATGAATCAGAGAGAGTAAAATTCGCTCATTCAGTTAAAGTGCTTAAACAAACATTAAATCCGATTTTTAATGAAGAAAAGTAATAGTTGGAAGAGATTCAATACGTTGAATCTCTTCCTTTTTCATTTTTACCGCTTAAGGATAAAATCAGATAAAGTATCAAAAACTACTCATAGGAGGGATGTAAAATGATCAATGGGATAAGTCGAATCGTTTTATTAATTGCCGGTTTATACGGTGTCTATCGCTATCGTTATCGAATCATGAATAGTGTGCTCGGAAATCCTGATATGAGAAAGCTGTTTATTCGAATGACGATGAGTATCCCTTATGTAAGGAATAAAATGATGAGTCAAGCATTTAGATAATCTATACTTGTTTGAGGCTGAACGTAAATAGGTTTGGCCTCTTCTTTTTGAGGCTAGCCTTTTACAATCCAACCTACTTCATAGTAAAATTAGAAAAAGTTTGCTTTTAGATAGGGGAGATGAGATGGTTTTTCGGCAAGATTATCATTATTGGAGTACTGTACACCAGTTAGTCGTGGAGTATAATTACCGAGTCATTCAACTGTCTCAGCATAAGAATGAAGTATGGTTAGAATCGAATGATAAAAAAGGTCCGTCACTAATCCGAATTATCCGTTATGATCTTGATTGGGGCTCCTGGCTGAAAAGGGATATAGAGCAAACTGGTGCGATGTTAGAAGAATTACGAAAAAGACAAAATAAACGCAAGCTAAATGCACTTAATCTTTATTTTTCAACATATCCACCAGTGGATGATTGGCTAGAACATACAGAAACTAAGTTATTTGGAAAAAAAGAACAAACGTCCATTAAAAATATGATTATACACTCAGAAAATAGTAAGCAGGGATTTAAGGAGCTTTCAACTTGTCTAGAACGAACGATTACGATTGAAGACGAGGCTGGCCTATTTGACTATTCCAAAATTGACCAACTGAAGCATGAGGTATACACATACACGAAGCAAAGAAAGAATCAGGAAAAAAAGATTTTTTCATACGGTAAACCATTTTTTACATACTTTTTTATCTTCATTCAAATTGTCATGTTTATCCTGTTAGAAGCAAATGGTGGAAGCATGAATACAGATACACTTATATCATTCGGAGCAAAGGAAAACTTTCTTATTTTACATGGGGAATGGTGGCGTTTCTTTACCCCAATCATTTTACATATTGGTTTCTTTCATTTAGTAATGAATACATTAGCCCTCTACTTTTTGGGGACAGCAGTTGAACGAATATATGGTAGAGCAAGGTTTCTCCTTTTATATGTATTTGCTGGTTTTGCTGGGACGCTAGCTAGTTTTGTTTTTAGTCCAGCGGTATCAGCTGGAGCGTCCGGAGCGATTTTTGGTTGTTTTGGTGCACTTTTGTTTTTTGGATTTGTTCATCCTTCTTTGTTTTTTCGAACAATGGGTACCAATGTCATTGCAGTTATTGGGATTAATTTAGTTATTGGATTTATCTTCCCTGTTGTCGATAATGCCGGTCACATCGGTGGTTTAGTTGGTGGTTTTCTTGCTGCAAGCTTTCTCCACTTACCTGAGCACAAAAAGTATGTTCAGCGAATGATCTCTTTCGTTATTACAATTGCACTAACAATAGCTATGTTCTATGTAGGATATACAATTCAACCAACTTCAGGTAATCCGACTTTTGTGATTCGCACTGCTCAGAGTTATATTGAAGAGAATAAGATAAATGATGCATATAAGATATTACTTGATGCCGAGCAAAAAAATAAGAATGTACCAGCAGAGCTGTATTTTTACCTTTCCTATACTGAAGTGAAACTAGGGAAATTAACTGAGGCAAGGGAACATCTTGAGATTGTCACGAATGAACTTCCCTCACTTCATGAAGCGCATTATAATTTGGCACTTGTTTACGTAGAGTTAAAGGATTTTGACAGAGCAAAGGCATCTATAGAACGTGCTATAAAAGAAGCTCCAGATCAGGAGGAGTATAAATCTATATTAGATACAATCAATGATTATTTGGAACGTTCTGAATAAACAGCACAGGAGCACCTTGATTTGTTTCAGTCAAAATTAAGATTTGAGTACCATCTTTTTTGAGGTAGATTTGTGGCTCTAAGCTCCCAATAGGATCAACAACAGTACCGTTATCAAGCTTGATCCCCAAAAAGTAATTTCGATATAGTCCTTCCCACAGCTTACCTATGGTTCGCTGTGTTTTTTCTGTATTCATATTAAAATGCATTTGGTCATTATAGACGACTAAATGAGAGAGAGGTAGTTGAAGATATTCATCTGTTTCAATATGAAAATGTTTTACTAATTTTGCTAATGCATAAGCTCGATTTTGCTCGTTAGCGTGATCTATTACAGCTTTCCACTCCTTTTGATTGGTCGTGTCGGCTTGACGAAAGGATTCTAATTTGCCAAACGAAGAATCAATGACATATAAGTGATCTCCACTCATTTTTTGAGTACTCTTTATTAGGTTATTATCATAATGAATTTCTCCGTGATGATATGAGATAGCTATATAATGACTACTATCTACTCCATGACTAGTTAAACTTTGAGCAATATTTTGACTTTGATTCTCCCACTTAGAAGCTTTCGCTTTAAGACGTCCGTTGGCAAATAGCAGTGAAATATCCTGTCTAAGATACACTTCACGTTCTAGATTTGAGGTACTCTTCAAATTGATTATATGCTCGTCCTCATCTTTTTCATCAAATAAAGAAAGTGTTGTAGTAGCAATAGTAAATCCTATAGAAGAATCCAATGGGAAGAAAATAATCGTTTCCTGTGTATCTTCTTTTGTGTAATACAGAAATCCAGCAAATATGATGGAACAAATTATCGTACTAATATAAATGATTCTCTTCATTATCATTCCCCCAAAAACTTAGGACATCTTTTAGTACAACCTATGTACTGAATAGAAGAAATATGTTTTTCCTCTAGGCTGTTTTCTCAAAGTTTGTTGTTGTTTTGAGATGAATAATTGAGAATGAGATTTCTAGCAGCCTGAATACACGGAGACTCCCGTGGGATGCGTGGGCAAAGTGAGAC
>NZ_JACYHA010000005.1 GCF_014837155.1 Litchfieldia stipae | reverse complement strand
AGAGTTTCACATATTATGAAAAATTTATTAGGAACCGTGTCGAAAAATATTTTTTTGACACTCTAGCAACGAGTCAAACCGTTGATATATCAATATTTATAGAGGGAGGAATTGTATATTAATAATCAACTAGTATGTGAAAAAACTAGAGACCGATGGTATTCATGGCTATCTTCATCCCAAAAGTTAACTGCTAAGATTGAAGTCGGAAATCAATCTAAAGTCGTAAAAGTGAAACTGGGTGGGATCATCTTCTTAAATTGTAAAGTATATGTGGACAAAGAGTTGATTTTTAAAGAAAAATTGAAGATTAACCCATTCTCAGCGGGTAATAAATAACAAATAAAAAACGTTCCAGGATTATGTACTTGGAACGTTTTTGTTCGTTTTTTTGTTAATTTTATAGACGAACGTAAAAATCATCAGAAGAAGAACTACTGTAAATATTAAAGCTCAAATACTGTTCTCTCCAAATAACGTCACGAGTAACAGATCATATGACGGAATTCCTAGTGCTTTTGCTAATGGCAAGATCACTAGTGTTGTCGCAACCCCCATTAAAAAAATCCAAATATGGTTGAGTTTCATTTAAAAGCCTCCTATTTTATGTAATATTATAATTCTAGTTTAACACTAAAAGAAATAAATTCCTATTTTTCATTTTGATATTATTTGGAAAAATGTTGTGAATAATTATTGACAAAATGTTAAGTAAACATTACATTATGTATATAATAATTAACTTGTTAAATCGAAAGGAGTTCATCATGCTTCGGAATCGAGTGAAGGAATTAAGAGCTCGACATGGATTTTCACAGTCTGAATTAGCAGGGCGTGTTGGTGTTACAAGGCAAACGATTGGATTTATTGAAAAGGGTGATTTTTCACCTTCGATTACGTTATCACTACGTCTGGCAAAGCATTTAAAGATTAATGTGGACGAGTTATTTTGGTTAGAGGGAGAGGATATCAATGAGTAAACATGATTTTCGAGTACAGCTACCGTTATGGAATATTGCTATATTTGTGATTTTGATGATTTTTACATATGGTGCTGTTTATGCCGCAGATTTATTATTTAGTGATTTAGAAGGTGTGTTTGAAACAGTGGATGGCAGAGAAGTAATCAACTTGCACGTACCTAGTATCTTGGCTGCATTTTTGGGCTTTTTCTTAGTAATTGTGTTTTTTGTTGCCTATTTCACAAAGTTAATCAGCCACAATCGAGAGCATCCAAACCGTAAGCAAAATGCGTTCTCATTTCTAAGGCCGATTGAGTTTTTAGAGGATGATGAGATGTTTAATCAGGTGACAAAGAACGCAACTAAGAATGTATACACCTTTTATTCGAATGTCATGCCATTAATCATGTTGTTTATGCTATTTCCTTTAGATCGCTATTTATTTATCATGGCTATCTTACTGGTTCTAATTGTTCAAAATGCGTTGTACTATCGCGAAATTCGTAAGTATATTGTAGAGTGAAATAAACTTTCTTAAATTTGGGTAGTCCTTATTTCCTTTTCTCACGCACCCCTTTTTGTCCATCCGTTATAATGGAAAAGAATGGAAAAAACTAAGGGAGAGATGAGATTGAGGAAATATATAATGCTTTTGTTTTGTGTAATAGGAATGAGTTTTATCATTGGCTGTAGCAACAACTCAGCTACTCCGGATGATCCGACTGATGAAACGACTACGGATGTTGAAGAGGAGAAGCAAAACGAAAAGGAAGCTGAGACAGAAACTGATATAGATCCAATTGAGGAAGAAGAAGTGACTGAAGAAGAAACTTCAACAGAGACTGATGGTGTGAAGGAAGACTTATATGCCTATTACCATGAAGGGATTGTACCTCTTGGTCCCCTTGAAGCAGAAGCATTAGGGATCTATGATTCCGTGACAGGTGATAATTATGTTGATGACGAGACCTTGTATTATGCATTGGTGGATGCGGTGATTCCGATTTATCGAAAGTTCACAAATGAGCTTCAGCAATTGCGCCCAGAAACCAAGGAAGTACGAGATCTTCATCGCTTATATATTGATGGTGCCCAACTTCAATTAAATGGTATGTTGAAAATGATCACAGCCCTTGAAGAGCAAAGCTATGATTTAATGGGTGAAGCCAATAACGTCATGTATGAAGGATATCAATTAATCATGGACTTCCAATATGAACTACAGGACTTAGTTGATGAGCATGGGATTGAATCAGATATGAATCAGTTATAAACGTTTGATAAGTTTGATAAGTTTGTAGACGATTGACAGTTCAGAATCATACTTAGCAGACTGAATTCCTATTAGACTCTTACAGAGGTTACGGAGCCATTCACTCTAAGAAATAAACCAGCAGATTCTTCTGCTGGTTTCCTTCGATTAAAGGCTGATTATTAAGCATTGTTCTTATAAGATTCGAGCTCAAATAATTCCTTATAATCAGCCCATTTCAGCTTTCGTTTCATATAATCTCGAAAGGAATAGCTGGTTCTGTCCTGTATCTGTGGTTCCTGGTAGAGGGATGATAGATATTTTTGCAAGCGTATTTGTACCATGAAATAATAGTGGTTCGATTCATCAAGGAATGGGATATCAATGATTTTTACAAATTGTCCATCTACATTTTTGAACTCCAAGGTCTTATATAACAAAATATCATCTTCTTTTCCCGTTTTTATATTATTATACCGACAATAGTTTGAAAAATCAAAAATAATATTAAGATAGAAAAAAACCAGACCCATTATGATGAGTCTGGTTCATTGATGTTATGCTAAACGATTTTTGAAATCTTCATATCCAAATTCACGAACAACTTTACAATCACCATTCTTATCTTGAACAGCGATGGCTGGTAATGGCATACCGTTGAATGTGTTGGTTTTCACCATTGTGTAGATGGCCATATCACCAAATACTAAGCGGTCCCCAATTTCTAATGGTTGGTCAAAGGAATAATCTCCGATGACATCGCCAGTTAGGCAGGTTTGTCCACCTAGGCGGTAGGTAAATGGTTTTTCGTTAGCTTCACCTGAACCTACTAGTGGAGGACGATAAGGCATTTCAAGTACATCAGGCATATGACATGTTGCTGATGTATCAAGGATTGCAATATCAATCTTATTTGTATGGAAGTCAAGAACAGAAGTGACAAGGTACCCAGCGTTTAGGGCAATCGCTTCGCCTGGTTCCAAATAGACTTCTAGTCCATAGTTATCTTGCATTCTCTTAATACAAGCTTCTAACGTGGCAAGGTCATAATCTTCTCTTGTAATATGATGACCTCCACCAAAATTAATCCATTCCATTTGAGGCAGCCATTGTCCAAATTTCTCTTCGACTGCATCTAATGTAGTCTTAAGATCATCTGAATTCTGCTGACAAAGAGTATGGAAGTGAAGACCTGAAACACCGTCAAGAAGCTCTGGACGGAAATCTTCTAATCTTACACCAAATCTAGAACCTGGAGAACAAGGGTCATAGATTTCATGACCTTCTTGAGTTGAGATTTCTGGATTAATGCGCAAACCGATTTTTCGGCCAGCTTGTAGTGCTTTGCTTTTGTATTTCTCCAATTGTGAGAATGAATTGAAGATAATATGATCACAAATTGAGATGATCTCATCCATTTCATCCTCACGATAGGCAGGGGCAAAGACATGATTTTCTTTGCCCATTTCTTCATAGCCTAAGCGTGCTTCATATAAGCCACTAGCAGTTGTGCCACTCAAATATTTTCCGATGAGGGGATACATGGTTGTCATTGAGAAAGCTTTTTGTGCCAACACGATCTTTGCTCCTGTACGCTGCATCACACCGTTTAGGATTTTAAGGTTTCGCTCGATGAGTGCTTCATCGACAACGTAGCAAGGTGTTGGTAGTTCTTCGAATTTCATGTTATCGAACTAACTCCGCTTCTTTCTCTTCAACCGTATCTTCATCTACAAGAACTGGATTGAAATCCTCTACCCATGGAAGTCCCCATTTGTTTAACTCTTCCATGAATGGATCTGGATCGAATTCCTCAATATTGTATACGCCAGCTTTGTTCCACTTTCCAGTAAGAATCATTGCTGCACCGATCATTGCAGGAACACCAGTTGTATAAGAGATTGCTTGTGAACCTACTTCACGGTAGCATTCTTGGTGGTCACATACATTGTATACATAATAAGTCTTTTCTTTTCCATCTTTTTTCCCTCTAAAAATACAACCGATATTCGTCTTACCAACTGTACGTGGTCCTAATGTTGCTGGATCTGGTAAAACAGCCTTCAAGAATTGTAGTGGAATGATTTGTTTTCCTTCGAATTCAATTGGTTCGATTGAAGTCATTCCTACATTTTCAAGAGCCTTAAGATGTGTTAGGTAGCTTTGTCCGAATGTCATGAAGAAACGGATACGCTTAAGTCCTGGCATGTTTTGAGCAAGAGATTCAAGCTCTTCGTGATATAGTAAGTACATGTCCTTCTCGCCAACCTCTGGGAAGTTGTAGACACGCTTAATTTCCATTGGTTGTGTTTCAATCCATTCACCATTTTCCCAATAGCGTCCGTTTGCAGACACTTCACGAATGTTGATTTCAGGGTTGAAGTTCGTTGCGAATGGGTAGCCATGATCGCCACCATTGCAGTCTAGAATGTCGATATATTCAATTTCATCGAAATAATGCTTTAATGCATAAGCAGAGAATACGCCAGTTACGCCTGGGTCAAAACCGCTTCCTAATAGTGCTGTGATACCAGCTTTTTCAAAACGCTCGCGGTAATCCCACTGCCATTTGTATTCGAATTTAGCTGTATCTTCTGGCTCATAGTTTGCTGTATCCATATAATGTGTCTTTGTTGCAAGACACGCATCCATGATTGTTAAGTCTTGGTATGGTAATGCAAGGTTCATCACGATATCTGGTTTAACTTCATTAATTAAAGCAATAAGCTCATCTACATTATCTGCATCAACTTGTGCAGTTGTAATTTTTGTTTTTCCACCATCTAGCTTTGCTTTTAAATCATCGCATTTAGATTTTGTACGACTAGCGATACAAATTTCTTCAAATACGTCACTGTTCTGAACACATTTTTGAATGGCTACAGAAGCCACTCCTCCACAACCAATAATAAGAGCTTTTCCCATTATACTCTCCCCTTACGTAATAAATTTGATTGCAAAACACTTCAACTAGAGATTCTTGACTCCACGTATTCCAAAATAAAAAGCAAGTGCATCCACGATTTTCTCATCGCGCATCACACTTGCTCTAGATATAATAATCAATATTAAATAGCATAGTAAGTCCTTTTAAACAGCATTATGTACCAATACGTACAAGGACCTTTGGAAGAAAGCTCTTTAATATTCGAAATATATCATCAATGGATCAGAGTCTAATAGCAAATAATTACTTTTACCACTCTTATTGACCGTTTCACAAGTTGTTGTGCAATGCACTGGTTATAAAGTAACCAACTTATAAAATTTGAGCTTCTAACTCAATCAATAAGGCAACTATTGGTTGCCAATCGGCATTTGACCCGGCTGTCCGTATGGCCTTAACATCCTTTAGGGAGTGGTCAAAAATTATCTGCTTGGAAAGATCCAATATCTCGAATAGTCGCTTTCCAATACAAGCAATATTTATAATAGCATAAACATACTCAATTACAAAAGATAAAATTCACTTTTTTTCTAATAAATTTCTAAGATCAAGTTGAAGGCGCGGAAAATTAGGCTTTTAAAGACGTCAAATTTTTTCATGATATTTAATTTCTACAGTAAGTTCTTTAGTTTGTAGGGATAACGGTATTAGGGTGACAAGGTATAATTATAGATTGAAAGGAGGGAGTTCTTATTATTTGTAAGCGTTTTAATTTATATGAAGATATTAAGAATATGGAGGAATGTCACGAATGAGCAGGAAGCTTAAAAGATGGATTTCATTGATTCTTGTCGTCATCTTACTATTACCATCAGGCTGGATTAAGCCTATTGTTAAGGCAGAAGCAAATGAGGATACTGGTACAACGACTATTTATCACGAAACCTTTGAAGGGGGAGTAGGTGTAGCGACGGTTGCTGGCAATGCGACGGTTGAGGCCGTCACTGGAAAAATATTTGATGGCAATGATGACGGAAATGCCATCCTTGTCAGTGGAAGAACGAATAACTGGGATGGGGTCGATATCCCTTTTGGTAACGTTGGAATGGAAAATGGAGAGACCTATACGATTACTGTAACTGGTTATGTTGACGGAGATGTGGAAGTCCCTAGTGATGCACAGATCTTGCTTCAAAATGTGGATAGCTATAATGGCTTGTTTCTTAATGCAACTGCTGAGGCAGGCAAAGCATTCACGTTAACTGGAAAGTATACAGTTGATACAAGTAAGGATCGAGCTCTTCGAATCCAATCAAATGAAGCTGGAAAAACGGTTCCCTTCTACATAGGCAACCTTCTCATCACAGCTGAAAAAGCGACAGAAGAACCAGTGGAAGAACCTGCTACTGAAAAAGTAGTCTATCATGAAACGTTTGAAAGTGGTGTTGGTGTCGCCACGAAAAGTGGAAATGCTCAGTTGACTCCAACGTCAGGCATTGTTTTTGATGGAAATGATGATGGAAACGCCTTGCTTGTAAGTGGAAGGGCTAACAATTGGGACGGTATTGAAGTAAGCTTCAGCAGTATTGGGATGGAACATGGTCGAACCTATACAATTACTGCGACAGGTTATGTTGATGGTAGTGTAAGTGTTCCTAGTGGTGCACAGGCTTTACTGCAAAATGTAGACAGCTACAATGGCTTGTACTTAAATGCCAATTTTGAGGCAGGACAAGCATTTATTTTAACAGGAGAATTCACTGTTGATACTACTAAGGATCGAGCATTACGAATTCAATCGAACGAGGAGGGAAAAACGGTTCCTTTCTATCTTGGTGATCTTCTGATTACTGAGAAGGAAACTCCTGGTGGTGGTGAGGAAGAGCCGGGCGTAGAAGAGCCAAGAGAACCTGCAAAACCATTCACAACCATTACCTTTGAAGATCAATCAACAGGTGGTTTTGAAGGAAGACATGGTTCTGAAACGCTAACGGTAACTGATGAAGCGAATCATACAGAAGATGGTTCTTATGCGCTAAAAGTTGAGAATCGATCAAATACATGGCATGGTCCAGCCTTACGTGTTGAGCAATATGTTGACAAAGGGGCAGAATATAAGATTTCAGCTTGGGTGAAGTTGATTTCACCAGATACTTCTCAGCTTCAGTTATCAACACAGGTAGGTGACGGAGATGGTGCCAGCTACAATAACCTTCAAGGAAAAACGGTAAGCACTGCAGACGGATGGGTTCAATTAGAAGGGACGTATCGATACAGCAGTGTAGGAAATGAATTCTTAACGATTTACGTAGAAAGCTCAAATAATAGTACAGCATCATTCTATATTGATGATATTACATTTGAGCCTACTGGTTCAGCACCGATTGAAATTGAGGAGTTAACTCCAATTATGGATGTGTACAAAGACCACTTCTTAATTGGTAACGCCGTTTCTAGTTCAGAATTTGAAGGGAAACGACTTGAGTTGCTGAAGCTGCATCATAATCTTGTGACAGCAGAGAATGCATTAAAACCAGGTTATGCCTACAATGATGCAGGCGAATTTGATTTCACCGCTGAAGATGAGCTTGTCGAGAAAGCAAAAGCACAAGGCTTGAAGATGCATGGTCACGTTCTTGTTTGGCATCAGCAATCAAATGAAGCGTTGCATACAGATTCGAACGGGAATCCGTTAAGTCGTGACGTGGCACTGGCTAATTTAAGAAACCATGTTCAAACTGTGGTTGAGCATTTCGGACCAAACGTGGTTTCTTGGGATGTTGTCAATGAAGCTATGAACGATAACCCACCAAATCCTTCAGATTGGAAGGCATCATTACGTCAATCTGGTTGGTTAAAAGCGATTGGAACAGATTATATTGAGCAGGCGTATCTCGCTGCCAAAGAAGTCATTGAGGCAAATGGATGGGACATTAAACTGTATTACAATGATTACAACGATGATAATCAAAATAAAGCTGAAGCCATCTATCAAATGGTCAAAGAAATCAATGAGAAGTATGCTGCTGAGCATGATGGCGATCTTCTCATTGATGGAATCGGTATGCAGGGACACTACAACTTAAATACGAATCCAGAAAATGTTAGACGTTCATTAGAAAAGTTTATTTCGTTGGGAGTAGAAGTTGGTGTAACAGAGCTTGATGTGACTGCGGGAAGCAATAATGTTCAAACAGAAGATCAAGCAATTGCACAAGGATATTTGTATGCTCAATTATTTAAGTTATACAAAGAGCATTCGGAGCATATTTCTCGAGTCACGTTCTGGGGATTAAATGATGCAACTAGCTGGAGAGCAGCTCAAAGTCCATTGCTATTTGATAAGGACATGCAAGCGAAACCAGCCTATTATGCAGTTATTGATCCAGATAAATTTATTGCAGAATATGATTTTGAAGAAAAAGAAGCCACGCTTGGAACAGCTACATTTGGTACACCAGTAATTGACGGAACGATTGATGATGTTTGGAGTGATGCACCTGAACTTGAGGTGAATCGTTATCAATCGGCTTGGCAGGGAGCAACAGGAGTTGCAAAAGTCCTATGGGATGAAGAAAACCTATATGCGTTAATTCGAGTAAGTGATTCACAGCTTGATAAATCAAGTCAAAATGCATGGGAACAGGATTCAATTGAAGTGTTTGTAGATGAGAATAATGGAAAAACATCATTCTATGAAGGGGATGATGGACAATATCGCGTGAATTTTGACAATGAAACGACGTTCAATCCTGGAAGCATTGCAGAAGGATTTGAATCTGCTACTCATGTTTCAGGTAATGGCTATACAGTAGAAGTGAAGATTCCTTTAAGAACGATTACGCCAGAAGATAACACAAAAATTGGCTTTGACGTTCAAATCAATGACGCAAAAGACGGGGCTCGTCAAAGCGCAGCTACATGGAATGACACGACAGGTACTGGATATCAGGATACTTCTGTATTTGGAGTATTAACTTTAGTTAAATCAACGGAACCAACTCCTGAGCCGGAACAACCAGAGCAACCGGAACAGCCGGAACAGCCAGAGCAACCGGAGCAACCAGAGCAACCGGAACAGCCAGAGCAACCGGAACAACCAGAGCAACCAGAACAACCACAAAATGAGAAGCCAGATAAACCAAAGAACCCAAATGTAGGAAAAACGAATGAACTTCCAAATACGGCTACAAATACATTCAATTATTTATTAGCCGGATTCGTGTTGTTACTCGCTGGATCTGTATTATTTATTTGGAATCGAAGAAGAACAAGCTAAGAGTAAGAAAGTAAGAAGAGGCTGATTCAATGTCAGTCTCTTCTTTTCTCTTAAGAAAAAAACTGTGTCACAAGGTTCACAACAACTGGCCCAATTAACACGATAAACAACGTAGGGAAGATGAAGAAAACCATTGGTATTAGCATTTTAACCGGGGCTTTCATGGCTTGTTCCTTTGCTTGGAATCGTTGCTTTTCACGGATTCGCTGAGATTGTGTGCGCAGCACTTTGCTCATCCCAATTCCCATTTGATCAGCTTGAATGATCGAGGACATTACGCTTTGGAAAAACTCAGAAGGGACGCGTTCTCTTAATTCAGCAAAGGCAACCTTTCTTGATTTTCCAAGCTTCATATCGTCTAATGCAGATAGAAATTCCTTTGATAAAGGCGAGTCAATTTGAGAACACACCTTTTTTAACGCACCATCTAAGCCCATCCCAGCTTCAATTGAGACATTTAACATATCAAAGAAATCCGGCATCGCCTTATCAATTAACTTCGTACGTTGCTTACTTTTAGCAGCTAAATAATAATTTGGGTACATGAGGACAAACATAGAACCAACCAAAGCCAAAAACAGCATTTTCATCTTTTCATCAGCAGCGGGAACAAGGAGTAAAGAGAACACTAAGAAGATAGCTACTGGTAACAAAATTTGAACTAATAGAAAGTCACTTGCTGAAAGACCAAAGGGATGGCCAGCTGCTTGTAATCGTTTCTCAATTTGAGCCATTTTCTGCTTCGGTAAGCGCCCCTCAGCCATTTCCCGGATTTTGATCAACTGTGGCTGAATCAATCGTTCATACAGACTCTTCTGCTTCAACTCGTCAAGGTCCTCGATTTGCTCGTGTTGTCCATGTCCAGAAATAAACGGTGCAACACGACGGTAAATCACCATTTTTTCCTTATAAAAAAACAGTAATAGCAGAAATCCTATGCAGCTAAAAAACAAGAATGAAAACAGCCAAAAGAAAAATGAGAGCATTTCTTACACCTCAATCGTAACAATCTTCTGAATCAGTATCCAACCAATCGTTCCAGAAACAATCCCGCCGCCCAGTAAGGCCCAGCCTAGGGGATGCTGCAGCATTGGAGTGAAATATTCGGGGTTCATGAGATTTAATAGTAAACCAAGACCAACAGGGAGGAGCGTAATGACAAGTGCTGAAATCCTTCCTTGCGAAGTAAGTGCTTTCAACTCATCCTTCATTCGAACCCGATCTGATATCGTTTCGTGAATGGTTTCCAAGATTTGAGCGAGGTTCCCACCTGTGGAACGCTGGATCAGGACAGCTGTTAACACCATTTCTAAATCCTTATTAGGCAACCTTTTTAATAATTGATCGAAAGCTGCATCCATGGAGATGCCAAGATTAATTTCCTTGATTGTCCGCAAAAACTCAATCCCAATCGGGTCAGGCATCTCCTTTGCCACATGCTGCATAGCCTGCATAAAGCTAAATCCAGATTTCATCGCACTTGCCATCGTTTCAAGGGCCTGAGGAAGTTGAGCACCAGAAGCGGCCACTCTTTTTTCCTTTTTCCGTTTAATATAAATTGATGGAAGCTTCCAGCTGACAAAACCGATTAAAAGGGCAAAGAAATATTGAACCCCCAGTAAGATAGAAAGTAAAAGCGTAATTGAAAATAGCGCAATTCTAATCGTAATGAATTCTTCCACCTTAATCGGTATCCCGGCACTTTCTAATTCATGCTCAAGCTTCTGTTGCTTTTGGTCAGTTGTGCGAACGTTTTTAGCTAAACGCTTTACCCAATCCTTCAAATGGGTTTTTTTCGGGGCATTTCTCTCCGTCGTTATTTCAGTGTCTGGCACTTTCTTTACCATTAATTGCTCAATCCGTCTTTCAACACGCTTTGTTTTCTTAACAATCAAGCTTCCGATATAGCCAAAGCTGAGGGTAGCAACAATAAATATAATCACTGTCATCATGAGTTCTCACTCTCCATTAAACCAACTTGCTTCAAGCTCATAACCGTATTGTTCAAGCTTTTCCGCATAGTATGGACGAATTCCAGTAGCCTTATGTTTGCCAATCACTTTCCCCTCCGCACTCATTCCAGTTTGATCGAACAAGAATACATCCTGAAGGACAATCGTTTCTCCTTCCATACCAATCACTTCAGTAATGTTTACGATCTTACGGCTTCCGTCCTTTAATCGAGATTGCTGGATAATTAAGTCAACGGCACCAGCAATTTGCTCGCGAATCGCACGAATCGGAAGGTCCATCCCGGCCATGAGCACCATCGTTTCAAGACGAGAGAGCATCTCACGTGGGGAGTTGGAGTGACCGGTTGCTAGAGAGCCATCATGCCCAGTATTCATCGCCTGAAGCATGTCCAAAGCCTCACCACCACGAACCTCTCCAATAATAATTCGATCAGGTCTCATCCGTAATGAATTTTTCACCAAATCTCGAATCGAAATCGCACCTTTTCCTTCGATATTCGCAGGTCTTGTTTCTAAGGACACAACATGCTCCTGAAGTAACTGAAGCTCTGCAGCATCCTCAATCGTAATGATTCGTTCATCATGAGGGATAAAGGAGGACATAACATTCAGTAGGCTTGTTTTTCCACTTCCTGTCCCACCGCTGATAAAAATGTTCAACCTAGCTTTGACACAAGCATCAAGAAAGTCAGCCATGTCCTCTGTTAACGAACCAAAGCGAATAAGGTCATCAATTTGTAGCCGATTCTGAGGGAATTTCCGAATGGTTATGGATGGCCCTACTAATGAAAGTGGAGAGATAATTGCATTCACACGTGAACCATCAGGTAAGCGAGCGTCAACCATTGGGCTGCTTTCATCGATCCGTCTGCCAAGAGGGGAGACAATTTTTTCAATCACCTGCAAGACATGATCGTCGTCTCTGAAATACGAATCGCTCAATACGAGCTTCCCTTTTTTCTCAACATATATTTGGTAGGGACCATTAACCATAATTTCAGAGACATCAGTGTCTTCTAATAAAGTGGTGATCGGGCCATAGCCAATTAATTCATCAGAAACAGCGTCAATCAATTCTTGCTTTCCTTCAAATGACAAGCGATCACTTTTATCATTTAAGAAGTTCATGGCTTCTTTCTCGATTAAGGCTTGTTGTTCTTCATCTGTTAGCGTTGGCTTCTTCTTTAATTCAGAGATTAAATGGCTATGCAATTGTTTTCTTAATTCGGATTCCTGTGGGGGAGTATTGGATTCGCGTTTTTGAATCGAGGTATCCTTCTGCCCCCGGTTTGATGGAGTTGAGAGATTCTTTTCATTGATTCTTTGTAATAGGGACAAGACAATCTCCTCCTATTTCTTCTTCCGGTTAAAAAAAGAAAATCCTTTTTTCTTCGGTTCTTCAATTCGTGTCTCTATTTCAGAAGGCATCTTCGAGATAAGTTGCTTCGTCAATTTCATCACTGCTTTGGCAACGGCAGTTTTTGGTTCGCCAGAGACAAATGATTCTCCTTTATTAATTGATGAGATGACCGTGTGGTAATCACTCGGAATGCTTGCTTCAATCTTTCGCCCGAGTACATTTTCGACGAGCTCTATCGACATTCTCTCGGTTTTCGAATCGCGGTTTAAAACCACCTTGATTTTATCTTCTAAACCTAATAAGTTAAGGGTCTCAATCGCAAGCTGCCCGTTCTTAAGAGCAGGGAGGTCCAAAGAAGCAATCAGTAAAATAACATCAGAATTTTCAAGTGCCACCAAGCTTGTTTCAACGAAAGAAGGTGGGGTATCAATAATGATCATGTCATATTCCTGCTTCATCGCCTCAATTAAATAAAGAATATGCTCTCCGCTAATTAACTCTGCAAATTCAGGGAGAGAGGGAGCGGCTAATACATCGATTCCTGATGGATGCTTTGACAAAAAGCGATCATAGGATTTATCCCCATTTTCATAGGATTGCTTCACCCAGTCGTAGATGGTTTGAGTTGGCTGAAGATCGAAAAGGAGAGAGACATCCCCAAACTGCAAATCCAAATCTAGGACAGCAACTTTTAGTCGGTGTTTGTTCAATGCTGCAGCAATATTGACACTAATCGTCGTTTTCCCAACTCCGCCCTTTGTACTACAAACAGTGATGACCTTTGCTTCTCTCACAATCCCATTCATTTCTTGGTCGTGCTTCACCTTAATCCTAATGACTTCTTCTGCTTTTTTAATGGCCTTAATGACCTCAGATTCATCACTATCAATATCAACAACATCAACTGCACCTGAGAACATCGCTTGCTTCAAATCAATGGATTCCTTATGTAATAAAAGCAAAACAGATGTTAGCGGGTACATTCGGGATAATTCCTGACAAATGTCATAAGGGTCTTGAGCAGAGTTTGGCCCAATAATCATGACAGTTCCTTTGGAATCACTAATTTCGTCTCTTAAATCTGGGAGTGTATCAAAAATTCGACTTTGAATTTTTAAGTCATCGAGCATCATTTTTACCGCACTAGAGTACATTTGCTTGTCTGAATAAATAAAGTAGTGAATCATCATTGTGGTATCTGCCCCTTAATCAACTGCTCTAATGATAGATTGACATTTGGTGTTCGTTCATGATCATCTGTGGCACGTTGTATAAGTGTGATAAATCCGTTTTGTCTTGCAAGTGTTAGAAGAACTGCATCTTCTGGATCCAATTCAACAGTCACCATCGTATAAGGGTCCTGAGTCTCAGTTGCAGCAGCTTCTACTTGGGTATTTTCAGTCGTTGTACCAACAGCTAAAACCTTGACATCCTGTAGTAAAAGCTGTGCCGTACTCGGATTCCCATTAATTACTGAAATCATGTCAACGTAAGAGCCAGGTTTGACAAACCTTGATACACTTTGAATCTCATCAACAGGGAGTGTAATCGCTCGATGGCCAATTTCAATTGGTATCGAGTCACTTGTCGGTTCAATATCTTCAGCTACATCTACGTTCTCTTCAGGTGGAGGAGGTTCTGAAACCGTTGCGTTGTTATTCATCGACGTCATCATGAAGAATAACACTGACATCACCAGCCCAAATATAATCGCAAACATCCATAGTTTTTTCGTATTCACTCATATCACCATCTATCTGGTCAATTTATAGCTATATGTTCCATAATCATGTTGCCCGGGTGCAGAATCACCGGAATGATTGCTTCTGATAAAATAACCTTCTACCGCTGCGCCTACACTTGTTGAAGTCACGTGATCGATAAAGAACGTACCAAAACCGACGATTCTGACCTGATCGATTTTTTGACTTGTTCCTTGCACTGGAACATAAATCGGAACAATCACAACGCGAGAACAACCTTGTGAGTAATTTAAATAGGTCGCATTTGGGCAATCAGAGATCCGTTTCGATATTGCGTTGACAGTGGGATTAGCCATTTTTCCTGTTTCCGTATTTAATAATTCCCCAACATATAATTGAGCTCCGTAGCCATAGGTTAAATCGGTTTCATAATTCTTTGCACCTGGTCCTGTGAGAGCAATCGCTCCAAAATTTCCATTGGCTGAATCACTGACCTTAAGTGCAACCTTTGTTCCAAAATTCATCGTAGTGGAATGCAAAATCCCAAGTGGAATCGCACCAGTAACAGCGGTCAAGGGCTGGAGCTCGACTCGTGCGCTTGCTTCAATGATAGGCTCATCAATCCCTAAGGCTGTTGCAAAAAACAATGTTCCTGTGATTCTTCCTCTCACTTCAATCATTGTATGGGTAGTATTTGTTTCAATCGAAAAATTATTTGGATTTCCGTTATTCGCGATAATTGTATTCACAGCTTCAGCCTGAGCCTTTATGAAATTAGCAGGAAGCTCTTGGGCACCAGCAAGGGTTGAGGCATCGACAATATTTTGCAATCGACTTTTCTCGAGATATAAAGAACCGACATCGACCACAAGTGCTGTACATGCAAGAAAAATAGTTAACCAGAGGGTAACTAAGATGATGACTTGTCCGTTTTCATTCTTCAACAATCTCTTCATCTTATTCCACCCTCATCACGGTTTTTGAACGAAGGGTAAGAGGATTTGGTGCTACATTCGCAAGGAGGGGGACCGAGAAAGAAATAGGGTATGCGAGTTCAACGGTTACATATGACCCTCTTACTCGATCTTGGGGAAGGGGAGTGATCGAAACAGACACTGTTGTTGAATCAAGGAGAGGGGCTGAGCCCTTGACACGTGCAATCACCTCAGAATCTGTTGCACCCACACTGGCGATTCTAGCACCCTCTCGACTTGCATGATCAAGCGTTAAATAAGCATGGAAAATACGTCCGAAATCAATGATTGCGAATAGAAAAAGTACGAGTATAACGAGTGAAAATGCTAATTCAACTGTTGCTTGACCTCTTTGGTTGCTTGTCATGATTCGTCACTCCGCATGAAATATCATTCTTATAACAGGTTCATTCCATAATAACTGAAAGTCCCTAACACTATCGCTACACCATATGGAAATGCGTGGTGATACTCTTTTTTGCTTAAGCTATCTAATGTTCTAAATTGTGCCGAAACGACCATTCGTTTTAACGTGTTCATGAAATCTTTTTGGAAAAGTAAGATGATAAGAGCTATTATTCCACCAAATAACGCAATATATAAGAAAGAACCGAATACAAATGCACTACCTTTTAACGCGCCAATTGCCATCACTAATTTCAAGTCACCAGCAGCCATACCGTTCAATACATAAGGAATAAATAATAACGCAAATCCTGTTAAGACACCTAATAGGCTAAAAAGAAGACCGTGAAAGCCACTTGTTACAGTATTTGAAATAATCCCGATTAGGATAGCTGGTAAAGTGACGATATTAAGAATTTTTCTTTGTTTTACATCTGTGAAGAATGAAATGACTAAGGCGATTACTAAGATCATTGTTGTCATAAAGTTTCTCCCCCCGTAAAGAATCCTACTTTCACTGCCTATTGCAAGACGGAAAGTAGGATTTTAAAATGTGTTTTTTTATCTATCTATTGAATGAATGTTTATTTTTATGGTTTAGTAAAACCATTTGTAATGTTTGTTGTTACTTCGCCAACTTTAGTTGTTAATGTGTCACCGAATGCCCAGAATGCACCAATCGCACCTAGTGCAACAACTCCTAAGATTAAACCGTACTCAGTCATCCCTTGACCCTTCTCATCCTTAATGAAACGTTTGATTTGCTTTTTCATGATATATATTCCACCCTTCAGGATTTTTTTAGTACGGAATTGCTAAAAAATATCCCCCGAAGAATAGTTTAAAGTTCAACTATTTTCGGCAACTGGCTGGCATATCGACTCAGTCGATGAAGCCCCTATAGCTTTGCGTCTCAAGGTTTCCCTTGGTTTGCCCTTATCATTAGTGTAAACAACGATAACGAGATTGATTCACGTCTTTCATCGCCCGTGTCTCGCTGCCTGTGAAGAAATCATATCACCTCTAGAGTTCTTCACCAATGACAAATTATTTCATGTCCTACATGAATCTGGAAAGAGTGAAATAAGAACAATTTGACAAAGCTTATAATACTTCATCATAAGGGATTTGGTGCTTATGAAATTACAAACTGGAGAAAAAAGTAAGGAAATACCAATTCAGGTTAAAGAATACCATACGTTTTTCAAACGATTTAAAGGCTTGATGTTTCGGGTTGAACCAATTGAGAATGAAGGAATCTGGATTAAGCCTTGTAACTCGATTCATATGTTCTTTATGTTTTTTTCAATTGATGTCGTGTTCTTGAATGAAGAGATGAGAATTATCGCATTAAAAGAAAATGTGAAGCCGTGGACCTTGATTTTTCCGATTAAGCATGCGACATCGGTCATTGAATTTCCTCAAGGAACGATCTCTAGCTATTCTTTTGCGGTCGGAGATACGATTCAAGTATAGTGTTTGCTGAATAATATGCTATAGTAAATAAGCATTCTTATAAGAAAAGAGACGTGATGATATTGCCTGATTTTTTACAGCTTGGCATTCGAAAGGAAATTAACCATACATTAAAGTCATTAGGACTTGTGCAACCAACTCCGATCCAGGAACGAACGATTCCCGCAGTTCTTGAAGGAAAGGATGTCATTGCAAAAGCACAAACAGGGACGGGAAAGACATTAGCATTTGTCCTACCGATTCTTGAAAAAATAGATGTAAACCGCTCAGATGTGCAAGCACTGATTTTGACACCAACACGAGAATTAGCTCAGCAAATTTCAAAAGAAATCAAGAAAATGATTGAGAACCTTGAAGGGGTAAATGTCCTTGCAGTCTATGGTGGGCAGGATGTTGCACACCAATTGAAAAAGCTAAAAGGGGCACAGCATATCGTCGTTGCGACTCCAGGACGATTACTAGATCATATTCGTCGTGAAACCATTGATCTATCCACCGTGGAAATGCTGGTATTAGATGAAGCGGATCAAATGTTACATATGGGATTCTTGCCAGAGGTGGATGACATCATTCACGAGACCTATTCAACTCGGCAAACGATGCTATTCTCAGCAACAATGCCAAAGGAAATCCAGTCCTTAGCGAAAAAGTATATGACTGAGCCAGAGTTAATCGAAGTGAAGGCGAAAAAAGTAACCGTTGAAGAAATCAAACAAGTTGTTATTGAAACGACTGACCGTAGAAAACAAGCGACTTTATTTCATTTAATTGAAGAACAACGACCGTTCCTAGCGATCATCTTTTGCCGGACAAAGATTCGTGCGAAGAAGCTGTACGATGCACTGGTGGCAAATGGTTATGAAGCAGACGAGTTACACGGTGATTTAACACAAGCGAAACGTGAAAAAGCAATGAAACGTTTCCGTGAAGCAAAGACTCAGTTCCTAGTCGCAACCGATGTAGCAGCAAGAGGTCTTGATGTTGAAGGGGTCACCCATGTATTCAATTATGATATCCCACATGATGTCGAGAGCTATGTTCACCGAATTGGACGGACCGGCCGTGCGGGTGGAGACGGAATTGCTTTTACCCTAGTCGCACCAAAGGATCTCGACTTCTTACGTATGATTGAAATAGGAATCAATCAAACCTTGGAAAAGCAAGTGATCAAAGGGGTTAGTATTCCTGACAGAGAAGACTATCAGCAGGAACGAAATGAGCAAATTAGAAAATCCCGACCTCGAGGTCCTGAAGCAAGAGGGAATGACAGAAGAAGAGGAAATGAATCGTCAACAAGAAGAAACTCCGATCACCGCAGATCAGAAAGTAAATCTGGATCTGGGGGAAGAGGGAGAAGGAACAGTAGATAGCCTCAATGTGCAAGCCTGTATCTTTGATTAGTGATTAACTAATCTGTTGATACAGGCTTGCACTCTTTATTTCTTATATTTCAATGTACTTAAAATCTCAGAAACACCTATTGCAATTCCTGCGTTTAACATGCCGAACAATGTCCAAATTAATGTCATTCCATCATACTCACCAATAAAATTCATGACAAAGAATATGAGGCAGAAGATAAACATTAGTAATCCAAATACAAATAATAATCGATCCAAACAATACGCCTCCAATATACACTGTTAAACTTTCCTTTATATTATGATATGTCCTTTGTAAATCCCTCTTCAATCACTCTCATCATGTCGTATGCCCCTTCTGATTTGTTTGAACACACAACAACCTTGTAATTGGTTTCAGGGTAATAAGCAGAATGAAAGCTAACACCTGGATCATAGCCCATAATATGATATTTTTTTATAACCTCATTTTCTTTATCAATCCAAACACCATATCCGTACCAACTATCATCTTCCTCTGTATAGACATAAGGGGTAAGTAATTTTTGTGTGTAATGCTTACCTAAAAGCTCCCCATTTACCAGTGCGTCCCACAACTTATCCATGTCTTGTACCGTCGTGTATGCTCCACCATCAGGTCCTCCTTTTACAGGAAGGGAATAGATATTTGTTTTCCACGTTCGATTAGGAAAGTCAATATAACCAATAGCCGTATTTGGTGGTAATGCATCAAATTCAAAATATCCTGAGTTCTTCATACCGGCTTTATTAAATACATGTTCTTGAATATAATCTGTGAAGGGGATCCTACTGGCCTGTTCAACAATTAACCCAAGCACAATATACCCCGCATTATTGTAATGAAACCTATCGCCAACATTCAGTTTCATCGAATGGTTTTGAAATAAAGGTAAGAAATCCTCTAACTTTCTTATTCTATACATAGGGTTTTGCACCCATAATTCCTCAAAGTCCTCCATTATTTCCTCATCGAAATAATCGGGGATCCCAGAAGTATGTGTAAGTAAATGATGAATCGTGATAGATTCATCGAAAGCAGGAAAAGGAATATTTAGGCACTCCTTTAATGTTGAATCAAATGATAGCTTCCCACGTTCAACAAGCTGGCAAATGGCTATTGCTGTGAAAAGCTTACATCCAGATGCGATCCCGAATCGAGTAAAGTTGTTATTTTTAATTTCTTCAGAACGGTTGGCATAACCATTACTTCGTTCTGCCACCACTTCTTTGTTCCTTTTGACAAGTGTCGTACCTGAGAACTCAATTTTGTCCTGCATGGCTGTCAATTGTTTCAAAATAGTAGTCATACTATTATTCCTCCCACATAAATCAGGCTTATTTATCAAGATTCTTACTATCTTGTAATATCTTACCAATCGCTGTGAGGAAAGGAAACCTCAAAAACTAGTGGGAAAAGTTTTTGAGCAAAAAAGGATACTTACAAGAAAAATAAGTATCCTGAATTCGCTTATACATGTTGTGATTTTTCTTGTCGAATGATCCTTTGTATACTTTTCTCAGATAAAAAATACATTCTGGCTAGGTCACCTATACTAACTCCTTGAAGTGAGTCTGTATAAATGTCTTTATTTCTCTTTTTAAGTGATTCTCGTGTTCCGCTATTCTCACCCCAAGATTTTTTGTTTTCTGTTTTTCTTGGAATATATAACGGCTTACCATCTACATATTGTTGAATCAATCTAATGACTTCTTCTGGTAATACACGTTCCGCATTAATATAGTTCATTCTTTACTCCCTCCAGTTAAGTAGATTTTCAGAGTATGGAGTAAAGATTACAGCGAACGTGCTTCAGTTAGTTTTCAAACGATTCATACAAGAAGGAATAAGTTCATTTATTTTCACCTCACATTTACTATAATTATAAGATAAATAATTGTTTTATTTTGAAAAATGACTAATTTTTTTGATTATCGAGTCAATTTACCATTTTTGCGACCAAATGATTAATTTATTCGTCTATTAGATATTAAAAACAGAAAGGAGGACCTTACGTGTTCTCTGACAATGAAAAGAAGGTGAAATTGCGAGATTGGTACGAGCATCATAGTGATTCCATCTTTAAATATTTAGTCATCATGCTTAAGGATGTCCATCAAGCAGAGGATTTGACGCAAGAAACGTTTATCAAAGGGTACAAGAGCTTTCACCATTTTGACTATTTGTCTTCGGAGAAAACATGGCTATTCAAAATTGCACGAAACCTTGCAATTGATTCTCTAAGAAGAGAGAAAAGAACAAGACTTATTAAGCAAATCCTACATGTAAAAGAGAACACCGTATCACCCTCATCGGAACAATTAGTGGTTATCCAAGAGGAAATTGGTGAGTTCTATCATATTCTTTCAGGTTTAAAAGAGACCTATCGCGAAGTCATCCTCCTAAGAAAAGTAAAGGAATTCTCGACGAAAGAAACGGCGCTAATCTTAGGGTGGTCAGAAAGTAAAGTTAAATCAACATTATCAAGAGGATTGAGCGAATTAGAAAGCAAGCTCATTGAGGAGGGATTTACTTATGAAGAACTCTCATGAAGAAAAGCCTTATTTAAGCTACACTCTGAAAACACTAGATCAGAAGATTGAATGGAATCTAGACAGTAAAAAGCGAGTTGGAAAAAATATATTCAATGAGATCAATAAGGATGAGTGGAAATTGAAGGTGAAGGCTCAGTTCAATCGATGGACTCCCAGTGTAATAACAGTCGTTCTTTTACTAATTGGGCTATTTTCGATCCATACTTTTCTAGAAAGTGAAGATCAGTTTTCCATTGATAAGCAGGGAGTTCAACCAGTCAGTAGGGGCGAAGTGAATGAGTTTATTGAAGGTATTCATTATACAATTGAAGATATCAAAGGGAAACAACAAATTGTATTAACTGAAGAAGGGCATAAACACACAGTGTATCCATTGGATGCATATAAGAAAATAGAAACGATCAATGGGGAACCAGAATTAAATGTAGTTATGGATAAAGCGGGAGATAAAGTGAACTTCTCCATATCTGCCCATTACTCTACAACTACTGTTGGTAGGTATATTTCTGTTCACACACAGAGGCACCATCAATCCGTGGATGAAAGAGTGAAGATGGCATTAGCCCATCCTGAGTATCCTGCACAAGCATATACGACCGAAGAAATAGAGATTGCAGGACAGAGAGCAGTCCTCCAAGAAAGCGTAGACGGCACAGTAAGATTTAGTGGATTACAGGTCATTACTGACAAGAATATTTATTATTTCTACTCTCAGTCAGTAGCAACTGATGATTTTAATGCAGCTGAATTGATTGAATTAGCGAAGTTGTTTACTTATGAAAATGAAGATAGGTATACATCGAAATAAAAAAGTGTGCTAAAGACCTTCATGGTAGAAGGTCTTTACGTCATTATGACAAGTTTCCTATTAACTTCTGCCTTATTGCTTCAAACTCATCCTCAATTACTTCAATTTCAGGTTCGTTCCAGGAAAAGCCATCCTCTCTAAATCTTGGTATGATATGCATATGATAGTGTTCAACATCCTTGAACATCCCGTTATTTTGCATCACAGTAATACCATCGGTTAATAAAGATTTTTCAAGGGATTGTGCGATTTTTTGAGCAACAAGTATAACTTCAGTGAGACTTTTCGAATCCACTTCACTGAACTCTGGATAGTGACGCTTGGGTACAATTAAAACATGTCCTTTGTTGATTGGAAACTTGTCTAAGAAACAAATAACATGATCATTTTCATAAATGATATAGGCCATTTCTCTTTTGGAAATGATTTCACAAAAAATGCAATGCTCCATCCTAGTACGCCTCCTAGTAGACAATTAATCTTCTTAACTCATTATTTTACCATCTGCTGTTTACTTAAAAATCAGTAAACGAAGTTTTTTCTATGAAAAGAAGGATTTCAATTTGCGCTTATGGAAGTAAGTATTCATTCTATAGAAGAAGGTGAATACCTCGTATGAAAGCTTTGTTGGTTATTGATGTACAAAATGGGATTGTTAGTTTTGGTAATTTTGAGCAGGAACTTTCAAAGATGGAAAAAGTGATCATTGACTTTAAAGATAAAGGATTACCAGTCATATTTATTAGACATTTCGATGAGATGGAAGAGAGTCCACTGTATAGGGATTCTGTTGGTTCTGAAATCCATCCTTCGTTAGCACCATACGCTGAGGACGTCATTGTGAAATCAACACCAAGTTCATTTTTCAAAACGGAGTTATCTAAAAAGCTAGAGGAACTGGGTGTTGACCATTTATTTATCATTGGCTTTAATACCGAGTTTTGTTGCATGTTTACCGCGATTGCTGCGTATGATCGCGGCTTTAAGGTGACGTTTATAGAAGATGCAACTGGTACTGTGGGTACAGAAGATAGCTATGAAATGAAAGGGCTCGACATAAAGGATTTCGTTGGAACAGTTTTACATTGGTCTGAGGTCATTGAAGTTTTAGACTATGATGAATATGTTGGGGACGGTTCTCATGCTTCCTAAGAAGCACAAGAACCGTCCTGAAGGAAGCATAGAAAAGAGGGATTGTTTTGAAGAATAAGAAATTGATTTTGACGATAGTGATAGCTATTGTAGTCATAGCAGGAATCCTTGATCTCCTGTTTGAAGGAATGCTGTATCAATTACTACAAAGCTGGTTCAATTTTTAATCAAATGGGAAGGGGAAGCTCTCCCTCCCCTGATTACTTATTGGACTTTTTTACCTTCCGCATCATAAACAGTCACTTCAACTGGTAATTTCACTTCATCCTTTTCGAATGTGGCGTACCACACCCATAAATGTTCTCTAACTAAAAATCTGTGGGGCTGTATATTATTTTCGCTATCGATCACAATGGTTTTCGCATGATCTTCAGCAAACCCGTATATCATGGAAAAATCATTTTGTATGTTATTTTCAGCTCTCCAGTCAATTGATCCTCTTTCCACTTTTTCCTCGGCGAACTCCTGGAAGTCTAAGATGGGATAAATGATCTTCTTAAATGCTGTAAATTCTTTATTTGTTAGTACAGGGACGATTCCAGAACTACTTTCTGCAAATACTATATGTGAGGTAGAATCATATAATAGAATTTTACAATCACCAAATTGTTCTGTGACTCTTTCACAAATTCCTTTCTCTAAGGATGTAGAAGGAATAGTGGTGATATTATTATGATTTGTAGATATTGCTGGAAAAAAATAGATGCCTATGATAAACGCTAATAATAGTACTGTTATGACCATTTTTTTTACCAATGCAGGTCGCCTCCGAATGGTGAAGTGGTGTGACACTATTTTAAGTTATTATAGTCTATTCGACACTAGAACAGTGGAAATGATTCCTAATTTAAAGCCGTTTTTAAATGAAAAATGACTTTTTAGAGATACGTAAATGAAATTAATTTATTTTCTTTTTGTCCTTACTATAAACATTAATCTGATACTTATCATCGCCAATCACTTTCTTCACATCATCTGATTCTAAGAATTCTTTAACCGTTTCTTCAATCTTCATCCCAAGTTGCTTACTTTCAGAATTAGAGGAGGAAATGGTTGTTTTAATAGATAATGTCATTGGCTGTGGATGTGCGGAATAAGAGAATCCATTTACTTTGAATTCTTTTTTACTATAGAGTCCATCGATCATTGTAGTTATCACAGAACCCCAGCGATTTTCCTGTTCTCTTACCTTTAAATTGATGGATGTATATTTGAGAGTGAATTCTTTCTCCGTTTCTTGTTTCAATACTGTCTCTACAATGGATTTAATCTTCTCAGGCTGTTCTTCAGTTGTTGGAATACCTATGACGATATGAAGCACCCATTCGCCTGAGTCATCTGATGTACCTACTTGAGTAGTAACGTCAGGATAATCTTGCTTGTTTAGTTCGTGTATTAAAGATTGATTAATTCTATTTGCTTCCTCATAGCTTTCTTGTGCTTTAGGACTTGGTTGTTCAAGTTCTCCCATTTCATTTTGAACAACCTTCACTGTATATGCATCAACACCATTTGTTTTAAGCGTTTCTATTGCAATGTTCTCAATATCTTTACTTACACCTTGTACATATTCCTCTGTGCCATCAACATAAATTTCCATCACTTTGTTTCCGGAAGAACTCACGCTAGCAATTTGATAACCTTCATTCCTTAAATGATCCATCAGTTTCACAATAACTGGCTCTGAATGAAACAAGCGATTTAAATAGGGGATCTTTGAAACTACTTCTGCCATAGCAGGTGAAATGAATGAAGAACCAATGATTAACCCTACTAAAACCATTAATGCCATCATTGAATAAGTGACTCTCCGACCGAGACTGAAGTTATGAGTGTTAATTGAAAAGCGATTCTCTGATTTATTTTGGAGATCAGTATGTTCAATATCCGTGATGATTCTATTTTTTAAGTCTTCTTGATATTTCTTATTCCAATGGATATCAGTGTTTAATTTCTCTAAAGAACGATCTGAGTCTCCATAATTAAATGATTTGCTCATCTAAGAACCCCTCCTTCTTTAGCTGTTTTTTTAAGATAGGTATGGCTCTAAAAAGAGTCGATTTCACTTTGCTTTCACTCCAACCTAATATTCTTGCGGTATCTTCAGTAGAAAATCCTTTGATTTTTCTTAAGATTATAACCTTACGATAGGACTCCTTGAGTCTCCCAATTGCTTTATAAACTTCCTGTGACTCCTCTTTTATTTGAATTGCTTCTTCAGGTAAAAAGCTCTTGTCCTTTTGGAAAAGCAATACTTCTGTCAATAATCTACTAGGTTTTTTCTTTCTTAAAAAATCAACAGTTACATTATGTGCAATACTAAATAACCAGGTTTTTTCACTTGAATGATTTTTAAATGAATCAAGGTAAGAAAATGCTTTGATAAATGTTTCATGAGTCAAATCCTCAGCCTGCTGATAATCTCTAACCATTAGCAAGATAAAGTCTAAAACGGACTTACTATGTTGGTCATACCAAACAGCAATTTGTTCCTTCCTATCTATTGTCATAACAACCCTCCTTGTGAAAGTTCAATACTTAGACGTACTAGCGGGAAAAAAGTTGTGATTTTTATGAAAAAATAATTTCTTCTCTGCATTCTTGTGTTGTAAGCTACATTTAGTAAGTACAATAAGAATCCATATAACAATTGAACCACAAAACAGGAGTGTTTTTCGTGAAAAAAAATTTATTAGTTATATCAAGTGTCATGCTTATCGGTTTGCTGATTTCGACTGTAGTCTATTTCAGAGCTACAAATGAAAAATCTCGCGAACTGAGTGAACCTAACGAGAACATTCATCACCAAGAGGAACAAAATGAGCAGGTAGTTCCAGAGTTGGAGGAGTTACAAGCAATCAATCCTGACCAAATTAGCTATTCTCTACAAAACAATGAGCTTCATCTTACTTTTAATGGTGGAGAAGAGTGGGTAAAGGTTCCCGTTGAAAAAGATCATTTATTTGCTGGGGAGTATAATGGCACCCAACAAGAATTGATTGACAACAGTTATTTCTTTTCAGAAAACCGAGTCGCTATTATCTATTCTGACGGGGTTAGTTGGGAGAATGACAGGCTTCAACTCCTTTGGTCAATTGATCAAGGGAACAACTGGCAGGAGACAGTAGTAGAGGAACCATTTCTGGGGATGCGATTTAGAAAGGTTGATTTTCTAAATGACCAATTTGGTTATATTATCGCTACAGGGGAGCGCACGATGTCTTCGGAAGCCTCTCGTGTCTTTTTAACACATGATGGGGGACAAACGTGGAAGGAAGCCGCTTATTCAGGGAATACGAGATTGCTTTTTGATGGCGGTTTTGTTGATCAGTCGACTGGATTTTTGTCATATGGAACGATTAATCCTGAAGAGCCAGATTTCTATGTCACTCAAGATGGTGGTGAAACATGGACTAAGGCGAACGTCGTGATACCAGAACAATATAATAAAATCTTTGTTACGGCCGAGGTTCCGGTAAAAGAGGGTGATCATTTAACCATGCTTGTAAACCAGGGTCCTAATGGTGATTATCAAGGAGGAAAAGTGAAAGGCTTGTTTACTTCAAATGATAACGGACTGACATGGGAATTTTCAATGGAGGTCAATCCAAATGAATAAAGATAAACTAATGAAGATCGTAGGATGGATTCTATTCTTGTGTGCAATGGGTCTATTCACCATGCAAATCGGGTTCTTAATTGCTAGTACTCGTTTACAAATAGAATATATTGATCATCGATTGTTTTATATAATTAATAGTCTCTGTATTCTTTGTATAGCATTAGCCATCTTTCTTTTAATCCGAATAACGAGAAAGGTGATGCTAATTGGGGTTAGTATTGCGCTCTTACTAATCATTAGTCAAATCATATTGCTTCATGAAAGTAACAAGAATATAAAAAACATCACAAGCATCTCTCCAGACTTTAAACATGTTATGTCTATTAAAGAAAATGTAATGAGTGGGGAAGCGGTCTATTATCGTTCTTACTATGGAATATTAGGTCGACCGAAAGAGACATTACCATATAAGACAGTCGGTAAGTATAAAGTCGAATGGTTAGCTAAAGATGTGGCTGCTGTCACATATAAATCATCAAATGATACCATCCAGCAATTTATTGCTACATATGGTGATCGTGGAGGTGGGACCTCTTATTATTACGTTGGAGCAGAAATCCATGGTACATGGGAAGGCGATGACGTCAAAGTAATAAGTGCTCCAGAGGGGATTACTGTTAACGTGAATCGAGAAACCGAATTGTTCGAATGGGAAAATATCGTTCAATTTGGCACATTGGCAGTGGTGTTAAGAAAGAATGATGAAGCAGTGTGGACCATCTCTTTAAGTGAGAACTTTAAGGTGGATTCAGATTCATATGAAAAGAGAGAAGGAAATATTCGTTTGTACAAAGCAATAATGGAGAACAATCGACCAATCACCCTGAATTAGATAGGGGGCAAAATGGGGACGGTTCTCACGCTTCCTATGGAAGCATAAGAACCGTCTATAAGTTTCGATGTTAAACGAGATACTGACGGTAGATTTGAACGTATCAGTTTCTGATATTAACTACAGTTTTAGTGCAAATTAAAGAATAGAATAATAACGTTATATGTTTTTAATCATTTTTGCTGGATTCCCCGCTACTATCACATTCGAGGGAACATCTTTTGTAACAACTGAACCTGCAGCGATAATCGAATTATCTCCAATGGTAACTCCAGGTAAAATGACGCAACTACCACCAATCCACACATCATTTCCAATATTTATAGGGATGGCATAACCACTTTTATTTCGGCCCTTTGGTTCGATTGAATGGCCAGCTGTGTATAAACCAACATTTGGACCAATCATACAATTATCTCCAATTCTTACCTCTGCCATATCTAATATCGTACAGTTATAACCAGCATAGAAATTATCTCCGACGTGAATATTGTATCCTAAGTCACAATGGAAATTATGTTCAATACTCGGACTAACTCCAGCACTTCCAAATAATTCTTTAATAATGTATTCTTTTTTTGTGGAGTCTTCAATTGGACAATTATTAAACGCTTGAACAAATTTATGGGCACGGATATTTTTCTCCCTAAGATCAGATGTTCCGCGCTCATAGAAAATTTTCTTGTTATGATCCATATGTAAACAGGTCTCCTTTCCAATGGGGACGATTCTCAGGCTCCCTATGGAAGCGCAAGAACCGATCTCAGTTCGTCGAATGTCTCAATCACATTATCATATTCAGTTACTTGACCGAATCCATACTTAGCATAAATAAATGGAATGCCAGCAAATCTTGCGGCGCCCAAATCACCTTCTGTGTCACCAACATATATAGGAGAAACTAGGTGGTTCCTATTCATGATTAACTTAATATTTTCTCCTTTAGAAAGCCCGGTTCTTCCCGGATTTTCATAGTCTACGAAAAATTTTTCAAGCTTATGAAACTCATAGAATGCCTCAATGTACCCATCTTGACAGTTGCTAACGATGAAGAGTTTGTATTTCTTCGAAAGTGTGTTCAATACTTCCTCGGCATTTGGATAAAGATGTCCACCTTGTTTTTTGATAAACTCATTTTCTATATCGCAACACTCAGCAATCACTTGATTACGGAAATTCTCGTCTAAATGAGGAAATAATTTCTTACTAATTTCAGGCATTTGTAAGCCCATGGTTTGTTCGAAATCAGCTCGAGATAATTCTCGTTTGATTTGACGATGTTTCTTTATACAGCTATTCCATGCATGAAGTACAGTATCAATTGGGTCCCAAATTGTTCCGTCTAAATCAAAAATTATGCTATCCATATGTAGAAAATCACCTCTATTTTTTATGGTCTGTTAGTGTAAATCGTTGAAAAGATGAGTGGAATTAATCCTCTGGAAATTCTATGATTCTCTAAGATGAAAATAATCAATTTTCTCAACAATCAATTATATTTTGCTCATAATGAACAGGTATTATCAAGACTAGTATTCAATTAATAACGTTGCTAAAATGAATAAATCAGTGTGTAGAGATATTGGTTTAATAGCTATTGACCAAAAATATATGTCGCATGATACGTCTACCATCTGAAAAAATTTTTTCGGAGGGTATATATTTTATGTATAAGGAAGAAAGACTGCCTCAAAATCCTAAAGAAGGAATCATATTTTTACTGATTATTTCGATCATCTCAGTAAACACAATTTCCCCAATTATTATGGGTCTGGAAAGAGGATTTAGTAAACAAAATTATGTAGAATCTCTAAAAATCATTCCATTTATGTGGATTATTGTTGTTTTGTTAGTAAGATTGGTTGCGGGACCCTTGGTAGGGAAAGTGATGCCAAAATTTGTAGGGAAAACAGATGGATTTAATGCTAGAGTGTTATTAACTATTTTATTAAATGTTACTGTCCTATCGATGCTTCTTACTATTATAGGCACTTGGGTTGGTACGAAACAAATCAGTTTAGAGCCTTTTCAGAACTTCTTTCATAGTTGGTTTAGAAACTTTGGTGTAGCATTTTGGATTGAATTAATCGTAGCACAGCCTATCGCAAGATTCGTAATGAAAAAAATACATGCAAAACAGGCAAGAAAAATAGAGACTATTTAATTATTTGGGCCGGTTCTCATGACCAAAGGAAGAACTAGAACCGGCCCCACCAATTATTCATTATTGAATCGGCATAAAAGATACTTGCCAGATCCCATCTTCATTTTTTACCATACTAAAACCATTTAAGTCATTTTTAATGTAGCCTGTATGCTCGCTAGTTAGTATAAAGGTCCCTTTATCGATAGTATTGAAGAGATTAATGTAATGTTCCTCAGAGGCTCTATGAGCTTCAGGAATTTCTTCATGATCTTCCTTAGACCATTGAACATATCCTTCTCTGTCTGTATATAAAGCATACTCAACATCATACTTTTTATCAAACCCTGCTTGAACATATAATTTCGCAATGCTAATTGGTTCTAATCCATCTAGATGTTTTAAGTCTAAGTCTGTTTGAAAAAGATGATAAGCCTCTTTTTCTATATCTGATAATTCAAAGGTTTTCACTTCAGGAGATGAAGGTTCATCCGTTTCTGTTACAACTTGTTCAAGGTTTATCTCATCCCCTTGATCTGTCACAACTTTAACTTGGACCTCTTTAATCGGACTAATCGCATACCAAAACCTTTTGTCACCGCCAACTCTTATGATTTTTGCTTTTTCCTCACCTGCAAACACTTCTTTTATGGAATTGTCACTTAGTGGTCCAGAATAAATATAAGGTTTTTGATTCATTGAAGACCATTTCATACGTGAATTCCACTGTGCTCCCCTTGTTTGTTGCCATTCCCATTTCTTATGATGTTTCTCGAAATAAGCAATATAAATCTGTTCCCCACTACTATGATTATTAATCTCTGTAAAAATAGCAATCGCATCGTCTTTATGCACAACACTCAACTCTGAATGAACAAGGGTGTACGTGTAATTTTCTACATCTTTATGCATTTCCACCATTTTTTGATGGAAAAATTGTTCAAAAGTTCTTAATGGGGGGACAGTTGCATTGTTTAAGTCCTCATTCCACGGGATAAAAATGACACAAAGCAATATTACTGCAGCTAAGCTTGCTACTCCGGCTGTAATCCTACTGAATCTATGACGAATTCGCTTTTTAGATTCATAACTTCTCGAGAAATTCATAAGATTCTCATGAATTTGTTTTTGTTTTTTTAGATCAAAGTCTTTCATATAGTCTGGCTCAGGAAGTGATTGGATTTCATCAACTAGATTATCAAGATTCTCATTTTCTTTCATATTGAATCTCCTCCTTTTTCTCCTTTAAGACTTTTAAAGCACGGTGATAAGTAATGCGCACCTTGTTTTCATTCCAATCTAAAATGTCTGCTGTTTCAGATACTGATAGATCTTTAATGGCCCGAAGAATAATTACATCTCGATAATTGGATTTAAGTGAGTGTATTGCTTCGTACAAATTTCTAATATTTTCGTTTAATCTAAGGACTTCTTCTGGTGTTTTTTCTTCATAAGCTTCATTGTCTGTAAATCCTAAAACAAGTCTAAGCCTATTTCGTTTTCTTTTCCTGATTTCGTCTATTCCGACATGACGTGCAATGGAAAATAGCCAAGTTTTTACACTCGATTTTGATTGATATGTATCAAATCCTTTAATCGCACGTATGAACACCTCTTGTACCAAATCATCTATATCTCCTGAGCCAACATAATAAAATAAGAAATGGTATAAATCTTTATTGTATTGATAAAACCATTCTGATATCTCTTCACTAATCATCCATTTCTCCCCCGAAAGTTGTATTCAGTAATTAGTCGAATCAACTACATAAATTATTTCACTAATTTGGGACGGTTCTCGTGTTTCCCAAGAAACACGAGAACCGTCCCAAATTCGCCATTCTGGATAGTACCAATTATAATGATATCTAATAAATACAGTAAACCATGATTTTGGAGGTATACCATGACGAGGAAGCAGCGCTATGCCAATTTAGATCATATAGATAATAATAAAACGTTCAAAGATATTCGCCGTTGGCAGAAGGAACGTAAAAATAATAAAAAGGATCTCAGTGTCCAAATAGAGCAAGCACCACACAAAGAAATAAGTAAGCTTACTAACAATTGTACAAATGGTTCTATTACTTGGATTGGTCATTCAACCTTTCTCATTCAGTTGAATGGGTTGAATATGATTACAGACCCTGTCTGGGCAAATCGTATGGGATTACAGAAAAGATTGACAGCTCCCGGGATTGCCCTTGCAGATTTGCCAGAAATCGATGTAGTGTTCATCTCGCATGGTCATTACGATCACTTAGATTTTCCTACGATAAAAAAGCTAAAAGGGAATCCAACTTTTTATGTTCCGATAGGATTAGGTCATGCTTTCAAAAAGAGAGGATATCAAAAAGTCATCGAGGGTAAATGGTATGATTCATTCGAACAAAATCAAATGACCTTTTCATTTGTCCCAGCACAGCACTGGACGAAACGGACTTTGACTGATACAAATACATCTCATTGGGGCGGCTGGATCATTGAGAACAAGGAGCATTCCATCTATTTTGTCGGTGACACAGGATATTTTCGAGGGTTTCAAGAGATTGCTGAGAAATTTGATATCCAAACCGTACTGATGCCAATTGGTGCCTATGAGCCGGAGTGGTTTATGGAGATAAGTCATATTAATCCAGAGGACGCAGTGAAGGCATTCTTAGAACTAAAAGGCAAGACCTTTATCCCAATGCACTATGGTGCGTATCGCTTAGCAGACGACACAGGTCCAGAAGCCATCACAAGATTAGATGCAGAATGGACTAGATTACAATTAGACTCATCTCAATTAAAGAAAATGCTCATTGGTGAGACATACTGGTTGTGAAGGATGGGGACGGTTCTCAGTTTGCTTTCTTGAGAAGAAAAAGAACCGGCCCCATCCTGCCTGAAGGAAATCTTAACTTCTTTGTTGAATAGATATGTAATATAGGAAATCTGTTGCATTGGAAGGTGGAAGGGATGAAGGTGGTGGTTGCTCCGGATTCATTTAAAGGTTCGATCTCAGCTCCTGAATTGTGTGCGGCGGTCAAAAAAGGGATTCTTCGCATATATCCGAGTGCTAGTGTCATAGAATTACCATTAGCCGATGGCGGGGAAGGAACGATGGAGAATCTTGTTCTCGCTTCAGGTGGTTCAGTTATACATAAAGTAGTAAAGGATCCACTAGGTAGACCGGTGAAGGCTGGATTCGGTGTGCTAGGTGATGAAGAAACTGTGGTCATTGAAATCGCTCAAGCATCAGGGCTTCCACTTGTTCCGCTAAAAGAAAGAAATCCCCTACTAGCTTCAAGCTTCGGAACGGGCCAACTAGTAAAAGAAGCACTAGACATGGGATATCGTAAATTTCTGATTGGACTTGGGGGAAGTGCAACCAATGATGCAGGTACCGGCTTATTAAAAGCACTAGGGATGAGATTTTTCAATGAAAATGGTGAAGATTTAATGGAAGGTGGGGGAGCTTTAATCGAATTGGATCATGTTGATGACATCTTGTTAGATCCGAGATTAAAAGATTGCTCTTTCTTAATTGCAAGTGATGTCACCAACCCATTATGTGGTCCAAATGGAGCATCAGCGGTCTTCGGTCCTCAAAAAGGGGCAACACCAGAGGATGTCAAAACACTAGACAAGTCGCTTACTCATTACAGTCAAATTGTTCATAGCACGAAAGGAATCAATTTAATAGACATCACAGGCGGTGGAGCAGCCGGAGGAATTGGCGCATCATTAGTCGCATTTTTAGGAGCAACAATCAAGCCAGGAATTGAAGTTGTCATGAACGCCATTCAATTTGAAGAAAAAATAAGTAACGCGAATTTGATCATAACTGGTGAAGGAAAGCTAGATGCTCAAACATTATCAGGCAAGGTGATCGCCGGTGTAACTCAAGTCGCAAAACCTCAACAAATCCCTGTAGTTGCCATCTGCGGGCAACGAAATTTAGATAGTAAACAAATGGATGAGCTTGGCCTTATTGCTGGTTTTTCAATTGTTCCTGGTCCGACAACTCTTGAAGCCTCGTTAGAAAACGCATCAAGGTGGACGACAGAATGCACCGAGCAAATCATGAGACTAGTGAAATTTTCATAGAAAGAATGGAGGGTATCCTTTTTGAAGCAAAGCATATTCATCACTCGAAAAATACCTGATCATGTGTTAAATCAGCTTCAGGAAAAATATAACGTAGCCATTTGGGATCATGAAGAAATTCCTGTTCCAAGAGATATTTTAGAAGAAAAAATATCTGAAGTAGATGGTCTATTCTGTTTACTGACAGATTCCATTGATTCCGAGCTTTTACAAAAAGCTCATAAACTCAAAGTCATTAGCAATCTTGCAGTCGGCTTCAACAATATTGATGTAAAAGCATCTACCGAAAAAGGAATCATTGTTACAAATACACCTGGTGTTTTAACAGAAACCACTGCAGATTTAACCTTCGCATTATTGATGGCCACAGCACGAAGAATCCCAGAAGCCTCAGATTATCTAAGAGAAGGCAACTGGAGTACTTGGTCACCGATGCTACTAACAGGACAGGATATCCATCATGCAACACTAGGGATAATTGGCTTGGGTCGAATTGGTGAGGCACTTGCCAAAAGAGCAAAAGGCTTTGAAATGAATGTCCTCTATCATAACCGTAACCGAAAACCAGAGATTGAAGAACAAATTGGACTACAGTACGCCTCATTAGAAAATCTATTAAAAGAGTCTGATTTTGTCTGTATTCTAGCACCCTACACAAATGAAACGAAAAATATGATTAGAAAAGAACATTTTCACCTTATGAAACCAACATCCATTTTAATTAATACGGCGAGAGGTGGAATCGTAAATGAGACAGATCTCTATGATTCACTAATAGAAGGTGAGATTTGGGCAGCAGGGTTGGATGTGTTTGAGCAAGAACCTGTTCCACTTGATCACCCCCTCTTAACCTTACCGAATGTCGTCACACTTCCTCATATCGGAAGCGCAAGTATCAATACCAGATTAAAAATGGCAGAGGTTGCGATGAGTAATTTAATGAGCGCTCTAGATGGAGAAAAGCCAAAGTATATCGTTAATGCGGAACTATTTCTCGGAGGTGAATAGGAATGAAAAATGAAGTCCGACTACATGTCCCACTGATCAACCAATTGCCCGAACTACCAACCGGCTGCGAAATTACTGCTGTGACCATGATGCTGCATTTTGAAGGGGCGATGGTAGACAAAGTAGCTTTAGCAAAAGAAATGCCAAAGCATGATGAAAATCCGAATGAAGGGTATGTCGGAGATCCTTTTACAAGTGAAGGCTGGACGATTTATCCACAAGCTTTAGTTGATTTAGTAAAGAAGTACCTAGGCCGCGCAATTGATTTAACAGGCACAACGACCGATACTCTTAGAGAGCATCTTGCTAATAATAAACCAGTTGTTGTCCTCGTCTCATCAATGCATGGTTTCACAGTTCATGCCTTAACACTGACTGGCTTTGATCAAGAACATTTCTACTTTAACGACCCGTGGACAGGAGAAAGAGATGTTCAAATCAGTAGTACTGATTTCGAAGACATATGGAACGGGCAACAGAAGCGTGCATTGTCTTACTAATAAAAAGAAACAGACCGAGGAACTCTGGTCTGTTTTCTGCTGTTTCACTCTACTATTTCTGGTGTCTCTTCCATTTGATGCATCTCTTCTTTAGAGTTCGACGATCTAGGTAAAGACTCAAGCTCGTCATATGCCGAATTCGTAATATAAATGACCTGATCCTTCAAATGCTTGTCTTTCTCCATCACAAACACCTACCATCTTAAGGGATTATATATCCAATATGGCTTTTTGAGATGGTTTTTATTCTTAAGATTGATAGGTACTAACCCTATTTCTCCCCGCATTTTTTGATTGATAAAGTGCTTGATCTGCTTCTTGAATTAATTCATCAAGACTTTTCCCATTTGATACACTGCTTAGCCCGATTGAAATAGTGATTTTTCCATTTGGCTGCTGCTCTTCGCCAAAAAAAGGGTAAGTTTCAACCAAGTTTCTGAACTTGTCCGCCAATTCACTGGCTTCATGGGGGGTGTCTACATTCCCAAAGCAAATAATGAACTCTTCACCACCATATCTTGCAAACAAATCACGTTTGCGCATGCTATCTTTTAGAAGCTGCCCAAACGTCATCAGAACAACATCGCCAGCAGGATGTCCATGTGTATCGTTATAATTTTTAAAATAATCGACATCAAACATCGCAATCACAGAAGGTTTATTTGCTTTCATTAAATCATCAATTTTGCTTTTGAAATAACGAAGATTATACAAGCTTGTCATATTATCATGTCTTGATAATATTTCTAATTCTCGTCTTAGTAGGACATTCCGATTTGTATCATTATTAATCAATGTGATTGTTAATAGAGCGATCATTTCAAAAACAATCATGATTAAAATCGTGAGTGATGTTGCCGGTGTTGTAAAATACATAAGAATAGATTTAACCAATTGATATACAGTAAACCCTATAAACATATGCTTCAAGTTAAGTAACGTATTAGGCGGGGTAAAGTTTTTAGGTCGATGAAATACTGCACCTATAACAAAAGGTAAAATAATGGATTGAATGATTCCATCGATTACCGTTGGTCCCCCAAGATTATATCGATACAAAAGTGGCAAAATAATCGCAATCCATCCATATTTCCATCCCATTAAATAGGCGATGAAAAACAAAGGTACATCTCGTAAATCAATCCGCATGCCTTCGTGAATAAGTGGATGATGCATCACCCAAATACTTAAAAAACTAATGACTACAGGCACCATCCAAAGCTTCTTGGAGAACTTTTTTATATTTACAATAAAGATTTCCTTCAATTTAAGCGTGATATACATAAAAGCAATAATCAACGTCATATTAGCTAAAAAAATATCTATAATTTCGTGCAAAGTGAGAACTCCTTCATAAATAATAGTACTATTGTACCAGATAAAGTGAAAATGGAATATGGAAAATTGGATAAGTTTACTATTATTATGGACAAAAAATCCAATCCTCGAACGTATCTATTAGTTAGAATCATAAATATTGTAAGTAGTGAGGGAGACTCGATGAAAAAAGGAGACCTAATATTGTTTAAAGGCCAAGCATATAATGTGGTTTATATTTACGAAAGTGGTTTCCTTGAAATTAAAAGAAGACAACATGTTGAACTGATTCATCGTTCTGAAGTGGAATTGATTACTAGAGTGAGTTAACCTTGAGAGATTTAATATTGCAGGTTTCGAAAGAGAAAATAAACTCAAACTCATCCATATTACGTCAAAGTATCATTGGCAAGTGAAAAATTCTTTCACTTGTCTTTTTATGTATATGAGGCATCTAGAATAGCGGGGGAGTGATCTGATTATTGTGGTTCAGCAAAGATGGGGTAACTAGGAGAGCGAAGTAGTGCCCTGATCAAGAGTAAGCATCATGGTTGAGGTAACTAGAGGGTCAGAGTAGTGCCCTGATCAAGAGTAAGCATCATGGTTGAGGTAACTAGGTGAGCTGAGTAGTGCCCTAATCAAAAGCAAGCATCATGGTTGAGGTGACTAGAGGGTCAGAGTAGTGCCCTGATCAAAAGCAAGCATCATGGTTGAGGTAACTAGAGGGTCAGAGTAGTGCCCTGATCAAGAGCAAGCATCATGGTTGAGGTAACTAGAGGGCCTGAGTAGTGCCCCAATCAAGAGCAAGCATCATGGTTGAGGTAACTAGGTGAGCTGAGTAGTGCCCCAATCAAGAGCAAGCATCATGGTTGAGGTAACTAGAGGGTCAGAGTAGTACCCTGATCAAGAGCAAGCATCATGGTTGAGGTAACTAGAGGGTCAGAGTAGTGCCCTAATCAAAAGCAAGCATCATGGTTGAGGTAACTAGAGGGTCAGAGTAGTGCCCTGATCAAAAGCAAGCATCATGGTTGAGGTAACTAGGTGAGCTGAGTAGTGCCCTAATCAAAAGCAAGCATCATGGTTGAGGTAACTAGAGGGTCAGAGTAGTGCCCTGATCAAGAGCAAGCATCATGGTTGAGGTAACTAGAGGGTCAGAGTAGTGCCCTGATCAAGAGCAAGCATCATGGTTGAGGTAACTAGAGGGTCAGAGTAGTGCCCTGATCAAGAGTAAGCATCATGGTTGAGGTAACTAGAGGGTCAGAGTAGTGCCCTGATCAAGAGTAAGCATCATGGTTGAGGTAACTAGGGGGCCTGAGTAGTGCCCCAATCAAGAGCAAGCATCATGGTTGAGGTAACTAGGTGAGCTGAGTAGTGCCCTAATCAAAAGCAAGCATCATGGTTGAGGTAACTACAGGGCCTGAGTATAGTGCCCCAACCAAGAGCAAGCATCATGGTTGAGGTAACTAGAGGGTCTGAGTAGTGCCCCAATCAAGAGCAAGCATAATGGTTGAGGTAACTAGAAGAGGTGAGTAGTGCTCCAATCAAGAGCATCAACCATAGATGAAGTACCTAGAACCTCAAACTAGTGCTCCAACTACCCGATATAGCAAAATGAGGTACTTACTGAATACACAATCTTGTCATTCATGAATCTAAATCTTCATAATAAGAGGATACACTACGACCACGTTTTTTAAAGTTGTTAGCTAATATTTTTCGAATTGTTTTTTTAGCTTTACTAGTGTTACACCATTCATGAATTTGGTTAGTCGTTAGTTTGAGATTTGGAAAGAGCAATTTAAATTCATCTACACTCCTTAAAACAGCGGATGAGTAGTCCTCCTTACAACCACAATGTTTACATATTAACTTTGTTTTTACTAAAAAAGTGTCTAAGCTTTGGCAAGATGTACAGCTAATACCTTTATCGAGAGTGTCAAAGTCGAATTCAGGTAACCTAGAGTATGGTGATTCGATGATGTTCAATGATAAGAGCTGTTGAGCTAATTTTGAATGTGAATCTTTTAAGGTTACTTGTTTGGAAGTGTTTTTCTTGATAAACCGCTTATGTTGGGAGGGAAAGACAATTGGTGCATTTTGTGGAGTTTGATAGAGTTGGAATTCAGGATTGACAAAGAAGAGGTAGGTTTCAATTGGAATATGACAGCGAAGCTCTTTAAGTAAACGTCGAATCAAAGATTCAGTTCTTTGTAGTTGTAGTAGAGGATTTTTTATTTCACTTTTTGAAGGGGAATACCATGTATCGTTTTCGATCAAATAATCGCCTTCAAAATTCTTAACTTCAAAAAGATAAATCGAATTTGAAGAGATCATCAATGAATCAATTTGAAAAAGTGTACCGTTATATTCTAAGAGCAAATCATTCAATACGAGAAGGTTTTCAGAAAAATCCACCATTAAATTGTCAAACTCCCGCTCACCTCGATAGCCTTTCTCAAGAATTTGATAATTACTTTCTGCTTTTGAATCAAAATCCATTCTTGCTTTTATAAATCTTAAAAGCTTTAATTCTAATGGTATGTTTCGCTGTTGTATAATCACGGTTATCACTCCTTCTTCATTTTTTCTTAATCATAACTATTACTAAAAAAATAGACAATCTTCAAAAACTTAGTTTTCATAACAAATTTGTATAGTAAAATGTGTGAAAATGTTCACAAATATTCCTGCTCTAATAAGTTATAGTTATAAATGTCACCATGAAATAGAATTCAAAAGGAGGCTTCAATATGTCATTTTCAGCACTGATGTATCATGAGTTACGAGAACCAGGGGAGTTTAACCCGAATCATCCATCACATATTGATGTGAAGCAGGATTATGATGATATTTTACCATCACCACTGTTTACAACTGTTGAGCAGTTTGAGGAACAAATGGCTTATTTACATAATCATCAGTATCATACCTTGAGCTTGGATGAAGTGAAGGCATATTACTATCAGGGGGAAAGCATTCCAGAGAAATCGGTCTTGCTCACATTCGATGATTGCTTTCAATCGATGAAAAAATACGCGTATCCCATCTTGAAAAAATATGATATGCATGCTGTGGCATTTGTTGTATCAGGCTGGCTTCATGAGAAGGACCAGGAATTTAATCCAGACATGTCTATTTGCTTAACAAAACAGGATTTAGTTGAGATGGATGATGTGTTTGAATATGCAAATCATACAGATTCTTTTCATCAACGAACAAACGAGGCGACAAGTCTAATGATGGAAGCGAGTGATGAAGCGTTTAGTCACGATCTAGATATTTGCAATCAAGTGGTTTCGGTGAAGGATGTATTTGCCTATCCCTTTGGTTTGTTTGAAGAAAGAAATGTAACACTTTTAAGAAAGAAAGGGTTTCAGCTGGCGTTCACTTGTGAAAAAGGTCACAATTCATCCTTTACTGACCCGCTGCTGTTAAAAAGAAATACAGTTACATATTTTCTCAATCTTGAAGGCTTTAAGAGAATCATAAAGTAAGGAGTAAATATAATGAAAAAAATCATTTTAGTATTAGTCATGGGAACAGGGTTGTTCATTCTAGCTGCTTGTGGGGCAACAACAGAGAAAGTAGCGGAATCAAATGAACAACTGAAATCAGAAAGCAACGTGCAAGCCCCAACTGGGAAAGAATTGAACATCGGAATCTTACCTGCTGAATCAGCCATTCCCATCATTTTAGCAAAAGAAAAAGGTTTTTTTGAAGAAGTCGGAGTGAATGTGTCTATCAAGACATTTACGTCACCTAATGATCGCAATGTTGCTGTTCAAGCGAAGGAATTAGATGGAATGATTGGGGATGTGATGAGTGTCGCAACATTCTATGAGCATGGGGTTCAAATGAAAATTACGTCAGATATTAGTGAGGATTTCAAGATTCTATCAGCCCCTCAGTCTGGGATAACTGAAATGGCTGGATTAGCCGATAAAAAGGTATCACTTGTACCAAACTTCATTCTTGAATACATTATGGATGAGTTTGCCACAGAAGATCAGTTCACCTATGAAATTGTTGAGATTCCTTCTTTCGCGGGCAGAGCAGAGGCATTAATGTCTAATCAAATTGATGGTGTTGTATTTACAGAACCACAGGCAAGCATGCTTGTCCAGCAAGGAGCGCATTTGTTAGGCAGTTCGAAACTTGCGGGATTAAAAGGTGGAACAATTTCATTTATGGATGAGATCATACAAGCACAGCCAGGCGATATTGCTGGATTCTATGAAGGATACAATAAAGCTGTTGATTATATGAATACAACAGATGTTAGTGAATATGCAGACATTTTAGCAGCTTATCAATTTCCTGAGGCGATGAGTGCGTATCTATCAAATATGACAGACGAGTATTCACATGCTCGCACCATTAATCAAGGGCAATATGAAAATATTATCGAATGGACAAAAGACAAAGAGCAAATTACAAAAACATATTCATACGAGGAATTAACAGACTTTCAATTTATTGCTCATTAAAAATACGAGGTCGTCCTAACTAGGACACCTCGTTATTTCTGTGCCCATGGAATAAGGCGGGCTTCCAACCAATCCAAACATTTGAAGATGAGTAGTCCAATTAAGCCTAGAACTAGAATTCCACCAAACATTTCAATATAATTCATCTTTGTCCAGCCACTAATAATAAAGTATCCGATTCCATAGGTAGTGGCATAATTCTCTGCAAAAAATAAAGAAGCAAGTGAAATCCCAATGCTAATTCTTATCCCTGAAATGAGCTGAGGTAAGACAGCTGGTACAACGAGATATTGATAGTAATGTCTAGTTGAAGCAGCAAAGCTATCCATTACCTTGAAATAAGATGAGGGGATTTGAGTGACCCCATCCCTTACAGATAAAATAATTTGAAAAATAATGATCCAAATGATCAACATTACCTTTGAAATATTCCCAAGTCCAAATAAAAGCATGAATACCGGTAGGAATGCCACTTTTGGTAATGGATATAAATAATATAAAAACGGTGAAAATACCCGATTAAATGTCTTGTTTACTCCTAAAAAGAGACCAATAGGAACACCTATGATCAATGAAATGCCTAAAGCGACCAAGACTCTCATTAGGCTGGCGAGAGAATGTAAGAGTATAGGAATCTTAATTGTAAAAAGGTGTGCTATGGTTTCAAACGGAGAGGGAATGGAATGAGTATTGACGAGAAAAAAGAGTGAGTACCAAAATAATAAAATCGAAAGAGTGCCAATGACGATTTGATTATTTAATAGTTTATGTAGTGTGTTCATAACTACTCTCCGTATTCATTAATTGTCTAATATCAATACACATTCGATAGAAAGCAAGCTGTTCCTTTGGCTGATAAACCGCAAAGAAAGGATTCTCTAACTCTAGTACCTTTCCATCCTCTTTTAAAATAAGAATCTTCTCACCTAAATAGACTGCTTCTTCGATATCATGAGTAACAAATAACATTGTCGTATTTCGTTTTTGCTGTTGATGTAATATGAGCCGCTGTATTTGTTCCTTTGTCATTTCATCTAGGGCAGAGGTGGGCTCATCCATTAATAATAAATCTGGCTCTCCGATTAATGTCCGTGCGAGTGCAACTCTCTGTTTTTGACCACCACTTAATTCATGGGGGTATTTGTCTTGCAAGTTAGCTAACTCCATCTCTGTTAACAGCTTCATCCCGATTTGATACTCTTCTTTTGTGACGTTCTTTTTCTTGAGTTTTAACGGCATCATGACCGCCTCAAGTACCGTTTGCCAAGGAAATAAAACGAGGTCCTGAAACAAAAAGCCAGTCTGTTCCCGTCCTTTTCTAGAGTCTAATCCATCTATCAGAATTCGGCCAGTAGTAGGCTTCAAAAAACCAGCTACTAGATTCAAGAAAGTACTTTTACCTGTCCCAGATTTTCCAATCAATGCATACGAAGTTCCTTTCGTTAAAGAAAGATTCATCCCGTAAATAATCTGTTGTTCCTTAAATGAGAAGGAAACCTGTTCAACGCGAATAAATAGTTCGGAGTTACTCATATCATTCCATCCTTTTGTGAAAAAGTATGTTCATTTTATCACAAAGGTAGGAGTGTTTTTTGATGTAGATGTAACAAATTAACAACAAATAGGTGGTCATGAATGAACTAACGGAATCAGATGAATCACCACTTTATTTATTGATTATCTTCCTTTAACTTCTCATTCAAAATCCCTTCTTCTAACATCGAAAATTTGTCGCCATATACTTTCGTAATATGTGTATCACCCCATGCGCATAGTAAATCGAGGATTCCTTCTAGTGTTTTACCGTACTCGCTTAGTTCATACTCTACTTTTGGTGGGATTTGATGGTGAACAATTCGATTAATTACACCATCATCCTCAAGCTCACGTAATTGTTGAGTCAGCATTTTTTGTGTGATGTTAGGCATCAATCGTTTCAACTCACTTGTTCTTTTTTTGCCATGTGTGAGGTGACATAGAATCACACACTTCCATTTCCCACCGATTACTTCTAACGTTGCTTCAACTGATATATTGTATTTCTTCTTCATTATTTCCTCCTACTTAATATAGGTACTTTTTGGTTCCTATATTACTTATTGGTATCTATATCACTTTAAAGTGCGTTCTATCTTTTTTGTTGGATAGCAATCATAATAACATTTGCCAAGTAGATAACATCATAATCTATTCTTTGGCAAACTTTCAATATAAAGGAGTAAGTATTTTATGTTAGAAAAAAGGAAAAGCCAGTTCGCATTGCTAGCTTTAGCAGTAAGTGCGTTTGCAATAGGAACGACTGAGTTTATAAGTGTGGGACTTCTTCCACTGATTGCTAGGGATTTAGATATATCGCTAACGATTGCAGGATTAACCGTTTCGTTATATGCGTTAGGAGTTACGTTGGGAGCACCTATCTTAACCTCGCTAACCTCAAAGATGTCTAGAAAATCGTTATTACTCTGGATTATGGTTGTTTTTATCATCGGTAATAGCTTTGCTGCGAGTGCAACAAGTATCAGCGTATTATTAGTCTCTCGTATCATTTCTGCTTTGGCACATGGGGTCTTTATGTCAATTGGCTCTACAATAGCAGCAGATCTTGTCCCACAGGAAAAAAGAGCGAGTGCCATTTCGATTATGTTTACCGGTTTAACTGTGGCGACAGTAACAGGGGTGCCTTTTGGTACATTTATTGGACAAGAATTAGGTTGGAGAATGGCGTTTGTTGCGATCGTTGTCATTGGAATCATCGCATTGATTGCTAACAGTATCCTTATTCCGTCTACATTAAGGAAAGGAACACAAACAAGTTTTAGTGATCAAATCAAACTAGTGAAAAATAAAAGATTGCTATTAGTATTTGCCATTACCGCATTTGGTTATGGTGGTACCTTTGTAGTCTTCACTTATTTATCACCAATCCTACAACAGATTACTGGTTTCAAAGAGGGCATAGTTGCCGCTATTTTACTAGTCTATGGTGTTGCCATTGCAATTGGCAATATGATTGGTGGGAAATTATCCAATCACAATCCAATTAGGGCATTATTCTATATGTTTATCATTCAAGCCATAGTGTTATTTATCTTGACGTTCACTGCTCCATTTAAGGTAGCAGGTTTAATCACTATTTTCTTGATGGGACTGTTCGCCTTTATGAATGTTCCTGGTTTACAGGTGTATGTAGTAATGTTGGCAGAGAGATTTGTACCTAGTGCTGTCGATGTGGCTTCAGCGATAAATATAGCAGCCTTTAATGCAGGTATAGCGATTGGATCTTATGTAGGTGGTTTAATTGCAGAGTCATTTGGTCTGATTCACACTGCGTGGATTGGTGCGCTCATGGTATTAATTGCCGTTGTTTTAACAAGTAAAAGTTATTCATTAGAGAAAAACGATCAACGAACAAAAGCAGTATAATATAAGGAGGAAAAGAAGATGATACATTCTTTACAATCAACAACAACATTAAGTAATGGAGTAGAAATGCCTTGGTTTGGACTTGGGGTATTTAAAGTTGAAGAAGGGCCAGACTTAATTCATGCAGTAAAAGCAGCAATCAAACATGGCTACCGAAGTGTGGATACAGCCGCTATCTATGGAAATGAGGTAGGCGTAGGTCAAGCGATACATGAAGCAATGAAAGAATATGCGGTTACAAGAGAAGAGTTATTCATTACTTCAAAAGTGTGGAACGCTGATTTAGGATTCGAATCTACCATTCAAGCTTTTGAAACAAGCTTAGAAAAACTTGGGTTGGATTATTTAGACCTGTATCTTATTCACTGGCCAGTTGCAGATAAGTATAAAGAGGCATGGAGAGCATTAGAGACTCTATATCGAGCTGGTAAAATCAAGGCGATCGGTGTCAGCAATTTCCACATTCATCATCTTGAAGATCTTATGAAGGATTCACTCATTAAACCAATGGTGAACCAAGTTGAATACCATCCACTGTTGACTCAACAGGCATTGCATACTTTCTGTAAAGAACAAGGAATTCAATTAGGTGCATGGTCACCTCTTATGCAAGGACAATTATTAGCTCATCAAGATTTAAATCAATTGGCTGAAAAACATAATAAATCAGTTGCCCAAGTCATTCTCCGTTGGGATCTACAAAATGGGGTTGTAACGATTCCAAAATCGATTAAAGAGCAACGTATTATTGAAAATGCAGCGATTTTTGATTTTGAATTAACAGAAGAAGAGATGAATTGGATAAGTAAATTAAATCAAGATCAAAGAGTAGGTCCAGATCCAGACAATTTTGATTTTTAAGCATTAAAAAATGATCCCCATAGCTTCAAGACGAATTCTCGATTGACGAAGCTATGGGGATATGAAACTATTAAATATATAAAATGTTGACATATTCTAGGGAAGGAGGCCAAACCATGAATCTACAACCCCACTTTGTTCATTCCGTCAAACTCTATTTTAAGGAAGAAGGAGAGAGATGGTTACAAGAGTTACCAACAATCATTAAGCATGTTGAAGATAAATGGTCATTGAAGCTTGGTAAACCATATTCTCTTTCCATCAACTATGTTGCACCTGCAGTGATGAGTGATGGAGCAGAAGTTGTTGTAAAGATTTGTATTCCTGGTGAAGGGTTTCTTCAGGAGCTAGAGGCTTTGCGATTATTCAGAAACAACGGAATGGTTCAGTTAATGGATTCAGAGGAGGAGCGGGGCGTCCTCTTATTAGAAAAATTGTCCCCAGGTGAATCATTGGCAATACTTAATGATCATGAAGAAGCAGCACGAATAGCAGCTAATATCATGAGAAATCTAGTCATTCCTGCACCAGAGTCAACTAGAATTCCTACAACAAAAGCGAGAGAAGAAAGTCTCCGAAACATTGTAGAACAACATCCGCAAGGGATTGGGCCGATATCAAGTCACATCTTGAAACGGGCACTACATATCTTTGCCTATTTAACTAAGTCGATAAAACAGCAGTATCTCCTTCATGGCGATTTTCATCATTATAATGTGATCTCATCTGGAAAAAACCAATGGACGGCGATTGATCCTAAAGGGTTAATTGGTGAAATCGAGTATGATCTCATTCAATTCATGTTAAATAAGCTTCCAGATCAAGGTGCGATTAACGTGATAAAAAGAAGGGTAGAGATTGTGACGGAGGAACTGCAGCTGAACAAGGAACGTTTGTTGCTTTGGGGATACTGCCATACTGTATTAGCTACTTCATGGGGCGTTGATGAAGATGGGAGTTTTAATCAGTCCTTTTTTCAAGGAATTGAGATCTTTGAAACATTATATCGAACTGAATTTGGTGAGATGCCATTATAAAAGTAAAAAAACCAGCGTGGAATGGTTCACGCTGGTTTTCTTCTAGCTACTTTTTCGGAATGTCGCAGCCTTCATCATCACAGAATTCGCCTTCGTCATGAGGGAATTCCTCAGCAAGGCCATCCTGTTCAATGATTTGGTTTAGTGAATCAACAAATACCTGTGTTGGTTGTGCCCCAGTGATTGCATACTTTTTATTAACAAGGAAGAATGGAACACTTCTGATTCCATAGTCAACTGCTTCTTGCTCATCAGCACGTACTTCATGACTCATTTCATCACTAGCTAGCATCCTAGCAACAGACTCTTGATCTAACCCAACCTCAACGGCTAATTGGATTAAAGTCTTATGATCTCCGATATGCTTGGATTCTGTGAAGTAAGCATGCAGGATTCGTTCAGTCATTTCAACCATAAGACCCTGTTTCTTAGCAAACATCACTAAGCGATGTGCATCAAATGTATTTGTTAGAATCATTGTATCGAATTGATAATCTAGTCCAAGCTCTTTTGCCATTTGTACCATATTATTGGTATTCGCTTTGGCTTGGTCTATACTCATACCATATTTTTTTGAAAGGCTTTCGTAAATCGAATAGTTTATATCTCGTTCAGAAGTTGGGTCTAATTCAAAGCACTTATAGACAACCTCAATCGGATGATTCATTTGTTTTATCGCGTCCTCCAGACGCTTTTTGCCAATATAGCAAAACGGTCAAGCAAAGTCAGTCCATATTTCAATTAACATGACAAATCCCCCTTTATTTTTTCATAAGTAGTATACCTACTAGCCCCTAATTTAGTCTAGTGAACTGCCTTCATGTGGTTTAAATGCTTCATAAAAGGTGACAATACCTTTTATGAAGATATTCGTTGCTTATGGTCATTAAAAGTTGACATTTCTCCAGTAAAACTGAAAAATAGATAACATGGTGAAATGTTCACTAACTTAACTATTTCAGGAAGTGATGCTTATGTTAAATATGCTGAAACATTTAAAATCGTATTCTTTCCAAATTGTGTTGATTGTTATTTTTACACTTGCAGGAAGTATGCTTGAGCTTTTCCTTCCAACGTTAATGGCGGATGTTGTTGATGTTGGGATTGTGAACAATGATATTCCATACATCCTCCGAACAGGTGGATTGATGATCGGAACAGCAATTCTAGCAGTCCTATTAACTGTGATTGTGTCCTACTTCGCCTCAAAGGTCGCCCTAGGATTTGGACGAGATGTAAGACGTAAATTATTTATTAATGTAGAGAATTTCTCGCTACAATCGTTTGATAAGGTTGGTCCATCTTCGTTAATTACTCGAACGACCAATGATATTAAACAGGTACAAGATGTATTAAATATGATGCTCCGAATGATGACAAGAGCTCCGCTTATGCTAGTTGGAGGTATTATATTGGCGGTGTCTAGAGACGCTACTCTTTCACTCATCTTTCTAGCAGCATTACCGCTCTTAGCCTTAACGATTATCTTAATCACACGAAAGGCGATTCCATTGTTTGTTTCGATGCAAAAGAAAACAGATCGATTGAATCTATTAATTCGTGAAAATCTAATTGGGGTTCGAGTGGTACGAGCCTTTAATCGCGTTGGTTTCGAAAAGAAACGCTTCAATACCGCGAATGAAGATTTCCGTGATACAGGGATCAAAGTAAACAAAATCATGGCATCACTGTTTCCAGTGATGATGATCATGATGAATTTCACCAATGTCGCGATTATTTGGTTTGGTGCCATTCGTATTGATCAAGGGCTTATGCAGGTCGGGAATTTAATGGCGTTTTTACAATATGCAATGATGATTTTATTTTCATTGATTATGCTCTCAATGGGATTCATTATGATTCCGCGTGCACAGGCATCAGCAAAACGGATCAATGAAGTGTTAATGCTTCAGCCGGATATTGTTGACCCGGAGAAATCAGAGCAAACGAAAGAGCACGGGGTTGTTGAATTCAGGGATGTAACGTTCAGATATGCTGGTGCAGAGCGACCAGCGATTGAACAAATTAGTTTCCAAGCAAAGCCTGGCCAAACAACGGCGATTATTGGAAGTACTGGAGCAGGAAAATCAACTCTAGTTAAGCTGATTCCACGTTTCTACGATATAGAAAGTGGGAGTATTCTTGTTAATGGCGTTGATATCAGAAAACTAACACAAAAGCAACTAAGAGAAGTCATCGGTTATGTCCCACAGAAGGCTTCCTTATTTAGTGGTACGATTGCAGATAATCTTCGTTATGGTAAAAAGGATGCAACCGAGGAAGAAATCATGAAAGCATTAGAAACAGCTCAAGCTCTCGAGTTCGTCAATGAAAAAGAAGATGGAATAGAGACGGTGATTGAACAAGCTGGAGCGAATTTATCAGGTGGTCAAAAGCAGCGTCTGTCGATTGCTAGAGCTCTTGTGCGAAAGCCAGAGATTTATATATTTGATGACAGCTTCTCAGCTCTTGATTATAAAACAGACGCAAAGCTAAGACAGGCGCTAAAAAGTGAAACACAGCAAGCTACCATTATTTTAGTCGCACAACGGGTAAATACGGTGGTTGATGCAGATCAAATCATCGTATTGAACGAAGGGAAAATCGCTGGTATTGGTACACATCAGCAACTACTTCAAGAGAACAACATCTATCAAGAGATTGTTTCCTCACAGCAAGCAGAGGGGGAGAGCGCATGAGTAAAAAGGTGAAAAAAGGAATAGGTTCATCTACCTCCAAGCCAAAAGGGGGAGGACCAGGATTTGGTCCGATGATGCATGTTGAAAAACCAAAGGATTTCAAGAATACCTTCAAGAGATTAGTAGCCTATTTAAAACCACAGAAATTCAAGTTAATTCTTGTGGCGATTGCAGCCATTTTTTCAACCTTATTTAATGTTATAAGTCCTAAGCTACTAGGGGATGCAACAACCTCTTTATTTGAGAGCGTTACTGCAAGAGTGGGAGTGGACTTTGCATTTATTGGTCGAATTCTAATTATTCTTATTGGACTCTATCTGTTAAGTTCATTGTTTGCTTTTATTCAACAATACATTATGGCAGGTGTGTCACAAAGAACGAGTGCACAAATTAGACAAGAAGTAAATGAAAAGCTTACAAGATTGCCGCTGAAGTATTTTGATAAGCATCCACATGGTGATATTCTTAGCCGTGCCGTGAATGATATTGACAATATTAATAATTCCTTGCAGCAGGCTCTTTCACAATTAATTACTTCATTTATTTCTATTATTGGGATCATTATTATGATGCTTGTGATTAGCCCTTGGTTAACACTTGTTGCACTGATTGCGATTCCGCTAAGTGGTGTTGTGATACGTGTGTTTGCATCATTTTCCCAAAAGCATTTCGTGAATCAGCAGGAAGAGCTAGGGAATGTGAATGGTCATATTGAAGAAATGTTTTCGGGACATCAAGTGGTGAAAGCATTTGGTCATGAAGAAGAGGCGATAAAGGAATTTGATGAAATCAATGAGCGTTTGTATCATTCTGGTTGGAAGGCTCAATTTATCTCAGGAATGATGATGCCGATGATGACCTTTGTTGGGAACCTCAGCTATGTTTTTGTAAGTATTGCAGGTGGTCTTCTTGTTTTAAATGGAAATATTCGAATTGGTGATGTACAGGCATTTATTCAATATTCTCAACAGCTTTCTCAACCGATGACTCAAGCTGCTGGAATTGCAAACATGATTCAAGTCGCAATGGCATCAGCAGAACGAATTTTTGTCCTGTTAGATGAGTCAGAAGAGAATACTGAGTCGCCAGGAAATGTTGATCTTGATCGCTTGAAAGGAAGCATATCTTTTGATCATGTACAATTTGGCTATGAAGCTGACAAGCCAGTCATTAAGGATTTAAGCTTAGATGTTGCTGAAGGTCAAACCGTAGCTATTGTTGGACCGACTGGAGCAGGGAAGTCAACGATTATCAATTTATTAATGAGGTTTTATGAGCCAGATCGTGGCAGCATTCGTATTGATGGAGTCAATTTAAGTGATTTAACGCGAGAACAAGCAAGATCAATGTTTGCGATGGTGCTTCAGGACACATGGCTGTTCAATGGAACCATACGAGACAATATCGCATATGGCCGTGAAGGAGCGACGGAGAAAGACATGATTGCCGCTGCAAAAAGTGCTTATGCCGACGATTTCATACGGACATTGCCTGATGGGTATGATACGGTGTTAGGTGAGGATGCAAGTAATATCTCACAAGGACAAAGACAATTAATTACAATTGCTAGAGCAATTCTAGCTGATCCGAAAATTTTAATATTAGATGAAGCGACGAGTAGTGTTGATACTAGAACTGAAATGAATATTCAGAACGCCATGAATCAATTAATGGAGGGGCGTACAAGCTTTGTTATTGCCCATCGTCTTTCTACGATTAGAGATGCTGACTTAATTTTAGTCATGAAGGAAGGCGACATTATTGAAAAAGGAAATCATCATGAGTTGCTAGAACAAAATGGATTCTATGCTGAATTATACTATAGTCAATTTAGTTCGAGTGAGGCAGTAAGTTAGTTAGGGTAAAATAAGCAAATGAAATAGATTAGTGAAAAAGGTGTTAATAAATGAAATCAATGATTATCGTTGGTGCTGGGATACTTGGTGCATCAACTGCTTATCATCTCGCAAAAACAGGGGTTCAAGTAACCCTTGTTGATCGCTGGGATCTAGGACAAGCAACAGATGCAGCAGCTGGAATTGTGTGCCCATGGTTATCACAGCGAAGGAACAAAGCGTGGTACACTTTAGCGAAAAATGGGGCAAGATATTATCAAACACTTATTCCTCAGTTAGAGAAGGAAGGCGAATCTGATACAGGTTACAAGAAAGTAGGAGCCATTAGTCTGCATCATGATGAAGTCAAGCTAGTGAAAATGGAAGAGCGTGCAGTCAAAAGGCGTGAGGACGCACCAGAAATCGGTGAAATTACAAGACTATCTCCACAAGAAACTAAGGCGATGTTTCCTGTCTTATCAGAGGAATATGGTTCTGTACATATCAGTGGAGCAGCACGAGTGAATGGTAGAGCCTTGAGGGATTCCTTGATTGCTGCTTTTATGAACCATGGAGGTACATTTCTGAGAGGGAATGCTATGTTAGTCTTTAGAAATAACCGAGTGACAGGTGTGAAAGTGGAGGATCAAATCCTACTTGCTGATCAAGTGATTGTAACAGCGGGCGCATGGGCAAACGAATTAATTGCTCCTTTGGGTATGCAATTTCTGGTCAGCTTTCAAAAAGCTCAAATTGTTCATCTGCACTTGCCTACTCATGATACAGCAGATTGGCCAGTTGTGATGCCACCAAGTGATCAATATATTTTGTCATTTGAGGAAGGTCGAGTAGTGATTGGTGCGACTCATGAAAACGATACGGGATTTGATAACCGTGTGACCGCTGGGGGAATTCATGAGGTTCTTCAAAAAGCACTGACAGTCGCCCCGCAATTAGAACATGCAACATTGATGGAGACAAGGGTTGGCTTTCGCCCATTCACACCTGGATTCCTACCAGTGATAGGACGTTTGCCAAATGTTGAGGGAATTTTAGTTGCAAATGGCCTAGGTGCTTCAGGCTTAACAGTTGGCCCTTATTTAGGTGCAGAGTTAGCAAAGCTTGCTCTTGGACAAGAGCTTGAGATTGACCTTCAAGATTATGATGTGACAGGAGCTATCAGTGCAAAGATTGAATAGCTTTTTGCAGGTTCTTATGGTACGATAGACCACTATACATTTAAAGGACGTGACATACTTGATTAAAATTGAAATACCAACTCCTGATATTAGTATTACTCAGAGAGAACAAGTTCGAACAGAAAATGAACCTGAAATCAAAGCGATCTATGGTTTCATTGATTTTCATAAGATCCCAAGAGACAAGGGCGGAATCTTCCTATTCTTCAACATGCATGATGAGCTGTTATTTGTAGGGAAGGCACGAAAGCTAAGACAAAGAATTAAGAAGCATTTTGAAGACAATGTATCTCCAATGAAGAAATACAGAGATGAAGTCTACCGAATTGATATCTGTCTAGTAGAAGACCCAACTGACCGTGACATTTACGAAACGTTTATTATTAATAACCTTCATTCGAAGTATAATATCGATAAGGTGTTTTATAAATAAGTTTGAAACTTAGGGTGGCTCTACAAAAACGCAGTCTGAATACACTCCGCGTCCTGCGGGGTGACCGGTGAGCCTCCTCGTCGCGATGCTCCTGTGGGGTCTCACTTTGCTCACGCATCCCGCGGGAGTCTCCGTGTATTCAGTCTGCTAAGGATTCAAATATATCTACTTTGTTTCCTATATTATTAAGAAAAGCACCATACCCCAGGAGATTATCCTTGGATATGGTGCTTTTTTTTATGCTCATTTAACAAATTGCCTCGACATCTTCATACATGTCCCGCAACAAACGTTTTGCACGAAACAGCCTAGTTTTAATCGTAGAAAGATTGATGTTCAAATGACCCTCGATCTCCTTCAATGATTGCTCCTGAAAGTAATAGAGAATAATCACTTCTTTGTATTTAGAAGGAAGCTGTCTTAATTTGAATCTGAGATCTTCTTTCTCACTTTGAAGTAAGACCTCAGATTCAGGAGTACAGCCATTTTTATCATTAAACAAATCAACATCTTCATACAGTAAGCTTGAATGTCTAGCTTCTTTTCGTAAATAATCGATGCAATGGTTAATCGCAATTCGATAGATCCAGGACTGAAAGGAGCAATCACCGTTAAATGTTTTACGCGTTAAATAGCATTTGACAAGAATTTCATGGGAAAGGTCTTCCGCTAAATAAGTATCCTTCACATAGGAAAGTGCAAGGTGATACACCTTATTTTTATAGGCTGCATAGATCTCCCAAGTCTCCATGTTTACTTCACATACATGCTATAGAAATATAATTCGAACGGGTTAGTGAACTCTGCTGGATCCTTAAATGCAATCTTACCTGTGAATAATGTTTCACCAGTAGTTGCATCTGCGACAATCACATCTGCCTCGATATCATTTGTCATTTGTGAAGATGTAATATAGAGCTTATCATTTTTTACGGTTGTCATATGTGCATAGGCCATTCCATCTTCACCAGAAAGTGGTATGGAATAACTATCTCCAGCTTTGTCATCTTCTAAGTGATACGGAGTAACAATCAATTCTTGGTTTCCAAATGTCATGAAATAGATTGTAGAGCCATCAAAGAAGCTAAGGTTATTCTCATCTAGTTGTAGGTTAGGAAGATCGATTGTTTCTTTTTCTTTTGTTAGGATATTGTAAGAAATGAACTCTTGCTTGATCACTTCTTCTCGAGAGGACTCCATGTCTTCTATGATTTCCCATTCAGTTTCTATAAAAATTAAGTGTTCAGATGCTCCAATTGGGTTTGATGAAACAAGCTGTGTATCGGTTCTTGTCTTAGCTCCATCGGTAGTACCTTGTATGATGATATCGTCATTTTCCATTTTGTGAGTCGTTACATCTATTGTATAGTTATGCTTCTCATTTACGTAATTGTCACCTTGGTATTTATAACTATGGGTGATGATGAATAACTTATTTTCTATTAATTGTACATCCTCAACATACATATAATCGAACTTATTCCCATTAGGAACTTCAAGTTGAAAGGAATCTATGTTTCCATCTGCTTTCGTTAACACAGCAAGATTAAACTTAAAATCTCTTGATTTTATAGAACTTAAATTGTATTCAACATCTGCGTAAGCAAGGTGCTTGTCGTTCTCAAAATAAGAGTTGATATCAAAATTCTTACCTCTCATGAAGTTTCGATAATTATCCCGGTATTCTGAAATTAGTCCAGGTGGATGTCCAATGAGATTATTAAGAAAGCTCCGATTTTGATAAGTAGAGCCTTCTTCGTCAAGCGTGACAGACGTACTTACATAATTCATTGAGGAGGTATCCGAATAATGTCCCACTAACTGCAATGGCTTGATTTCATTTGCATCCCCACTCAGTGTTTCTATCACAAAAGCTGGGTGAATGACAACGGACGAAGCTGCATTCACATAGAAGGCTCCAAGACTAAATATAATCACTACAATAATGGCGATTGATTTCCAGTATTTTTTCATGTTTGACACTCCTTATACAGTGATCTTTCTAATTAATAGGAAGCGGCTCATCCAAATCGATACGCCTAATATAATCAATCCCATGATGATTTCAAGTATTAATAATTCAATTGGATAGAAGAAGCCATCCAGAACAAATTCATGTAAGAGTAATGGTGCTAGTAATACAATGACAGCAGCCGCGCAATACAGAATACCTAATAAGATCCCTTTTAATTTGAAGCTTCGTTCCATTAAAATCGCTGTAAAAAGAACCGAGACAGCCATCAAACCTGCTCCATAATATAAGACTAGTTCTATCAAACTAGTTGGGATAATGATTGATAACTCAGGTAAGCTTTGAATAATAGACACGATACCCAGGTCTACTCTAAATTCCTCAGGAATCCTAGCTTTCATCACTAGATTTTCAATTAGTAATAGGATGTGTTGAAAAGCAACTAATCCAAAGACTAAAAGGAGAATTGTCGTGATTTTTGCAAAGAAGATATTTAATCTTGATGTTGGGAGCATAAGTAATCGGTAAACAAACGTATTCTTCCCAACCCAATCACGATACCAAATAAGAAAGATGTAGAACCCAATGGCCGCAATACATAATGCAATTGGACCAAAGAACCAAGAGCTTCTTATAAATTGAAGAATACTATATTGACCATATGTTTCTAGAAATTCAGTTTGTGACATCATCTCGCCATAGATTGATTCATTAGCCAAATTAAGATATCTTTTTGTACTAACAATCAGGCCGATCATTTGAATCACAAATGTGATTGCAAGCAAGACGACATATAATTTAGTCACTCGATTTAATTCAAAATTAACTAGCTTTAAGTATTTTTTCATCGCTGATACACCTCTCTCATGACATCAATGACTGAATTCCCATTGATTTCACGTTCTTCCTCTGCACTGAATTCCTTTGTGACCAATCCATTATCAAGTAGAACAACTTTATCAATTAAATGCTCAATATCGCTGACTTCATGTGTTGTGATAATAACACCGCGATTTTCAATTAAATGGCTTGTAAATACCTTCGCAATTTCCTCTCGACTGAACATATCAATTCCAGAGAACGGCTCATCCATTAAGACGTAATCTACATCAAGTGCAAGACCAAGTAATAAATTGACCTTTGCTGTGTTTCCTTTCGAAAGGGAAGAGATTCGTTGTTCTTTGTCTAATCTGAAGAAACCAAGTAATTCATTTGCACGTTCCTGATTCCAGCTCACGTAAAAGTCTTGCATAAACTCCATGGCCTCAGAGATAGTCATCTGTGGAAGCATAGTGATGGCATCTGGGATAAAGGTGATTTTTTCGTAAGTATGCTTATCAATTGGTTTTCCATCGATCAAGATCTCGCCTTTATTAATCGGGGTAAGAGCCATAATGGCATTTAGAATTGTTGTTTTTCCAACGCCATTGATGCCAATTAAGCAGGTGATTTCACCTTTATTGGCTGAGAAAGAGACACCTTTTAGTATTTTCTTACGTCCGAATTTCTTTTCTACCGCTTTTACTTCAATCATGCTTAAGCCTCCTTATTATCGTTTGCCGTGTACTTTTCTCGAACTAAATCAAGCAGCTCGTCAACAGGTACATTGATAGAGCGAACAGATGACACAAATACATCAACCGCTTCAACAAGCAGTTCACTTCGTACATTCCCTAATATCTGTTGATCAGTTGTGATTTTACTTGGATGATTCTTCTCGGTATAAATCAATCCCTGTTCCTCCATTTCCTTGTACGCTCTTTGCGCAGTATTTGGGTTCACCTTCATTCGATTTGCTAGCTCACGTCTTGATGGGATTTCTTCTCCAGGCTCTAATTCACCAATGGCAATTTGCTCTTTAAAATAACGAACAATCTGCAAATAGACCGGATCACGATTATTAAAATTCACATTCATTGAAACAACTCCTATACATTTCTATTTAGTTAAAACATGTTGTGTGTGTATTAAGTAGTTCATACGCTATATGTGTATTATATGGTTAATACAGTAAAGAAGTCAACACAAAAAATTCGCAGGAGTGAAAAACTCCTGCGAATGTATTAAAACCGTGTATTTAAGAAGCTGCTTTCGTTAAGTTTCGTTGAATAGCCGCATTCTCTTTTCTTGCAATTCTTGCTTGTTGAAGAGCGCAATAGCCTAAAAATACTGCGACTAATACGTAAGCGACCGAAAAGTCAGGTGCTGCGTTGAATGCTAATTTCGGTGCATGCATGAAGCCAACGAAGGAGAGTAGGGCTCCAATTAATGAGAAAATACTTGCTTTCACAAACTGTTTGTCAATCACTGCTACAGTGATTGCACCTAAGATGATGGCTGTGAACATCGCACCCTGACCAAGTGGAACAATCCCTGTAGAGATGTTAGCAACGACCTCGCCAGCGGCATTGTTGAAGCGTGTCATCACATAGTTTGCAAGATATGGAAGCATTGCAATTCCAACAGCTGGGAAGTATTTTGTCTCGTTGTTTTGGAACGCTGTGATCACCATTGATGTACCAACAAACACAAGGATGGATGCAACTGCTGCTAATGGAATGATAGCTGAGAATGCAGCAATTACACCAGTTACTGCAGCAATTCCAAAGACTACTGCGTTTAGAATACTATATCCACGTCCAGCACCCATTGCTTTTGAACCAACTGTCGCAATGTATACAGTTGTTGGGAATAATCCGCCAAAAACAGCTCCAAGCATCGTACCAACACCATCAACTGCTTGACTTTCACGAACATCGTACGAATCACCAACAGCTGCCATTGCATCAACATTGTTCATTGTTTCAATCGCATTATAAAGTGTAATAGGTAGAATAACTGCAAGAAGACCGATTAATGAACCAAATAAGTATGACATACCTTCAAACGCTGCAAAGCTTGGTAGAATTGGATAGAAGCCAATATTCGCAAGACCCTCTGAAATCGCTTCAGGAGATTGATAACCAAGGACAAACGCTAAAATAGTACCAATAATAACGGCGAACAAGGAAGTCGGAATTTTAAACGGCATTGCCATTTTTCCAACAACACCAACAATAATAATAATTAATGAAACAAGACCAACTACAGGTACGGAGAATGTATTAAATAACATTTCACCAGAAATAAATGTGATAGCTACCCCAGCAAGGGCTCCAAGCATAGCTGCACGAGGAAGGTGGTTACGAACCCAGTTCCCAGTGAAGCTTACAAGTGTTTCAATCAGACCACTTAAAAACGCGGCTCCAACAGCTATTTTCCAAGCAAGTTCATGATCATTTGTTAACGCATAAGCTGGTGCTAACACACCAAATAAGAACACGAACATAACAGGAGTACTGATTCCATAAGAAAGGGCAGTTACATCAGTACGTCCTTCCTTTTGAGCAAGGCGATTTGCCATGTAAGCATAATATAAATTCCCAACCATGACGGCAACAGCCGCTCCAGGAATAACCTTTCCAAAGACGATGCTTGTTGGGAATCCCATTCCAAGCATGGTTACTGCAATAAGGACGAAGTTAGCTAAATTATTTTGAAACAAAGCGAAAAACGCATCAGTATCTTCTTTTTTGTACCAAGGATAGTTAACCGTTTTATTCATGTGAGTTCCCCCAATTAGATGTGAAGTGTAGTTGGTTCTTTAATGAAAGTAACTTTGCCATTTTGTAATGATTCAACACGTGCAAGTGATTCCACACGATATCCAGTCTCTTCAAGCAATTCGCGTCCATTTTGGAATGATTTTTCAATCACAATTCCAATACCAGCAACGGATGCGCCAGATTGTTTGACAATACTTGCTAATCCAAGTGCAGCTTGTCCATTTGCAAGAAAATCATCGATAATGAGGACATGATCATCTGGACTTAAGAAGTTTTTTGAAACAGCAATTTCCGTTGTTACTTGCTTTGTGAAAGAATAAACACTACTTGTATAAACATCATTATTCATCGTAAGTGATTTCTTTTTTCGAGCAAAAACAAGAGGAACGGATAATTCATTGGCTGCCATGAAGCTAGGCGCTATACCAGATGTTTCAATTGTTAGAATTCTTGTGATGTTCGAATCCTTAAACAATCGTGCAAATTCCTTCCCTATATTAATCATGAGGTCAGTATCGATTTGATGATTCAAAAAGCTATCCACCTTAAGAACTCCATCAGATACTACTGATCCTCTTTCAATAATCGCATTCTTTAATTGATCCAACCTAATTTCCTCCTTCGGTTTGTCCATACAAAAAACCCGAACATCAAGGCCACTTTTGACTAAAAGTGATGCCTTGACATTCGGGTTTCAATCTTGACTTGTTATGCCCGTGTGTTTCATAGCATACAGGGAATACCCACAATGCCAGAACTCTAATGTCAGTGTATCACTCGTAGTCAAGTCATTTACGGTAACTTGGTAGAAACTTATGGGCCATATTCCCAAGATTATACGAGATAATGTTCTATAGTTTGTGTATGAGAGTGATTATATCGGATATTACTGATAAAGGGAACCCTTAATTTTGAAAAAAACGAATAAAATCTCGGATTGGTAAAATTTAGTTCGTGAAATGATTCGGTGAACTTTAGGTTGGGGATTGTAATAAGCACAAGATTTGTTGAATGTTCAGCTGAGTTTTATACTATAAATAAAGTAATTAACGTCCTTCGGTGGATAAAAAAAGGGGAGATGGGTTTGAAGTTATTTATGTCTGATGATGTACCTGAATTTGCTCAAAAAGAGCTAGATGAACTCAAACAAAGAGTAGCACCTCTTGTGAAAAAGAGCTCTATTTATATGGTGATCTCGATGTTCTTACTAATGATTTCACTCACGAACCTTACTTATCTGATTTTATATCCTTTTCATGAACAATCGTTCATGATGATTGTTGGCTTAGCGCTATGTGGTGCCTTTGGTATGGCATTAGTCAAAGAAACACGTTTTTTTCATATAGAGATTGAGCGGCTTGGTAACCAGTTTATTATTGATCGGATCAATGAGAGTGAATACTTAACTGAAGTGAGAAAAAAAGAGTACATTCGTTGGATTCAAGACCAACCATTCATCGCAATAAAAACATTTATTGACTTCTTAAGTGAGGAAGATATGAAGAAAAAGCGGTTTTATGAACAATAAAAGCTGCCGATGATAGGAGAAATATGAATTCTGAAGGGATGAAGATCGTTAGCTATAATGGAAAGAGAGAATGACCGCCCGAATGTAGCCCAAGCACATGGATAAAGTCGTTCATCAAGCTTATGACGCCAGAATGGAGTCCGAGAACACGGATAAAGTCGTTCATCAAGCTTATGAACGCCCGAATTGAGCTCGAGCGCACGGATAAAGTCGTTCATCAAGGGCGATGAACGCCCGGACTTAATCAAATAACACACTCACATAGTCCATCATCATCCAGATGAGGATCTTAGTGTAGCTTGTTTATCATTTTTAGCTCAAAGGGTTTCGTTTTTGCCAGATGTCATATAATCCACTTCCGTTACAGGCGTAGCAATTCGCAGGATCAGAAACGAAGAAATCACTGCCTGCAAACGCGTGAAACCCTCTCCCGCGGCATTCTGGACAATGGTCTCTTTCCTTTGCTTTTCTAAGTCTTCTTTGATTCAAAGCAACTATCACCTCTGCCTTCTTTACCTTTATTTTTGATAAAACCAACAGGAAGTATTCATCAAACTTCACCTGAGTTCAAAATATATGGTATTCTTCAATTACTCAAATCATTGTTTTGGGGAGGGAATAGCTTGAGATTTAAATCAAAAAAAGGAATAATTTTCTTTCCATTTTTAATTATTATTACTCTACATATGCTGTATCTCGCTTTAACTGAAATCATCAATGGGGCTTATCATGGAGTTATTCTAATCGCGATTGCTGGACTTATCATTTGGTTGCTTATTTCTACTGCTTATACGATTGAGAAAGGAGTACTTCACGTTAGGGCAGCCTTCATCCACCGAAGTATCCCGATTAATTCAATTATATCAGTCAGACCGACATTTAATCCGTTATCAAGCCCTGCTTTATCTCTTGATAGACTGGAAATTAACTATCAAAGTGGGATGGTAGTGGATAGGATCTTCATCTCGCCTCAAAATCGAGATCACTTCATAGCGGCATTACAAGAAACAAATCCTGCCATTAAAGTCTTAAAAAGAAAGTAGAACTTAATAATATGAAATCACCTAGCAAAAGAGGAGTCACAAAATAGTGACTCCTCTTCTTAATAACCTAATACCCAAGCTCTTTATCAACAATATTTAAAAGAGGCTCATGATTAGCATACCGCTTGAGATTCTCGATAAATAAATCCATATAACGGTCCATCGTCTTTGGTGAGTAAAAAGCATTATGAGGGGAAATAATGACATTTTCCTGAGTCCAAAAAGGATGATCTTGTGGCAATGGTTCAACATCAAACACATCTAATGCTGCACCAGATAAGTGACCATTTTGCAATACTTGTAGGAGCTCATCCTCAATAATCGTATTTCCACGTCCAATATTGATAAAATAACTGCCTTTTTTCATCTTAGAAAATTTCTCGCGATCCATAAAACGTAATGTTTCATCAGTAGATGGAAGAGTAAGAATTAAGAAATCAGATTGAGCAAGGACCTCATCTACTAAGTTCAACCCAACTATCTGATCTGCTGGATCGACATCACTGCTTTTTCCAGGATGCTTACGACAGCCAATGACATTCATCCCTAACGCCTTGCAACGCTTTGCAATTTCTTGGCCGATTCCACCATATCCAATGATCCCAACGGTTGCATTCTCTAAGTCGAGTACCTGAATCCGATGCCATGTCTTACTCCCTTGGTTGCGAATCATTGTAGGTACACCGCGGCTAAATGCGGTAATCATCGCGATTGTGTGCTCTGCAATAGGAATGGATGTACAGCCTTTCACATTGGTAATAACTAAATCACTGTTGCGAACCTCTTCATGAAACATCGCTTCTATCCCGACACTTAAGGATTGAACCCATTTCACATTCGGTGTGTCACTAAGGATGTTCAGTGAATCCTGGATACCAAGTGTTGCAATGACATTTACCTTCGTAAGGTCAATGGAAGGTGTGGGTTCAGGAGTTCCATATACCCATGGCTCGACAATGACTTCTTCACATATTTCTTTCATTTTTAGCTGATACTTTTCAGGGATATTATATCTTACATATACATAGGGCTTTGTTTTCTTAGGACGGGCGGTAATATCAGAGGTCATTACAGAACCTCCTTCAATTCTTCAGGCTGATGTTGAAGCTGATAATATGTTGTAGCAAGTTTGCTAATTGCCTCTCGAATGGTTACTTCATCACAGAACGTGAAGCATAACCGTAATTGATTATAACCCTCCTCATGAAGATAGAAGTGTCTGCCAGGAATATAATTCACACCAGCTTCTAATGATTTTTCCAATAAGGTGCTTGTATCTGTTCCGAGAGGGAAGGTGAGCCATAGGAAGAATCCTCCTTCTGGAACCGCAAACGATACATCATCCGCAAAGAAATCATTGATTGCATCAACCATCGCATTTTTTCTAGACGCATATAACGAATTGATATCAGCAAGATGATCTTCGAAATTCAAGTTGTCTAGGATTTGATGAATGATTTCTTGAACGAATACGCTCGTCTGACCGTCAACCTTTAGCATTCGCATCTTCGTGATGACTTCTTGACAGGCAATTGCCCAGCCAACTCTTACTCCAGGAGCAATAATTTTTGAGAATGTACTCAAATAGATGACCCGTTCTGGTGCAAATGAGTAAATGGCAGGCAGAAATTCATTTGTAAAGGTTAATTCGACATACGCATCATCTTCTAAAATGAAAAAGTTATATTCATGTGCTAGCTCAGCCAGCTTTTTCCGTCGTTCTAAAGAAAGGTTGATTCCCCCTGGATTATGATAATTAGGCATAATATAAAGCATTTTTGGAAGTGGGAGTTGATTTTCTCTTGCATGCAGTAATGCTTCTTCGATCAAATCGACTCTTACACCATCTTCATCAATGGGGAAAGAGGATAGCTCAACTTCTGCTAACTTAAAAATCCGGATGGCACCAAAGAATGAAGGGGCTTCAATCCATACTTGATCTCCTGGGTCTGTTAATGTTCTTACAGCTAAGTCAATCGCTTGCATCGAACCTGTTGTGATGATGATCTCTGATTTATCTATTTCGATGGAACGGAGTTTGGAGCGTGCTGTAACCCATTCAACGACTTTTGCAGGGCCCGTTCCGCCTGTGTATTGGAGAGATTCTGGTCCTTGGGTTGCCAATGCTGTCACGGCTGCTTCTGAAATGGTTGGAAGCGGGAACGATTCAGGTGCAGGAAAGCCGAATGAAAGTGGAATCGCCTTAATTTTATTTGATGCGAAGGCTGTTCCGATTTCTGCAATTTGTGGAAATCTTTTTGAATAAGTAAACGGTTTGTTATTCATATCACACCATCCTATACCTTTATGTTTTATAAGGCTATATTTATAAATTTTTGCTCTTTACCCCGCAGTATGAATACACTCCGCGTCCTGTGGGGTGGCTAAGTGAGCCGCCTCGTCGCTATGCTCCTGCGGAGTCTCACTCTGGCCACTAATCCCCCGGGAGTCTCCGTGTATTCATGCTGCTAGATGCTAGTGAAGAACAACAAACTTAATTTATATAAATAGCCTTTTATAAATAATGATTTTGTACTTTCTTGGCTGGTTGGTCTTTGAAGTAGAGGGAGAATGTCAGTAGCATGACCAAGCAGACGAGTAGTGCGCTAATAAATGGTGCGGCTTCATGGAGCATAAATAGGGCTCCTGCGACCAATGGGCCGACGGTTCTTCCTAAGCTATCCATCGATTGCTGCAGTCCCATGACAGTTCCTTGACCAATTTGATCCTGCCTAGATAGCAAGGATAGGAGGGTTGGACGTGAGAGTGCCTGACCGATGCCAATGAGAGCACAACCAATCAAGGTAAGCGTAAATGAAAAAGAGACAACAATGAGTAAGAATCCAGCAGCTTCAAAGAGAAAGCCTGTTTTTGCAATATGAGTATCACGATATTTTTGATACAGGTATCCGATAATAAATAGTTGAATGACGACTGCCGCTCCTGATTGAACACTGAAGGCAATCCCTGTTTCACTTGCTAATGCATCAAATCGTTCGATGAGAAAATAGCCTAACATCGAAAATAGACTTGACGCTGCAACAGCTAATCCGAAGGTGATAAAAAATAATTCGCGGAATCTTGGTGTGATCATGACCTTTAAAGACTGTGTAAATGAAGGTAATTCTTTTGATGATGTTTTTTGTTGTGGTTCTTTTAAATAAATCAATACTAATGGGATTGTAACAAGACTGAGTGTCCCAGCTACAATGAAAGGTACATTTATCCCCAATGGTGAAAATAAGGCTCCAACTGCTGGCCCGCACAAAAATCCAAGTGCATTGGCTGCAGCCATTTTGGCAATCGCTTGACTACGTTCTTTCTTCTCAAATGAATCTGAAACGAATGCCAGTGCAGCGGGTTGCGTTCCTGATGAAAGAAAAGCGCCAATCATGCGAATTAGTAATAGGTGAAGATAGGACTTTGCAAATAACAATAGTAAGAATGCTAATCCAAACCCGACTAATCCAAAAATTAAGACTGGCTTTCGCCCCCATTTGTCAGCTAATCTCCCCCAGAAGGGAACAACTAGAAATTGAGTGAACGCCCATCCCGTAATCAAGCTCCCCATTTGAAAGGAGCTAAGCCCTAGTTCATCCGCTAAATAAGGTAAAGCAGGAAGGACCACCCCATAGCCAGTCATAGATAAAAACATGATAAATGCTAATAGGTAAAATGATTTTTTTGACATTGAGCCTTAGCCTTTCTATGTGTAGTTTTGTGAAGAAATTGTTTCTAAGGCAATGAATGAAATTGGCTCGTTAGTTTTCATCACATCAGATGTTACCAATAATATACTTCATCACCCGAAATATTTAAAATCGTGAAAGAGCGTGCAAACTTGAGAAAAACAAAGAGAAAACGGTAACAATGGTGCATTTAATTAAAAATTTGGAGATTTTTAAAAATTTAAATAATAATTGTATTCTAAATGAAGAAAAGGATTCACCGCAAGTGCTAGTGAATCCTTTCGTGGATTAAGAAAATGAAGCATTAGCTTTCATTTTTGTAAAATTAATGTCTTTGTAGTAAGCATCCTTCACTAGAAGGTTTGGACCTAGGCACTTTACCGCAGGACAATGACAATTGATAGATTGGGCAAGCTTAGAACGATTCCAATTGTCAAAGGCATGCTGTAATGTGGTGTCCTTAATATTCCCAAGTGCAGGCGCATCACCAAAGTCAGTAACGATGATTTCACCAGTGAATATATTTACATTTAATCTTGAACGACCATCTGGATCATTTCTGACTGTGACATTTTTACTTGAATATAGTCTTTTCAATAACTTGAGATCTTCTTCATTTGAACTACATGAGTAGAAGGGAAGAGTTCCAAATAGCATCCAGGTGTTTTCATCTCGAATATCTAGGAGATGATGAATCGCTTGCCTGATTTCAGTAAGAGAAAGAGTCTCAAGCTTACTTGCGAAATCGCTTGGGTACATTGGGTGCACCTCGTGTCTTGCACATTGCATTTCGCCAGTGATTTGCTCATGGATTTCCTTCATATAAGGAAGTGTTCGTTTATTTAACATCGTTTCAGCAGAGACAAGGATTCCAGCATTGCTCAAGCTTTTTGCATTCTCAATCATTCGCTCAAAATAGGTAACACGCTGATCATAGGATGGCTTTCTCTCCATCATTTCAAATCCACCTTCTACAAAATCATCTATCGTGCCCCAGTTATGAGAGATGTGCAAAACATCGAGGTATGGAATGATTTTTTCATAACGTGAAAGGTCTAAGGTAAGATTTGAATTGATTTGTGTTCGGATTCCACGTTCATGGGCATATTTCAAAATAGGTATCACGTATGAATTAACAGATTTAAGTGAAAGCATTGGTTCGCCACCTGTGATGCTTAAGGTGCGAAGAGTAGGAATTTCGTCCAATCTTTTTAGAATAAGCTCGATCGGTAGAGCAGTTGGATCTTTCGTTTGGAGGGTATAGCCGACTGCACAGTGTTCACATCTCATATTACATAGTGTTGTGGTCGTAAATTCAATATTTGTTAAGGTTAGCTTTTGATATTCCTCCATATCTAAATAAGCTTCCCATGGGTCATATAATGGATGAATAGGTTTTAAACCTTTGGTTGTTGTCATTAGAAATCTCCTTTTAAATAAGTAGGCCAAGTCATTATTATGAGAAATAGTAGTTTACTTGTCAATTATCGTTTGAAATAGAAAAGACGATATTGAGATTATTGAAAATTCTGCTAGAATGGATGTATATACACTATCATTATATTAAGTACATACACTAAAATATTTATTTCTTTTCGCATTTTTTAATGAGATTCATTGGTAACGCTTTCAATATGCGGTGTTATTTTAAGAGGGGGGAAATAAAGAATGTACAAGGTTTTGTTAGTAGATGATGAGCAATTTGTTCGAAAAGGGTTAATGAGTTTAATCGATTGGGACGGGTGTGGCTATGAAGTTATAGCAGAGGCTGGAAATGGTGAGGATGCGCTTCAAGTGATTATGGATTGTCAGCCGGATTTAGTCATTACAGATATTAGAATGCCAGTTACGGACGGCTTGGAATTAATTCAGAATGTTAGCCAATCAAATGAAATAACTCCTAAATTCGTTATTGTTAGTGGATATAATGATTTCAAATATGCACAACAAGCGCTTCGGTTTGGAGTAAGTGATTTTATTCTGAAACCAATCGACAAGGATGAGTTAGAAGTAACATTACTTAGATTAGCTGCTTCTATGACAGAAGAAAAGCAAGAATCTGAACTTCAGAAGCAAATGGCACTAGAATCGTTGTTTCAACAAGTCTTATGTGATCAAAGTCAACCGATATTCACACCAGCCCTACAAACTATTCTGCGTATGAGCCAAACACCATCATCTCATTGGTATTTGATTATGGAAGTGAATGGTGTGACAAAAGACACTACCCATACAGAACAAATAAAACAAATCTTAGGTGAAGTCACTAAGTTTGTTTGTCGAACAAACTATCATGTTTTCCTATATGAAATAAAAACAGGGGTGTTTGGGACTTTTATTAACACTAATGATCTAAAACCCTATAGAAATCAAATTTCTTTGTTAGTTGAAAATCTATTCAAGGCTATTCAAGAGGCAACAGATGAGGAGATTTCCATTTATATCGGCAAGGAGATTCTGCAAATAACTGAATTAAAGACAGCATTTTGCACTGCGAATGAGGCCATGCGTTATAAATATATGCAACCAGTAAAGAATCCTATTTTTTATCATGAGGTTGAAGGGATTAACCTCAATTATGCGGAATTAGATGTTGCTTTGTTTAACCAATTAATGGAGCAGTTAGAAGAGAACCAACCAGAGAAATTTTGTACCATTATTGATGAGATCTTTCACGATTTCAAAGCAAAGGCCTTTGCTCCAGAAGCAGTTAGTACATCCATTAATCGTTGTATTCATTGTGTTATTGGAAAAATCAAAGACATTGATGGGGACATTGCGTCACTGCAATTACTTGATGAAATGATTGATTGGAAATCATTTAATTGGTCCATCCCTCAATTAAAAAAGAAATTTAAACACTTTATGATTGAAGCGGCAGAATTAATCATTAAGCATCGAAAAGAAAATTCAAAGGGAGATATTTATAAAGTGAAGGCTTATATTGAAGCAAATTATCGCGAGAATATTAGTCTTAAGTCGATTGCCAATACCTTCTTTATGAATCCAGTCTATATGGGGCAGCTGTTTAAAAAGACATACGGGATGTACTTTAAAGAATATGTACTTAACTTGCGACTTACTGAAGCGAGAAAGCTTCTTCGCCAAACGAATAAAAGAGTATATGAAATTGCTGAAGAGGTTGGGTTTGGAAGTACAGATTATTTTGTGACACAATTTGAAAAAATGGAGGGAACGACTCCGACTGAATACCGTAATCAAATTCTTAACTCATCGAAAGTAGGGAGAGTCATTGAAGAAATACTTTAATAATCTTAAATTACGAAATAAAATTGTGATTCTCTATATTTTTTCAGTGTTTCTACCTATTGTCTTAACGAATGTTATTTTTTATCAAGTAACCACAAACAATGTGAAAAAACAAAAGATGGATGATCTTGCAAAGGTAATGAATCAAATCAAAAGTGATTTTCAAGAGAGCATCGTCCATGCTGTAGGGGTTTCTTCAGCACTTTACACAGATAGTAAAATCAATGAATTCTTAGACAAAGACTATCAATCATCTGCAGATTATATTGAGGCATATGATACTCAATTAAGAGGCTTTAATAAATATACTCCCGTTTTTTCAGCAATAGAATCTATTCAGTTTTATTCAGATAATAATACCGTCGTCTATTCTGGCGGTGTGAATCCAATCTCATCATTCATCGCCCAAGAAAATTGGTATAAGGAGCTCACTCGCAAACCTGATTCATTTCCTCTTGTGATAAAGACAGGTGGAACATACCAGCGAGATACCATTAGTATCATTCGCGAACTAAATTTTTTTAAAGTCTATAATTCAACTAAAAAAATCGTCAAAATTGATATTGATCAAGACATGATTAATCATATCTTTAACAACGCAAATTTAGAGGGGGAATTATATTTATTAAATGACAAGGATCAAATTGAATATACAACCGATCCAATGATTAATTGGAGAGAAGAGATCATAAATATTGGAGAGATTTCAAAACCAGATAAGGTTATCTCACTTGAAGAGAAATATGATATCGATCATTTCCTCACTAATTGGAAAATAGTCGCTGTCCTAGACGAATCACAATTATTAGACAATATGTCTGAATCTCTCTATTTTTTGTTCTTCCTAGCAATCTTTAACATCATTGTACCCACTGCAATCATTATCTTCATTTCCCAGTCTATTAACCTTAGATTGAACAAAGTGTTGAATTATATGAAAAAAATGAAAAACCAAAGCTTTGAAACGATTGATGGTATTCAGTATAAAGACGAAATCGGTCAGTTAACTAGTGAATTTAACCGAATGTCAAGAAGGATCAATGAGCTTATCAATGATGTCTATGTTGCAAATATTCAGAAGAAGGACTTGGATTTGCAGAGAAAACAAGCTCAGATTAGTGCCTTGCAGAGTCAAATTAATCCTCATTTCCTATTTAATGCACTTGAGACGATTCGAATGAGGAGCATTATAAAGAAAGAGGATGAAACAGCTAAAATCATTCAAAATATGGCGAAAATGCTTAGGAAATCTTTCACTTGGGGAAGAGATTGGGTCACCGTGAAAGAGGAATTGGCAGTTATCCTTAGCTTCTTAGAAATTCAAAAATACCGCTTTGATGAAAAATTAGAATATATCTTATCAATTGATGAGGATGCTTATGAAGAGATTATTCCCAATATGATCCTTCTGCCCTTTGTCGAAAATGCAAGTATACACGGAGTGGAGCATAAAAAGGAAAAAGGTGTGATTGAGATTATCATCAAACGTCATGCTGATTATCTCATTTGTGAAATTAAAGATAATGGACCTGGTATTGAAGAGGTAAAACTACATCAATTATTAGAATCTCTCAAAATGGAGGAAGCAATTGGAGAAAATGTAGGAATAAAAAATGTGTATTACAGACTTAAGATGTATTATGGCTCTGATTTTCACTTTGATATTAAAAGTGATCTACTTGAAGGGACGACAATTTCTGTTCATTTACCATCATCAAAGAAAGCCGGTGGCACGAAATAGAATGCCTTCTTAAGTTTTTTAAGTAAAAACTATACTTTGTTGGGTAATCAAACAAACGAAAATGTTTTAAAATGAAAGTGCTTACAAAAAAGGTTAAGGGGGTTATTAAATGGTATTAAACAAAAAGCTTTTAGTTGGATTATTATCTCTTATTATGTTTCTAGCGTTAGTAGGTTGTAAGAATGATAGTGCATCTACAGATGAGAAAGATAAAGAGAGTGAAGGTGGAACAACTGAGAACGACACATCACCATTTACGTTTACCTATTTCAATGCTGGATCACCCGGTAAAGACATTCAATCAACAGAAACAAAAATCGGGAAAATTTTCGAAGAACAAACTGGTGTAACAGTTAAGATGGAATTCCTAGTGGGTGATATCAACACAAAAATTGGGACAATGATTGCAAGTGGTCAATATCCTGATGTTTTAGTTCCTGATACTGCGATTGATAAAATCTTGGAAGCAGAAGCATTTATTCCTCTAAATGATTTAATTGATGAACATGCACCAAACTTAAAGAAATTGTATGAGCCATATTTAGAGCGAATGAAGGCAGATGATGGAAATATCTATTTTATTCCATTTAATGCAAGTCAAGGTTACATTCCTAACCCAAATATTGACCAAGGTGCATTCTTCATGCAGCGCGGTGTGTTAAAAGAGTTCGATTATCCAGAAGTAAAAACACTAGATCAATATTTTGAGCTACTTGAAAAATACTATGAAAAGTATCCTGAAGTCGATGGTGCGAGTACAATTCCTTTCACTGCATTAACATATGACTGGAGATTTTTCTCTACAACAAACGTCCCTAATCACCTAGCAGGTTATCCGAATGACGGAGAAGTAATGGTTGATATGGAAACACATGAGGCGAAGGTATATGCAGCAACAGATTACGAGAAAAGATGGCTACAAAAGCTGAATGAAGCAAATGCTAAAGGCTTATTTGATAAAGAAGCATTTGTTGCAAACTATGATGAGTATTTAGCGAAATTAGCATCTGGAAGAGTACTAGGATTCTTTGATTATGGTTGGCAAATTGGTCAAGCTGAAACCGCTTTAAAGGAAGCGGGTGACGATGACAAGCGTTTTATTGCATTACCTGTGACATTTGATGAAAGCATTAAGGACCAATACATTGATCCACCATCATTCGTTAATAATCGTGGTGTTGGTATTACGACGAGTGCAAAAGACCCTGTTCGTATTATGAAGTTCTTAGATAATATGGCGAAGGAAGAAAACCAAAAGCTTATTATGTGGGGAATTGAAGGAGAAACATATGAAAGTGATAATGGTCGTTTCTATCGAACTGATGAGCAAATTAACTTAACGTCAAATCAGGAATTCCGTGAAGAATTCGGCTTCGCACAATTTGAATACTATTGGCCACGTGGTAATGGTCTATTCTCAGATGGAAATGCATGGGAGCCTCGCAGGCAGCCTGAAGTTGCACAAGCTGCTTATACTGAAGGCGATTTAGCAATCCTTGAGAAGTATAATGCTAAGGTATTCGCAGACCTGTTTGCTGAGCCAGAGGACCGTCCTTGGTACCCAGCATGGAGTGCTGAACTAGAACAAGGATCACCTGCACAAATTTATATTCAGAAGAAGACTGATTTACAAAGATTGTACTATCCTAAGTTAGTCCTAGAAGGTAACTTTGAAGAACTTTGGGCGGAATATGTTGCTGAGCATGACAAACTTGGTGCTGAAGAATATGAAAAAACAATGACTGAAAATGTAAAGAAACTTGTTGAACAAAACCAATAATCACTAGTTTACATGGAGAGGAAATGGTCTAGCTACCTTATGAGGTTATGAGTCCTTTCTTCTCCTTTTCTATATTGCAATCATTAACAGGAATCAATACCAGCTTTTATTCAGACAGTCGTTTCTCAAATAAGTCGAAAACATCAAAAGGAGGGGTAGTCATGAGTGTGAAAAGTGAACCAGTATCTGTTGTAATCCCACCGGAACCAAATAAGCCTACTGGACTTAAGCTGTTTCTTAAAAAATGTGGACAGCAAAAAGCGCTTTTAGCCATGAGTTTACCATTTGTTCTATGGTTAGTCGTTTTTAAATACGTTCCACTATGGGGTTGGACAATGGCCTTTCAGGATTTTAAGCCCGCAAAATCCTTTAGTGAACAAGAATGGGTAGGATTTGAGCATTTTTCTTTTCTTTTTAGTGATGAAGCGTTCCTCCGTGTACTTCGAAATACACTTGCCATGAGTGCAATTAATCTAGTCCTCGGTTTTGTAACAGCAATTATCCTTGCTTTACTTTTAAATGAGCTGAGACATATAGGCTTTAAGAAGATTGTACAAACAATTAGTTACATGCCGCATTTCCTTTCATGGGTAGTAGCAGCGAGTATTATTTCATATACACTTTCATTAGAAAATGGAATTATCAATATTGCGTTAGTTAAGCTAGGCTTTGAACCCATTCTATGGTTGGGGATTGGTGAATATTTCTGGGGAATTCTAGGTACCTCGGAGGTATGGAAGAACCTTGGGTGGAACACAATCATTTATTTAGCTGCGATTACAATGATTGATCAAGAGCAGTATGAGGCAGCGGAAATTGATGGTGCTTCAAGGCTGCAAAGGATGTTGCTAATTACATTACCTGCATTAAAGCCAACCATTGTTATTCTACTGATTATGAACCTTGGTCATATTCTTGAAGCGGGCTTTGAAGCACAATACCTTTTAGGGAACCCAATGAACATTGAATACTCTGAGGTGCTAGAAATTTTCGTCCTTAAATACGGGATTTCAATGGGTAACTTCTCATTAGCAACAGCTGCAGGGATCTTCAAAACCGTAGTTAGTTTTATCTTCTTATTTACCGCTAACTCGATTGCCAAAAAACTAGGGCAAGCAAGATTATTTTAGGAGGAGTATCCATGAAAAATCCATTCAAAGTCAATGCGCGCCATTCCTCTTTGGGAGACCGAATCTTTGACATTAGTAACTATACATTCATGATTCTCTTATGTATAGTCATGCTTTACCCAATGCTTAATACGTTGGCAATCTCTTTAAATGATGCAACAGATTCAATTAAAGGTGGAATCTTTCTATGGCCACGAGAATTCACTTTTTATAACTATGAACATGTATTTAAACAATCATCTCTTGTCAATTCATTCTTAATGTCAGTATTAAGAACAGTGTTAGGTACGGCCATTTCAGTCTTCTGTACTGCCATGGTCGCTTACACCATCAGTAGACAAGAATTTGTATTAAGAAAATTTGTAACGATTGCTTTTATTTTAACGATGTATTTCAATGGGGGATTAATCCCGAACTTTCTATTAATGAGGGACTTAGAACTGATTGGTAGTTTTTGGGTATATATTTTGCCAGGGGTTATTGGAGTGTTTAATTTAATTGTTGTACGTTCCTTTATTGAAGGTCTACCAGATAGCTTAATGGAATCTGCAAAGATTGATGGCGCAGGTGACTTCACAACCTTTTTCAAAATTGTTTTACCGTTGTCTTTACCAGTATTAGCAACAGTTTCGCTCTTTGTTGCTGTGTTTCAGTGGAACTCCTGGTTTGACGTATTTTTATATACTTCATCTGTTCCTGAATTAAGTACATTACAGTACGAGTTAATGAAAATTCTACAAAACTCTAATGCTTCGATGTCTGGGAAAACTGCTGCAGATGCGTTTGCCAATGCCAATGCAAGTGCGAATGTCGTTACTCCAACATCGATACGTGCAACGATGACAATTATAGCAAGTGTACCAATCATTTGCGTCTATCCCTTCGTTCAAAAATACTTTGTGAAGGGTTTAACGATTGGTGGAGTAAAAGGTTAAATCATTCGTAGGAGGAATCCAATGAAAAATAGCGGGAATGAAACTCAAATTGAACAAAGAGTGTTAAGTGAATATGATGATTATTCATGCTGGTTACAGTATACAAAAATAGAAAATCAAGAGTGGCTTGCAGACTATCAAACGCTTCTTTCACACATAGAAGTGCTAAGTCATTCTCATGTTATGGAATCTGCAAAACAGGAGCTGATGACTGCAATCAAGGGAATGGTTGGGAGTTCGCCTGAAGCTTCAGCTGAAATTAAAAATTATTCTTCGGTTGTCTTAGCAACGGTTGAGGATCATCCATCGATTTGTGAGTTGGTCGATTCTCAGTTACTAGATGATGAAGGCTATTTAATCACAGCAGTTATAGTAGATGGTTATCAGAAGCTGATGTTAGTAGGGAAAACTGATGTAGGTGCATTGTATGCGGTATTTCACTTGATACGCCTTATGAAGATGGAGGAAGATCTCGGTGAGGTTCGTATCATTGAAAATCCTACAAATCAATTAAGAATGATCAACGAATGGGATAATATGGACGGTTCCATTGAGCGTGGTTATGCTGGTGAATCGATTTATTATAAGGACCATCAATTTATTGGTGACATGAAACGAATCAAGGATTATGCCAGACTTCTATCCTCTGTAGGGATTAATGGAGTAGCAATTAATAATGTGAATGTTCATGAGGTTGAAACAAATCTCATTACATCACGGTTTCTTCCAGATGTAGCTCGCATAGCTGAGGTGTTTAGAGCATATGGAATCAAAACGTATTTAAGTGCTAACTATGCAAGTACGATTCAGCTTGGAGGTCTTGATACAGCAGATCCGCTTGATCAACATGTTCAGGAATGGTGGGGTGAGAAGGTTAAAGAGATTTATCAATACATTCCTGATTTCGGTGGTTTTGTCATTAAAGCAGATTCTGAGCACCGTCCTGGTCCATTTACATATGATCGTAATCATGCAGATGGTGCTAACATGTTAGCAAGAGCATTGAAGCCATTTGGTGGCATCGTCTTTTGGAGATGCTTTGTCTATAATTGTTTGCAGGATTGGCGAGATCGTAAGACAGACCGTGCAAGGGCGGCGTATGACCATTTTAAACCACTTGATGGAGAGTTTCTTGAAAATGTCGTCCTTCAAATAAAGAATGGTCCAATGGACTTTCAAGTGAGAGAGCCTGTGTCACCACTTTTAGGGGCGATGCCAAATACTAATCAAGTGCTAGAATTTCAAGTCACTCAGGAATATACTGGCCAGCAAAAACATCTCTGCTATCTAATTCCACAATGGAAGGAAGTATTAGATTTCGATACGTTTACTAGAGGTGAAGATTCCACGGTAAAACGAATTGTCAGTGGAGAACTCTATCAAAATCGATTAAGTGGGATAACAGCTGTTTCGAATATAGGTAATGATCGTAACTGGACGGGGCATACACTAGCACAAGCGAATTTCTATGGGTATGGTCGTCTTATATGGAATCCTGAGCTAACGGCTGAGGAAATTACAGAAGAATGGGTACGTCTAACCTTTGGAAATGATCCAGAAGTTGTCGATACTATTTCTACAATGTTATTAAGATCATGGAGTATTTATGAAAGCTATACAGCACCTCTTGGTGTGGGGTGGATGGTAAATCCAAACCATCATTATGGACCTAATGTAGACGGATATGAGTATTCATTATGGGGCACGTATCATTTTGCCGATTGTCATGGGATTGGGGTCAATCGCACATTAAAGGACGGAACGGGTTATACGGGTCAGTATTTTAAAGAAAATCAGGATCTATATGAATCCTTAGAAACATGTCCAGACGAACTGCTCCTATTCTTCCATCATGTTCCATACACACACAAATTGAAATCTGGAGTAACGGTTATTCAGCATATCTACAATACTCATTTTGAAGGTGTGGAACAAGCTGAGAAGCTAGTAGAGGAATGGCAGCAATTAGCTGGGAAAATTGATGAAGATCGATTTAACGGTATTTTAAGTAGGTTATTAGAACAAGCAGAGCATTCAAAAGAGTGGCGTGATCAAATCAATACGTATTTTTATCGTAAGTCAGGAATCCATGATGAATTAAGCAGAGAAATTTATTAAATAGGGGTGTAATCGTGGAAATCATTCAAGTTCAAACAGACAATGTGAAGACGTTTAATAAGAATTGGCAGTATTGTGTGGGGACTGGAAGATTAGGGTTAGCCCTGCAACAGGAATATTTAGATCATCTTAAGCTTGCAAAAGAAAAAATAGGGTTTAAGTATATAAGAGGACATGGTCTTCTTTCTGATGATGTAGGAATCTATCGTGAATTACAAGTAGGTGATGAGGTTCGCCCATTTTATAACTTCACTTATATTGATCGGATATTTGATTCTTTTTTAGAACTTGATATTCGCCCGTTTGTTGAGTTTGGTTTCATGCCGAAAAAATTAGCATCCGGTGATCAAACAATTTTCTATTGGGAGGGGAATGTAACTCCTCCAAAGGATTATCAAAAATGGCATGATCTCATTGTGGCTGTGGTGTCACATTTTATTGAACGATATGGCGAAGAAGAAGTGTTGAAATGGCCGTTTGAGGTATGGAATGAACCTAATCTGGTTAACTTTTGGAAGGATGCAGATCAAGCGGAATACTTTAAGCTCTATAAGGTTACAGCATTAGCTGTTAAATCAGTTCATCCTGATTTATTAGTTGGTGGTCCAGCTATTTGTGGCGGTGCAGACCATTGGATCACTGATTTTCTTTCGTACTGTGAGCGTGAGGAAGTTCCTATTGATTTTGTTTCAAGGCATGCCTATACCTCTAAAGCACCGAAGAAAGTGACGCCTGATTATTATTATCAAGATTTAGAAGAGAACACGGATATGCTTGAGCAATTTAAGATGGTTAGAGGATTAATAGATGACTCACCATTTCCTAACCTTCCATTCCATATCACAGAATACAATACGTCATACAGTCCAATCAACCCTGTGCATGATACGCCGTTAAATGCAGCTTACCTTGCGAGAATATTAAGTGAGGGTGGGGATTTTGTAGATTCCTTTTCTTATTGGACATTTAGCGATGTGTTCGAGGAATTAGATGTACCTAAGGCTCAGTTTCATGGTGGCTTCGGTTTGATTGGACTTAATCGAATTCCGAAACCGACCTTTCATTTATTTTCTTTCTTCAATCAGCTAGGAGAAGAGTTGCTCTATCGCGATGACAAAATCATTGTAACTAGAAGAGCAAATGGTTCGATTTCACTTGTTGCTTGGAATGTTGTCATGGAAAAAGGTAGAGGATATGAAAGAACAATAGAAATGAAGATTCCTGTTCCTTGTAAGGAGAATTTTATTAAACGTCAAACGGTGGATGAAAACCACGCAAATCCATGGAAAGCATGGCAGCAAATGGGGAGACCGCGTTTTCCTGATAAAGCCTCGGTCGAGACATTAAGAGCGTTAGCTAATCCTAAAGTAAGCACAGAACGAACTCAAACAGAGGATGGAATGTTGACTCTAGCGATGACTCTAACGAAAAATGAAGTCACATTGGTCGAAATCACACCGGTTCATGATGAGACTGACACATATATAGGTTTAGATGATTCATTAATTACTTCTTATTAATAAAGGGGTTGGGATATCTATGGAAACAATAATAACGAATGGTTCATTTTATACAGGAGTATATCGTAATGTATTTAAAGAATATGGATTTTCTGAAGAAGACATTCAAGCAAGAGTTGAAGATAGCTGGAATCAGATCTTTTATGGTGATGAGGAAACAAGGATTTATTTTGAACCAGATGAACAGAGTGGATATCTACTTGATACAGGGAATCTAGATGTTCGAACAGAAGGAATGTCATACGGTATGATGATGGCTGTACAGCTTGATAAAAAAGACGTGTTTGATCGTTTATGGTATTGGGCGAAGAAGAATATGTATATGACTGAAGGACTGCATGCAGGATATTTCGCTTGGTCATGCAGACCAGATGGAAAGAAAAACTCTTATGGACCTGCTCCAGATGGTGAGGAGTTCTTTGCCCTTGCCTTGTTCTTTGCTGCTCATCGCTGGGGTGACGGGGATGAAGATCCGTTTGATTATAGTGTCCAAGCAAGACAGTTATTAAGAGATTGCCTTCATAAGGGTGAAAATCATGATGGTCATCCGATGTGGAATCGTGACAATAAACTAATTAAGTTTGTGCCAGAAGTGGAATTTTCCGATCCTTCTTACCATCTCCCACATTTCTATGAATTGTTTGCACTTTGGGCAAATGAAGAGGATCGAGAGTTTTGGAAGGAAGCAGCAGTGGCAAGTCGTAATTATTTGAAGATTTCGTGTCATCCAGACACAGGGTTAGCACCTGAGTATGCCTATTACGATGGTCGTCCAAATGATGAAAGAGGCTATGGCCATTTCTTTAGTGATTCATATCGTGTGGCAGCAAATATTGGATTGGATTATGAATGGTTCAAGAAAGATCCTTGGCAAACTGAAGCTGCAAATAAGATTCAAGCGTTCTTTGCTGATAAGCATCCAGAGGACTATCGAAGGTATAAGATTGATGGGACACCCTTTGAAGAGAAGGCATTACATCCAGTTGGTTTGATTGCGACAAATGCGATGGCTTCATTAGCTACAGTGAATGGTCCACATGCGAAGGAAACCGTTGAATTATTTTGGAATATACCGGTGCGCACGGGTGTAAGAAGATATTATGATAACTGCTTATATATGTTTAGCATGTTAGCGCTTAGTGGGAATTATCGGATTTGGCTGCCGAATGCCTGATAGTATATTAGGCGGTTTTCGTATAAATAGTTGGCTTATAAAGCTGCAGGCTGAATACACGCATCCCGCGGGAGTCTACGTGTATTCAGCCTGCTAGATTTCTCACTTTTATAATAAGTTATATCTTTGATTTAAATGCTATAAAAACAAACACTCATTCTTTTCATAGAATGAGTGTTTTCTGTGACTTTATCTATTATGTTTGTTCGATTAATTCTTCTTGTTTGAAGAAGTTTTCGACAACGAATGCTGAAACCCCAAGTGCAGCAGAGTAGATTGTTAGCTCAGAAAATTGAACCGATAAGTCTTGCTGATGGAAAGGAAGTGATTGCTCATAGATTGCGTTTCTAACAGATTCTTCTAGAAAGTCCTTTGCCATCGTCATTCGATTGCCAATAATGATTTGCTGGGGATTGAGGGTGTTGACTAAGTTCGTAATCCCGTAACCAATGTATTGTCCTACGCGCTGAAATAGATTAATAACAACTTGATTAGATTTGTTTGCTTGTTCAATTAATTCCTCTAATGTCATCTCAGTACCGAAGAGTTCTTTTGCCTCTTTCAATAGTGCATGCTCAGATGCATAAGCCTCCCAACAGCCGTTTCTGCCACAGCTGCATGTTCTTCCATTCAGGTCAATGAGCATATGTCCTGATTCCCCAGAGAAGCCATTTTTCCCACGGTATAATTCGCTTTTTAAAATTAAGCCAACACCAATTCCGATACTTGCACTGATATAGGTAATGTTCTCAAAAAGCTGACCAGCTCCAAATCGCATTTCACCGAAGGCACCAGCATTAGCCTCGTTTTCAATAATAACAGGCAGTTCAAATTCGAGTTCAAGCTCTTTTTTGAGCAAGGTATCTTTCCAGCCTAAGTTAGGCGCTAATAATACTTTTCCTTCTTTATTCACAATTCCTGGAACACCGATTCCAATCCCAACGACACCATATCGACTTGTTGGAGTCATATCGATGAGGTGGTGAATGATTTCTTTTACTTGTATTGCTACTTTTTCATAATCAAGTTGTTTTAGCGGGATATTCTTTTCATAAATAATCTTGCCTTGAAGATCTGTAAGGATGCCTAATAAATAGTTGACGCCAATATCAATTCCAATTGAATATCCTGCAACTTGATTGAATAGAAGTAAGACGGGTCGACGTCCTCCGCTAGATTCCCCAGGCCCTGTTTCATACACTAATTCATCCTCTAATAATTCATTAATTAAAGAAGAAACTGTCGATTTATTTAATCCAGTTCGCTGAGAGATATCTGCACGCGAGAGGGGAGCATGATCCTTAATCATTTGTAACACAAGAGATTTATTATTGCGTTTCACGACTTGTTGATTCCATGTCATTTGCATCTTTATTCGCCCCTGTAATGAATTTGTCACGTTTTAATTAATTTTATCACAAACTTAGTTTATTGGATAGACAAATTAAGTTTAGGCTGATATACTCAAAGTAAGTTGATAGTTTAACCGCTTGCAGAAAACGGTTACATAAACGGTTAAAATTAGTCAATCCTTAATTTAATAGAATCTTAGGAGGAATGTAAAATGGCTTATTTTCCAAATGTAAACAAAGTACAATACGAAGGTCCAAATTCAACTAATCCTTTCTCATTTAAGTACTATAATCCAGAAGAAATTGTTGGCGGGAAGTCGATGCAAGAATTTCTACGTTATTCAATTGCTTACTGGCATACATTTACAGGTGAAGGTGCGGACCCATTCGGTGCTGGAACGGCTATCCGTCCTTGGGATCATTTAACTGGATTAGATAAAGCGAAAGCACGTGTTGAAGCAGCATTTGAATTCTTTGAAAAAATGAATGCACCATTCTTTGCTTTCCATGATGTAGATATAGCGCCTGAAGGAAGCACATTAAGAGAGACTAATAGAAACCTAGATGTCATTGTTGCAATGATTAAAGAATATATGAAAACAAGTAATACGAAGCTTCTATGGAATACTGCTAATATGTTCACAAACCCACGTTATGTGTTTGGTGCTGCAACTTCATCTAATGCCGATGTGTTTGCATATTCAGCAGCAAAGGTGAAAAAAGGGCTTGAAGTAGGGAAAGAGCTTGGTGCTGAGAATTATGTATTCTGGGGTGGACGTGAAGGGTATGAAACACTTTTAAATACGGATATGGGGCTTGAGCTCGATAATCTAGCACGCTTCTTCCATATGGCTGTGGATTATTCAAAGGAAATCGGCTTTGACGCACCATTCTTAATTGAACCAAAGCCAAAAGAGCCATCGACTCATCAATATGATTTTGATGTTGCAACTGGATTAGCTTTCTTGCAAAAATATGATCTAACAGATTCTTTCAAATTTAATATTGAAGCAAACCATGCGACATTAGCTGGACATACATTTGAGCATGAATTACGTACAGCACGTATCAATGGTATGCTTGGTTCAGTTGATGCAAACCAAGGTGATACCTTACTAGGATGGGACACAGATGAATTCCCAACTGACTTATATACTACTACTCTTGCAATGTATGAAATTATCAAAAATGGTGGCCTTGGAAAAGGTGGCTTGAACTTTGATGCGAAGGTGCGTCGTGGTTCATTTGATACTGATGACTTATTCCACGCACATATTGCGGGAATGGACGCATTTGCGATCGGCTTCAAGGTAGCTCAGAAGCTAATCGATGATCAAGTGCTAGAAAACTTTATTGCAGACCGTTATAGCAGTTATACTCATGGGATTGGCCTTGATATTGTTGAAGGTAAAACAGACCTTCACAAGCTTGAAGCTTATGCACTTGATTTAGAAAATATCGAAAATAAATCTGGCCGTCAAGAGTTATTAAAAGCAACGATCAATCGTTATATCTTAAATGTATCAGCGGGTGTAACGGTTTAATATTCACAACTTGAAAGGATGTGTCAGTGGCACATCCTTTTTCATTAAGGAGATGAGCATAGATGAAATATGTTATCGGTATTGACTTAGGTACAAGTGCTGTAAAAGTGTTGTTAGTTAATCAAAATGGGGATGTCGTTCAAGAAGCATCTAAATCATACCCATTAATTCAGGAAAAGTCAGGTTACAGTGAACAAAATCCAGAGGAGTGGGTAGATAAGACGACTGAAGCATTGTCTGAAATCGTCCACGGTTTTGATGGGAATGTGGAAGATATTGAAGGAATTAGCTTTTCTGGACAAATGCATGGGCTTGTTCTTTTAAATGAAAACAAAGAGGTTCTCAGGCCTGCCATCCTTTGGAATGACACAAGAACATCAAAGCAATGTCAGGACATATATGAGATGGTCGGTAAAGAAAAGCTTCTGCAAATTACAAAGAATCCGGCACTCGAAGGCTTTACATTACCAAAAATCCTATGGGTGAAAGAAAATGAACCAGATGTGTTTGCACAAGCTTCTGTGTTTTTATTACCGAAGGATTATTTGAGATATCGCTTAACTGGAGAGCTACATAGCGAATATTCTGATGCGGCGGGTACCTTATTATTAAATGTTGCGGAAAAAAGCTGGAGTGAGGAAATTTGCCGTTTAGTGGATATTCCTTTTGAGCTTTGTCCACCATTAGTTGAATCCATTGATTGTGTTGGGGGGATTACGTCCGACTTTGCTGCTATCACTGGTCTTTCTGAAACAACTAAGGTATTCGCTGGTGGAGCAGATAATGCTTGTGGTGCTGTCGGTTCTGGTATTTTATCAGAAGGAAAGACATTATGTAGTGTTGGAACATCAGGAGTTATTTTGTCATATGAATCAAATAAAGACCTTGATTTTGAAGGGAAGGTTCATTACTTTAACCATTCTGAGGAAAACGCCTTTTATACAATGGGTGTGACATTAGCGGCGGGATATAGCTTAAGTTGGTTCAAGGATGTATTTGCCCCTGGTGAAAGCTTTGAGGATTTTGTTGATGGCATGGATACTGTTCCAATTGGATCAAATGGGTTAATGTTCACTCCTTATTTAGTTGGTGAACGAACTCCACATGCAGATTCAACGATTCGCGCGAGCTTTATTGGTGCTGATGCATCACATACACGTAAGGATTTTGTTCGTGCTGTTATTGAAGGAATCACATTCTCATTGAATGAGTCGATTGAAATTTTCCGTGAAAATGGGAAACAAATTGATACGATTATTTCAATTGGGGGTGGAGCAAAGAATAAGGAATGGTTGCAGATTCAATCGGATTTGTTTAATGCGGAAATTGTGAAATTAAAGAGTGAGCAAGGACCTGGAATGGGTGCAGCCATTCTTGCTGCGTATGGATCAGGTTGGCATCAATCTCTACAGGAGTGTGCTGATCAGTTTCTTATACCTGCTGAAACATATACACCGATTGAAGAAAATGTAATTGCCTACAAAAAGCTATTTAAGATCTATAAGACGATCTACAACCAAACAAGAGAAATAAATGAAGAATTAAAAGAATTTAGAAAGTAAGGGATCACAGTCATTGTTTCTATTAATCAAGTATTTGTATAATGGAACAGGAGGCGATGTATATGACGTTCGTTAAATGGGGGATTTTAAGTACTGCTAATATTGCACAAACACAGTTAATTCCAGCAATTAAAAGGGCTAACAATGCTGAGGTTGTTGCGATTGCAAGTAGAGGGAGGAAGGCGATCGAGGTAGCAGAAAGATTGCAAATTCCTAAAGCCTATACTAGCTACGAAGAGTTGCTTGATGACCCAGAGGTTGATGCAGTCTATATTCCTCTTCCGAATACGTTACATAAGGAATGGGTCAAAAAGGCAGCTGAAAGAGGGAAGCATGTACTATGTGAAAAACCAGCTTCACTTACAGCTGAGGATACCAAAGAAATGGTAACAGTTTGCCATGAATATGGTGTTCGATTTATGGAAGCCTTTATGTACCAATTTCATCCACAGCATGAACGTGTGAAAGAAATCATACATTCTGGTGAAATAGGTGAAGTAAAACTCATGAAAGCTAGTTTTTCATTTTTCATGAATGAACCGGAAGGAAATATCCGAATGGATTCGAAGCTAGGAGGGGGAAGCATCTTTGATGTAGGGTGTTACTGCATACATTCCTCTCGTCATTTACTAGAAAGTGAGCCTGTTACAGTAGGGGTGAAATCTACGATTCATCCTAAGTATAACGTGGAGACGACGTCCGTGGTCATGATGAAAATGGAAGGTGGAGTAGATGTTGTTTTTGATTGTAGCTTTGATATGACATTTCGAAACCAATATGAAATCATTGGAACGAAAGGCACGATTAATGTACCTACAGCGTATCGTCCAGATGTAAATGGAAACATCGGAGTAATAATCGTAGAAAAGGGTTCTGTCAAAAGAGAAGAGAAAATCTTTGGAGAACAATATATCCTGCAGGTAGAGCACTTTTCAGATGCTGTTTTAGATCCAGCGATTGAATTAAAATATCCTGGTGAACTAGCTATACTAAATATGAAGGTAATCGAAGCATGCTATCAATCAATTGAATCAGGTACGTTTATTAACCTTTGATCATACCAAAACAACCATCAGATTGATTGTTCATCTGATGGTTGTTTTATTAGAAGATGTTACTTCACCACATCATAAATTAATCTAGCAATGATATCCTGTTCATAATTGCCGAAATGCTTACCGAAGATCGTTAACCCACCACTATTACCATGTTCGCTGACAGCAAGCTTAAATTTAATATCAGACTTCGATGTCAGATTGATCTCATCAATTGTTACATCTGAAATTTTGCTCCCATCCATATACGTTCCTTCATGATTAATTCTAAGCAGCTTAAGCTGTCCATATTGATTCAGATTCGGTGGCCACCATGAAGGATTACAATGCCCTTTTGTTTCACCGAAATCTCCTGGAGAGGTCCAATATCCTAATTCAATGTTATTTAAAAAGAAGTGAATATCAGATGGCCAATTATGATTATAGTTTGGGGCCTCCGATCCAAGCTCCATAATAAACTGCAATTCTCTAAACTCTTCATTTTTGTTTAAATAATTTGGAATCCGATATTCAACATACCCTTTTGTAAGCCACAAAATGTCTGCATGAATATGCTTAGGATCTGCAAAATAGCGAGGATCATCAAATTCACCGATAATACTATCCTTTGTTGCTAGCCCACATGTAGGTTCAATATGATAGTCACTATAATGGCCAACTTTGATATCATACTCATATAGATGCTCCTCAATATCCTTTTTTCGTAGATCTACTGTTAGAGAATCCTCATTTAGATAACAAATCTTTTGAATACCATGCCGGCCAACAGCAGATGTGATTTTAATCAGACCACTATCCTCTAGTTTTCTAATATGCATCGTTACAGCCCCATTTGTAAGCTTAAGATGCTCTGCTATTTCATTTAAATTCATACGCTCATTCGTCGATAGTAGATTAATTATCTCTACACGTACACTAGAACTTAATGCTTTGAATATATCTAAGCCATTTTTTAAATCTTTAATGTGAATCAATGTGACCACCCTTTCAAACGTTTAACCATTCGTTCCTTTTATTTTAGATTATTATAAAACAAAAATGTAATATTTTAAACAAAAATAAAATATATATTTGAAATCGCATACATTTTTTATTGACAAAGGATAGGTGTGAAACTAAGATGGACTTATAAGAAATATGAGAATTTTCTATCGTTTATTTTAAATAAACATAAAGTAAAAGATGGGAATATAAAATGAAGAAATGGGTGGATAACATTGACGAACAATCTTAAAGCAAAAATGATCATTGATAAGGATTATGCCATTTCAGAAATTGATTCGAGAATCTATGGTTCTTTTATTGAGCATTTAGGACGTGCAGTGTACGGAGGGGTATACGAGCCAGACCATCCGCAAGCAGATGAGAATGGTTTCAGGAAGGATGTCATTGAACTTGTAAAAGAGCTAGATGTTCCGATCATTCGTTATCCTGGAGGAAACTTTGTTTCAGGCTATAACTGGGAAGATGGAGTAGGTCCAAAGGAACTGCGTCCGAGACGACTAGAATTAGCATGGAGAACCATTGAAACGAATGAACTTGGAACAAATGAATTCGTGGAATGGACAAAGAAGGTGAATTCAGAGGTGATGATGGCTGTGAACCTTGGGACTAGAGGAATTGATGCAGCTAGAAATCTAGTCGAATATACAAATCATCCTGGTGGTACATATTGGAGTGACCTAAGAAAAAGTCACGGTTACGAGGAGCCTCATAAAATTAAGACTTGGTGCTTAGGAAACGAAATGGATGGGCCTTGGCAGATTGGACATAAGACAGCACAAGAGTATGGAAGACTTGCAGTGGAAACAGCTAAAGCGATGAAATTAGTAGACTCGTCAATTGAATTAGTTACATGTGGAAGTTCGAGTTCTAGTATGGCGACATTCCCAGAGTGGGAAGCAACGACACTTGATCATACGTATGAGTATGCAGATTATATTTCATTACACCAATACTATGGGAACCGTGATAATGACTCAGCAAGCTATCTAGCTAATTCTCTAGATATGGACCACTTTATCAAAACGGTTATTTCAACCTGTGATTATATGAAAGCAAAAAAACGTAGTAAGAAGACGATGAATTTAAGCTTTGATGAATGGAATGTGTGGTTCCACTCGAATGATCAGGATAAGAAGCTTGACCCGTGGTTGATTGCACCACCACAGCTTGAGGATGTGTATAACTTCGAAGATTCACTACTAGTAGGAAGTATGTTACTTTCCTTTTTAAGATTTTCAGATCGAGTAAAAATGGCTTGTATGGCACAGTTAGTAAATGTTATTGCTCCAATCATGACTAAAGATGGTGGGGGAGCATGGAAACAAACGATTTTCTATCCGTATGCACATGTGTCTAAATATGGACGTGGGATTGCACTACAACCTGTTGTTAACTCACCAAAATATGATTCAACTAAATTTACAGATGTGCCATACCTAGATACGATGACTGTCTATCATCCAGAAAATGAAGAATTAACGATTTTTGCATTAAATCGTAGTTTAGAAGAAGGTTTAGACATAGACTGTGATGTTCGTAGTTTTGTAGGCTATCAACTTATAGAACATATCGTGTTAGAGCATGAAAACTTGAAAGCGGTAAACACAATCGAACATGAAGCTGTTAGACCTCATTCTAATGGTGACGCAAAGGTGCAAGATGGTAGAGTTACTGCACGCTTAGGGAAACACTCTTGGAATGTTATTCGTTTAGGAAAAAGAAGCTAAGAAGGGGCGAGAATCATGAGGCTACAACAACCATATCGTAATCCAATTATTGAACAACGTGCTGATCCATGGGTGTATAAGCATACGGATGGCTATTATTACTTTACTGGTTCAGTACCGGAATATGATCGTATCGAAGTGAGACGTTCGAAAACGATTCAAGGACTTAGTGAAGCATCTCCTTGTGTCGTTTGGAGAAAGCATGATGAAGGACTTCAAAGTGCTAATATTTGGGCTCCTGAAATTCATTTCATTGATGGGAAATGGTATATCTATTATGCTGCTGCCGTCAATGATGGAACAATTGCTGGGTTATATGCTCATAGAATTTATGTACTTGAGAACGCTTCTGCTAATCCGTTAGAGGGTGAGTGGATTGAGAAGGGACAAATTAAGACTTCTTGGGAGTCATTTTCTCTTGATGCGACGACATTTGAGCATCGTGGGATTAGATATTTAGCTTGGCCTCAAAAGGATCCAAATATCGAAGGTAGCTCTAATTTATATATTGCCAAAATGGAAAATCCATGGACGATTTCCGGGGAGCAAGTCATGATTGCCACTCCAGAGTATGAGTGGGAAAGAATCGGATATTATGTAAACGAAGGCCCTGCGGTGTTAATTAGAAATGGGAAAGTGATTATGGCCTATTCAGCAAGTGCTACAGACTTTAATTATTGCATGGGACTATTAATAGCTTCTGAGGATAGTGATTTACTAGACCCAGCATCTTGGAAGAAACTACCTGAACCAGTGCTAACTTCTAGTGATGAAACAGGTCAATATGGTCCAGGTCATAATAGCTTTACAGTTACTGAAGACAATTCGCAGGATGTCTTAATCTATCATGCAAGAAATTATAAGGAGATTGAAGGGAACCCCTTATATGACCCAAATCGTCATACAAGGGCACAGGTGTTTACCTGGTCTGAGGATGGCCTTCCTATATTTGGAGCTCCGGTTCCTGATGGAAAAACGCTAAATTCAAAATAAAATTCTCATTAAGTAGGTGTAGAGTAATGACAAATAAGTTAATCGTCAATGTTGATGTTGAAAAAGGGAAGATTAATAGAAATATATATGGTCATTTTGCAGAGCACTTAGGACGTTGTATTTATGAAGGGATTTGGGTTGGGGAAGATTCCCCTATCCCTAATACGAAAGGGATTCGCAATGACGTACTGACAGCATTAAAGAACCTTCAAATTCCAGTCCTACGTTGGCCGGGTGGGTGCTTTGCTGATGAGTATCATTGGAAGGATGGAATTGGTCCTAAAGAAGGTCGCAAAAGGATGGTTAACACTCATTGGGGGGGAGTAATCGAAAATAATCATTTTGGAACCCATGAATTTATGCTACTTTGTGAGCTGCTTGAAACAGAACCGTATATAAATGGGAATGTTGGTAGTGGTACAGTTCAAGAAATGTCTGAGTGGGTCGAATACCTTACATTCAACGGGGAATCTCCAATGGCTAATTGGCGTGCTGAAAATGGTCGGCAGGAGCCGTGGAAGTTAACATACTTTGGAGTTGGGAATGAGAATTGGGGCTGTGGCGGAAATATGCGAGCAGAATACTACGCAGACCTCTATCGTCAATTTCAAACCTACGTAAGAAATTATGGTGATAACAAAATCTTCAAAATTGCGGGTGGAGCGAACTCTGGTGATTATCATTGGACAGAGGTTCTCATGAGAGAAGCAGGAAGGTATATGGATGGATTGAGCCTCCATTACTATACAATACCAGGGGAATCCTGGTCTGAAAAAGGATCTGCCTTAGATTTCGCTGAGGATGAGTGGTTCAGCGCATTTAAGAAAGCATTACATATGGATGAACTCATTACAAAGCACTCGAAGATTATGGATAAATATGATCCTGAAAAACGCGTAGGGCTTATCGTAGATGAGTGGGGTACATGGTATGATGTAGAACCGGGTACGAACCCTGGCTTCTTGTATCAACAGAACTCAATCCGTGATGCGTTAGTGGCGAGTATTCATTTAAATATCTTCAACAATCACAGTGATCGTGTGCAAATGGCAAACATTGCTCAAACAGTAAATGTTCTGCAAGCGATGATATTGACTGAAGGAGAAAAAATGATTTTAACACCTACATATCACGTGTTTGATATGTATAAAGTTCATCAGGATGCAACCAGAATTTCTCTTGATTCGGTGATTGGCAAGGTTGAAGGTGAAAATGATCAACTACCTGTCATCACATCATCTGCTTCAAAAAGTAGTGATGGAGAAGTGAACATTACCTTAAATAATTTGGATCTTAAAGGTAGTACGTCTGTTTCGATTGAACTAAGAGGGTTGGAAAAATCTATGGGTCAAGTAACTGGTACGATTCTAACAGCGACTTCAATGAATGCTCACAATGATTTCGATCACCCAGAGGAAGTGAAGCCTAAAGAATTCACAAGCTTCACCATTGAAGGGGATACGATAACGGCTGAATTACCAGCGATGTCAGTTCTATTATTCACAATCAAGTAAGTGAGTAGTTGATTTATGAATATGCAAACAGAGCAAACATGTAAAGGATGTTTTCGGTCCCCAATTGAAACAGACGAACAAGCACGAAAGCTCGTAGAAGAGCAATTGCAATTAGAAACAGACCTTGTAAGTGATGATTTATACGAAGAACGACTGAATCAATGTAAAAGCTGTCCAGCTCTATCAGGTCAATTCACATGCACTCATTGTGGGTGCTATGTTGAATATCGAGCTAAACTAGCTTACAAAACTTGTCCATATCCATTTAATCCTAAATGGTAAATGAAAGCGAAGGTAGCTCGGTGTTGAGCCAACCTTCGCTTATGTGAGTTATCAAACCTTTAAGCAAGCTGTCACATTTTACAATCGCCATGCTTGGTACTAAAATAGAAATGTAAATGCTTTCTTATGTAAGACGAATAGGAGGAATACATATGAAATATCGTCAACTCGGTAACACAGACTTAAAGGTGAGTGAAATTAGCTTTGGGACATGGGCAATTGGTGGCTCATGGGGGAAAACAGATGATCAAGAATCATTAAGAGCTCTTCACACGGCAATTGAGCACGGTGTTAACTTCTTCGATACAGCTGATGTGTATGGAGATGGACATGCTGAAGAATTACTAGCAGTGGCTACTAAAGGAAAAGAAGAGCAGATTCACATTGCGACAAAGTTTTGCCGAAAAGGAGATATCCATGATCCAAAAACCTATTCGGAGGAACAGGTTCGTACTTATTTAGAAGCAAGCTTAAAACGTTTGAATCGTGAAGCAGTAGATTTATATCAAATTCACTGTCCTGCATTTGATATTTTAAAAGATGGAAGTGTCTTTGAAGTATTAGAAAAGTTAAAGCAAGAAGGGAAAATTAGATATTATGGTGTAAGTGTAGAATCAGTCGAAGAGGGACTTCTTTGTTTAGAGAATCCGAATGTGAGTGCACTTCAAGTAATATTTAATATCTTTCGACAAAAGCCATTGGAAGAGTTATTTCCAAAAGCGGAGGCATCTGGCGTAGGGATCCTATCCAGAGTACCACTTGCTAGTGGATTATTGACCGGGAAATTTTCTGTAAATACGACATTTGAGGCCGATGATCATCGGAATTACAACAAAGATGGTAAATCTTTTAATGTAGGAGAAACATTTGCTGGCATAGAATTTAACCGTGGTGTCGAATTAAGTCAGCAGCTAGATTGGATTAAAGAGGATCGACAGTCAATGGCTACTGCGGCACTTAGATGGTGTCTAGACCAACAAGGAGTAACATGTGTTATTCCAGGATTTAAAACAGAGAAGCAAGTACTTGCTAATCTAGAAGCTGGGAATGTTCCTGCCTTTTCAGTAGAAGAATTATCTAAGCTGCAAGCTTTCTATCGTGAGCATGTAGCTGATTATATTAGAGGTTCATATTAGAAGTATGACAAAAGGAAAGTAAAAACTGGTTTGATATTTTCAAACCAGTTTTTTTGTAGAGAAAGATAAGGGAATCTAGGAAATAAGATTCACCATCCAAATGTGAGAGAAGACCTACCAATTGATGAAGTATTCTGTTAATATATTAAAATAAAGAATTATCAGAATTTAGGAGGGGCTGAAAGTTGTTAGCACGATTTATTGTTCGAACATTAGTAATCTATGTCGTTTCTGCACTCTTAATTGTGCTAATTGTATTTTTTCCAAAGGATGCGATGTTTTTTCAGGAGCCTGGAAAATTACTTCCAACCTTTTATGCATCTTGGGAAACGTATATACCTGAAACAACGACTTTTATGAAGCAAGTAATGACTGAAGGGTATTTTGGTGTGACAAGGTCACATACTCTTGTTACAGATGAAGTAGTGCGTGTATTTCCTAGAACTATGAAGATTATTATTACATCCTTCTTCTTAATTATTGTATTGGGTGTACTAAAGGGTGTGTTTGATTATCGTAATCAATATCGCCTAACGAACCTATTTGGCAACCGTTTAACCTCATTAGCACAGTCATTTCCAGATTTCTTCTTTATTATTGCTTTAATCTGGATTCTATTATTCTATTTTCCATTTATAGATGTGTTTGCATATGAAGAGTGGTATGGATTTATCCTGCCATCACTTATTGTAACGGTTTATCCAATGACCTATGTTGCTAAGATTACAATGAACGCGCTTTTAGATGAACAAAGTGAGCAATATGTTCAAGTTTCGTATGCAAAAGGGTTCAAAAAACGATTTGTCGTTACTAATCATATGTTACATAACTCTCTAGGAAATGTTTTTAGTCATTTGCCTTCTATTATGCTATTGCTGTTATCAAATCTACTAGTTTTGGAGATGTTTCTTGATTATAAGGGAGCTGCTTATCGATTATTTATGGCTATTCCACATGAAAGAGAACTGATTGTTGCACTAGCCTGGTTGTTTATGACGATTGTTTTTATTACTCAAATTGTTTCATATCTCCTTCGCTATTATTTTGACCCGCGAGAAAGGAGTGCCACATGAGAAATAGAGAGTTAACTACTGGACTTATTTTACTATCAATCTTATTAGTTGTTACATTTATTGGCCCATATCTTCCTTTTATTGATACGGAATTTGAAGAGGGAAGAATGAGGTTTTACGAAGGTAGTGGGAAATTTACAAAAGCACCTCATCCACCATCAAGTGAAGATTGGTTAGGGACTGATGGAGATGGGCGAGATATGCTTAGTCTTATAGTTGTAGGTGCAAAGGATACGTTGTTTTTTATGATTGCATGTACATTTATAAAATATTTATTAGCGATTCCATTAGGGCTGCTTGCTAGCAAAGGGAAGGGCTTCACGTATTTTGTGCTTTCAACATGGAACTCAGTTCTTTCAGGTATTCCACTTATTTTCATGGCTCTGATTTTATTTAATATGCCACTCTTTACGTATACAAATGAACGGTTTCTCCTTATTGTCTTCACAGTAGCGTTATTAGAGATTGGAAAAGTCGGTATGGTGTTCCAACAGCTTGCTAATTCTTTATCGAAAAAGCCATATATTGATGCAGCCATTACGATCGGAAGTAAACAAAGTTATATTATGTTTGGTCACTATTTACCTGTGTTAGGTCCACAGATTTTGATTAATTTCATGATGGATCTTGGAAGAATGGCATTACTGATTGGGCAGCTTGGGGTATTCAAGGTGTTCATTGATTTTGGTATTTTTCCAGATGGAACACCACCTCTTCAAAACACAGGCTATAATTGGGGTTCCTTACTTGGGGATACGAAAAATGATATTTTAAATGCAACCTGGATTCCGTTATTTCCAGCACTCGCAATTACGTATGTGATTTTCACCTTTAATTTACTAGGAGAAGGATTGCGAAAGAGATGGGTGAAAGCATAACGAATACCTTACTAGATAGACAAGTATGGAGGTGTTTCATATTCGTAAGATAATGTTTGTTATTGCTGGCTATCTTATCTTCGCCATTTTTGCATTCATCTTCATGGATGTAGTGTTAGATCCTGATTCTCCTTCAAGGGTATCAAGGGCTAAAACGGCGGAGGTAACTTCTACACAGATACCAACTAATGAACCAACGATTAAAGATGTTGGTCCAGTTACCGCAAAAGGTGGAATTGGTGATTATATGGATAAGGTTAAGGAGCAAGGAGAAGAAGAGGGGTATGTCTACAAACAGGCACAGCTAGAAACACCAACGTTAAGAGTAAGCTGTGGACGGTATGAAGGAGTCTGCTCAGATGCTACGATTTACTTTAACGAAGGAGTTTCCTCAGCTAAAGAGGCCTTTTTCCTTCTGGAAGATCATTTACCATCGGATATAACAGTCAGAGCAGACTACAGTAAGAAAAATGGCTCTGTTTATGTATATGATTTAACTAGTGAATTACTTGGTGAAAAGCTGGAGCCTTATTATAAGCAGGAGGGAGTAAGAGAACTCGGTCATTTCCATGTGTCCTTTCGTATCAACAGTGATGACGAAGTATTTGCTGCAGTCGTAAAAATAGGAGAAGAAGTTGTACACAATGATTAAGATAAATTATTTTTATGAACTTTCATTGTTAGCAGACTGAATACACGTAGACTCCTGCGGGATCAGTGGGCAAAGTGAGACCCCGCAGGAGTGTAACGACGAGGAGGCTCACCGGTCACCCCGCCGGACGCGGAGTGTATTCAGTCTGCGGTTTTATTAGCCTAACTTAAAAGTCTGCTATTTTAACAAATATCAAATATATAAGAGAACGACTCAAGTGAAAAAGATCTACCCAAAAAGTTAGTAACTAACACTTTTGGGTAGAACTTTTTATTCAGACCAAACAATTTCGCCAGATTGTTCCTTGTAGTCTATTTCAACTGAAAAGTCATGTTTTTCGTAGAAATGGACAAGTCGATCGACATGATCCCAATCTCTTTTGGCGATATCCCCAGTAATGTAAGGAATATTTTGGTCACGTGCCAGCTCTTTAAGATAATTCATACAAATAGAGCCATACCCTCTATTGGCAGGTCCTCTAATATCGTCGATATGAATATTATCATCATCTGCATATTCAGCATGAATTGAAAAATCCCATTTCCCTCGGTAAGGATTTTCACAATCATTAATCATGATTTTGCATTGATTTCCATTATCCTCAGCAGAAACGATGACCCATCTATCATCCTTCGTTTGATCAATTCCAATGATTTGATTTTTTTTGGAGATTTCCTTGATATTTTCTTGCATTCGAAATAATTGGAATTCAAGATTTACTAATTCTTTTCTCACTTCTAGCGGGTCTTTCCTCTCAAGCTCATCTTCTTGTAATCTATCAAAAAGCATGTCTAAAGGCTCCCTTCCTTGGTGTTTTTTTAGTGTGAAGTTTACATCACGGAATAAGGTATAGTATATGCGATGAACTACTGGACTGTTAAAAGCGGGGACTTAACGAAAAATACAGTTATCTATTATACAATAAAACTAGAAAAAATCAAATGGAAATTTAATTGACTGAAAATTAACATAACTGTCAATAATGGTATAGGAGGTGGAGAACATGGTTGTAAAAGTAAGGGTGTTTGATGAATGCCATGAGAAAGATTTAGAAGATGCCGTGAATCGTTTTTTAGAAACAATTGAGGTTTGGCAACTGATGGATATTAAATATCAGGTCGCTTGTTCAGCGCCAGATGAAGAAGATCAAATTTATTGCTTTTCAGCCTGTATCATCTATAAAGCCTAACAATGGATGTTAGGCTTAGATGTCTATTAATGAATTGCTTGTTTTGATTTTAGTCCTGCATTCATTCCTGCAAGACGACCAGTGACAAGAGCTGAAGTAATATTATAGCCTCCGGTGTAACCGTGGATATCGAGAATTTCCCCGCAGAAGAAAAGCCCACTCATTAATTTCGATTCCATTTCCTTTGGATGTATTTCTTTAACAGAAACACCACCACCTGTAACAAAAGCCTTTTCAATTGATAATGTCCCATTCACTTTGAACTGAAATTGTTTACAGTCCTTTGCAAAACCTCGAATAAGCTCATGTGAAAGGTTCGAAGAGGTGACAAGTGGATCAATCCCATTTTTCTCTAATAAAAATAGGAGATATCGTTCTGGAAGGAAACCTTTGAGTAAGTTTTTTAGTGCCTTTTTAGGCTCTTCCTTTGTCATTCTCAGTATGGATTGAAAAATCTCTTCTTCTTTTTGATCAGGTAGAACGTCCAAACTCATTGTTACTTCTGGTACATTGAACTTTTTCAGCGTTTGAACAACGAATTGACTGCATCTAAGTACAGCAGGACCAGAGATACCGAAATGAGTGAAGATCATATCCATTTTGTGAGTCTTAACGATTTTTCCCTTTGGATTTAAGACACTAAGTGCCGCATCCCTTAATGATAATCCTTGTAATGTTTTGTTTTTTATAAATGGTTCATTTGAAGTAACTGGAACCTCAGTTGGATATAAGTCTGTTATGGTGTGTCCCGCAGCCCTTGCCCAGGCATACCCGTCCCCAGTAGAGCCTGTATGTGGAACTGATTTACCACCAACAGCTACAACTACACAGGTTGTTTCAATATATGTACCATCTCTAAGTAATACACCGCGTACTTCAGACTCGCTGTAATCTACTTTTTCCACTGGAGTGTTTGTTCTCACGGTAACTCTTAATTGTTTTAATTGATTAATTAAAGCATCGACCACTGATTGAGCCTTGCCCGTCATGGGAAACATTCGTCCATGGTCTTCTTCCTTCAGCTTAATCCCGAGATTTTCAAAGAAACGAATGATATCCTCGTTACTAAAAATCGAAAAGGCACTATAAAGAAAACGCCCGTTACCTGGGATGTGACTAATTAGTTCATCAATTGGTAGACGGTTTGTGACATTGCAGCGCCCTCCACCTGAGATAGCTAGTTTTCTACCTAATTTCTCTCCTTTATCTAAAAGCAGGACATTAGCTCCTTTTTCTCCTGCAGCAATGGCTGCCATTAAGCCAGATGGTCCGCCACCTATTACAACAACATCATATTTCAACTAAAACACCAACCCTTATTCATTTACATATTTTCAATTATCCTAGAACTATTATATAGTAAAAAGAGAAAAAGCAAAAAGAGACACAAATTCTTCTCACTTTTTAGGGAGAGAAATGAAATGACAAGTGAATCGTTTATGTTAAAATAGTAAAGTTAAAGATAATGATACATAAGTGTTGTTCGTCTTCATACGTGAGGACATTTTATCGTAGAATGGGGATTGTTAATGTCTGAATCTAAATTACTTCGTGGTACGTTTGTTTTGACGTTAGGAACTTATATTTCTCGGATTTTAGGAATGCTCTATGTGATTCCTTTTTATGCATTAGTTAGCAAAATAGGTGGAGCATTATATTCTTATGGATATGGGCAATATACCATCTTTTTATTTATATCAACAGCGGGGTTTCCTCTAGCTGTTTCTAAGTTTGTTTCAAAATATAATTCTTTAGGTGATTACCATACAGGAAGACGAATGTTAAAGTCAGGTCTACTTGTGATGTCAATCATGGGTGTACTGGGCTTTTTGCTATTATTTTCGCTTGCTCCATTCTTAGCAGAGATTGTCCTTGGGGGAAGTGGAGATGAACATGGAAATAAGATAGAGGATGTTATTCTAGTCATGAGAATGGTTAGTGTAGCACTTATTGTTGTTCCGATGATGAGCTTAATACGTGGTTTTTTTCAGGGCTATCAATCGATGGGACCAACGGCTGTTTCACAAGTGGTTGAGCAGGTTGTTCGGATTATCTTTCTTTTAGGATCGAGCTTTGTCATCATGAAATTATTGGATGGTGAAATTGCGACTGCGGTTGCGTTTTCTACGTTCTCTGCCTTTATCGGTGCTCTTGGTGGACTTGCCGTTCTGATTTTGTATTGGTATAAAAGAAAACCATATTTAGACCAAATGCTTGAGAATAGTCGTCCTGCTTCAGTCATGACCACAAAGGAAATGTACAAGGAATTATTATCTTATGCAGGACCATTTGTCTTTGTTGGCCTTGCAATACCTCTATATCAATATGTTGACCAGTTTACCTTCAATCGGGCAATGGTGAGGATTGGACAGGCTGATGTGGCTGAGGAACTATTTGGAATGGTTAATCTCTACGTTCCTAAGCTTGTGATGATTCCTGTTTCTTTAGCGACGGCATTTGGATTGACGTTAGTTCCAACGATTACAAACTCCTATACGTCAGGAGATTTCACAACGCTTCGAAAGCAAATTGATAAAACCTTTCAAATTAGTGTCTTACTTGTATTACCTGCTGTTGTGGGTTTATCAGTGTTGGCTTATCCAGCGTATGCGACCTTTTATGAAATCAGTGAAGAGGGTGGGCGCATCTTACGTTGGTACGCACCAGTTGCGATTCTGTTTTCGTTTTTCACCCTAACAGCTGCGATTCTTCAAGGAATAAATAAACAAAAATTTGCAGTCATTAGCTTGGCGTTTGGTTTTATCTTAAAAATGATTTTTAATATTCCTTTTATCGTGTGGTTTGGTGAAATCGGAGCGATTCTTGCTACTGCCTTAGGCTATACGGTATCAATTGCTTATAGTTTTTGGATGATCTCACGACATGCAGGCTATCGCTTTAAGTTCTTTGTTAGAAGATCATTCCTAATGGCCATTTTTGCGGGAATCATGACGCTTAGCATCTTTATTGTGACGCATTTGTTTTCCTATACATTTACTTATGATGATGGAAAACTATATTCAGTTATCATTCTTCTGATAGGTGTTGGAATTGGGGCAATCGTCTATTTGTATCTATCATATCGCTCACATCTCTTGGAGAAATTAATGGGGAATCAGTTGGATCGGATCTTGAGCAGATTCAAGCGGAAAAAAGCAGTAGAACATTAAAAAAGGTGCTTGGTACCGCTTTTGCGGAGTCCATGCACCTTCTTTCACTAAAAGCTTAGAACTGTGAACCGTATCCTGGACGACGCTCAAGACGTTGAACACGACGTTCTAATTGTTCAAGTTGACGATTTGTTCTATCAAGCTCACGCTCTAAACGGTTGATTTGTTGTTGGACGTTAGATCCACCACCTGGAAATCCACCGCCACCTCCAGGAAGTCCTGGGATTGGTAAATAAATTCCACCTTGTGGTACTTGTTGACGATAATGCATATTTAAACACTCCTTTTAAGAATTTCGATTTACTAGGTATTCGTAGCATGATAGTAGTCTATGATGGGTATAAAAAAAGGTATAAGATAAATGCCTACATTCATTATATTTTTTTGGGTTGGTGCTAGGCACCGAGAGTGGGACGGAATTTATCCCGCTAGAGGAGGGAATCATGAGAATTGATAAATTATTAGCAAATAGAGGCTATGGAAGCCGGAAAGAAGTAAAAAAACTATTAAAATCAGGAATAGTGAAAGTGAATAATAAGCCGGTCAAGGATGGGAGTGCTCATTTTAATCCGACAGAAGATACTGTGACAATTCATGGTGAAGTGATTGAATATAAAGAGTTTATTTATCTCATGTTAAATAAACCTCCTGGGGTTATTTCGGCAACAGAGGACTCTATGCATGAAACGGTCATCGATATATTAGAGCTCGATGATGCAGTATATAATCCATTCCCAGTCGGAAGGTTAGATAAAGATACAGAGGGCTTACTATTGATTACAAATGATGGAGGACTTACGCATCAACTTTTATCACCGAAAAAGCATGTGCCGAAAACGTATTTTGCTGTGATAGAAGGAGAAGTAACAACTGATGATGTGATGTCTTTTCATGAAGGGGTTGTGCTCGATGATGGATATAAAACCATGCCTGCAAAGCTCGTTATTCAAAAGAGTGGGTTAACTTCAGACATTGAAGTGACGATCATGGAAGGGAAGTTTCATCAAGTAAAGCGCATGTTTGAGTCAGTCGGAAAGCGTGTCATTTACTTAAAGAGATTAAGTATGGGGCCGCTTCAATTGGATGAATCATTAGAGCTTGGTGAATATCGCGAACTTACTAATGAAGAATTAGAATTACTAAAAAATCATCATTGATAAATAGGAAAAAGCAGGGTGCGTCTGACATTGCACCTTGCTTTTATTTATACTGACAAAACAGTTACATATTAATATGTATTGTCTAGACTTCTTAAGTGTAAGTTTCATTGAGGTTCTATGATTCTTTTTTTCCTAATGATTAGGAGTAACTAAAGAATTGTAAATTAGTTACGATGTCATCTTTACTTTCTTCCTTGTTGTCGTCCATTTGCCGCGACTTGGGCTGCGAACCAAATCATTATATGCTAACACATTCAGATCGCGCTGGATCGTCCGTGGTGTAATGCCAAATTCGTCAACAAGCTCCTGTGTTGAAACAGTTCCTCTCTCATTGATAAACATGTAGACGGATTTGATACGATTTAGCATACGGTCTGTTGAAGGTTTCAAAAAACCACTCCTCATATTTTTTTCGCATGGCATGTTCGTGACAGGAAATGAAATTATCTGATGTTTCTTAACATTCTACACAAATTATCCCGCAATTACTAGGAATAATATTCTTATTTACAAGCTTTTAACACTTCTCTGAAAATCTTTAGACAGGCATCTCTCCTTTCAATTACCGACTGATCTTTGGATGGTGATCACATAAGCTGTCAGAATAAAGGATTAGCATGTTATAGCATAGTGATTGTTGCGGTTATTCATCTATATGTTGTTGGTTCTGAATAGTATGACTATTTCTACATAAATTGTCAAATTCCTTCATTTATTTCTATTATTATCATATATTATTTCTATTATTCTGTAATTTACAGTTTTATTACAAGTTGTTACCGTAGGAAATGGTTAGATATTCATACCTTTTTTAGATATAATGATTTCATTGATTAAAAGTAGATAGGGAGGAATCTTTATTGTTTCCACTCCAAAGAATCCTGTTTAGAATTGTTCGTTTAAATAACTGGGTGTTATTTTGGGCAAGTACGAGCTTAATTCTAGTTAGTACAATCGCAATGTCGACCATTGAGCCTGAAACGTTTCCAACCATATTTGATTCGTTTTGGTGGGTAATGACGACTGTCACAACGGTTGGTTACGGGGATTATTATCCAGTAACAATTGCAGGTAGAATCTACGCGGTATTTCTCTATATTATTGGAATCGGATTAATTGGGGTTGTCATTGGTAAAATTATTGATTCATTTGGTATGTTGCGCAAAATGAGGGAGGAGGGCAAATTGGACTATAAAGGAGAAAATCACATTGTCATTATTGGTTGGTCAAAAAAAGCAGAGTATGCAATTGAAGAAATTCTGCAAACAGATTCATCAATGGAAATTGTTCTTATTGATATATTAAAAAAGACGCCTATTAATAACAATCGAGTGTCTTATGTACAAGGAAGCGCGTCAAATCAAACGATCCTCCAAAAAGCAAATATTACGAAGAGTAAAGCAGTTATTATCTTTGCTGATGATACGATAGAAGATTCACTGCTTGCTGATGGAAAAACGTTATTGATCGCAACAGCTGTCGAAAGAATTGCAAGAGATGCTCATACAACCGTTGAGATTCTACATGAGGAGCATATTCAAAATTTTGTTCATGTTCATGTCGATGAGTTTGTCGTTACTCACGAGACTGTATCTAGAATGGCTGTTAGGTCAGCCTTTACTAAAGGGGTATCCTTTGTTTATTCACAATTAATGAGTCATAAATATGGAGATGATTTGTATCAATTATCGTCTAGATCCGAATGGAGGACATATCAAGACGCATTTGATGCCCTAATTAAAGAAGGTGCAACACTCATTGCTAACAGTGAAGGGATTAATATTAGTCGACGCTTAGATGAATCAATAAAGGAAGATACGACACTCTATATTATATGTGATAAAGAAACATATACAAGACTAACAAATACATAGGTTATCAAAGGAGTAATGTGATGACGATGAACAAGTGGATCGAACAAGTTCAAAAGCATAAGCAAGAAATCATTGAAGACACGCAAACCTTTTTGAAAATAAAAAGTGTCCTAGATGAACATAGTGCATCTAAGGGGGCTCCTTTTGGAAAAGGAATTAATGATGCACTTGAGTATCTGCTGACAAAAGGATCTAACGAGGGTTTCCAGACAAAAAATCTCGATGGATTTGCAGGCCATATCGAATGGGGCACAGGAGAAGAGTTGATCGGAATTCTTTGTCATGTTGATGTTGTCCCAGAAGGGGATGGATGGACAAGTGCTCCATTTGGTGCAGAAATTAGAGATGGTAAGATTTATGCTAGAGGTTCTTTAGATGACAAGGGACCAACAATGGCTGCATTCTACGCAATGAAGATTATTAAAGAGATGGACCTTCCTTTATCAAAGCGGGTTCGAATGATTATTGGCACAGATGAAGAAAGCAATTGGCAATGTGTTGAACATTATTTTAAGCATGAAGAAATGCCAACTATGGGATTTGCACCAGATGCAGATTTCCCAATTATTTATGCGGAAAAAGGAATTGTAGATATAGACTTAGTACGGAAAAATGAACCCACCGATAATCATCATGAATCGATGCTTGTGTCATTTCAATCAGGCAGGAGATACAATATGGTTCCTGATTTTGCTGAAGCCAAGGTAACCATTGCAGGAATGAAAACGTCATTTGTTGAACTCTTCAAAGAATTTCTAACTGTAAACGCTCTTAAAGGAAAGGCGATTCTTGAGGATACTTATTGTGTCTTACAGGTGGAAGGTAAATCCGCACATGCAATGGAGCCAAATTACGGGAAAAATGCAGGGGTATACTTAGCTAGCTTTTTAAGTGAATTTAGTTGGGACAAAAATGCAAACGAATTTATCAGCTTTATTGTACGATATTTTTCAAAAGAATCACGTGGGAAACAACTTGGTGTGGCATATGAAGATGACATTACAGGCGATTTAACAATTAATGTTGGGAAACTAGCTTATACGTCTGAGCATGGTGGGATGATTGGCTTAAATATGCGCTACCCAGTGACAAATGAGATTGAAAAAACACGCAATCAAATAATAAAGGTGTGTACGCAGCATTCATTTGAACTAGAGCAATTTTCTAACTCAGCACCGCATCATGTTTCAAAAGATCATCCGTTAATCGAGACACTACAAAAGGTGTACGTGGAACAAACTGGGGTTGATGCTACCCTTTTATCAATTGGTGGTGGCACCTATGCACGATCATTGAAAAGTGGGGTTGCGTTTGGTCCTTTATTTCCGGGAAGGGAAGACTGTGCACATCAAAAAGATGAACATATTTACATCGAAGATTTATTAAAAGCGACGGCTATTTACGCGCAAGCAATCTATGAACTGGCACGATAGAATTTAGTTTCTCTTTATGAAGAGTTAACTGCTTTTCGATTCAGGTGGAAGGAAGAATTTTTAAGATGGAAGTGTCATTGAAGCAAAAAACAAGTCAGCAGGAAAGAAATACAAATCTAACGATTAGTTCTTTTTATTTTATCTTTTTCTTTGGTCTTGGTACATTCACACCGCTATTATCTGTTTATTTGAAGGGGATGGGACTTTCAGGTACACAGATTGGAACAATTATGTCAGTTACGCCGGTAGTCATGATTATCGCTCAGCCGATGTGGGGAATGATTACAGATTATACTCAGAAACCGAGAGTTGTTTTAACCTTTACGCTTCTAATGGCATCGATGATTGTGATCATCTATTCAACGATTAGTACTGTCTTCGTTTTGATTATTATGGCAGGCATGCTGTCCTTTTTTCAGAGTGCAATTGTCCCGATTTCTGACAGTGTTACGATCTCCTATGTCCAAAGAGTGAAAGGGAATTACGGTTCACTTCGTTTATGGGGCGCAGTTGGGTTTGCTATTGCTGTATTATTTGCAGGGCGTCTGTCAGAGATATTTAGTTTGTCAGTGATTTTCTATACTCTTTCTGTTTCGTTATTGCTAACTGCTATTGTTGCTTGGCGGATGCCTAATGAAAGGTCTAGTGTACAGGTTGATTTGATCAAAGGTGTTAAAACCTTATTTAAATTACCTCGTTTTGTCTTGTTCTTAGTAACAACCTTCATGATCTTTGGCCCTATTTCGGCTAATAATGTGTATTTTGGGATTTTTATTACCGATATTGGTGGGACATTGACAGGGGTAGGGATTGCCTTTTTATTAGGAGCAGGTAGTGAGGCTCCGTTTATGAAGGTTGCAGGGAATTGGATTCAGCGGCTGGGTGTCATACATATTCTGATTCTAGCTGGATTAATTTCGGGTTTAAGATGGGTGTTTTATTTCTTTGAACCTTCTTTAACTCTAGTGTATGCGACCACAATTGCACAAGGCTTTTCAGTTGGTTTATTTATCCCAGCAGCCCTTCAATATGTTAGAGAAGTATCTCCGAACAATGTCAGAGCTACTGCAATTTCATTATACGCTGCGATTGGTAATGGGTTAGGTAGTTGGTTTTGTACATATGTTGGAGGAATCATTCTAGATCAATTTGGTGTGTTAACTATTTACATGTTTTTTAGCATCTTAACAGGGATTGGGATATTAATCTTGATCTGTGTAAGTAGGTTGGATAAAAGGAAAAGCTTGAGTACATATACTAATTAACAACAATAGAAGCAGTTGCATAGAAAAGATGCACTGCTTTTTTGAATCTTTAAATACCAAAGTTAGGATATAATTATGTGGGACAACAGAAGCGATCGGGACACAATCCGTCCCACTTCGGGTGCCTGGCACCACGATCGGGACGAAATTTGTCCCGGGAAATATTTTTTGTTCACCCGTATCTTTTTTTGAGTCGGTTCCGTTATATAAGGTGAAAGGTAAAAAGGAGTGAAAGAGATGACTGCTAAGCTTAGAATGTGTAATTCGATACTTCGAGGTGATGAAGGAGGAAATCAAGACGAAGGTGGATTTATAGATTTATATCAAAAATTGCGGAAGTATTGCTTTTTTCTTTCCAAAGATAAATGGGAGGGAGAGGATTTAGTTCAAGAGACAATGTTGAAAGCGATAAAAAAGTATGATGACCCACAAGGTCTTAACTCAGCTTTGTTAAATAAAATTGCTTATCACCATTGGATCGATCAAATACGAAAAAAGAAGGAATCGTTGCTTGATGAAGTATTAGAAACCTCTTGTCCTACTTTAGATACTTATTCTGAGGAACGTTCTTACTTAATCAATTTGTTATTAAACCAGCTTACTCCTAACCAAGCTAGCATTTATATTCTAAAAGAAGCCTTCTTATATAAGTCAAAGGAAATTGCAGACTTATTAGGGACTACTGAAATGGCTGTTAAAGCGACGTTATATCGCGCGAAAAAGCGTCTTGAAACTTTACAACTCGATGAGGATGAGACAGCAGAGATGATTTTAAGTGACGAGCAGACAGCTTTAGCGAATCTATTTCATTATTCACTGGAGCATGAGGATCCTTCCATCTTGATTAAGACTCTTTCTTCACCAAGAGTAGTAGAAATGACGATTCCAAGTATCACAAGAAAGCAACACGATTCCACTCTGACCCTTTCAATGGCTGCATAACGATTCATTAAGAATGGGAGGAACAAGAAATGAATACAATTCCATATGTGATTGAACAATCCAATTATGGAGAGCGTTCATACGATATTTATTCAAGATTACTGAAAGATCGAATTATTATGATTGGCGATGAAATAAATGATCAAATGGCAAACAGTGTAGTTGCTCAGTTATTATTTCTAGCCGCAGACGATCCAGAGAAGGATATTTCTGTTTATATTAACAGCCCTGGAGGTTCTACAACTGCAGGTTTTGCCATTTTTGATACGATGCAATATATTCAGCCTGATATTCGAACGATTTGTACAGGGATGGCTGCTTCCTTTGGTGCACTCCTATTACTAGCAGGCACAAAGGGAAAGCGTTATGCATTACCAAATAGTGAAATTATGATACATCAGCCTCTTGGTGGAGCAAGAGGGCAAGCAACAGAAATAGAAATTTCTGCACGAAGAATACTAAAGCTAAAACAGCATACTAACCAGATTATTTCCGAACGTACAGGTCAACCTATAGAACGTGTTGCAAAAGATACGGAACGAGATTACTTCTTAAGTGCGGAGGAAGCGAAGGCTTACGGTATCATTGATGAAGTGATTGAAAGAAAATAACCAAATTAATAAAGGCTGAGTATATTAAACTCAGCCTCGTTTTTCGATTACTGTATTTTAAAACCCTGTCCTTCGATGTTCTCAACAATACTCTTTAGTTCAATCAGTTGATCATTATATTCAATTTTTATCTCATGATCATCAGTATCAAATAGAGCTCGTTCGACACCATTTAACTGTGTTAATAACATTTCTAAGTTTTGTATTTGCTCTGCTCCAGTAATATCTTTTATGAAAAACGTACTAACCTGCACGATTTGCGTCCTCCTTTGTTTGCCCACACTTATAGAATTCCCTATTACAAACCAATATTAAATTTGTAAAAACTCCAAGACTAGGTTGTCATTTCCAATTAAAAGCGTTAAGATTAAAAAAAAGTAATACCTTTTTATTCTAGGTAGGTGGAAAAAATGTTTGATCGTGAATTAGTAAAGGGAAGTACTTCATTAATTCTTTTACAGTTGTTAACTGAAAAAGATATGTATGGATATGAAATCGTAAAGGAAATGGAAAGAAGAAGCGGGCATGCTTTACAAGTAAAGGAAGGTACACTCTATCCTGCTCTACATAAGCTTGAGAAGCAGGAGTATATCGAGGCTTATTGGTTGGAAATGGAAAAAGGTCCAGCGCGGAAATATTATAAAATAACGGAGAGTGGCAAAGAGATTCTCCAAAAGAAAACAAACGAATGGCAGAGCTTTGTATCAGTAATTGATAAAGTGATTGGGAGAAAGGGATATGATTCAATCTAAAAAGGATTATATAAATGATTTATCAAAAGAGTTGAAAAGTCATCCAAACTGTGAGGAGCTTCTCCAAGAAATTGATTCGCATATTTCAGAGATGATTGAGGAGCTTTGCTTGAATCAGAGTCTAGACGAGCAAGCAGCGATTAAAGAGGTGCAAACTAAATTTGGTACTCCCAAAGAAGTAGCAGGAACATATCACCAAGAGCTTGAGGTGACTCCAACAAAAACTCAATGGACATTTATCCTAATGAATAGTTTGTTTTTTATAGGTGGTATAATCTTAACGGTTTTGTATCATTTACTACCAATCCCGATGATTAGTCATACATGGAGCTTCTTAACTGGTATCCCAATTATCATTATGCTGTTATATATGGGTTTTTGGGCTTTATTAGGCTATGAAATTGGGAAAGAATTCGGTTTTGGTGGAATGAAACTATTGGTTCGTACATTTTATATTTCATTGCTTCCTAACTTATTTCTGATGGTATTAGTGCTTTTTCGAATTGTTCCAACTTCATGGTTCGATCCGTTACTATCACCAGCTTTTATCGCTGCATGTATAGTCGGTACGATTGTTCTATACCCTATCAGTTATGTTAGCTTTCGATGGGGGACTGTTAAGTCTATTTAAAAATTTCACTACCTACATAGAATTACTTTGTAGATAGTGAAATTTAGAACACAATAAGTTTTAGTTCTTGTGAATAAAAAAAATTTAATCATATACCTAGAATAACTATGTAAGGAGGAAAACGATGTTGAAAAATAAGGGTTTTATCTTAAGTTGTTTAGTATTAGGAATAGTTGTAGAGGTTTGTTTACTTAGAGAGAGGATTGGAATTTCTTATCTCATACTGACAGCACTTTTTTATATGTTGTTTTTTTATCGATACCGAATGTATCCTTTTACAAATAAAAGAATAAGCCTGTTGTTATTTTTCTTTATTTGTACATTAACCTTGTCCTATTTTGTCTATTCAAATTTGTTTTTTAATACAGTTAATCTGCTTGTTATCCCTATATTGGTATATTGCCACACGGTGTTACTTACTAGCCAAGCTACTATTGAATGGAACTCTCTTTCATTTCTCGATTTATTAGGGAAAAAACTTTATCAAATGCTGCATTGCTTTAAAATTTCAGTACGTTTATCTGGAAGAAAACTAAGAAGAAATATAGGTGAGTCAACCTTTAAAACAGGTAAAAAAATCCTCATAGGGTTGTTGGTAGCTACTCCACTCTTAGTGATTGTGACATTTTTACTTTTGATAGCTGATGAAAAATTTGCGGACCTACTTTTTTCATTTCCAACTGCATTATTTGATGTAGATGGGCATTTTGTTTTTACAATCATTAAAATCATGGTACTTACTACTTTCTTCTATTGTTTCTTTAAGGTGTTAACTAAAAAAACAGTTGTGATTGAGAGAAGGAAGAGAGAAATTAGAAATTGGGACACGATTATTGTAACGACTGTCCTACTCTTAATGAACATCATTTACTTATTATTTACAATTGTTCAGTTCCAGTACTTTTTCAGCGGTACACTTGAACCTAGTCTATCTTATTCAGAATATGCAAGACGTGGATTTTTTGAATTAATGATTGTCACAATCATTAACTATGTGATTTTAATAGGGACAGTTACGTTTATGGAAAAAAAATATCTTCCTTTTGTGAAGTTTTTGCTCACATGTTTAATTTTTTTTAGCGGGGTCATGCTCACTTCTGCGTTTTTCAGGTTGATGATGTATGAACAAGCCTATGGATTTACGATGTCACGGCTCTTTGCTCACTCATTTATGATCTATTTAGCGATTGTGTTTAGTTTTACTTTAATTAAAGTCTGGGCCACTCAATTAAAGCTCTCCCATTTTTACCTCATGTTCACTCTACTTTTTTACGTGGGATTGAATATAATTGGCCTTGATAAAATGATAGTGAGCAATAATATTGAACGGTATAAGCAGACAGGGAAAATTGATGTGGAGTATTTGGATTTCCTTTCGTATTCGGCTGTTCCTGACATAGTTGAACTTCATAAGACTCATCCTGATATTCCGGGGTTAGAGCAGCTTTTGCGCGAGAAGGACAAAGCTATATCCGCTGATATTGCGTGGCAAAGCTACAATCTTTCAAGAGAGAATGCAAGACAAGCATTACTGAAAAGGTAGGTGAACAATTTGGGAGTGACATTGATTGGAGTGATTGGAATAGCTGTTATCATATTGATTATGTTCAATAGGAACATGATGATGAAGGTGGTTTCTCCTACTAATCCGATGATACAGAAATTAAAGAAATGGGCGTTGTTTGAAAATCCGTGGCGTAGTGGCTTCCTCTTATTTGGCTGTAATCTCTTCTTATTTACGAGTATATCGGGGCTTCTATATATGCAGATGCTTTTTTTGTTACCTTATATTCATATTGTTATTATGCTTCTTGGTGTCCTAACTAGCCTTTACTGCTGGTTGGTTCTTTTTCATTGCTACTATGGACCGGAGAAAGGAAGACTGATTATGGGGACTATTGGTAGTGGTTTTTATCTTATTTTACTCATCCTATGTATATACCGGCTTCTTACATTAACACCGAATTTTCCTGGAGACGATACATTTATGGCAGCTGTAGGAATTGTGTTTGGTATCATTGTGACTATTACAGCATGTGTGTGCTGTTTTATTTTCACAGGGGTTCCAAGAAGAAAATCAATAAATAATTAGTTGAATTCATTGACAATGATAATCTTTATCAATAGAATGAATATATGAAGTGAAAAGGGGTGTGTTTGGAATATGTTTATTGAGACAAAGACTATCACTGTAAAAGAAGGTACATCAGATATCGTCGTTAATCGTTTTCAAAAAGAAGGAATTATCGAGAAGTCAGAAGGATTTATTGATCTAAGCGTCTTAGTTAAAAAAGTAAGACGTGGTGATGAAGAAGTCATCGTGATGACACGTTGGGAATCTGAAGATCATTGGAAGCAATGGGAGAAGAGTCCTGAACATATTGCAGGCCATCGTAATAGACAAGGTCAACCAAAGCCAGAGCATGTTATTAGTGTAGCTCATGGCGTATACGAAGTGAAGGCGTCAAAAGGACCAAGCACTAAGGAAGTTCAAGCATAATATTCCCATATGATAATCATAGTAAAAAGGACAATTCGTTTTCTAGATGAATTGTCCTTTCTTTTGTATCAGCAACTGTATTTAGTGTCTTGACCCAATATAAATTGATTCTGGTCGGAAAATGGTATTGTTTTCTGCTTGCTCTAATACGTGTGCAGACCAACCGACAACGCGGCTTGCAGTAAAGGTTGGTGTGAATAAATCAGAATCGAAATTTATCGCCTTCATGATTGCAGCAGCATAGAATTCTACATTTGTATATAATGCACGACCAGGTTTTAATTCCTCTAGTGCTTTAATAGACAGGTATTCTACTTCAATTGCAAGATCTAGCCATCGATCCTCACCAACTAAGTCCATTAGCTTTGTTTTTAATGCTTGCGATCTAGGGTCAATTGTTTTATATACACGATGCCCAAAGCCCATTAAACGTTCTCCTCTTATGATTTTCTTTCGAATCGTTTCTAATGTGGAATCTTCACTTTTATCGATCTCTTCAAGTAAAGCGAGTACACCAGCAGGAGCTCCACCATGAAGTGGACCTTTCATCGTTCCAATCGCAGAGGTAATGCTTGAAACCATTTCAGACTCTGTTGATGCCGTGACTCTTGCAGTAAAGGTAGAAGCATTCATTCCATGTTCAAGTGTTAAAATCATATACATCTCTAGCGCGTCACAATGAGCCACGCTTGGTTGTTTACCTTCGAGCATATATAAATAATTTGCGACATGTCCAAGCTCTGTGCTTGGAGATACGATTTCTTGTCCGCGCAATAGCCTTGTTCGGTAGCTAATAATGAGAGGAACCATTGATGTTAATCGAATCGCTTGTTCAATGGTTGGCTTCCAGCCGTACGTTTGCAATCCTTCTGAAGAAATACAGGTTCTAATGACACTCATTAAATCCATCTCAGCTGGTAGTTGAGTAAGTATATTAAATGTATGGTCATGTAAGTAACGATTTTTGATCAGCTCATTCTTTAATGCTGTTAGTTGTGCGGGTGTAGGTAGCTCACCATACCATAACAGGTAGCTTATCTCCTCAAACGATCGGCCCTTCACTAAATTCTTAATTTCATAACCTCGATATAATAATTCTCCCTTTTCTCCATCAACCTGAGAAATCATTGTTTCCGCCGCAACAATTCCCTTTAATCCTTTAGAAAACATATGCATTTCCCCCTTTCATTCTCTAACTTCATTCTATAAAATATAATTAATAAAGAAAATTAAAGATTTTTAAAGAATTTAATTAAAAATATTAATAAGGTGTGTTCATCATGGATTTTAACTGGCTACAAACATTTGTGGTTGCAGCGGAAACGGAAAATTTCAGACGGGCATCTGAGCTATTATATATTTCACAGCCCTCGGTGACTTTTCATATTAAGCAATTAGAGAAAGAGATAGGTGTTTCTTTATTTCTTCGTGATGGAAAGAAAATTAAACTCACAGAAGAAGGAAGAACATTCTTGAAGCATGCGAGACACTTAATTCATAGCTACCAAAAAGGCTTAGAGGAAATGAATCGGAGGAACCAAGGTTTTACGAAAACACTGTCCATTGCCATTTCTCCATTAATTGCTGAGACCATTTTGCCCCATGTTTTGAAGCGATATCTGAATGACTATCCTCATGTAGAGATATCTGTGAAAATAGTAGAGTCAGCAGAAATTGAAAAAGCTGTTCTTGACGAAAGTGTGGATATTGGATTGTCTTGCTTGCAGGGAAATCATCCTAAAACCTTTAGCCGTCTACTAAGTAAAGACCAGGTAATTCTTGTTTGTTCACATGATGGGATGGATAGTGAAACCGCAGCCCCTTTGGATGAGGAAGAGGTACTAACCAGAAATTATGTATTGACACATAATCATCCTGGATATTGGGATGAGCTGACGACAACAATTAAGCAGAAGTACCCAAGTACTCGTATGATGAAGGTTTCCCAAACACATATTACAAAGCGTTTTATTGCGGAAGGATTGGGCGTGTCATTTCTACCAGAATCGGTTGTGAGAAGGGAGATGTTAGAAGGTCGATTGATGGAAGTGGTATGTCATTCGATCCAGTTACCAGAAGCAGCAACCTATGCCGTCTATAAATATGAACATACACTACAGTTGGAATTTTTGGCGTATCTATCTAGATACCGTTTGTAATTAAATTCTTAGTGATTAAAATCACATTGCAATCTCCCCATTCAATTTACAATAAAAGAAAGAAAACGAAGGAATGGGAATGCTATCATGATTGAATTGTTGAGAAATTTTACGTTTCATACTCAATGGAACGCAGGAATCCTGTTAATGGTGTTATTGGGAATAGTCTTTTATTTATTCCTTTTACCAACGTCTGGCAAGCATTCGATGTGGAAGAGCATTGCGTTTATAAGCGGGTTGTTTTTGATTTTTCTTGCAGTAGGTAGTCCATTAAATCTACTTGGAAGAATTGTCTTTAGAGTGCATATGATCCAGATGGTGATCATCCTATTAATTGCTGCACCGTTATTGCTATTAGGGTTTAAGACTGAGATTCTGAGAAGGGCATTCACTTATCCTAAGGTGAAAAAAATTCTACTCATTATACACCATCCGAAACTGACAATTCCGGTATTTCACTTATTATTTATAGGCTATCATATACCAGTTGTATTTAGTTATGTGAGAGTTAGTTATATTCTTCATTATGTATATTTATTGTGCTTATTTGTTGCGGCACTTTTATTATGGTCACCGATTGTTGTGAAGTTGAAAGAGTTGGATCGATTGGCTATTAAACAGAAAATTGTTTACTGTTTTGCAAATCTTGTGCTAATGATTCCGTTTAGTGTGTTTTTGATCATGTCTAATGAGATTCTGTATTCTATCTATATTGATCCAGAGTTGATTAAATCATCTCTTGAGGTGTGTTTGCCCCCAGGACAATCGGTTGAATCGATCCCTGAGGACTTCTTTAATTATTTGTTACCATATCCACCTTTACATGAGCAAAGGATAGGGGGAGTCATCTTTTTACTTAGTCAAGCTATTACTTTTGGTTCAGTTGCTCTTTATTTAAAACGTAAGGGTAAAATAAAAAAGTAGTGGATTCTTAATGAATCACTACTTTTTTGTGTTTCGTAAAGATTGTTACCGTTAAAGACGCAACCAGAATATACTCCTCGTCCTGTGGGGGCTCACTTTGACTACAAATCCTACGGCAGTCTCCGTGTATTCTGTCTGCTAGGTGTTGTTCAAATACTTAGAACTGAAAAAGGTCACTTGAGAGGTATCGTTCTCCTGTGTCACAAGCAATGCAAACGACAACATCATCTGGAGTTAGACGCTTTGCGACTTGGATAGCAGCATAGCAAGCGGCTCCTGAGGAGGGACCTACTAATATACCTTCTTCCATGGCTAATCGTCTTGTAATACCATATGCGTCCTCATCTTCAATTTTAAAAATTTCATCATATACATTTTGATTTAAAATGTCAGGGATAAATCCAGGGCTTGTCCCAACTAGCTTATGACTTCCAGGTTGACCACCTGATAAAACGGGTGAACCTGCTGGCTCAACGACATGAACAGTGATGTCATTATAATGTTCCTTAAGGGCTTCACCTGTTCCAGTAATCGTACCTCCGGTTCCAGCTGTTGCTACAAAAGCTGATAGTGGCTTTCCGATGATATCCATCGCTTCGATAATCTCTCGAGCAGTGGTATGACGATGGGCATCTGGGTTTGCATGATTTTCAAATTGCATGGGGATAAAGCTATTCGGGATTTGTTCAGCTAATTCCTCTGCTTTACGGATTGAACCAGGCATTCTCTCGTTTCCTGGAGTTAATACGACATCAGCTCCATATGCTTTCAATAAATTGATTCGCTCTTTTGTCATTGTATCTGGCATGACTAAGATGGACTTATAGCCTCTAGCTGCTGCATTCATGGCTAAACCAATGCCTGTATTTCCACTTGTTGGCTCAATGATGGTAGCGCCTGGTTTTAATAATCCTGCTTTTTCAGCTTCAATAATCATATTAAAAGCAGCACGATCTTTTACACTGCCACTGGGGTTAAAGAATTCTAATTTTAAGTAGACTTGCGCACCATTTTCTGGGTTTAGTTTTCTTAATTTCAAAAGTGGAGTATCACCTATTAATTCAGATAAACTAGATACGACCTTCATTCCTTCACGTCCTTCATTAAACTTGTTCCTTATCGAATATCTGTCCTTATTTTATCACATGACTATAACGAAACATACTAGAGTGAATTATTACAAATTTTGGTGTACAATATGAACTATTACGTTATAAAAGGAGCTATGGATATGGCGGATCATCATTATTTTCTAGCAGTACCGATACCAAAGTCCACTAAAGCTGAACTATCAAAGAGAAGTGAGGAATTAAAGCAGGCTTTTCCGTTTAAATCTTGGGTACACCCTGAAGATTATCATATTACCCTAGCTTTCCTTGGATCATCATCAGATGAGGCACTGAGTAAAGTGAAAGAACAAATGACAATGACTTTAAATGACTATCCTTCCTTTGAGATAGTGGCTAACGGGATAGGAACCTTTGGGAAAAATGACGCACCACGAATTTTCTGGGTAGGGGTTGAAAAGAATCAAGAATTATCACTGCTTCAACAAAAAATTTATCAAAGTGTAACTGAAATTGGTTTCTCATTAGATAAACGTCCCTATAATCCTCATATCACAATCGCAAGAAGGTGGAAGAACTCAGATGGCTTTGATTCATCAGTATTAGACCACTTCAATCAGCTATATCCTGGAGTACTATTTCCCTGTCATGAGGTAGTGCTATATCAAACCCATTTAGATCGTTCACCTAAATATGAAGTCATTTCGAGATTTACTTTAAGGGAATAGGAAGGAATCCCATATGAAAAAAATAGTAATAACCATTTTGCAAATGGGTGGCCTTTATGGTATTTATTATATCGGTTGTATCATTCAATCATTCTTGAACATCAGTATTCCTGGCAGTATTATAGGAATGCTGCTTTTATTTTTGCTATTACAATTAAAAATAGTGAAGGTACAATGGCTCGAACTTGGAAGTCGTTTTCTATTAAGTCATTTAGCGATTTTATTTGTTCCAGCTACAGTCGGATTAATGAACTATTTCCCCTTTTTTCAAGGAAAAGGTTTTTTTACCCTCGTTATTGCTTTTCTTAGTACAGTGATAGTTATGTCGATTTCTGGTTTTATCGCACAACGAATCTCCAGCCGATCTGAGAAAAAACAGCAATCAGTTGAGAGGGGATTTGGAGCATGAATTTGGTTTGGGGAGTTGGAACATGCGTACTAACGATTGTTCTATTTCAAATGATGAAATTAATGTATCAAAAGTATCATTATCCGTTGCTTGTACCAATTGCAACGACAACAACTGTTATTATTTTACTCCTATTACTTTTTAACATCCCATATGAAACCTATATGTTAGGTGGAAGCTGGATTGGTGAATTATTGGGACCAGCCGTTGTGGCATTGGCCTTTCCACTCTATCAAAATAAAAATCTTCTGAAGAAATATTTCACACCAATCATGGCAGGTGTGTTTATCGGATCAACAATTGGTCTTTTGTCTGGTTTATATTTAGCGTTAATGCTACAGATCGACAAGGAGATTATTATTTCGTTAATTCCAAAGTCTGTTACTACTCCGATTGCCATGGACATTGCTTCAATTTCCGGAGGCATACCGACCATGGCAGCTGTATTTGTTACCGTAGCAGGAGTGAGTGGTGCCATGTTTGGGCCAAGCATCCTGAAATTATTTAGAATTACTCATTATATTGGAATTGGTGTAGGCTTTGGTACTGCCTCTCATGGGATCGGAACGGCAAGAGCTCTTGAAATTGGTCAGAAGGAAGCGGCAATCAGCTCGATATCAATGATCATAAGTGCGGTCTTTGCTGCAATTGTATGCCCGATTCTTATTAAACTTTTATTATAGATCTCTTCTTTTACTATAGAAATAAGGAGGCGTTTTGACTGGGACAATTAATCAAGCTTCAGGATTATATCTCTCGTTATGAATTGAACGTGTATCGATATCCGACTCAATTCATTCGATTAAAAAAACAGAATTGGACCAAAGTGAAAAATGAATTGGAACAGCAAATGAATGATGAGGAATTGAAACAAGAGTTTTTAGATTCCATCTTTTCTTTTCAATTGAAGTGGGCCAGCTCAACGATTCGTGAACGGTCGTTTGTCGATGAACAATTCTATTATGATTCAAATTTGAAATACTTCTTGCAACGATTTCCAGATACGTATTTGGTTTTATATAAGCCCATTTTTTTATTAAAACAAGCTCCTGTTGAGGTGGAAATAATCATTATTACTCCTATTGAGACTTTGTGCATCACTTTCTTGGAGGGGGATGAGAATAGTGTATTTGTTGGCTCAAAGGAGCGCTTTTGGATTGAAAAGAATGGGAAAAGTGAAAAAAAGGTGTTATCTCCTTTGATTGGATTAAATCGGACTGAAAAAATTGTCCGACAAATATATCAGTTAAATGAAATAGATTTCCCAATCAGAAAGGTTATTTTAAATCGGACAGGGATCTTTGACTACCCATTTGTTCCTTATGATGTGAATTTAGTTGATAAAAGGGAATATGAGGAATGGTTTCAGCGAATGAGAGGCATTGTATCGCCATTGAAGTCTATTCAAATGAAAGCAGCACATGCATTGCTATCGCATTGTCATGCTACATTTATACTTCGTCAGTAATAAGGTAAGGTCGTAGAGTTCCAAAACAAACACATGTATTGGAAAGCTACGACCTTTTGTGTAACTTTGAATAAAGAAACGATTCTTTCATTGAAGATTGTTTCATATAAATAGAGGAGGGCTTCTTATGTAAGCCCTACACATGCTTAAAATCTATTTGTTTATTCCGAGTTTTTTTGTAGAATAATAGTAAATCTTATCAGTAGAAGGAATCTTTATGAAAAAATACTTCTTTATTGTAAATACAGTTGCAGCAAATGGTGCATCGTTAAAAATTTGGGAAATGATTAAACAAGAATTAGAAACAAAGCAAGTAAATTATCGTTCGTTCTTCACAAAAAGTGAACGTCATGCTGTTGAACTGGCAAAACAGATTGCAAATATGCATCATGAACAGATTGAAGCAATTGTAGCTGTTGGAGGAGATGGTACGATTTCAGAGGTCATAAATGGAGTCATGGATGGCTCTGATATTCCAATTGGCTACATACCAGCTGGTTCTGCAAATGACTTTTCAAGAGGCTATTCTATCCCCGCATCCCCTCTCACAGCATTAAGAACGATCCTGATGAAGAAGAAGCTCATCAAAAAAATAGATGTGGGTCGCTATAAATTGGGAGAGCGGACGAAGCCATCCTACTTTGTAAATAATTTAGGTGTAGGATTTGATGCAGAAGTATCAAACCGAGCAAATCAGTCTAGAATGAAAAAGAATTTTAATAAGCTTCGAATGGGTTCTTTAGTGTATGTAGGAATTCTTTTAAATCTGTTATTTAAATATAAGACGACAAATGTTGAATTAAACATTGATGGGCAAGAGTATCATTATCAGGATGTCTGGTTTGTGACTATTTCCAATCAACCATATTATGGTGGAGGAATGAAAATTTCACCAAAAGCAAATCCGTTTGATGGGTTACTGAATGTAACGGTTGTTCATCATTTTCCACCAATCAAACTGTTATTGCTATTTGGAACGGTATTTTTCGGTAAGCATACTTTTTTTAAAGGTGTTAATTTTCATATAGGTAAAGAGATTCACATTTTACCAGAAACAAAATTACCAATGCATGCAGATGGTGAGTATATAGGAACTTCACCTGTTTCGATTTCGATTGCATCACATAAACAACCTTTAATTGTAAGTAAAAGGAAATAATCTGGTTTGATAGGAGGTGCAACTATTGGCGGAGATTTCACGAGTGTTTGAAGCGTACTTAGACGAGCTTAATGTTATAACGATCCTTGTTCCTCTGTCTTATCAAAAGGGACTTGCAACTTCGTTTACATTATATGATAATAGGCAGCATTCATGGGAGCTCGAAATAAAGCAATGCATTGAAATAGAAGGATATAAAAAGTATCAATGTTCGGTAAATGCTTTCTTGGATATAGGAAATTCTTACTTTATTAGAGATGAATTTCAGTCTGAAACGGACCTCCAAATTGGTGCAGTGATTCGAACGAAGGAATTTGATGATGCCTTTTATTATGAAGGGGAAGACCTTGGTGTTACCTACACATCAACCTCTTCACAATTTAAATTATGGGCACCTACGGCATCTGATGTGATGTTAATCCTTTTTCATAAACAGCGTAATCGCGAAGAAATTCATCAATTACAAAGAGAAAATAATGGCGTATGGACAATAACATTACCTGGGGATTTGGATGGTTTTTACTATAAATATAATGTCTGTGTGAATTTAGTCTGGCGTGAAGCAGTTGACCCTTATGCTGTTGCTTTGTCGATGAATAGTAAATATGGAGTGATTGTTGATTTACATAAAACACGTATGCCAAAAAGTGTTTTACCCCATTTTCAGCATATGACAGATGCGATTATTTACGAAACTCATATTCGGGATTTTTCTATTCATCCTAAAAGTGGAGTTCATCATAAAGGGACATATCTGGGATTAATTGAAACTGGTACAAGAGGTTATGCACAAACAACGACTGGTCTAGATTATTTACAAGAGCTTGGCGTTACCCATGTTGAGTTACTTCCTTTCAATGATTTTGGTGGAGTTGATGAGCAATACCCATTTGAGAGCTATAATTGGGGGTATAATCCTTTGTTTTTTAACGCGCCAGAAGGAAGCTATGCAACAAATCCAGGAGATCCTTATTCTCGCATTATAGAATTGAAGCAAGCAATCCATATGTTAAATCAACATGGGATTCGAGTGATTATGGATGTGGTCTATAATCATGTATACATTCGCGAAGATTCTTCATTTGAACGAATTGTTCCTGGCTACTATTTTAGACATGATGAGCATGGAATGCCTTCAAACGGGACTGGAGTGGGGAATGATATTGCCTCAGAACGAAAAATGGTTCGAAAATTCATTTTGGATTCTATCACTTTCTGGATTAAGGAATATGGAATAGATGGAATGCGTTTTGATTTAATGGGAATTTTGGATATCGATACAATGAATGCGATTAGACGGGCAGTTGATGAGATTGATCCAACAATTATTTTATTTGGAGAAGGCTGGGATTTAAATACGCCTTTGCCTTTTGATAAAAAGGCTGTTATCAAAAATGCAGGTGCCCTTCAAGGAATCGGGCAATTTAATGATCGATTTCGAGATGTCGTAAAGGGAAGTACTTTTAATTTATATGATCGTGGATATGCATTAGGGAATATGCATAAGGAAAATGAAATAAAACAATCTATTGCTGGAAGCATTTCATTAGGTAAGGGAGAAAAGGGATTATTCTATGAACCGTCTCAAACCATAAATTATGTTGAATCCCATGATAATCATACGATGTGGGATAAAATGTCAGAGTGCAATTCAAATGAAAGTGTTGATATTCGAAAGAAAAGACAACGTTTAGCAACAACTCTAGTCCTCCTTTCACAAGGGATACCGTTTATTCATAGTGGACAGGAATTCTATCGCACAAAACAAGGGATTGAAAATAGTTACAAATCCCCTGATACAATCAATTGGGTAGATTGGCAGCGAAAGGCTGAGCATTTGGATGAAGTGGAATATGTGAAAGGATTAATTACGCTTAGAAAAACACATGGAGGATTTAGACTTCCGACAGCAGCATATATTAGAAAACACTTAACCTTTCACAAACGTCAAGAGGGAGTCATTTGTTATTCCTTAAATGAAGTGAAGCATTTTGGTCCATGGAATCATTTGGTAGTCATTCATAGTAATTTACTTGAAGAGACGATTGTTGATTTACCATCAAATGGTAAATGGGAGGTTATTTGTGACGAAAATCATGCAGGAATAAAGAGTTTATATCCTTTTTCTGGGGCAAAAATCCATGTTTCTCCTATAAGTACGATTGTTTTGTATGAAAACTAGGAGAGGTCTCACAGTTTCTCTTGACTTTAAAAGGATAAAAAAGCTAAAATTTAAACGATAGCTATTGTTTTTGAAAGCTAAATCCAATAGTTATCTTTTTTATTTACTCTACTTATATGTAATAGAAAAAATGACATAATAAAAAATATATAGCACTTATACTTGATTGTTTGATATATTAATCTCTTAATGAAATGTTGTGTTGAAATTGAAGGTGAAATGGTTGGAATATGTACTAGGTAACGAGTGGGAGATTTCTCCAGCAGGTGGGGCAACAGGGGATGCATACTTTGCACAATATAACGAAAGAAAGCTATTTTTAAAAAGGAATTCCTCTCCTTTTTTAGCTGTACTTTCAGCAGAAGGGATCGTCCCTAAGCTTGTTTGGACAAAGCGTCTTGAAAATGGAGATGTTATCACTGCTCAACATTGGCTAAACGGAGAAGAACTTAAACCAAGTGACATGAATAACCAACATGTAGCCGAGCTTCTTCATAAAATCCATCACTCACAAGAACTTTTAAATATGCTTAAACGTCTAGGGAAGCAACCTTTAGAACCTGAAGATATTCTATTTGAACTTAAACAGTCACTTTCAGCCTTCGCTCACTTAGTTGAAACTCCTGAGATACAGCAAGCAATTGCTCGCTTAGAAGAGGATTTAGAGCATATTAAATATGATAATAAAGTCGTATGTCATTGTGACATAAATCATAATAATTGGTTGCTTACAGAGTCGAAGCAGCTATATTTGATTGATTGGGATGGAGCGATGATTGCTGATCCTGCGATTGATATTGGAATGCTTCTCTATTGGTATATTAAGGAAGAAGATTGGGTGGAATGGCTTAATCGCTATGGAATTGAGGCTTCTGAAGATCTCTTTAGACGTATGAAGTGGTATGTCACTTCTCAAACGATTATGCAAATTATTTGGTATACATCAAAAAATAGTGACAAAGAAATTAAGCATTGGCTTCAATATCTTCATCACTTATTAATTAACGATTAAGAGAACTGATCAATTTCAGAAATCCATTGAGATAATTGATGTTGATGTTCATTGATATGATTATCAAGATGCTGTGTGTATTTCCCTTGCTGACTATAAGAATAAATATCAGTTAATAAGTTTTTCACCTCTTGGTCGATTTCCTGATTAACCATAAGTGACTTAATTAATCGTTCCATTTGTTCACATTCAGCAACAGTGCCGCAGCAGTCATCCTGATGATTTGTTAATATATCCTTCAGAATGTTCATTTGATGTGTATGATTTAATGACATTTCCGTTCACTCCTTATAGCGGTGTAGTTCCTGATATTAAATTGTGTAAAGGACAGCTAATTTATGCGCCAAGTTTGAATCGTATGCTATTAACTTAAATAAGGATAAAAACAATGAGAGGGGTTCCCTCTTATTTTTTTTTGCTTTATTTGATCATGCGAATATTTACTTGCACTTATGGCTTGTTCATGTTATCGTTTCTTACGATATTATTTGTAAAGAGGTGGCGGCATCATGCGTTTACGGAATAAACCGTGGGCAAAGGATAAACTAGCAGCTTATCCACAGTATGTGATCGGGAACCCTGAGAGTTGTAAGGGAAACTGGCAGCAAGTATTTGAAAATAATCAACCGATTTATATAGAAGTTGGTACCGGTAAAGGACAATTCATTACTGAAATGGCAAAGGCTCATCCGACCATTAATTTTATTGGTATTGAGCTTCAAGAAAGTGTTATTGTATCAGCACTAGATTTAGCGATTGCAGCAGATATCTCGAATCTCAAATTGCTTAATGTGAATGCTGAAGACCTTCTGAATTACTTTGATCAAAACGAAGTGAGCCGTGTTTATTTAAATTTTTCAGATCCATGGCCAAAGAAAAGACATGCCAAAAGAAGACTTACCTACCGTACATTTTTGGAAATGTATGAAACCATTTTAAACTCTGATGGAGAAATTCATTTTAAAACCGATAATCGTGGACTATTTGAGTCTTCTTTAATGAGTTTTTCTGATTATGGTATGCTCTTAACATATGTAAGTCTTGATTTGCATAATAGTGAGTATGAAGGCAATATCATGACCGAGTATGAGGAGAAGTTCTCAAAAATGGGACATCCCATTTATCGAAGTGAAACAAGATTTAGAACTAATTAATTTTTTCTATAGAAAATTCCTCTTATAGTAGACAGTATGAAAAAAGCGTTGTACTGTTTACGTTAAGAGGAATTTTTGCATTTTATAACCAGTGAGGAGATTAATGATGTTGAACCAATATTCAATTCGTGATGCTGCTAGGGAAGATTTACCAATGATTGTTGAGATTTATAATTCGACGATTGCCAGTCGTATGGTGACTGCTGATCTTGAGCCTGTAACTGTCAGTGACCGAGAGGTGTGGTTTTCAAATCACTCCCCTGAGTTTCGACCTCTTTGGGTAGTAGAATTAGACGGCCGCATTTGTGCTTGGGTGAGCTTCGAGAAATTCTATGGACGTCCTGCCTACAATCAAACTGCAGAACTTAGTATCTATATACATAATGATTATCGTGGAAAAGGACTTGGAAAAGATCTACTGAAGCATGCCATTCATGCGTGTCCAGACTTGAACATTAAAACATTACTAGCCTTTATTTTCGGTCATAACCTTCCAAGCATCAAACTATTTGAACACTTTGGATTCACTCAAATGGCTCTATTGCCAAAGGTTGCAGTACTTGATGGTGTTGAAAGAGACTTAGTGATTGTTGGCTTAAGAATAAACGACTAATGTGATGGGGTGATGAAGTGGAAACATTACAAATCGGAGAGATAAGATTAACTTGGTTAAATGGTGGAGTTACACATATGGACGGTGGTGCTATGTTTGGAGTTGTACCACATGCATTATGGACGAAAAAATATCCTCATAATGAACTTAATCAAATTGAATTAAGGACCGATCCCATTCTCATTCAAGCTTCAGGGAGGAACATCTTAGTTGAATCTGGAATCGGAAATAACAAGATGAATGATAAGCAAAGAAGGAATTTTGGTGTAACAGAGGAATCCAGTATTCATAGGTCATTAAGTGAATTAGGTTTAAGCGTGAATGACATTGATCTCATTTTAATGACTCATATGCATTTTGATCATGCATGCGGATTGACTAGATGGGAAGATGACAAGCTCGTTCCTACCTTTCCCAATGCAAGAATAATAACTCATCAAATTGAGTGGGATGAAATGAGAAACCCGAATATAAGATCAAGAAATACGTATTGGCGTGAGAATTGGGAAGCGATTGAAGGAATGGTTGAAACATTCGAAACAGAGACCGAGGTTCTTCCTGGAATCACAATGCTACATACGGGAGGTCATAGTGCTGGTCATTCAGTTTTGCTCATTGAGAGTGGTCATGACTACTTGATTCATTTAGCAGATTTAATGCCAACGCATGCACATAAAAATGTCTTATGGGTACTGGCGTATGATGATTATCCAATGGATTCAATTGCGATGAAAGAAAAGTTGATGAAATTAGGTGAGAATAAGCAAGCATGGTTTAGTTTTTACCATGATGCCTTTTATCGTGCGGTGAAGTTTGATGAAACTGGGGCGATTAGCGAGAGTGTAAAAAGAACTCGCTAACCTGAAAGGGAGATTTCTCTTTTGGAGAGAAATCTCTAATTTGCTTTGTTAGTTGATCTCAAGAATGGTTCCTGTTGTTGCATCAACCACAAATTCATGTTGTTTTAAGCCTTCCGCAGTTTCTCTTGATATGCCACCTTTATATACTTTATAGAGGATTTGGTTCTTTGTGTATTCTTCTGGAACCATATGTATCCAAGAACCACTTATAGGCCCGTTTTGTTTGAAAGCATTTTTTACATTTCGGAGCGCTTTTTCTGCAGAGATGCCTTTATCTGACATCGTTTTATTTAAGAGATAGGCACTTGCAAAGCCTACACTTACACCGATAAGGAATTTTTTCCAATTCATTGGACAAGTCACCGACTTTCCTGGTATTTAATCTTATTATAAAAGAAATTCTGTCTTTATTATAGTATACAAAATGTTAGGCACGTATGTTAAGGGAATGTTATAGGTGGTAAGAGGAAAGGAATTTCGGTATACTAAATAAATAATACATAAATTAATAGACGATGTAAAAAAGGAGAGAGAACATGAATCAAGATACATTAAGTATGTTTAAAACGTTAACTGAATTACCAGGGGCATCTGGTAACGAACATCTCGTTCGTCAATATATGAGAACAGAACTAGAAAAATACTCGGATGAAGTTATTCAGGATGGATTAGGAAGCATCTTTGGAGTGAAAAAGGGAGACGAGTCAGGACCTAGAGTCATGGTTGCAGGACATATGGATGAAGTTGGTTTTATGGTTAAATCTATTACTGATCATGGCCTCATTCGCTTTCAAACATTAGGTGGCTGGTGGAGCCAAGTCTTACTAGCTCAGAGAGTTCAAATTATTACAGAGCATGGACCTGTTATCGGAGTCATTAGTTCAATTCCTCCTCATTTATTAGAAGAATCACAACGTAATAAGCCAATGGATATTAAAAATATGATGATTGATATTGGTGCAGATGACCGTGAAGATGTGAAGAGAATTGGTGTTAAGCCAGGTCAGCAAATCGTTCCAATTTGTCCGTTTACTCCGATGGCAAATGAAAAGAAAATCCTTGCTAAAGCATGGGACAATCGTTACGGGTGTGGACTTTCAATTGAACTTTTAAAAGAATTAAAGGACGAAAAAACACCGAACCTCTTATTCTCAGGTGCAACGGTACAAGAAGAAGTTGGTTTAAGAGGTGCACAAACTGCTGCGAATATGATTAACCCAGATATTTTCTTTGCATTAGACGCAAGTCCTGCAAATGATATGTCTGGTGATAAGAATGCCTTTGGCCAACTTGGAAAAGGAGCATTACTTCGAATTTTTGATCGTACGATGGTGACTCACAGAGGTATGCGTGAATTTATATTAGATACGGCTGAAACGAATGATATTCCATATCAATATTTTGTTTCTCAAGGTGGAACAGACGCTGGCAGAGTGCATATTTCAAATGAAGGCGTTCCTTCTGGCGTGATTGGTATTTGCTCACGTTATATCCATACGGCTGCTTCCATTGTACATGTTGATGACTATGCAGCTGCAAAAGAGCTTTTAATTAAATTAGTTAAGTCATCTGATCGTTCTACGATTGAATCAATTAAAGCAAATAGTTAAACCGAGAAAAAATAATATGAAAGGCTGTCATCAATGATTGGTGCTTTGCACCTAATCAGGCAGCCTTTTTGATATGAATAGAGGTTGTTAGATAATGTTACATATTGCCATTGGTACTAAAAATCCCACAAAGGTAAATGCGGTAAAAAAAGGTTTTGAAGGAATTGAGGCTGAATTTTATCCTTGTGCTGTTTCTTCTGGAGTATCACCACAGCCCTTTTCCGACAAAGAAACAATCGAAGGAGCTATTAATCGTGCCAGACATTCATTACAGCAGGAAGCTGCCGATATTGGGATTGGGCTTGAAGGTGGGGTTGTTGAAACAGAGTACGGTCTCTTTCTATGCAATTGGGGTGCTTTAATTGATAAGAATGATACTCCAATCATTGCCGGAGGAGCACGGATAAGCTTACCTAAAGAATTTGAACAGCATTTAAGGGATGGTCGAGAATTAGGTGAGGTTATGGCTGATTATACAATGAAACGAAATATAAGTACCAAAGAAGGTGCAATAGGAATCTTTACAAATGGTTATATTGATCGTACAGAGATGTTCGTTCATGTCTCAAGGCTTTTAGTTGGGCAATACACATATAAACAGTTGTAGCTATGTCTTTAGTACCATTCTCTTCCAATTACTATATAGAAATAGTTAATTCTGTGAAATATAGATTAAAGGGTTGTCACACGGGAAAAGTTATGGTTATTATTAATTAGTGTAGAAAAGTAAAATAACTTCCTTTATTACAAAGGGGAAAGTGAGAATATGGTGAAAAAAGGTATAATTTCCTATTTGTTACTCATAGGACTTTTGGTAGGGTGTTCTGCTTCAGTTGAAGAAGTCATTGAAGAAACAAAACAGACAACGGCACAAACCTTTGAGGCTGAGCCAATGGAACCTAATCAAACCGAATCAACATTTTCATATTTCTTACCGAGTGATATGAAAGAAGAAACAGTAGAAGAAAATAATCTCATCCTGCAACAAGGAGAGCAGCTATTCATTCTGTTTGTTAACCCTAATGAGGAACAAAACAGTGAAGAGCTATATAAATCAACGGTCTTAGAATCTGAGAATGATTTATTGAATGAAACATTTAAGGATGAAGAGCGATTTGGATATGTAAAAGTTGAAAGTGTTGAAGAAGATAGTTATCAACTATCAATTGGTATTGGTGGCGTGAAAATGACTACAGTGACTGAACTTAAAAAGGTCAAAGACAATGCAGAACAAATGATGCAAATTGTTTCTTCTGTTAAATATTAACACAATAGCGCTAACTGAACATAAGTCAACTAGTCTTCTAGAACTCATGTCAGTTAGCGCTATTTGCTTTATTTCAAGACGATTACGTTTATAATAGTAAACGTATATATCAAAGTTTGATAAAGGTAGGGATTATGTTGCGGACGTTTCTTTCTAAAAAGGGGATCACCCTTTCTCCAAAAGTTTATTTTATTGATGCACTAAGCTATATGGCACTGGGACTTTTTTCATCATTAATTATTGGATTGATTATAAATACCGTTGGGAAACAGTTCGATAACCAATTTCTTATGGATATGGGAAGTCTTGCAATGGGATTAATGGGTCCAGCAATCGGTGCAGCAGTTGCATTTGGGTTGAAGGCACCACCACTTGTATTATTTTCTGCGATTATTAGTGGTGCTGCGGGAGCACAGCTTGGAGGCCCAGCTGGAAGCTTCATTGCAGCGTTAATTTCAACTGAGATTGGAAAAGCAGTAAGTAAAGAAACAAAGGTTGATATCATCGTAACTCCTTTTACAACCATTTTTATTGGCTTTCTTACAGCAAAAACGATAGGTCCTCCAATAAATTTTGGGATGAAGAGCTTTGGTGAATTAATCATGTGGTCTACAGAACAACGACCACTTGTAATGGGAATCCTAGTTGCAGTTCTAATGGGATGGGCGCTAACTGCACCAATTTCTAGTGCAGCCATTGCATTAATGCTAGATTTACATGGATTAGCTGCAGGTGCAGCCACGATTGGATGCTGTGCGCAAATGATGGGGTTTGCCGTAAGTAGCTATCGTGAAAATGGGTTTGGTGGTCTAATTGCTCAAGGAATTGGAACATCTATGCTTCAAGTGGCAAACATCATCAAAAATCCACTTATTATCATTCCGCCAACAATAGCTGGAATGATACTCGCTCCATTTAGTACAGTCTATTTCAAACTTACAAATGTAGCTGAAGGTGCAGGCATGGGAACGAGTGGTCTTGTAGGTCAGGTGATGACTTTTACAAGTAACGGATTTACATTTGATGTCTTTTGGAAAGTCGTTTTATTACATATTATTAGCCCAGCTGTGATAAGTTTGATAATATCCGAATGGATGAGGAAAAAGGGCTGGATTAAGCTTGGCGATATGAAAATAAAAACTGGAGCGTGATCATATGAAGAAATTAGAGAATATGACTCAATATGAGGAAATGATAAAAACAGAAAAGGTTGTTCTAATGTTTTCAGCAGACTGGTGTCCTGATTGTAGAGTGATTGAACCGGTACTTCCTGAGATTGAAGAAGAGTTTAGTCAGTTTACATTTTATTATGTTGATCGTGATCAATTCATAGACCTTTGCCAGGAATTAGGGATCTTTGGTATCCCTAGCTTTGTAGTATTTGCAGAAGGGAAAGAATTAGGTAGATTTGTTAGTAAGGATCGTAAAACAAAAGAAGAAATCGTCACGTTTTTAACAAGTTTATAAAACTAAGCGATATTCTCCAACTTTAAGGAGGGTACAGTTCATGAAAAAAATGGATAGTAAAAAAATGAGAACAATTATCCAGGAGCGTCTTAATAGAGATGATTGGTCCTTCAATTATGACCGTGAAAAGGATGAGTTGAGAATAGAAGACCGGATAACTCACAAAGGGATGACATTATCGATACCTGGGGTTATTGCAAAATGGAATATGGAGAAAGACCAAGCAATTGATGAGATTGTTTACTATATTAAAGAATCTCTAACAGTCATGACAAAAGAGCTAGAGTTAACCGGTAAAGAAAAGCAAATCTTTCCAGTTATTCGTTCTACGTCATTTCCAACTGAATCCAATGAAGGAATTCCTCTTGTTTTTGAAGAACATACGGCTGAAACACGAATTTATTATGCCTTAGATTTAGGTACCACGTATCGTTTAATTGACCAGTCAATTATGGATAGAGAACAATGGGATATTGAACGTATGAAGGAAATTGCTAGATTTAATATCAGGTCTTTGGACTATACCTTGAAAGAGGACAAAGTAGCAGGAAATACCTTTTATTTTCTAAACAAAAATGATGGTTACGATGCTAGTCGAATCCTAAATGAAAGCTTCCTTCTAAAAGTAAGCCAACAAATGAAAGGAACGATGGCTGTAGCAGTTCCTCATCAGGATGTGTTAATCATTGCTGATGTTGAAAACGAAACAGGCTATGATATTCTTGCACAAATGACGATGAGTTTCTTTGCAAATGGAAGAGTTCCAATTACTGCCCTTTCGTTTATTTACGAAGATGGGAAACTTGAACCAATTTTTATCTTAGGAAAAAATCGTCCAATGAATAACGGAAAGAAAAAGGATTAATGACAAGTGCCAAGCGCAACTTTTTTCGTTCTTTAGGTTGAAAGATGATTCTTATGACCTAGAACAATGAAAAGGGCGGTGGCACTTTGTGTTTTTAAGGCTATTTTTTACTTCAAATTCTATGAAATATTGTTACAATAAGAGATGAAGTAGAAGAAATGAAAGAGTGATTACATGAAATGGATTGATAAAATAAAAGGCTTATTTAATGATGACGAAGAGAATGAGGTCATACCCTCAACTAAGAATCCTCCTCATATCAATAATATCTCACATAAAACGATTGATACAAAGGTGACCTATCAATATCCAAAAGGTCAATTTAGGTTCCCACTTATTCCTGATGGGTCAAATGAGAAAGCACAGGTGATAGCGAAAAGAAGAAATCGAGCTGAACAAACAAAGCCTGTTGAGAAACAACAACCAACACGTTTCCAATCTAAAGACAATCATGAAAGTAAGACACCTAATCTTGAGAGGAAGCAGCCATTCCGCCCAACGGAAATTCCTTCCGCAGTTCATGGATTTAAACCACCAACGACTAAACCTATGAAAGAAGAGCCTGTGATAGAATTTGAATTATCATCAGTAGATCATCATCATAGAAAACACACATTAGATTTAAGAAACGGGTATGAGGAGGCTTCAGCAACCATTGAAGTGGAAAAAGAGCATCCAACCGCAATTAAAATGGAAGAAAAGGTGGATTCTTTCGTAGAAAATCAAACTGTAAAAGAAGATAATACTAATGCTCCAATTGAACAAACGGTTGATATTAGTGATCTATTAACAAAGCTCCAGATTGAGGATGATGTTGAAACAGAAGGTGACTTTGAGCAAGTGGATTCAGAAGAAGAACAGCCTTTGGTACATAGCAAAGAAGAGGTTATTGAACTTGAGGCGGTTGAAGAGCTGGACAATAAAGTCGAAGATGTTGAAGAGATGATAGAACCTGCACTAGAGCAACAGCAAGTAGAGCAAAAACATAGAACTGAACGAACTGGGCGTAGACCAATCCCATTTAATGTTCTCATGTTAAAGAAAGATAGAGAAAAGCAGCAAGTCCAAAAGCAAAACGAGAAAAGTCTAGTAAATCGGATAGAAGACAGACAACAAGTTGAACCAGTAAGAGTAGAGCAAAACGTGGTAGTACAAGAGCAAGTAACAAGAGAAGGAGAACATCAAAATCTGAAGTCTGAAGAATCAATTCAGAGACAGGAGCCTATCAAAACGAGGTTGGAGGAACAACAACCAGAAAAGACAGGATATACCTTCCCATCACTGTCCTTACTCAATCAACAGATTATTGGTCATCATGAGGATGAGAATTGGGTTGAGAACCAACGAATGCTTTTGGATGAAGCACTGAAGAGCTTTAAAGTGCGAGCACATGTGGTTAATGTAACTCAAGGACCAGCGGTAACAAGATTTGAAGTGCAGCCTGAACCAGGGGTTAAGGTTAATAAGATTACTAATCTTTCAGATGATATCAAGCTTAATTTATCGGCAAAGGAAATCAGGATTGAAGCTCCGATTCCAGGGAAAAATACAATTGGAATTGAGGTTCCAAATAAGATAAGTAAGCCTGTATTTCTTCATGAGATTGTCAATAGTCCAGAGTTTATCAATAGCACATCACCCTTAACTGTTGCTCTAGGGCTTGATATATCAGGAACACCAATTATCACTGACCTAAATAAAATGCCGCATGGTCTAATTGCGGGAGCAACCGGTTCAGGGAAAAGTGTATGTATTAATACGATGCTTGTGAGTTTAATGTACAAAGCAGCCCCTCATGAAGTGAAGCTGTTATTAATTGATCCTAAAATGGTAGAACTTGCACCATATAATCATATACCTCATCTAGTGAGTCCGGTTATTACCGATGTGAAAGCAGCAACAGCAGCATTAAAATGGGCAGTAGAAGAGATGGAGCGAAGATATGAATTGTTTGCTCATTCGGGTGTCCGTGATATTTCAAGATATAATGAAATGGTTGAAAAGCATCAGGAGCAAAGCGGCAAACTGCCATTTTTAGTGATTATCATTGATGAGTTAGCTGATTTGATGATGGTTGCACCAGGAGAAGTAGAAGAAGCGATCTGCCGTATTGCACAAAAAGCAAGAGCTTGTGGAATTCACTTAATCCTAGCTACTCAACGTCCTTCAGTTGATGTTATAACAGGCTTAATCAAGGCGAACATCCCAACTAGAATTGCATTTTCAGTATCATCTCAAGTAGATTCACGAACAATTATTGATTCAAGTGGTGCTGAAAAGCTATTAGGTAAGGGAGATATGCTATTTCTTGAAAATGGTTCATCCAAACCAAAACGGGTACAAGGTAATTTTGTTTCAGATGAAGAGATTGATCGAGTCGTCTCACATGTCAAACAAGAGGTGAAGCCGTCTTATCTATTTCAACAGGATGAACTGATCAAAAAATCGTCAAGTATGTCAGGTGACGATGATGAGTTATTCCCAGAGGCTTGTGAATTCGTAGTTGAACAAGGTGGTGCCTCGACTTCAAGTGTGCAACGTCGTTTCCGTATTGGGTATAATCGGGCTGCACGATTAATTGACATGATGGAAGAACAAGGAATTATCTCAGAGGCACGAGGTAGCAAGCCAAGAGAAATCCTTATTTCAGAAGAAGAACTGAATAACATTCAAGAAAATTAATAAATTACTTTGATGCTAAATAAATACAATACTGTAACAAAGGGAAAGCTACTGGTGGAAAATATTTCACCAGTGTTTTTCTGTTATAGGTGAGAAATACTTGTTTTATTATATCCAATCATAGAAAAATTAAGAAAATATACATGGTTATAATATACGTGGTCATTAGAATTGATTAGTGCTATAATGAAAAAATGCGGGTTGATGATACGAAGATTTTTCAGTAATTTAAGCCATTTTTGCTGTTGGAAATGAATACATAATCCATGAATGATCGACCAACAGTAACAATAACATAGCAACTAGCATTTTATGTAATCATCCCCATCATATGAGTTCAATTAGCAAAAATAGATGAATATCATATACTGTTTTACAGATAGACGATTGTTGGAGGTTCTTTATATGACAGTTTACCATTTTGTTGGCATTAAGGGCACTGGCATGAGTTCTTTAGCTCAAGTACTTCATGATATGAAATTTGAAGTACAAGGATCTGATGTTGAAAAACGTTTTTTTACACAAAAACCGTTAGAAGAACGTGGCATACAAATCCTTCCATTTAGCAAAGACAATATTACTTCAGATTTGATTGTAATAGCAGGTAATGCATTCCCTGATACACATGAAGAAATACAAGCAGCTACTGAGCTCGGAATACCAGTGATAAGATATCACCGTTTCTTAGGTGATTTCATGCAAAAGTATACAAGTATTGGAGTAACTGGTTCACACGGAAAAACATCAACAACCGGCCTGTTAGCTCATGTAATGCAAGGAGCTGAACCCACTTCATATTTAATTGGAGATGGATCAGGTCAGGGGGCAGAAAATAATAAATATTTTGTGTTTGAAGCATGTGAATACAGACGACACTTCTTAAGCTATCACCCTGATTACGCGATTATGACCAATATTGATTTCGATCATCCTGATTATTTCGCGAATGTAGAAGATGTATTTAGTGCCTTTCAAGAAATGGCATTACAAGTGAAAAAAGGCATTATTGCATGTGGAGACGATGAACATCTTCAAAGCATTCATGCGAATGTCCCAGTAGTTTTTTACGGATTTGCTGAAGATAATGACTTTCAAGCAAGAAATGTGAACAAAACAACGGAAGGTTCAACGTTTGATGTCTTTGTTCGTAATAACTTTTATGCAACATTCCAGATAACAGGTTATGGAGATCATAATGTACTAAATGCATTAGCTGTCATTGCATTATGCCAATATGAAAATATTGACGTAACAGTTATCCAAGAAAGACTAAGCACATTCCAAGGTGTAAAAAGAAGATTCTCTGAGAAGAAAATTGGAGATCAAATCTTAATCGATGACTATGCTCATCATCCAACTGAGATTAATGCAACCATTGAAGCAGCTAGACAAAAATATCCGGATCGAGAAATTGTGGCAGTGTTTCAACCACATACATTTACTAGAACTCAAACATTCTTAAGTGAATTTGCTTCAAGCTTAAGCCATGCTGATAAAGTATATTTATGCGACATTTTTGGCTCAGCAAGAGAGAATCATGGTAAATTATCAATTAATGATTTACAAGAAAAAATAGGAAATGCCTCTCTAATTGATGAAGCAGATACTGCTGTCCTAAAGCACCATGAGAACAGTGTCTTAATTTTCATGGGTGCTGGTGACATCCAGAAATTCCAAGAAGCATATGAAAACGTGTTAGTATAATAGACATAAAAAAGAGGATTAATCGCACTTTGTGATTAATCCTCTTTTTGTAGTGGGACATATTCTGTCCCACTTGAGGTGCCTGGCACCAAACGATCTTATTTTAGGTTTTCAGGGTTAAGTTTTTCTAATTCACTGATGACAAAGCGGCCATCTTTTCGAATTAAGACATCATCGAAATACATTTCTCCTCCACCGTATTCGGGGCGTTGGATGTTAACCATATCCCAATGGATGTTTGAAGAATTTCCATTGTAGGCATCATCATAGCATTGTCCTGGTGTGAAGTGGAAGCTTCCATCGATTTTCTCATCGAAAAGAATATCTTGCATTGGGTGAAGAATGTATGGATTTACACCGATTGCAAATTCACCAATGTAACGTGCTCCTTCATCTGTATCAAAGATTTTTGTAATTCTTTCTGTATCATTTGCAGTTGCTTCAATAATCTTTCCATTCTCGAACGTTAATTTCACGTTTTCAAAGGTAAATCCTTGATATGGAGATGGAGTATTGTATGTAATGGTACCGTTTACTGAATCACGAACCGGAGCCGTGTAGACTTCTCCATCTGGAATATTCATTTCCCCAGCACACTTGATTGCAGGGATATCCTTGATTGAGAACGTTAAATCTGTGCCTGGGCCAGTAATTCGGACTTTATCGGTTTTATTCATAAGTGTAACAAGGGAATCCATTGCTTCACTCATTTTTCCATAATCTAAGTTACAAACGTTGAAATAGAAGTCCTCAAACCCCTCTGTACTCATCTTAGCTAATTGAGCCATAGAAGCGGTTGGATAACGTAAAACAACCCATTTTGTCTTTGGTACACGAATCTCGCGATGAACCTTCTTCCCAATTGTGTTCCCTGTAATTTTCATTTTGTCATCAGGAACATCTGCTAGCTCATTGATATTATCTCCTGAACGTAAGCCAATATAGGCATCCATGTTACTCATAACATTTGCTTCGAAATCAGCCATTAGATTGAATTGTTCTTCATCAGCACCCATGAGTAAAGCGCGATCTACTTGATGGTCCTTAAGCAATACAAATGGGAAACCACCAGCCTTGTAAGCTTCACTTACAAGTGCAGTCACTAGCTCACGTTGAAGGCCGAAATTCTCAATTAATACTTTTTCACCTTTTTGTAGTCGAACGGAATAGTTAATTAAATTTCTTGCTAAAGTTTCAATACGAGCATCTTTCATCAAAAACAGCCTCCATCTTTAAATATCGTTTCTCAACACATATATTGTAACCCAAATGTAGAAAAATTGTTTACTTTAAAGGTCCGCTAATAAAAAAAGGATTGCAGGACTTCTAAGAAAGATGTCGAAAGTAAATAAAATAGCCATTTTTAAGAGAAATTGTCATTGTTAAAAATTGCTTTTTTTAAGGGAAAGACTTATTGTATCAGTTAGAAGGGGGTGTTGTTCTATGATTATCATCGTATATATAAGTGCAGCCATTATCGCTCTAGGATTTTTAGTTCTAGTCATTTATTTAGTTAAAACATTAAAATCCCTACAAATAACGTTAACTCGAGTAGCAGGTACTCTTACAGGTCTTGAAAAACAAATGGAAGGTATAGCTACCGAGACTACAACGCTACTTCAAAAGACGAATGTGCTAGCAGATGATTTACAAAAAAAATCTCAAAGCTTAAACTCGGTTTTTGATGCGGTGAATGATGTGGGCCAATCAATTCAAAAATTCAACGGTTCGATTCAAAACGTGTCTGAATCTGTTACATATCAAATTCAAAAGAATCAAGACAAGGTATCTCAAGTTGTTCAGTGGGGAAGTGCTGTAATAGATATTTGGGACATGTGGAAAGATAAAAAAAAGAAACAATCTCTAGATAAAGTGAAGAATGATATCGAGCTTTAACATTAGGGTAAGCTTAGCATAATAAACTTGATGGGAGATGATGTCTAAATGAGTAAGAAAGCAATGAGTGGTAAGGATTTTCTTGTGGGATCAATCATAGGCGGGCTTATTGGTGCGGCAACTGCATTATTTCTAGCGCCTAAGTCAGGTAAAGAGTTAAGACATGACCTGAATGAACAAGCTAATATCGTCAAAGAAAAAACAGAACATTTAAGACATACAGCTATTGAAAAAGGAACAGGATTTGCAGAGGTGGCAAAAGAAAAGTCAGCACATCTTACTGGAGTAGTGTCTGAGCAATCTGCACAACTTTACAAAAAGGTAAGGGAATATGGTGATGTTGGAAGTAAGACTGAAGCTGTTAGTCCTGTTGAGGAGAACATTGAGAAAGTTGTCGAAGAAACAGTAGACACTGCAAAACCAACTGACAATACAGAAGAATTTCAGCGAAGATTAGCCGATGCGCAAAGAGCATTAACAGAAGCAGAAAACAAACTGTAAAATGTACAAGCTAAATGGTGAGGTGAATAGCTTCACCATTTTAGTTTAATTAGAAGAGAGGAGTAAGAAAATGAAGCAAAAAATCGAGACGATTGAAGAATTTAATCAATTAGTGGGGCAAAATGAAAAGTTTTTAGTGTTTAAGCACAGCTTAACTTGTCCTGTCAGTCAGGCAGCATACGATGAATTTGAAGGGTTTATGGAAGCACAGCCTGATGTTGCAGCGTATTATTTATATGTTCAAGAAGCAAGACCACTATCTAACTACATAGCAGAGGAATATAATATCAAGCACGAATCACCACAAGCACTAGTTTTTGAGGGGAATACTGTTTCTTGGAATGCCTCTCATTGGAAAATAACGAAGTCTTCTTTAAAAGAAGGGTTATCCATTTAATTCACTCAACAAAAGGCCATGTCTCTTCATTTTGAAGGAACAGGCTTTTTTTCTAGGATAAACGAAAATTGCACATTTACGTCTGATTGAATAGACTATAATAATTGATTCGCAAAATTCCCTTGCATACATAGATATAATCATGTACTATTTCAAAATAAACCTATATTATTTAACGATTTTGAATAGTTTAAACAACACTTTAGTGCTTAAAAGCGTTTAAATGTTAAAGTTTTTTAGTGACAATCAATTATTTATGATTTATAATAAGCCTAATCCATAAATAATATATTCAAAGAAATTACTTGTTAAAGTTGAGAGAGGATGAGAGAGATGAGTAACGCAGAATTAGATACACTCCGCGATCGAGTAGATGAAATTAACTTAAAATTATTAGAATTAATCAGTGAGCGAGCAACTCTCGTTCAAGAAATTGGAAAAGCAAAAGAAGTACAGGGTGTAAATCAATATGATCCAGTACGTGAACGTCATATGTTAAATTTAATTAATGAACATAATCAAGGTCCTTTTGAAACGTCGACCTTACAACATATTTTTAAAGAAATCTTCAAAGCGGGTCTTGAATTACAAAAGGATGACCATCGCAAAGCTCTCCTTGTATCAAGAAAAAAGAAGCCTGAAGATACAATTGTCGATGTTAAGGGCGAAAAAATTGGAGATGGCAGTCAATATTTTGTTGTTGGTCCATGTGCGGTTGAGAGCTATGAACAGGTAGCAGCAGTGGCAGCAGTTGCTAAATCACAAGGATTAAAGCTTCTTCGCGGTGGAGCATATAAACCTAGAACATCACCGTATGATTTCCAGGGTCTAGGTCTAGAAGGTCTGAAAATCCTTAAACGTGTAGCAGATGAATATGATATGGCAACAATCAGTGAAATTGTTAATCCAGCTGATATTGAAAAAGCGATTGATTACATCGATGTTATTCAAATTGGTGCTCGTAACATGCAGAACTTTGACTTACTAAAAGCAGCAGGTCAGGTAAATAAACCTGTCTTATTAAAAAGAGGGTTAGCTGCAACACTTGATGAATTCATCAATGCGGCAGAATATATCATTTCTCAAGGGAATGGTCAAATTATCCTATGTGAGCGTGGGATTAGAACATATGAAAAAGCAACAAGAAACACGCTAGATATTTCAGCAGTACCAATTCTTAAGCAAGAAACACATTTACCTGTTATGGTTGATGTAACACATTCAACTGGTAGACGTGATTTATTAATTCCATGTGCTAAAGCAGCACTTGCAATTGGTGCAGATGGTGTTATGGCAGAAGTACATCCAGATCCAGCTGTAGCTCTTTCAGATTCCGCACAGCAAATGGATTTTGATCAATTTAATGAATACATCACAGAACTTAAGAAATTAGCTACTGTGAAAGCATAATCAATGAAAAAGCTGACTGCAAAAGTCAGCTTTTTTCTATTGGAATCAAAAAAACATTTAAAGCGCTTTCGTCACAAAGTTCTCTCTTTTTATTGAAAGTTTTTCACAAAATCTATGCAAAGACATTGCTATAAAGGGTTTTGTGTCGTATGATTACATACATAAAGTATGAAATTTTGACATAAGTTTGGATAATTTAAATCAACTACTAGATTAATCAAGTAATGATTATGACTATTTATACTCATACTAATAAATATAGAATGTACGTTTAAGGAGTGTTGTCGATGAATGTCACAATTTATGATGTAGCAAGAGAAGCAAATGTATCAATGGCAACTGTTTCACGTGTTGTTAACGGAAATCCTAATGTTAAACCGACAACAAGGAAGAAAGTATTAGATGCGATTGACAGACTTGGCTATCGACCAAATGCGGTTGCAAGAGGACTAGCTAGTAAAAAAACAACGACTGTTGGTGTAATCATCCCAGATATTTCAAGTATCTTTTACTCTGAATTAGCACGTGGGATTGAAGACATTGCGACAATGTATAAATATAATATTATCTTAAGTAATTCAGATCAAAATAAAGATAAAGAATTACATCTTCTTAATACAATGCTTGGCAAACAAGTAGATGGTATTGTATTCATGGGTGGTAGTATCACAGAAGAGCATGTTGCAGAATTTGAAAGATCACCTGCACCAATTGTTTTAGCAGCATCAATCGAAACAAGTAAAAAAATTCCATCTGTCACAATCAACTACGAACAAGCTGCATATGATGCAACTATAGCATTAATTAACAAAGGGCATAAGAAGATTGCCTTTGTTTCTGGGCCTTCTGAAGAGCAAGTTGGCATTCAGAAATTCGCAGGATACCGCCGTGCACTAGAGGAAGGTGGACTAACATTTGTAGAGGGATATGTAGTTGAAGGTGACGATAGCTATGAATCAGGTATTGAAGCTTTTGAAAAAATTCAAGACCTCTCTGAGCGTCCAACAGCAATCTTTGTTAGTACCGATGAAATGGCTCTTGGTGTGATTCATGGAGCAACTGATTCAGGTGTATCTATTCCTGAAGAGATTGAAATTATTGGCTTTGACAATACTCGTCTTGCAACAATGGTCCGTCCACGCCTTACAACAGTTGTTCAGCCGATGTATGATATCGGTGCAGTTGCAATGCGTCTCTTAACAAAGTATATGAACAAAGAAATCGTTGAGGATCATATTGTTGAATTACCTCATCGAATTGAATATCGTCAATCAATGATTGAAAAATAAGAAGATGTAAGAGTGCCTGGTCCCAATTGCGGTCCAGGCACTCTTTTTTAGTGATTATTTCTAATATGATAGAGAGCCTTTGCAACCATATTTGCATTTTTTTCTGTGATTTCCTGTTTGCGGGGAATCGGCTTATATAGGTGTTTTGGGTCATCCCATTCTTCAGGAAGAGTAACAGGTGCCTTCGGTTGCCATTTATTTACCCATTCTGTCGGTAATTTGCCAGAAACATCTGATTGGTCGGTCATCGCAAGCCAGATGACAGACCATGCCCGTGGAACTACTCTCCAAATATCATAGCCTCCACCTCCAACAGCAATCCATCGACCATTACAATGTTCATGAGCGAGCTTATGGGCGAGCTTAGGGATTTCACGATAGATTTTCATTGTTGTAGAAAGGTGGGTTAATGGATCATAATAGTGTGAATCCGCACCATTTTGCGTCAATATCACATCTGGTTTGAAGAATTTAATAATTTCTGTCAATCCAGTTGTATAGGCATCTAACCATGAGTCATCTTCCGTAAATGCATCAACTGGAATGTTAAAAGAATAGCCATACCCCTTACCTGAACCTCGTTCATTTACATTCCCTGTACCAGGAAAAAGGTAGCGTCCTGTTTCATGTATAGAGAAGGTACAAACTGTGGGGTCATCGTAAAATGCCCACTGTACTCCATCTCCGTGATGTGCATCTGTATCAACATATAATACTCTTGCTTGATATTTTTCTTGCATATATTTAATTGCTACAGCGCTATCATTATAAATACAAAAACCAGATGCTTTCCCACGAAAACCGTGGTGCAGGCCACCTCCTAAACTAAGTGCATGTGAAGCTTTTCCAGACATAACGTAGTCTACAGCTGTAAGTGTAGCTCCTACCAGTAATGAACTAGCTTCATGCATATTGGGGAATGTAGGTGTGTCTTCTGTCCCTAGTCCATAATTCCCGGCAATATCTAGCGCTAATTTTCCTTCACCTGCAAGCTTCACAGCTTGAATATATTTAGGGTCATGGATCAGAGTAAGTTCGCTTTCTGTTGCAATTCTTGGAGCAACCACAACTGAATCATTAAGTGCATTCAGACTCTTCAAAAGATCATAGGTTAATTGCACTCTTAATTGATTAAATGGGTGTTTGTTATTAAATTTATAGGCAGTGAATTCATCTGAATATACAAAAACAGAATCCTTACTCATGAAAAAACTCCTGTGTCATTGGCCAGATAATCGAATATCCGTTAGCTTTTAACTCATTAACTGCTTTGGTTGGGTTCATCGTCTGAACACGAAACACAACCTTCTTATATCCTTCATCCTGATCTGGGTATACAAGGACACTTCCGATATTTATGTTGTATTTTTTCAAAATAATTGCGACGTCAGCAAGTACTCCGGTATGATTAGGAATTCTTATTTCTAAGTGTGAACTAGGTTGATGTGCACCTGTAAGCTGTACAAGTGTATACAAAATGTCCGTTTCGGTCACAATCCCAACTAATTTATTATCCTTTTCAATTGGTAAGCAACCAATCTTATGTTCAAAAAAGATGACAGCCGCTTCCTCAACAAAATCTAGTGGGTGACCGGTAATAACATTAGTTGTCATAATCGTTTGTATTGGTTGTTCAAGAACTTCCATATGCTCGTTTTGATGTAAAATGGATGGACGTACATCCCTGATATCTCGATCACTAATCACGCCGACAATTTGTTGTTTGTTATCAATAATGGGGATATGTCTTATATGATTGGTTTCCATTAATTCAATCGCATATTTGATTGGTTCAAAAGGAGAGATCGCGATAACATTTTTTTGCATGATATCCTCAAGTATCATTATGTATCCTCCTTATTCCATACATATCTATAATCAGGTCCTAATACATAAATCGATTCTTAAATCTTAATTGATCAAATTGTTGAATTGACTCATTTTCAATTCGGCTACCAATTCGGGCCATTAAACAATTTGCTGGATGTGAGCTGATTTCTGGGTCGTCTGTTGCAAACCAAACAAGACCCCCAGCATTCATCATTTTCTCCATCACTTTTCGGTACTCCCACACATTTAAACCAGTACCTTTTAAATCCCAATGCCAATAATATTCTGTCGTTATAATGATATAGTCGTTCATGGCATCATCCATCATTGAAACCTGAAGTAAATTTTTTCCGACTGAATATCCACGGAATTCTGGTACGACCTCGATTGCACCTAATTCAATTAAATTTTCCATGTTGCCCTCAGACCATCTTTCAAGGGGATCAGGGTAGAGAAATGTAACATACCCAACAATCGTATCTCGATCTCTTGCAATAAGGATTCTTCCCTCAGGTAAATCTGCAATCTCAATTAATGCTTGTTTTTGTTGATCTGGTGGACGAAAAGCAACTAAATCATGATGAAATTCGTAGCTTGCAAGCTTCTTCCCAGAAATGGGACCTTCGATAATTAAGTTTCCGTTTGGTGTTTTTATTTCTTTCGCATTATACGTTTTTCGATGTTCCATCACATCACCACCAATGTAAAGTACTTGTTCCTATTATACATGAAAATCCTGTTTATAAAGCGTTTTCAATTCATTTTCTAAAAATCTTTCAATCTGTTATAATAAAGAATTTTTAAAATTGAGAAAAATAACCATTTGTACTATAATAGAAGAGCAAAGACTTACATAAGGGGGATTTGTTATGAAAGTGGAAGCGCTACCAGTCATAAAAGGGGATTTTAATTTAAAGGATTATGATCAAATGTATCGTGATTTCAGTTGGGGAGAAGCTGAAAAACATTTCTCATGGTCTGAAACTGGCAAAGTAAACATGGCATATGAAGCAATAGACCGCCATGCTGAAGGCCATCGTAAAAACAAAATTGCTTTATACTACCGTGACCCTTCAAAAGAAGAGAAATACACATTCAAAGAGATGAAAGAGTTATCTAACAAGGCAGCAAATTTATTAAGGCAAGATGCAGATGTGGAAAAAGGGGACCGCGTCTTTGTTTTCATGCCGAGATCACCTGAATGTTACTTTACTATTTTAGGTGCAATTAAATTAGGTGCAATAGTAGGTCCACTATTCGAAGCCTTCATGGAAGGTGCAGTAAGAGATCGTTTAGAGGATAGTGAAGCAAAAGTCATTGTAACAACACCAGAATTACTAGAGAGGGTTCCTTTGGATGCTCTTCCTGCCTTGAAGTCAGTCGTAATTGTTGGAGAAAATATAAAAGAAGAAGGTCCTTTCATTGATTTTCATAAACGAATGGAGACGGCAAGTAAGAAGCTTGAGATTGAATGGGTAGATCGTCAGGATGGTTTAATTCTGCATTATACCTCAGGATCTACAGGTAAGCCAAAGGGAGTACTTCATGTTCATAATGCAATGATTCAGCATTATCAAACAGCTAAGTGGGTATTGGATTTGAAGGAAGATGATGTCTATTGGTGCACTGCGGACCCTGGGTGGGTAACTGGAACTGCTTACGGAATCTTTGGACCTTGGCTGTCTGGTGTATCCAATGTCATTTTGGGAGGTCGTTTCAAGCCTGAAACTTGGTATCAAACGATTGAAGACTTTGGTGTAACTGTTTGGTACAGTGCTCCTACTGCATTTCGTATGCTGATGGGTGCAGGTGATGAGTTAGTGAAACAATTCGATATGAGCTCGCTTAGACATATATTGAGTGTTGGTGAACCGTTGAACCCAGAGGTTGTTAGATGGGGCATGAAGGTATTTAATTTAAGAGTGCATGATACATGGTGGATGACTGAAACGGGTAGTCAGACGATTTGTAATTATCCTTGTATGGAAATTAAACCTGGATCAATGGGGAAACCAATACCTGGTGTTAAGGCCGCGATTGTTGATGACCAAGGGAACGAGCTTCCACCTTATCGTATGGGGAATTTAGCCATTAAACGTGGATGGCCTTCAATGATGCACACAATATGGAATAATCAAGCAAAATATGAATCTTATTTTATGCCAGGTGATTGGTATGTATCTGGAGACTCTGCATATATGGATGAAGATGGATACTTCTGGTTCCAAGGAAGAATTGATGATGTCATTATGACGAGTGGTGAAAGGGTCGGTCCATTTGAGGTTGAAAGTAAGCTTGTTGAGCATCCAGCTGTCGCTGAAGCAGGAGTAATTGGTAAACCTGACCCTGTTCGTGGTGAAATCATAAAAGCCTTTGTAGCCCTTAGAGCTGGCTATAACGTTTCTGACGAATTGAAAGAGGATATCAGAAACTTCGTGAAGAAGGGGCTTGCTGCTCATGCAGCACCACGTGAGATTGAATTCCGTGATAAGCTTCCAAAAACACGTAGTGGTAAGATTATGAGACGTGTATTAAAAGCTTGGGAATTAGATTTACCAACAGGTGATTTATCAACGATGGAAGATTAATAATGTCAAAAACAAAAATGAGGCAGACACTTAGTGTCTGCCTCATTTTATTACTCATCACCATTCTCTGCTGGTTCAGTAGGTGGTTGTTCAGGAGGAGTTGGTTTTTCTGGTGCATCCTCCTGTGGTTTATCATTTTTAGGTTTTTCCTCGTTTTTTGGCTTCTCTTCTTTAGGTTTTTCTTCTTCATAATCACCTTTTTTAACAAGGGTACTATCCTGTAATGGTGTCTCTTTTCCGCTTACATCAACAGCTGTTACATAGTACGCACCAATCGAATTTCCAATGTTAAATTTGAGAGAATCAGTAGCAGGTACAGCACCGATCTTTTTAAATTCTTTAGAGTGATTCGCTGTTCCATAAATTCGGTAACCAATAATATCATTGTGATCATGTTTCTTCCAAGAGAGTGTATTACCTGAAATACTCACACCATTCACTTTAGAAGGGACAGAACCATTGTCCTTTACTTCACCATCTTCTGTAATGATGAGATTTTTCCATTTATCTGTCTGTGGAAGTATCCTCTCAATCGCTTTTGTATCAGTTAATTTATGGTAGTCTAAGAATTCTTTTTTGATCATGACGCCTTCTTGCACAAACTCAGAAGGTGCACTTGCTGGAACTTTGTATGCCTTATCGTTTACGATGATATATTTTCCTTTTGTTAAACTATCATCCACTTTAGATGGGACAAACTTCGCATTGAAAATATCTGTCTCAACTAGACCAGCTTCTTTACATAGATCAGAAGGGATTAATCCAGATAATACACAGTAGGAACGACGAACTATTCCACCCGGCATTTTAAAGGATTCCTCTGGGTCAACAAGCTCAGGACGAACATCATAAGCAGCATTCATTAATTTAGACCAATACATAATGTTACGTTGAGAATATCCAACACCTTTATACGTGTTATCAACAGGCTTAGGTGTATCATAGCCCATCCATGTCCCAAACGATACATTAGGGTTTACTGCAACAAACCAAACATCTCTTAGATCTTGCCCTGTACCGGTTTTTCCAGCCCAGTCAGAGTTGAATTTAAGATGATTGTATAGTGAAGTTGCTGTACCACTTTTAATGACATCTCGCATGACATCGATCGTTAAATATGCAGTTTGAGGAGAGAAAACGTCAACTTCTTCAACTTTATGTTCAAAAACAATCTCACCGTCTTTAGTAGTGATTTTGTCAATCATATAGCCGTCTTTAAACTTTCCTTCATTAGCAAAGGTCGAATAGGCATCCACATTTTCTTCAACTGATACCCCATATGTTAATCCACCAAGAGAAATCGCATACGCATGCTCATCAGCATCAACAAGACTTGTGAAGCCCATTTTTTCTAAGAACGATAATGGTCGTTGGTTAAAATTATTGACATAAGCTTTAACGGCAGGGACATTTCGTGATAACTTCAACGAATGTCTTACTGACATCAGTCCTTTATAATCATTTGGTCCACCATAGTTTTGCACAGCTTTCGTACTTCCTGGATAATTGTAAGGCACATCTGCTAACACTGATCCAGGCTGTAATGTACCATATTCAAATGCTGGTGCATAATCAAGCAATGGCTTCATCGTTGAACCATTAGGGCGAATCGCTTTAGTAGCATGGTTTGTTTCTTCTCTGTTAAAATCTCGTCCACCAACAAAAGCAATGATTTTTCCTGTTTTGTTTTCACGTAAATATGCACCGGCTTCTAGTGGTTCAAATACAGGTTCACCAGTCTCAGGGTCGGGATTTTTGTTTTTCTTATCATTACCATAATATTCGAATTCCCTTGTAACCTTCTGGAATACATCATAGATATCCTTATCAATTGTTGTATAGATACGGTATCCGTTTTGGCGAAGCTGCTTATAGGCTAAAGAATAATAAGAATTCCATAATTCTTTATCACTCTCAATATCCTTAGCATCATAACCATCTTCTTCAGCAATCTTATAAACTAAAATATTGGCAGCTCTTTCTTCAACCTCAGCAGTCAACCAAGGATAGTCATCTCGAGTTGTTTTTGCAGGTTCTACTAAATGCGCTCTTAAATCAAATTCTAACGCTTCGTCATATTCCTCTTGTGTAATGACTTCAGCAGCAAGCATTCTTCTTAAGACGAGTTTCATTCGATCTAACCCAGGCTCTAGATTATCCTTAACATATAGCCCATCTTCATTTGGCTTATTATAGAACGGGGTATGCGCGTATGGGTTTTGAGGAATCCCCGCAATAAATGCTGCTTGAGCAATGTTTAACTCGTTAGCATTAACACCGAAAATCCCTTGTGCCGCTTGTTGTACACCAGCAATATTACGTCCGTTTGAGTTTCTTCCAAATGAAACAATATTTAAATAAGCTTCTAAAATTTCATCCTTTTCGAAGAATTTCTCTAAACGCATAGCTAATAAAATTTCTTTTGCTTTACGATCGAAAGAAACTTCATTTGTTAAGATCTGATTTTTTATTAATTGTTGGGTAAGAGTACTTCCTCCCGTTTGTGTAGCCGAATTAGTCACTTCTTGTAAAATGGCACGCATAATTGCCTTTGGAACTACACCATTATGCTCGTAAAAATATTCATCCTCTGTTGAAATGACAGCATTAATCACATGAGGAGAAATTTCACTCAAACTTACTTCCTCACGCTCTAAATCAGTACGTAATGTTCCTAAATAAATATCATTATCAAAGTAAACCTCTGTTGTTTCTTCATAGTTGTAAATATCCTTTTGCATACTTTCAAAGGGTCTTATAGGCTCTTCCTTCACAAGAGAAGCAAAATAACCTGCACCAACTCCACCAGCAAAAGATAATCCAATGATGCCTATGGTTAAGAAAATTAAGAATAAATTCCAAACGACGTTGTATGTAATTCTTATCCCTTTCCAGGCGTGTTTATTTGTCAGAACTTGTCTGAACGTCAGTAAACGTTCCTTCCACTGAGATTTATTAAAATTCATATCATCAGCCCCCTAAAATCATGTACATTATAGCATAAAGCAAGTTAGAAGTATTATTTTTTTAGTAATTTCCAATATTTTATTTGACATAAAGTTGTATAATATGATAAAAAAGACAGTAATAATAGTAAGCAATGAGAGGTCACAGTAGTGTATAACTTCAATGTTCCAGAGAGCTGATGGTTGGTGCAAATCAGTACATAAGTTAGCATGAATTACCACCTTGAGCTTCTTTTGTGAACATAACAATTTGTTAGTAGCAGAGGACGGTTATTTCCCGTTATAGAAATATTGAGATAAAAGCATGATATAGCTTTTAAGTAGGGTGGTACCGCGATATAATACTCGCCCCTTCGTTTATGAAGGGGCGAGTTTTTTATTGTCTAAAAGCTAAAAAAGGAGAGAGTTAAGATGGAGATATTAGATGATTTACAATTTAGAGGCCTCATTAACCAGGTAACAGATGCAGAGGGCTTAACTGACTTATTGAAAAAAGAAAGTGTAAAATTATACTGTGGATTCGATCCAACGGCTGATAGCTTACACATCGGTCACCTAGTTGGGGTTTTAGCGCTTAAAAGATTTCAAATGGCCGGACATCAACCAATTGCATTAGTTGGTGGGGCAACAGGATTAATTGGTGATCCAAGTGGAAAGAAAGCAGAAAGAACACTAAATACAAAAGAAGTGGTTGAAGGATTCAGTCAGAGCATCAAAAATCAATTATCACAATTTCTTGATTTTGAAAAAGAAGGCAACCCTGCTCAAATTGCCAATAACTATGATTGGATTGGTCAATTAGATTTAATTACATTCCTTCGTGACATTGGAAAGAGCTTTGGATTAAATTATATGCTTGCAAAGGATTCTGTAGCGTCTAGATTAGATGCTGGTATTTCTTTTACTGAATTTAGTTACATGATTCTTCAATCATATGACTTCTTGAAGCTATATGAAACTCAAAACTGTAAGCTTCAGATTGGTGGAAGTGATCAGTGGGGGAATATTACGGCAGGTCTTGAATTGATTCGTAAAACAGTTGCGGATGAAGAATCAAAGGCATTTGGTTTAACAATCCCTCTTGTGACGAAATCAGACGGCACTAAGTTCGGAAAAACAGAAGGTGGTACGATTTGGCTTGATAAGGAGAAAACATCACCATATGAGTTCTACCAATTCTGGATTAACACAGATGACCGTGATGTGATTAAATACTTAAAGTACTTTACCTTCTTCACTAAAGAGGAAATTGAAAGACTTGAAGAAGAAACACAAACAGCACCTGAGAAGCGTCTTGCACAAAAAGCCTTAGCAGAGGAAGTAACTAAGCTTGTACATGGTGAAGACTCATTTAATCAAGCTGTGAAGATTTCTGAAAGCCTATTTAGTGGTAACGTAGGAGCATTAAGTGCTGAAGAAATTAAGCAAGGTTTCAAGGATGTCCCTTCATACCAAGTTGAGGGCGAAGAGGAAGTTGGCTTAGTTGACTTACTAGTTAACAGCAAAATTTCTCCTTCAAAACGTCAAGCGCGCGAAGATATTACAAATGGTGCGATATATATTAATGGAGAAAGATCTCAGGAGCTTGATCGCGTTCTAACAAAGGAAGATCGAATCGAAGGTCAATTCACCATCATCAGACGTGGGAAGAAGAAGTACTTCCTTATTAAATACTAAGTATTGAATAGTTTAAAGAAGCAGATTTCCATATTCTGCTTCTTTTTTTCATGGAGTAATCTCTAGGTGAAATGACAATCCTATTGATATTACCTGGACCTATTAAAATAAAAGGCTGTTATCTCAAAGTTTGTTGTTTTTTGAGGTGAATTAATTGAGAATCGATTCGATTTCTAGCAGACTGAATACACGGGGGACTCCCGTGGGACTAGTTGGCTCCCACAGGACGCGGAGTGTATTCAGGCTGCGGTATCAAAAGCAACAATATATACGAAAACAGCCAAATAAAAAAAGACCCTGGAATAAATCCAAGGTCCTTCTTGTTATTAACGTGAGTAGAATTCAACGATAAGAGCTTCGTTAATTTCAGCAGCTAATTCAGAACGCTCAGGTAAGCGAGTGAATGTTGCTTCTAATTTCTCAGCATCAAAAGTTAAATATTCTGGAACGAAGTTGTTCACTTCAACTGCTTCTTTAACAGCAGAATTGTTACGTGACTTTTCACGTAATGTGAAAGTTTGACCAGGCTTCACGCGGTATGATGGAATATCAACGCGGCTACCATCAACTAAGATGTGACCATGGTTAACTAATTGACGAGCTTGACGACGAGTACGTGCTAAACCTGCACGATAAACAAGGTTATCAAGACGAGATTCTAAAAGAATCATGAAGTTTTCACCGTGCTTACCTTGTAATTTACCAGCAGCATCAAATAAGTTACGGAATTGACGCTCATTTACTCCGAACATATGACGTAGTTTTTGCTTTTCTTGTAATTGTAAACCATACTCAGAAAGCTTTCTACGTTGGTTAGGACCGTGTTGTCCTGGAGCGTATGGACGCTTTTCTAATTCTTTACCTGTACCACTTAATGAAATACCAAGACGACGGGATAATTTCCAGCTTGGACCTGTATAACGAGCCATGAATGACTCCTCCTTCAATGTTTTTATTTTGTTGTAAAATAAAAACAGATGCGACTCGGGTTTTTACGGTCATTTTATTTTCATGTATCCTCGCTCTAGCAGCCAAGAGTTACTCGATACACCATCTTAAAGAACTAAGAGGAACAAAATGAATACATAAAACCATCACAAATGCTGCAATATTTTACACAACGAACATTATATGTTTTATATGGTATAAAGTCAAGTTCCTTCAAAATTAGGTTTATTTTTAGGGGTTTTTGTAAAAAAAGTAAGAATTAATGAAAAAATAGTGAAGTAAATAGGGTAATTTACTGACTTTTAAATTATAATAGACATAATATCGTAGGTAGACGAATATAGGCATGATAAATGTAGGTGAGAAGATGGAATTACTAGAAATAGAGGTTCAGAACTTATTAATATTTAAAAGTAACCTATATGAAATAATGACAATGGACATTGATCCTTCAAATATTACATCAAAGCTTGTGGAATTAATCATTAGGGAATTCCCTATAAGTGAAGCTACGATTTATTTATTTGATGAGTGGGAGGAACAATTTATTCCAGCAGCAACCACTCGAAATAATGGAACAAGGTTATCAAAGCTAGAAGCTATTTCTCTGGATGGAATTGACACATTATTCAAACTTCATTCAAATGAGTTGAAATCAAGAAAAGTACTCATGAAAATAAATGATAGAATCATCGGTATTCTTTCGTTAGAATTAGAACAAGGCTATATTGCTAGTCAAACGTTAATACATACATTGGGTGAAGAATGTTCGAAAATAATTGATCGCTCTCAAAAATACACAAAGTATTTAAATGAAGAAATTAGATATGAACGTTTATTTGGTTTAACAGCTAAGTTCCACTCGTCAATGGATATAGATGATGTCTTAAGTGAAGTCATTAAAACATTAGAAAATGTATATCCAACTTTTGAGTACTTTCTATTATTATCCCATGATAATGTAGAAAACGATAGCTTACCGATAAAGGATTTAGAATATAATAATTATGAAAATTCAGCAGCAATTCAGGCATATGTCACTGGAAATATCCAAAAGGAAGACGTTGTAAGTGAGCGTAAATCAATCCTATATGCACCTTTAAAAGGCAAACAAGGTGTATATGGTGTCCTTCAAGTTATTGCTGGGAGCAATGTAATGTTTCCAGATTATGAAATTAACTTTATTGAGTTGCTAGCAAATACAGCGGGTAGTGCTTTAGAAAATGCTCAGCTTTATCAACAATCCAAAAGACTTGTGGCAGATTTACAATTAATTAATGATACGACACATCGTTTAAATTCAAATTTACGATTAAAAGATACGATCTCATTTATGTCTGATCAAATTGTTAAATATTTACATGGTCATGAAGTTGGATTTGTATTCACATTGAATACTGGTGAAATTGAAGTATTAGAAGGCAGTACTGCTTACTTTTCTTCAACAGCTGCATTAGACATCCTCGAATATGTTCGTGAAAAGATTAAGGAAGAACGAGATACACTATTTGTTGGTGATTATGGAACCGATGAAAAAGAATATGAAGAAAAAGCTGTATATCGTTCAATTATGGCAGTTCCAATGGTTCAAAGTAATAAAGTCATCGGTTTTGCCATCGTTCTACATCAAAGCCCATACTTCTTCTCTTTCGATACATTTAAATTGTTTCAATCATTAATTCATCATTCAACCTTAGCATTTTCTAATTCAACACTCCGTGAAGAATTAGAGAAACTAGTTATCACTGATCATTTGACGAAATTATATTCCAGAAATTATTTGGATGAACAAATACATCGCTCAATGGAAAGAGATGGTTTCGGTACTTTTCTATTAGTGGATATTGATAATTTTAAAGGGATTAACGATACATTTGGTCATCAGGTCGGAGATTCTGTGATTGTTCAGGTTGCTGAAATTATGAAGGCAAATATTCGAGATAATGATATTGGTGCCAGATGGGGTGGAGAAGAGCTCGCGATTTATTTACCTAAAGTAGAATTAAGTATAGGGATTGCGATAGCAGACAGGTTAGTTGAAAAAGTTCGGGATCATACGTCGCCACAGGTAACGATCTCTTGTGGAGTTGCTTATTGGAGAAATGAAACTGAAGATACTGTACAGCAATTATTCCATCGTGCTGACCAAGCATTATATATGGCCAAAGACTCTGGAAAGAATAGAGTCGTTATTCAAGAATAAATGAATACACGAAAAAAGCTACCGATGAAGGTAGCTTTTTTTGATAGAATCAAAGCAAAAGTGTTAACGTTAAATAGTTCCTAGCAGCCTGAATGGACGTAGACTCCTGTGGGATTTGTGGCCAAAGTGAGACCCCACAGGAGCGTAAGCGACGAGGAGGCTCACCAGTCACCCCACTGGACGCGGAGTGTATTCAGGCTGCGGCATTCAAATCGACATTTCTGATCAAAACAGCTTATAAATAAGTAGTTAATACTTGAACAAATTCTTCTAAGTATTCTTGGTCAATCTCATCAAAGCGATTTTTGATGGGGCTATCGATATCAAGGACACCGTATACTTCATTATCTTTGATAATTGGAATGACAATTTCTGCTTGTGAAGCAGCATCACAAGCAATATGACCTGGAAAGGCATGTACATCCTCGACTCTTTCTGTCTTTCGATTAGCGGCAGCAGTCCCACAAACGCCTCTGCCAAATGGAATTCTAACACAAGCAGGTAACCCCTGGAATGGTCCTAAAACAAGCTGATTCTCTTGTTCAGTTAGATAAAAACCAACCCAATTGACGTTATCTAAAAATTGGTTTAATAATGCAGATGCATTTGCCAAATTAGCTATCGGATTTGGCTCATCCTCAATTAAAGCTTTCAGCTGTTTAATCACTAATTTATAATTTTCTACACGGTTATCATTGTATTGTTCGACATGAAACATGTTTATCCCCCTTAATACTTCATAAATCTTATTTGACCCCTATCAAAATCCGTTGAATAACAAAGCTATTTGTCGATGGATTCATAAAGGAAATAGAATTAATTCCTAGAATTAATAAAGAGTATACACCATTTCTAAAAAGGTGGTCATTAATTATGGAATTAAAGGTGAAAAAAATTTCTAAAACGAAGGAAAAAGTCATTGATGCTGCAGCATTTTTGTTTAATACAAAAGGATTTGATGGAACGTCTGTTAGAGAAATTGCAAAAAAAGCAAATGTGAACGTTGCTAATATTTCTTATTACTTCGATAATAAAGCTGGCTTGTTGGAATATCTGGTATCTACTTATTTAGAAGGGTATATATCAGTCATTGAACGTGCGTATGTTGAACTTGAGCGCCGTTCAGCTAGAGAGTGCCTGCTTATGTTTATTAAAGAAACGATGTATTATCAAAAAGAAAACAGTCAGCTTGCTAGATGTGTACTAAGAGAAATTACACTAGATTCTGTCCTTATCCGAGAGGTATTAACAACCTATATGACAAAGGAGAAATTCTACATTAAGTCTATTCTAGAAACTGGGATCCATCAGCAGGAGTTTAGAAAAATGTTAATCCCTCAAGCTATTATGCAGCTAAAAGGGATGCTAACAATGCCTTATCTTCATCCACAATACATGTCAGAAGTATTGCATGTGATACACAATGAGGATTATTTTACAGAACAATATGTAAAGGAACTTGAAAGATGGGTAAATATGACCATCTGTGTCCCACTTGAGAATTCTTATATACAGGCTAGAACAGCCAAGTAAAACGCGTATTAGGATGTCGTAGGTGATGTAAAGAGATGGTTTGCATATAAAGAATCAAACCCTTGTTCTAAGTCCTTCGCGCTATGGGCATCAGATCCATAAACTAGAGGGATTTTTTGTTTTATGGCTTCCTTAATTACCCATTGTGGTGGATAAGGCTCCCCGCAAAACTCCTTTTTCACACCAGCACCATTATAATCCAGTTGTAGACGATGTTCTTTCATCTGGTTTAGGATTGAAAGAATGCTTGAACGAAAGTCCTTCTTAGCAGGATATAACTTTTGAAATTTATGGACTAATGTAATATGTCCAATTCTATTAGGCTTATATTGCCCAAGATCAGTGGTAATGGATTTGTGAAGTGTATCAAAATAGTTTTCATAGATCGCATCCACAGAAGAAAATACTTGTATCATTTGCTTAAACATCGACGCTGAAAAGTCGAGGCAATAGTAGTTTCCTTGACACTCTAAGAAATGAACGGATAGTAGACTATCATCTAAATATGGACCATATTCCTCTAGAAATTTTCTTGTTTCCTCTTCATATCCCTTAATAAAATCTATTTCTAACCCGATATTAATGTTGATTTGTGATTTGTACCTTTTTTGAAGTTTCTGTAGGTAAGAAATATATTTCTCTAATTTTGTAGGATCCATCCCACTATCCTTGTCAGGTGTTGGATCTTCAAAGTTCAGAGGGAGTGGGGCATGCTCTGTAAATGAAATTTCGCTATACCCAAGTTCAATTGCTCTTTCAATGTATTGCTTAAATTCATCATTTGTACCATGTGGACAAAATGGAGAATGAATATGTCCATCAATTTTCACATGAACCCCTCCTAATTTACGATTAATTTCACCTTAGCAAATTTCTGTAAAAAAATTTAAAATTTTGCTCAAAAATTGTCGTTTACATGGTATCATAAAAACATTGAAAAAACATTAAATTGATTTTTATTATGCCTTCTAACTAACAGAGGTTTATACATAAAAGATATGATAGAAGCAAGGGGGCTTTTTATGGAATACCTGATCGGAATTTTTATTATTATAATTGGAGTGTCGATTTTTGGTTTTTATTCTCGAAAAAAGATATATCAAGAAGTGGATCGGTTAGAATTATGGAAAATTGAAATTACAAACCGACCAGTGACGGATGAAATATCGAAAGTGAAAGAACTAAATATGACAGGGGAAGCTGAGGAGCTTTTTGAACAATGGCGAAAGGAATGGGATGAGATTGTTACTCTCCAATTACCAAATGTCGAGGAATATTTATTTGATGCAGAGGAATTTGCAGATAAATATCGGTTTAAAAAGGCGAAAAAAGTCCTGCAGCAGATTGAAGATATTTTAAATTCAACAGATTCGTCCATCAATCGAATATTAAAGGAATTAAATGAGTTAATCGGCAGTGAAGAGAAGAACCGTGTTGAGGTTGAAGAGCTTAAGCAATCATATCGAGAACTTAAGAAAGTATTACTTGCACACCGTCATACCTTTGGACAGGCTGAACTACAGCTAGAGCTAAGGCTTGATGCTATAAATGAAATGTTCAAGGAGTTTGAAACGTCAACACAACAAGGAAACTACCTTCAAGCCAGAGAAATGGTTATGAACATGAAGGACCTTTTGACAGATTTGAAAGAAAAAATGGAGCAAATCCCATTACTCCTAACAGAATGTCAGTCTATTTTACCTAAAAAGTTGGATGAAATAGCAGATGGTCATGACGAAATGAAGAGTCAGGGTTATATTCTAGACCATATACAAGTGGAAAAAGAAATAGAAAATGCAAGAGCTAGACTTAATTATTTCATCGAATTACTCGAGAAAATCGAAATTGATGAAGTTAAGCAAGGACTAGAAGAAGTGAAAGAGTCGATAGAAACGATGTATGATTTGCTTGAAAAAGAAGTGGAAGCGCACCGTTTTGTTCAAACAGAGTTAGCAGAGATTGAATCAAACTTTCAAACATTGCTTGAAGAAAGTAATGATTCGGGCTATGAAACTCAATTGGTCCAACAAAGCTATCGATTAACAGATCAGGACCTTGATTCACATCGTCAAATTGTGAAGAAACTAACTTTATTATTTAAACAATTTGTGATGATTCAAGATAAACTGTCTGAGGAGCATGTAGCTTATTCAATTGTGAAGGTAGAACTAGAGGAAGTGTATTCTTCTCTACAGGAACTAAAGGAAAAGCATTTTGAGTATTGTGAAATGATTCAAGCATTACGTAAGGATGAATTGGCAGCAAGAGAAAAGGTTGTCGGAATGCAACGAAAGTTAAATGAGATAAAAAGGTTATTACTTAAAAATAATATCCCAGGATTACCGGAGAGTTTTCATGAAATCTTAAAAGAGACGAGAACTGGTGTAGAAGAGGTACTCATAAAATTAGAGGAAAAGCCTCTTAATATGCCTGCGGTTAATGAATCTCTATCGACTGCTGAGGAGCTTGTAGAAAAAACATATGCTCAAACTGAAGAGATGATTGAACAAGTTTTCCTTGCAGAACGAATTATTCAATATGGCAATCGATATCGAAGCAGATATCAAAAGGTTGCAACTAGTCTGAATGAAGCTGAGCAATTGTTCAGAAGCTATGAATATCAGCAAGCATTAGAGCAAGCAGCTACCACTTTAGAAGAATTCGAGCCTGGGGTACTAAAAAAAATCGAAGAATTAATAGCTGCTGAATCTTAATTAAAGGCTGTTTCTCAAAGATTGTTGTTTTTTGAGGTGAATTAGTTGAGTATAGATTTCTAGCAGACTGAATACACGGGGGACTCCCGTGGGACTAGTTGGCTCCCACAGGACGCGGAGTGTATTCAGGCTGCGGTATCAAAAGCAACAATATTTACGAAAACAGCCTAATTAAAATAGAAAGGACTTCCATCTAAATGAACTTTGGTGGGAGTCCTTTTTACTGATTTTCAATCAATTTCATTTCAAAACAGAATATGGTATTATTACATTTTGCATGAAGTGTGAGGAGGATTCTATGATCTATCTTGATAATAGCGCAACGACGAAACCATTTCCTGAAGTGATTACCTCTTTTGTGAAAGTATCAGAAGCATATTTCGGTAATCCTTCGTCTTTACATAAGCTTGGTGGAGAGGCTGAAAAGTTATTAATTCAAGCCCGAAAGCAAGTAGCAGATTTATTAGATGTCTCTCCTTTGGAAGTCATATTTACGGCTGGGGGTTCAGAAGGGAATAATCTAGCTATCAAAGGAACAGCACTTCAACGAAAGAATCGTGGAAATCATATTATAACCACTCAAATAGAGCATCCTTCTGTTAGTGAATCGTTTGAGCAATTGAAGGAGTCTGGTTTTGAAGTTACATATGTTCCAGTAAATTCAAATGGGGTTGTAGAAATTTCAGATATTAAAAAGGCAATAAGGGAAGACACCATCCTTGTTTCAGTGATTCATGTTAATAATGAAATCGGTACAATTCAACCTGTAGCTGAAATTGGAAAGTTATTAAAAGCCTATCCAAAAATCATATACCATGTAGATCATGTTCAAGGAGTTGGAAAGGTACCATTGCAGCTTCAGCAGGCTGGTATAGACCTATGCACGTTGTCTGGCCATAAATTCAATGGATTAAAAGGTACGGGTATTCTATATGTTAGAAAGGGAGTGGAGCTTGCTCCATTAATCTCAGGTGGTCAACAAGAAATGCAATTACGGTCTGGGACTGAAAACGTTGCTGGCATTGTTGCCATGACGAAAGCATTGCGGATGACATTGGAGAATATGGACGAAAAGGTTGAGAAAATCAACCAAATAAAACGGGCTATATTGGATGGACTAGAAACAAATGCTATTATTACAATAAATACTCCAAGTTACCAAACTGCACCACATATTATCAATTTCTCCATTAATGGATTGAAATCTGAGGTGTTCGTCCATTTGTTAGAAGAGAATGGTATCATTCTTTCAACTACATCCGCATGCTCTTCAAAGAAAAAGGCACCTAGCAAGACCTTACTTGCAATGAAAAAGGATGAGCCAATTGCAAGTAGTGCTATTCGAATGAGCTTGTCAGCAGAAAATGAACTAGAAGAAGTCCCATATATACTAAATGCAATAAATAAAGCAATAGATCATTTAGGAAAGGTAATGAGATAACATGCAATATGACCATATACTAATCCGTTTTGGTGAAATCTCAACAAAAGGACGAAACCGAAAACGATTCATAGATAAATTAAAGAGAAACATTCAAAATAAATTAACTGATTATCCTCAGATTAAGATTGAGACTACAAGAGATCGGATTTTTATCGTTTTAAATGGTGAAAATCATGAAGAGATATCCGCACGCCTTACAAAAGTGTTTGGTATTCATTCATTTAGTCTGGCTGTGAAGACAGAAAGCGATATTGATGCCATTAAAGCAGCTGCCTTGTTTGCATTTACGGAGCTTGATTATGAAGGTAAGACGTTTAAAGTATCTGCAAGGAGATCGGATAAGTTATTCCCATTCGATACAAATCAAATAAACTATCAAGTGGGAAGTCATATCTTAACAAATGTAGATGAACTTGTCGTGGATGTCCATAACCCTATGATAAATGTGCGTGTCGAGGTGAGAAAGGAAGCTAGCTATATTACCTGTAAGGATATAATTGGTGCTGGTGGCTTGCCAGTAGGCACGAGCGGAAAGTCAATGCTAATGCTCTCGGGTGGTCTAGATAGTCCAGTAGCTGGTTATCTAGCGATGAAGCGAGGGGTAGAACTAGAAGCTGTTCATTTCTATAGTCCACCTTATACAAATGAACGCTCAAAGCAAAAAGTTGTAGACCTATCAGAGGTTCTTACTCAGTTTGGTCCAGATATCAACTTGCATATTGTTCCCTTCACAGAAATTCAAGAAGTGATTCAAAAGCAAGTACCTGAAAATTACTCACTCATCTCTACTAGAAGAATGATGCTGAGAATTACAGATGAAATAAGAAATAGAAGAACTGGGTTGGCAATAACGACAGGTGAGAGCTTAGGACAAGTGGCAAGTCAAACGATGGAAAGTATGTACGCAATAAATGATGTCACTAGCACTCCTATGCTCAGACCATGCATTTCCATGGATAAAACAGAAATCATTGATATCGCAAGAAAGATTGATACCTATGATATTTCAATCCGACCATATGAAGATTGCTGTACGATCTTTAGTCCTGCAGCTCCCAAAACAAGGCCAAAACGAGAAAAAGTTGAGTATTACGAGAGCTTTATTGATTTTAATGAATTAATCAATCGAGCTGTTGAAAATACAGAAGTAGTCAAAATCGGCAAGAGTACTAGCAAGAGTGAATTAGAAGAGTTATTTTAATTTAATTGATGTTGAAGCTATTTGCATATCATGACAATCCTGTGAACAATTACCAATAAAAAAATTGAATTAACATTCGTTTTTTTACACAATCTATACTCACAAGGAGGTGATAGCACATGGCAAACAACAGCAGCTCAAACCAACTTCTAGTATCAGGTGCACAACAAGCGATCGACCAAATGAAGTATGAGATTGCTTCTGAATTTGGTGTAAACCTTGGAGCAGATACTACTTCTCGCGCTAACGGTTCTGTGGGTGGAGAAATTACTAAACGTTTAGTTTCTTTCGCTCAACAACAAATGAGTGGTTCTTTCCAAAAATAATTTAATATAAGTGGCTACAGAGCGGGAGTAACATCCCGCTCTTTTTCATGAGTAAATGCTGTTTATAAAAAGGACCGTTTCACCTTTTCCCAGAATGAATTGTTCTTGAGCTTGACGGTTTTAATCTTTCGGTCACTTAGGCTAAAATCAATCTTCTCAACATGTTGAATACTAACTGCTTCATTGTCCATTCCGATAATAGGGAAATCATTCCCATCCTGGACAACTTTCAAGGATAGCTTTCTTTGTTCACTTAAAATGAAAGAGGATCCAAGGGTTCGGTATTGATTATTATTTAAAGAGGCTAATTCACTGACCTGAATACATGGTAAGAGTGGGTCAACGACTGCACCGTTTACAGATTTGTTATATGCAGTACTTCCAGTAGGTGTTGCAACAATCATTCCATCCCCACGGAATGTTTCGAAATGAAGATCGTCTATGTAAACATCGATAACAAAAGTTCTGATGATGGGTGAACGAATAGAACATTCATTTAAGCAATAAAATGCAGCTTCATTATCAACACTTACCTCAATTGTAGGATATCTTCTAACTTCAATTTGCTCAGTGGTCATGGCTTCAACTAAACCGTCGATATCTTTGATATCAAAATCACAATACATACTTAGGCTACCAGTGGTTGAGATTCCAACATAGAGACAATCCTGACGGAAATTGGTTTTACGTACCGCTTGCAAAAAAGTTCCATCATCACCAATACTAACGATGATATTAGCTTTTAAGTGGTCCGTAACGACAGTAAATTGATAATCCCTTGCTAAAGCCTTTAACTCATCAACTTTTTGAATTAATTCTTTAGATTTCTCATAAAAGAAGTAAAGATTTCTGCGATCTGGCATCGTTCATTCCTCCATTTAAGCAAAATTAGATTTCAAGATGATTATAACAGTTAATTTATCCAAAATTAGAAATTTCTGTTACAATATAATATCAGTTTACATGAAATTGAAACCAAAAGTAAAATGAGTCGTAAATAGGTATGTGTCTAGAATAAAAGGAGTTGAAAAAAGAATGAATGGAAAACGTTGGGCAGCTTTAGGGATTGCAGCAGGACTTTTTATTATCTCAATTTTGGTGAATTTTGCTTCTACAGTTGCATTTAATGAAAGTGGTAGTTGGACGGATGATTTATTTGGTGCGACAGATACAGAATTCATAGAACATAGTATTACGCCAGGGAATGGACTTGATAAAATTCTAGTTCTGAAAGTAAATGGTGCAATACAGGATACTGGTGATGACGTTACTTCTTTGTTTAGTCCAACAGGGTATCAGCATCAAGCATTTTTACGAATGATTGATCAAGCGAAGGAGGATGATTTTGTTAAAGGGATCATTCTTCGTGTGAATTCCCCTGGTGGTGGAGTAGTTGAGAGTGCTGAGATTCATGATCGACTTGTTGAGTTGCAAGAAGAAACTGGAAAACCAGTCTATGTCTCAATGGGCACGATGGCTGCATCAGGTGGATATTATATTTCAGCTCCGGCTGACAAAATCTTTGCGGTTCCTGATACATTAACAGGATCACTTGGAGTAATTATGCAAGGGATAAATTATTCAGGGTTAGCTGAAAGGTATGGTGTTACCTTTGAAACAATAAAGAGCGGCCCATACAAAGATATCATGTCAGCATCAAGAGAAATGACAGACGAAGAAAGAGATATTCTTCAGAACATGGTCGATAATGCTTATGAAGGTTTTGTTAATGTGATTTCAAAGGGTCGGGATTTATCAGAAGCTGAAGTAAGAAAAGTTGCAGATGGACGAATTTATGATGGAAGGCAAGCTAAAGAGTTGAAGCTTGTCGATGAATTAGGTTATTTTGAGGATGCACTAGAAGCAATGAAAGCAGATTATGATCTTGGAGACGTTAATGTGGTTGAATATGAAGCAAATTATGGTCTAAGTTCACTCTTCTCAATGAGTGCCAAAAAACTGTTTACAGATGATATTGAAATGGCATCTCTGGTCCAATTACTATCTCAACCTAATTCACCTCGAATGATGTATTTGTATGCAAAGTAAAGGAGGCGTGATTTGATGGATATATCTTATAACAACGCACATGAGCAGCCAGAAAATCTTGTTCAGTCTCCAAATGATGCAGTTTACATACAATATGCAGGGTTCTGGATGAGGTTATGGGCCTATCTACTGGATTTAATCGTTGTTGGAAGTATTAACAGGCTGATTGTTTATCCTATTTTCAAACTAATTGATTTACCATTATCAGGAGCTAGTATGTTTGCTCCTATTTCAATCACAACAGCTTTAACCTATTTTCTCTATTTTGTGCTAATGACAAAATATTTTAAACAAACTTTAGGGAAAATGGTTTTTGGTCTAAAAGTAATAACCATTTCACGGGAAGAACTCACATGGGGAACTGTGATATTTCGTGAGTTTGTCGGACGATTTATTTCCAAGGTCACATATATTGGGTATTTAATAATTGCATTCCTACCAAAGAAGCAAGGAATTCATGATCTATTTGCAGAAACAACGGTTATACACGAACATAAGGAATTAAATAAACAATCTTAAGGATGCGGGCAACTGCATTCTTTTTTTTATGGAAAGGGATGTTTATATCATTTGTAGAAGGGTGATAATGGAAGATTGAAAGGATGTGCGTGGAGTGAAATGGGTTTTAATCATTTTTTTAATTATTATTGCTCTTTTATTTATTCTTCTTATTAGTAAGTTAAAAGTGTTGATTCTATTCAATCATTCACCCAAAAATGAGGATATCAAGATTAAATTTAGCCTTTGGTTTGGACTTATTAGATACACCATTCATATTCCACAGATTAAGGTGGATGATGATTCACCTAATATCGAATTGAAGCATGAGGAAAAAAGCAATCTGAAGGAAAAGAAGACAAAAGATAAAAAGAAAAAATTCACTCCAGATGAAATCATTAGAGCTATTCAAGATTCTGGAACCATCCTTGACCATGTCGCAAATTTCCATAAGATTATTAAGAAATTTCTTCATTCTGTTACAGTGACAAAGGTTAATTGGCATACTGCTTTTGGAATTGGAGACGCTGCTCAAACGGGTATTTTCGTCGGATTAGGGTGGTCAGTAAAAGGTGTTTTGCTAGGTATTATAAGTCAGTATATGAACTTAAAGGCGAAGCCCAATATATCGATAACCCCATTATTTCAACAATTATATTCAGAGACCAAATTTGAATGTATGTTTCACTTCAGAGTCGGGAAAGCTATGTTAGCAGGAATTAGACTGGTTAGATATTGGAAGGGGAATTTACCAAAATTCAAGTCAGCTCCCCTCTCCATGTTGACAGGTAGTAATTCGAAAATCACTAAAAGCTAGGAGGAAGTATAATGTCAGATCATCCAATTAAAGGGTTAATGACCACAGCAATGGAAAATCTTAAGGAAATGATTGATGTTAATACAATTATCGGGGATCCAGTAGAAACACCTGACGGAAGTGTTATCTTAACCGTCTCAAAGGTAGGGTTTGGATTTGCTGCTGGTGGTAGTGAATTTCAACCTTCTAAAGAAGGAGAAGGAGCTAGCTTACCGTTTGGTGGAGGTAGCGGGGGAGGAGTATCAATTACCCCAATCGCATTTCTAATTGTTAATGCTTCAGGTGTGAAAATGCTTCACTTAGATGAAAATACACATCTGTATGAAAAATTATTAGAACTTGCACCACAAGCAGTTGATAAAGTACAGCAAATGTTTAAAAACAAGCAAGGTGATAATCAAGCTCAAAGTCAAGATAATCAAGATTTTAATATATAAGAGGTTCTAAGGGCTGTCCACTAACAAAAGTGCAAAGTAAGTGAAGCACTTAAAGGACAGCTCTATTCTTTATCATAAAAATTTGTCAATCTAGGTGCAAATCATTGCAATCTGTAGAAGATATAGCTAGAATTTATCTGTACATATAATAAGGGAGGAATTGGGAATGGCAAATATCACTTTTAAAGGCAATCCAGTAACATTACTAGGTCAAGAAGTTAAAGTAGGGGATACTGCACCAGACTTTACAGTATTAGCAAATGACTTATCACCAGTTACACTTGCAGATTCAAAGGGGTCAGTACGTTTAATAAGTGTAGTTCCTTCAATTGATACAGGAGTTTGTGATGCACAAACACGTCGTTTTAATGAGGAAGCAGCAAGCTTAAGTAACGTGAAGGTATTAACAGTAAGTGTAGATCTTCCGTTTGCACAAAAGCGCTGGTGTGGAGCGAATGGCATTGAGAATGTTCAAACTGTGTCAGATCACCGTTCCCTTTCATTCGGAGAAGCATATGGTGTAGCAATTGAGGAATTACGTTTACTAGCTCGTGCTGTTTTTGTGATTGACAGTAATGATAAAATTACATATGTTGAATATGTAAGTGAAGCTACAGACCACCCAAATTATGAAGGTGCAATCGAAGCGGCTAAGGCAGCTCAATAATTTTTTATGACATAATAGCTTAAAATTGACTAGGGAGCCCTGGAAATACTAGGGGCTCTTTTATGTTTAGATTGGGTAAGACCATTTAGGAGGAAAACGATGGAACAAAGATCTCAAGTAGAAATATTATTTAAACTGATTGACGAAACAGCTACCCTTTTAAAAGAGGAATTATCGTGCACTTACATTGAAGCAGTGGCTGAAACAGGAGAGAATATCTTTCAACAAGCAATTGTGCAAGAAGAGGTTAGTGAACTAAGTAAGAAACATCTTGAAAAAGAATATAGTTCCTTACTGAAGATGAACTATTCCAAGGAAGAAATCAGAAAGGCTTACCAGCTTGCCATTCTAAAGGGAATGCATGAAGGAGCTCAAGTAAATCATCAAATGACACCAGATGCCGTTGCTTTATTTATAGGTTATCTCATTAGTAAAGTAACAAGAGACAAAAAGCATTTCACAATATTTGATCCAGCAATAGGGACTGCGAATTTACTAACAGCCGTGATGAACCAAAATGCTGATAAGGAGATAAATGCATTTGGTAGTGAAGTAGATGACTTACTAGTGAAATTAGCCTATGTCAGTGCAAATCTTCAAGAACATAATATCCAATTATATAATCAAGATAGCCTGGAAAAATTATATGTTGATCCAGTGGATATTGTCGTCTGTGATTTACCGTATGGATATTACCCAAACGACGTGAATGCTGCGAACTATACATTGAAAGTAGACTCTGGTCATTCCTATGCACATCACTTATTTATCGAACAAAGCTTGAACCATACTAAGCCAGGCGGATATATCGTTTTGCTTATTCCAAATGCGTTATTTGAAAGTCCTGAGGCTCCAAAGCTAAATGCATTTATTACAGAAAATATGCATATTCAGGGGCTTATTCAATTGCCTACAACAATGTTTAGGAATAAAGATGCAGCTAAAAGTATCTTCATGTTACAAAAGAAAGCAGAGGGAATCACGGCTCCAAAACAAGCATTATTAGCAAATCTCCCATCGTTTTCAAATCGAGACTCAATGACTAGCATGATTCAAAAAATTGATCAGTGGTTTGAGGATGAGAAGAAGCTGGAAGTAGAAAAACGATAAATTTCTAACCCCTGGTATAACAAAATATGTCATTTTATTTATCTGAATTTAAAGAATTTGTGTCGAAAACGTTTCCAATTGGTCTTCTCACTTGAAATGTGGACTTCTCGGTGTTTAAATGGAAAAGGCAGATATAAAAGTGTCAAATTGCATAGAATAATGTAGAGAAATGATACTAATACATACACCATGGTAACCACAAAAAAAGGAGCGGAACAAATGTCGAAAATCATAGCTATAAATGCCGGAAGTTCATCATTAAAGTTTCAGTTATTTGAAATGCCAAGTGAAGAAGTTGTAACAAAAGGATTAGTAGAAAGAATCGGCCTTGATAATGCAATCTTTAGTATTACAGTTAATGGTGAAAAGCAAACTGACGTAACTGATATCCCAGATCACTCAGTTGCAGTTAAAATACTTTTAAATAAATTAACAGAAACTGGTGTTATCAAATCATTAGATGAAATTAATGGAATCGGTCACCGTGTAGTCCATGGTGGTGAAGAGTTTAGTGATTCAGTATTAATTACTGATGAAGTGTTAGCAAAGCTAGATCAATTATCAGAATTAGCACCACTTCACAACCCTGCAAACATCACAGGAATTAAGGCGTTCAAAGAAGTACTACCAACTGTACCTGCTGTTGCGGTATTTGATACAGCCTTCCATCAGACAATGCCTGAGAAGTCATTCTTATACAGTCTTCCATATGAATATTACGAGAAGTTTGGAATCCGCAAATACGGTTTCCACGGTACCTCTCATAAATATGTATCAGAACGTGCTGCTGAGTTACTAGGCAGACCTATTGAACAATTGCGTTTAATTTCTTGCCATTTAGGTAACGGGGCAAGTATCGCTGCAATTGAAGGTGGAAAATCAATTGATACATCTATGGGATTCACTCCACTTGCTGGTGTGGCAATGGGAACTCGTTCAGGCAATATTGACCCTTCATTAATTCCGTATATTATGGAGAAAACAGGTCAAACTGCTGACGAAGTATTAAATGTTCTTAATAAAAAGAGTGGTATCCTAGGGATTTCAGGATTCTCAAGTGATTTACGTGATATCACTGAAGCGGCTAATAACGGAAATGAACGTGCAGAACTTGCACTTGAAGTATTTGCTAGTCGTATTCATAAGTATATTGGTTCTTATGCAGCAAGAATGTACGGTGTAGATGCAATTATCTTTACTGCTGGAATCGGTGAAAATAGTGATGTTATCCGTGCACGAGTTCTTCGTGGTTTAGAGTTCATGGGAATTTATTGGGATCCTGCACGTAACCAACAAATTCATGGAGAAGAAGAATTTATCAACTATCCACATTCACCAGTAAAAGTAATTGTTATTCCTACAAATGAAGAAGTAATGATTGCTCGTGATGCTGTTCGTTTAGCACATTAATTAGAGCATCTTAAGAAAGTGTAGAGAAAAAGGAAAACTTCCTTCTCTACACTTTTTTTTTTGTGAAAGGCCTCTGTTTATTGATTAGCTATTACATATGATATAATTGAACACAAAATGAACGAAAGTTAGGGGGCTAGTTTACGTGGTATTATCTGAGCGTGAGAAAAAAGTATTAGAGGACATTAATCATTGGCGTGAGCAATTGTATGATTATGAGCTCACTGATTTCCAAATGACCTACGATAAACTTCTAGAACAGTCTTTTCAATTAGTACCTGACGAAGTAAGAACAGAATTTTTTGCTAAAATAGACAATTGGTTATTTCATCTCCATGCTGTGATTCAAGGTACTCAGCTACAAATGGATGCAAGAGATCGAATCATTACATCGGCAAGAGCTTTCCATGATGAGGTGGATCAATTATCTGATTTAAAAAACTTAACACTGGATCAACTTGCATATTTGGCCGACCATCAAATTGCAAAGCATCGCGTGTATTCATTTGCTCAAGGGGGCTTAGTTGGAACAGGGGGACTTTTATTAGTCGGAACTGATATTCTAACGATGACGATTATTAACCTAAGGGCGGTACAGCTGATTGCAATGACCTATGGTTATGAAACAAGCACCCCATACGAAATGATGCTTTCTCTTAAGGTTTTTCACGGAGCAACCTTACCTAAGAATCTAAAACATCGTGGCTGGGAAGAACTAATTGAGGAGTTAGATGGAGCGACAGATAACCCGTTTTTCTATGAAGGAACTGATCATTTTGTGAACGAGGCGTGGGTTAAACAGCCTTTAAAGCAAATTTTAAAAGGCTTTGTCATTTTCATGTTTAGAAAGAAACTCATTCAAGGTCTGCCATTAGTAGGGATGACAATTGGAGCTAGTATGAATTATCAATTCACAAGACAGGTTACTGAGTTTGCCCATAAATTTTATCAATATCGATATTTAAATGAAAAGGTAGGAAATGAATTGTGAGTTCGTTGCAGCATAAAAAGGAATCACCAAAAAGTGTACGTTGTAAAGTAATTACAGTTAGTGACACTAGAACAAAAGAATCAGACAAAAGTGGTCAATTAATGAACTCGTTACTGAACGATTATGGACATAACGTGATCGACTATGTGATTGTAAATGATGACGAAGCCACAATCAATCAAGAAATAATCAAAGGCTGTGAGAGTGATGACATTGATGCTGTTATCTTAAATGGTGGAACTGGAATCGCAAAGAGAGATGTGACGATAGAAACCGTAACAAAGCTGCTAGACAAAGAAATCGTTGGCTTTGGAGAGCTCTTTAGAATGTTAAGCTATACAGAGGATATTGGATCTGCTGCGATGCTGTCACGAGCAATAGCCGGTGTTTCACTTGATACCGCTGTATTTTCAACCCCGGGATCAACTGGAGCTGTGAAATTAGCAATGGAGAAATTAATTTTACCAGAATTGGGTCATGTGATACGAGAAATAAAGAAGGATTTATAACAAAGAACCGATACATACAAGAAAAAGAGAGACTAGCCAATGAACAAAAGTTCCGAGGCTGGTCTCTCTTTTAATAAAAATTAAGGCTGTTTTCGTATAAATTGTTGCTTTTAAAGTCGCAGTCTGAATACACTCCGCGTCCTGTGGGGTGAGCGGTGAGCCTCCTCGTCGCTGGCTCTTGTGGGGTCTCACTTTGGCTCACGCATCCCACGGGAGTCTTCGTGTATTCAGTCTGCTAGAATTCTATTTTTTAAATAATGTACAGCTAAAAACAACAAACTTTGGGAAAACAGCCAAAATTAATTAGTAATGCCCTTTTTGTGACACTTTTTGGTTTGAACGATACCAAATCCATAGATCATTTATAATGGAAGCTAGCTCAGAGATTTCTGAATTTAACACACATGACTTAGGAAAATCTAATTCATTCCCTAGTTGTGCTTGTTTTTCATTAATGACTTTTTCTAAATCTGCAATTCGATCTGGGATCCTGCCACGTATACCTTCCCACATTAATAAAATTCCCTGTTGCTCATCCTTATTATACTCTTCCCAATGTTTAGATAATGCAGGGATTTCTATTCCTAATCTTTCATCATACTGAAAATGTTCCTTCAATGTTCTCCCCCCATAACTCACTTATCTCCATTTTACACTATGAAAAAAGGAATGCCCACTTGTTTCACGAAAGACTATCATGAAACATACAATCTAATGTGTTATTTATTTTTATACTTTTTTTTGTATAAGTATTGAAAAAATTAAAAAAAGTTGCTAAAGTATACGTATTGATAATGAATAAATATTAAACAAGACGAATGAATATACTGACTGGGGGATTTAAACAAATGAATAAAAAAGTGATTCTAGCCTATTCTGGTGGATTAGATACGAGTGTGGCAATTAAATGGTTACAAGCACAAGGATATGCAGTTGTTGCGTGCTGCTTGGATGTTGGTGAAGGAAAGGATTTAGAATTCGTTAAATCAAAGGCATTAACAGTTGGGGCAGTCTCATCTTATGTAATTGATGCAAAAGATGAGTTTGCGAATGATTATGCATTGTATGCATTGAAAGCACATGCATTATATGAAGGCAAATATCCATTAGTTTCTGCACTATCTCGTCCTCTAATCGCTAAGAAGCTTGTAGAAATAGCTGAAAAAGAAGGAGCGGTAGCCGTTGCACACGGATGTACGGGCAAAGGAAACGACCAGGTTCGCTTTGAAGTATCTATTAACGCCTTAAATCCTAACCTAGAAGTGATTGCTCCTGTACGTGAGTGGAAATGGTCTCGTGAGGAAGAAATCGATTATGCGAAAAAGCATGATATTCCAATTCCAATTAACTTGGATAGCCCATTTTCAATTGACCAAAATCTTTGGGGGAGAAGTAATGAATGTGGAGTTCTAGAAGATCCATGGGTTGCTCCACCTGAAGAAGCGTATGATCTTACTGCTCCACTTGATAAAACACCTGATACTCCTGAAATCGTAGAAATTGGTTTTGAAAAAGGGGTTCCAACAACGTTAAACGGTAAGTCTTATAAACTAGCAGACTTAATTCTTGAATTGAATTATGTAGCAGGAAAGCATGGAGTCGGACGTATCGACCATGTTGAAAACCGTTTAGTTGGGATTAAATCACGTGAAGTCTATGAATGTCCTGGTGCAATGACATTATTAAAGGCCCACAAAGAATTAGAGGATATTACTCTAGTAAAAGAAGTCGCTCACTTCAAACCAGTCATCGGTCAGAAGTTAACGGAGCTTATCTATAACGGATTATGGTTCTCACCACTGAAAGATGCATTAGTTGCATTCCTTGATGAAACACAAAAAACAGTAACAGGGATCGTCCGTGTCAAATTGTTTAAAGGTCATGCAATTGTAGAAGGACGTAAATCTGATTACTCTCTATATGATGAAAAATTAGCTACTTATACATCAGATGATGAGTTTGACCACAATGCAGCTGTTGGATTTATTTCTCTATGGGGATTACCAACAAAGGTTAATAGCATTGTAAATAACAAGAAGGTGAACGTGTGAAGAAATTATGGGGAGGTCGATTTGAGAAGAGCGCCGAAGAATGGGTTGATGAGTTTGGTGCCTCGATCTCTTTTGACCAAGAATTAGTTAAAGAAGATATTGAAGGTAGTATCGCACATGTAACCATGCTTGGTAAATGTGACATCTTAACAGCTGACGAAGTAGAAGACATAAAGAATGGATTAACCATTTTATTAGAAAAAGCAAATAATCATGAGCTACAGTTTTCTGTGGCTCAAGAAGATATCCATTTAAATATTGAGAAAATGCTTATTGATGAGATCGGTCCTGTTGGTGGGAAACTTCATACTGGACGAAGCCGTAATGATCAAGTAGCCACTGATATGCATTTGTATTTACGAAATCAAGTGAAAGAAATCATTGGGTTAATCAACGAGCTACAAGATGCAATTGTCAATCAAGCCGAGCAGAATGTTGAAACAATTGTACCAGGCTATACGCATATGCAACGAGCACAACCAATTTCTTTTGCACATCATTTACTTGCTTATTATTCAATGTTAGAGCGTGATGCAGATCGTCTTAACGATTCCATTAAGCGTATCAATCTTTCACCTCTAGGTGCTGGGGCATTAGCTGGAACAACATTTAATATTGATCGACATTATAGTGCAGAATTACTTGGTTTTGATGGAATCTATGAAAATAGCATTGATGCAGTTAGTGATCGTGATTTCATTGTTGAATTTCTAAGTAATTGTTCCCTTGTGATGATGCATTTATCACGTTTTTGTGAGGAATTAATTCTTTGGTCCAGCCAAGAATTTCAGTTTGTTGAAATTGATGATGCTTTCGCAACGGGAAGTAGTATTATGCCACAGAAGAAAAATCCTGACATGGCGGAACTAATCCGTGGAAAAACTGGACGGGTTTATGGTAATTTGTTTGGCTTATTAACGGTTCTAAAGGGTACTCCTTTAGCTTATAACAAGGATATGCAAGAGGACAAAGAAGGCATGTTTGACACTGTTCAAACTGTGAAGGGGTCACTTAAAATCTTTGTTGGGATGATTTCTACGTTAAAAGTAAAATCAGAAGTAATGGCTGAGGCTGTTAAGAAGGATTTCTCTAATGCAACTGAACTGGCTGATTACTTAGCGGCTAAGGGACTTCCTTTCCGAGATGCCCATGAAGTTGTTGGGAAATTAGTACTAACTTGTATTCAACGGGGAATCTATTTACTTGATTTACCGCTAGAGGATTACAAGGGAGCATCAGACTTATTTACTGAAGATATTTATGAAGTATTACAGCCGATTAATGCCGTAAGTCGACGAAATAGTGCAGGTGGAACAGGGTTTGAACAAGTCCGAAAAGCTATAGCAAAAATTAAAGAAAAGAACTAAACAAAAGGGAATGTTGGTTAAGTGAAATTCACTTAATCACATTCCCTTTTTTTCTATATAGAATCTTTATTAGTACGAACAACGAGGACATCACATTTTGCATAACGAGTAATATGTTCTGATACACTTCCAATAAAGAATCTTTCTACTGCATTAAGACCTGTTGCTCCGCAAATAATAAGATCAACATGATGTTTTGGGGCAATTTCTTTGGCAATTTTGACTTTTGGTGAACCATAGGAGATAGTAGTGAAGACTTCTTTCACTCCAGCTTGTTCTGCATGTAATTTGTATTCACTCATTAGCTGCTCGGCATACTTTTCTGCTTTTTCAGCAACGGTACGATCATATGCCTCCACTGTGGCAAATGTTCGAGTATCGATAACATGAGTGATAATGAGCGCAGCGTTATTTCGCTTGCAGATTTCAAGTGATTTTTTGAATGCCCAACTAGCCTCTTGTGAACCATCAATTGCTACCAGAATACGTTTATAGGTTAAACTCACTTTAAACGCCCCCCACAATAGATATAATGTTACACTTTAATTATATCACTCTATTGAGTTTGGAAATGAGGAATCCATGAATTTCTCGTGAACAAATGGGAGGAAATGGATTTGTGGACATGTTTCTTTTAGAAAAAATAGTTTAACATAGCTTTAATTGGTGATATAGTTTAACGTGATATTGCTTAATGAAAACATCTTGATACATAAAAGTGCGGAATTTAAGGAGGGTGTAATGTCATGCGTATTGGAGTACCGAAAGAGATAAAGAACAATGAAAACCGTGTAGCGATGACACCAGCTGGAGTTGTAAATTTAGTGCGATTTGGACATGACGTATTTATTGAAACAAGTGCTGGAGAAGGCTCTGGATTTTCAGATAAACAATATATCGAAGCGGGTGCAAAAATCGTTGCTACAGCTGATGAGGCTTGGTCAATGGAAATGGTCATGAAGGTGAAAGAGCCGCTTCCATCAGAGTATGTTTATTTCAGAGAAGATTTGATTCTTTTTACATATCTACATTTAGCACCAGAACCTGAGTTAACAGAGGCGCTTACAAAGCATAAGGTTGTAGGGATTGCTTATGAAACCGTTCAGTTAGCAAATGGCCAGCTTCCTTTATTAACTCCAATGAGTGAAGTTGCAGGTCGAATGGCAGCACAATTAGGCGCACAATTTTTAGAGAAGCCTAAAGGTGGTAAAGGAATTCTATTATCAGGTGTGCCAGGTGTTAGACGTGGTAAGGTAACAATTATTGGTGGAGGTGTTGCTGGTACAAATGCTGCCAAAATGGCTATAGGTCTTGGTGCACAAGTAACGATAATTGATTTAAGCCCTGAACGACTTCGTCAGTTAGATGATATATTCGGTAATGATATCACGACTCTGATGTCAAATCCTCTTAATATCGGACAGGCAATAAAAGAGTCAGATTTAGTTATCGGAGCTGTTCTAATCCCAGGCGCAAAAGCACCAAAGCTTGTGAGTGAGGAAATGATTAAATCAATGTCATCAGGCTCAGTTGTGGTTGATATTGCCATTGATCAAGGTGGTATCTTTGAAACAACAGACCGAATTACAACACATGATAACCCAACTTATGTTAAGCATGATGTTGTTCATTATGCAGTGGCAAACATGCCAGGTGCAGTTCCAAGAACTTCAACAATTGCCTTAACAAATGTAACTGTTCCTTATGCAATTCAGATTGCAAATAAAGGTTATAAACAGGCATGTATTGAAAATGAAGCACTACGTAAAGGTATAAATACATTAAATGGTTTTGTTACTTATGAAGCTGTTGCACAAGCACATGGATTAACATATTCTAATACAAAAGATTTATTAGGTATTTCATAAATGGTAAAAGCCCCTGTTTGGGGCTTTTATCCCCTTCAATTTCCTGGCTGCGTTCGTTTTTCTTCATTTAAACATCTTTCAATTGACTATATTTTACTGATGGATATGATGTGCGTTAAACATACTATGGAATAGAATTAACCGCTAGTATTAAATTATCTTTCTCGAAAGAAGAGAGGAAGAAAGTGAGGAGTAAATTTTTGAATGAAAAGATCATGAATATATTAGAAGATATTCAAGATGATAAATTAAAAATTAGAATCGATAACACAACATATATGACAAATATTAAGTCTTTATTTTCAGATGTAGATACCATTGTGGATGAAAAGGAAATGGAGATGATTCTAGAGTCCCTTTATATCATTCAGTCAAGAAATGGACAAGTAAAGCCGTACATAGAAAGTCTTGCATTCGGACTTCTCTCCAAAAAGCACTATTAAAAACGAGAGTAGAAAAATGATTAGCATTTCTCTACTCTCGTTTTTTAGTTATCTCTTTATAATCTGTAATTCCTTTGGGAACTTTGTAAGGAGCTCAGCACCAGTTTCAGTTATGATGAGATCGTCTTCGATTCTAACGCCACCCACTCCATCAAGATAGATTCCTGGTTCGATCGTATATGCCATACCTACTTGGAGCTCCATCTTGTTAGTACTGTTTAAGGAAGGGAACTCATGCACATCAATGCCAAGTCCATGGCCTACTCGATGGGTGAAATAATCTCCATATCCAGCTTCAGTGATAATAGATCGAGCAGCAGTATCAATATCACCAATCTTTGCGCCAGGTCGACTAGCAGCCACAGCGTTAAGTTGAGCTTTCAGTACTGTTTGATAGATTTCTTCCTGCTTCTCATTAATACTACCAAAAGCAACCGTTCTAGTAATATCTGAACAATATCCATCTAATACGACGCCTAGGTCAAATAAGACTAATTGACCGGGAGTGATTTCAGCCAAACCTGGTTTTCCATGGGGACTAGCAGTTTTTAGCCCAGTTAGTACCATCGTATCGAAGGACATTTGACGTATACCTTTTTTCTTTAATTCGAATTCAATTGCTCCTAACACATCCAACTCTGTTTTTCCTTTAGCGAGTGCATTAACCCCCACTTCAACTCCATAGTCGGCAAGCTTTGCAGCTTCTCTTAGGATTTCTGCTTCTTTTTCATCCTTAATCATTCGTAATGTATGTAACTTTTCCTCGGCAGATATAAAAGTAGCATGACTGAATAATGACACAAGATTCTCATATCGTTCAATATTCATATGTTCTTTCTCGATAGCAACCGTTGATACATTAAGATTTCTCTTTGTCAGAGCCTGTTTAATTAGATCCCAAGGTTGATCTGTATCACTAAAACCAACGATTTCATATTCCCAACCACTTGCCTTTGCTTGTGAGATTTCCATTGCAGGACACACTAGAAATGGTTCTTTATCTTGAAATACAAACAATGCTAAGAGTCGCTCATGAGGTTCGGTATAGAACCCAGTTAGGTAAAATACATTTGGAGTTGACGTAAGCATACAAAATGAAATGTCTTTTTCTTTTAACCAATCTGTGGTCTTTTCTAAACGATGATTCATTTGCTCCACACCCTTTCCTTGTAATGTTAGATTAGCAAGTACAGGAAAAAAAGTAAACTTTATCTTCTTATGTTTGGACATTTTTTTAATAGGAAAGGATGAGGACAAAGGAATCTTTCCATACATATCGAAATAGTAATTAATAAAAAAGTGAGGAGTGGTTATTGAATGAAGGTTTCATATCATGGACATTCAGTAGTGAAAATACATACAACAGGAAAGACGATTATTATTGATCCATTTATTACAGGAAACGGAAAAACAGATCTGAAGGCTGAAGATGAAAAAGTCGATGTGATTCTATTGTCACACGGTCATAATGATCATGTTGGTGATACAGTCTCACTTGCTAAACAGAATGATGCACTCGTTGTTGCTCCTTTTGAACTTGCTACTTACTTAAGTTGGCAAGGTGTTAGGGTTCATCCAATGCATATTGGGGGATCACATACGTTTGATTTCGGAACCGTAAAGTTAACACAAGCATTTCATGGTTCTAGCTATACAGTTGAGGAAACGAAGGAAATCATCTATACAGGAATGCCAGCGGGGATCCTTTTCAAAGCTGATGGAAAAACCATCTATCATGCTGGAGATACTGCCCTTTTCTCAGATATGAAAGTCATTGGAGAACGAAATCAAATAGATTTGGCATTTCTCCCAATTGGGGATAATTTCACAATGGGGCCAGAGGATGCAAGTGTTGCAGCTTCATGGATTGGGGCGAAAATGGTTATTCCAATGCATTACAATACGTTCCCAGTAATCTCTCAAGATCCAAATTCCTTTGTTCGTCTATTGGCAGAGGGCGTGGGCAAGGTTCTTCAGGCTGGAGAGTCAGTGGAGCTATAAGTGACAAGTTCTAAAGAAGGATTCTTCTAGAAATGTATGTTTTCATGGTTGGGTGCATAGAATGAACCAAGCTATCTATCTAGGAGGAATATTGATGAAGAACAGACTGATTCTTTGTTTATTAATTTGCGGATTACTACTCTATTATGGCATCCCTAATTTATCGATTGAAGCGCCAGGGTTACAAGGTATATTTTCAATGGCTTGGCTTGGATTTGCATTGATTGTAGTCGGTGGGAATTTAGTCGGATTATTATATAGTCCGAAAAAAAGAAAGCAAGTTGTTGGAACAAGAAAAGACATGTCACAAAAAGGTCGCAGAATCAGACAGTATCAATAGAATAGTGAGGAACCTTTGATTGAATATAGCCACACTCACCTATATAATAGTAACTATATCAAAAGGAGCATTTACAAATGGTCTATGAAATAGATTGACTAGAGGGTGACGCAGTTGGCAACAAAGCATGAACAAATCTTACAGTACATTGATGAACTTCCAGTTGGTGAAAAAATATCGGTTCGGCAAATTGCTAAGGATATGGCCGTCAGTGAAGGAACTGCTTACCGAGCGATTAAGGAAGCTGAAAATAAAGGCTATGTCAGTACGATTGAACGTGTTGGGACAATCCGTATTGAAAGAAAAAAGAAAGAAAACTTTGAGAAGCTGACATTTGCAGAGGTTGTCAATATTGTTGATGGCCAAGTACTTGGTGGCAGAACTGGCCTTCATAAAACATTGAATAAGTTTGTCATTGGTGCAATGAAAATCGACGCGATGATGAGATATACCGGAGCTGGGAACCTATTAATCGTAGGGAATCGGACGAAAGCACATGAATATGCGTTAAATACAGGGGCAGCGGTGTTGATTACAGGCGGCTTTGATACAGATGAGCAAGTGAAAAAGTTAGCTAATGAAGTAGAACTACCAATTATTTCAACTAGTTATGACACATTCACAGTGGCGACGATGATTAATCGTGCCATCTATGATCAGTTAATTAAAAAGGAAATTGTGTTGGTTGAAGATATTTTAACATCGATTGATCAAACGATTTTTCTCAAAAATACTGATACTGTAGGCCATTGGCATCAATATAACCAAGAGACAGGTCATGGTCGTTTCCCAGTCGTTGATTCTCAAATGAAAGTAGTAGGGATCATTACCTCTAAGGATGTAATGGGACGAGACCCATCTTTTCCTGTTGAAAAGCTGATGACGAAGCAACCAATGACCGTTAATGAAAAGACCTCTGTTGCCTCTGCATCTCATATGATGGTGTGGGAAGGGATAGAAGTATTACCTGTTGTTAACCAAAATAATAAGTTGCAAGGAATTATTAGTCGTCAAGATGTCTTAAAAGCTCTTCAAATGATTGGTCGCCAGCCACAGGTTGGGGAAACGATTGAGGATATCATTACAAGCCAGTTTGAAGATTCGACTTCTGATGTTAAAGGTGAAATCGTCTACAGATGTGGGGTTACACCACAAATGACCAATTATTTAGGGACTATTTCGTATGGAGTCTTTACAACGATTGTGACTGAAGCTGCTAACCGAGTTCTCCGTTCGTATAAAAAAGGGGATCTTGTTGTTGAGAATATCACCATTTATTTTATTAAACCAGTTCAAATTGATAGTATAATTGAAATTAAGCCAAAGGTTTTAGAAGTGGGAAGAAAGTTTGGTAAAGTGGATGTTGAGGTTTTTAATGAAGGAGTTGTCGTTGGTAAGGCGATGATGATGGTTCAATTAATTGACCGTTAAAAAAAGGGATGCTCCTGCATCCCTTTTAAAAAATCTTATTGTTTTGCAGATTCCTCGATGACTAACGGTAAGAAATATCGATATGCACGAACACCAGCCCAAATGCTTCCTACTCCAACGAGTAATAATACAGCAGCTACGATAAAGGAGACTGTTGATTGGTGAAGATATACAGCGTTAATAGCGAACAAGGCTACAAATATTCCTAATGCAATACTTGATTTTGATGAAAGCCATTGTCTTTCAATGGGACGTTTACTTCGAAAATACTTTGTTTTATAAAATAGATAAAAAGCGAATGTGATCACGATTAGAACTACAAGTATAGGCATGTATTGATAAGTCCTCCATTTACGATTTTTCTACATCTATTTTACTGATAAATCATGAAATAATCTAGGGGGAAATTGTTTTGGCGAATTTAATAGCTATATGTTTGCTTACAGTATAAGGAGATGCTTTTAAAATGAAAGAACAAATTATAAATACGATTAAAGAATACGATACAATTATTATCCATCGACATGTGCGTCCAGACCCAGATGCATATGGCTCTCAATGTGGACTGGCAGAACTACTAAAAGCCTCCTTTCCAGATAAAACGATCTATGTTGTTGGTAAAAGTGAACCTTCTTTAGAATTTCTATATAAGCTGGATACCATTTCTGATGAAACATATAATGGTGCATTAGCGATAATTTGTGATACAGCAAATCAAGAAAGAATCTGTGATGACCGTTATAAGCTGGCTGATAAAATGATAAAAATCGACCATCATCCAAATGAAGATCCTTATGGAGACCTTGTATGGGTAGATACAAGCTCAAGTTCTACAAGTGAGTTAATCTATGAGTTATATTTACATGGGAAGTCAGCTGGACTTAGATTAACAAAAGAAGCAGCAAGACTTATTTATGCTGGAATTATTGGAGATACCGGAAGATTCCTCTTTCCAAGTACAAATCCAAGGACATTTACATATGCTGGTGAGCTAGTAAGCTATGGCTTTTCGTTCTCTGATATTTACGAGAATCTATATAACACGAAGGAAAGTGTATCAAGATTAAGTGGTTATGTGCTGCAACATTTTGAAGTAACAACAGAAGGCGTTGCATTTATGAAGATTTCAAAAGAAATTCTAAAACAATATCATGTCAATGCCTCTGATGCCTCACAATTGGTGAGAATACTAGGCAATATTGAAGGAATCAAGGCTTGGGTATTCTTTGTTGAAGAAGAAGACCAGATTAGAGTGAGACTTCGCTCAAAAGGGCCAACGATCAATCAAATTGCACAAAAATATGGTGGAGGAGGACATCCATTAGCAGCAGGTGCCTCAATCTACTCGTGGGATGAGGTAGACCCATTAGTCGAGGATTTAAAAGAGCTTTGCCAAAAATAAAAGACCATTAGGAAGTGTCGTTGTACAATGGAGCAAAAAAATATGCTCATTATCTAACGGCACTTTTTTAATAGTCTTTACTTTTACTGATTAAATTTGTCAGGAATAAACCAGGATCCAACCTCGGTAACATCTTCATAGACATGCAGATTAAGTGCTTGGATTTCCTTCTTTAGGAGAGTAGCAACTTCTTGTGATTCAGCATACGCAGAATACCCATTCTTAAGACGGTCGACTTTTTCTTTCACAAGCTTTTTCCGCTGGATAATGTGCATCTAACATTCCCCCATGAAAATCTCTTTTTTTCTTTATTGTAACTACTTCCATGGGTAAATGCCAGTATATTCAGAACTTTTCAATAAATATTCATATTTGCTTAATTGGCTAAAGTGATTTTTAATGAAAGCTCAAGCGTCGTATCAAAGTAAACTGCATATAGTTGTAATTTATAGATTTTATCATCGATTTCATATGGTTTATTTTCGATTGCTTTACGTAGAAGCTCTTTGTTTTTCGTTAAGCTTTCAATGTCCATCGCAATTAGGTGGTTAAGTTCCTTTAAGACATCATCTGTGATTTTATGAATTTGTAATGGAGCTAAATTAAATTTCTCAGCATCAACAAGCTGAACTTTGAAATCTTGAATCTTTAGTTTACTCTTGTTTTCTTCATTCAGTTTCGAGTTATTTTCCATTAATGTTTCTAAATTTTGTTCTAGATTCGTGATCCGATCCTGTTGCTTTGTGATAATTTTTACTTGCTTTTCTTGAAAGACACCATATTGAAATATAAATACAAACCAACTTATTAAGGCACCAATGACGATTCCTCCAAAAAAACGTTGCCAGCTTGCTCTTTGATAAAATGGTGGGATTCTCATTATGAAATATGCTCCTGTGTAAGCCAGACAATAATGGTCCAGCCAGATTGTGCACCGCCCATTGCGGAAATAATTAAAAGAAATTGCTTAAATAAATCTTTCGTCTGTCCATTCAAAAGACCCCGTTCAAAACTGTTAAATGCATCAAAGGTTCCTCCAATTGCAGCAACCAATGCCCATATTTTTAATTTATTTGCCATTCGAAAGATCTCAGTCAATGGAGGTTCACCAGAGATAAAGGCCCCGATTCCACCGATGAGACAACCACCTAATAACACACCTAACGCAATAAAGTAACTATGAATAAATGCTGGAAAAAAAGCTTCTTTTATTTCCAAGCGTAATCATCCTTTCTACTCACAACCATGAGATACTTCATGTATATGGACAAACTTCACTAAGTATGAATTCAATGTCAGAGATTCTTTATTTGTCTGTACATTTTTTAAAGACTATAATATAAAAAAAGAAAGTTCGTTCGGGAGGAGGGAAAACACATGTCCTATGTACATCTTCAGGTAAATAGCGGGTATAGTTTGCTTTCTAGTTCAGTGAGGATAGAAGAATTGGTGAAAAAAGCGAATGAATTCGGATATAGAGCTCTCGCTATTACAGATGATAATGTCATGTACGGAGCTGTTCACTTCTATAAAGAATGCAAAAAGTTTGGAATTAAGCCAATCATTGGTTTAACCGTTTCAGTATTAATAGATGATGAATTAAATCAAGCTTCTCCACTTATTTTATTAGCTAAGAATGAGGAAGGTTATCGTAATCTATTAAAAATAAGTAGCATTGTTCAAACAAAGTCCAAAAATGGGATACCAAAGAAGTGGCTCAAACATTATAGTAAGGGACTTATTGGCATCACCCCTGGTATCGATGGTGAAATTGAACAATTTTTAATGAGAAACTTACTTGAAGAAGCTACCGCCTCCATCAATTTTTATCGAAAATGTTTTGAGGTTGGAGATTTTTATTTATCATTACAAAAACTTGGGCTGAAAGAAGAGACTGAATTACATTTTCACCTAAAAGAACTTAGTAGGCGAACACAAATTCCACTTGTAGCTACTAATGATGTTCAATATTTAGCGAAAGATGACGTGCTCGCATTTGAATGCTTAGTTAATATTCGAAATGGCACAAAGCTATCAGAGGATGACCGTTTTCAACTTAGTAGTCATGAATATTATTTTAAGTCCAAACAAGAAATGATAGAGCTATTCTCAGATTCCCCTAGTCTGCTTCAACATTCCATTGATATTGCTGAAAAGTGTCAAGTCGAAATTGAGCTTGGAAAAATGGCTCTGCCCAAATATTCAGTCCCTAATCAAGAGTCGGCGGATGATTATTTAGCAAGGGTTTGTATGAAGGGGCTCAAGGAGAGATATATAGAACCAAGTGAAGAATATTATGAACGATTGACCTATGAACTTGAAGTAATCATGAAAATGCGATTTAGTGATTATTTTTTAATTGTTTGGGACTTTATGAAATATGCACATGAACAAGGCATCTTAACAGGACCAGGACGTGGATCTGCTGCTGGCTCACTTGTTGCATATGTACTGAAAATTACAGATGTAGATCCTATTAAACATTCGTTATTATTTGAACGTTTCTTAAATCCTGAAAGAATATCAATGCCAGATATTGATATCGATTTTCCAGATAATCGTCGTGATGAGCTTATTGAGTATGTAGCAAGTAAATATGGACAACTACATGTGGCTCAAATTATCACATTCGGAACCTTATCAGCTCGAGCTGTGCTACGTGATGTTGGGAGAGTTATGGGAATACCTAGTAAAGAGGCAGACTTTATCGCAAAGCAGGTCCCATCTAGACTCGGAATCACATTAAGTCAAGCTAGAACAGAATCAAAGGGACTGCAAGAGTATCTAAGAAAATCAGAAATGGGTAATAAGATTTTTGAAATAGCGCTAAAGCTAGAAGGATTACCACGACATACGTCAACACATGCTGCGGGTGTGGTCATAAGTGAACAACCACTTACAGAGTTAATTCCTATCCAAGAAGGTCATCAAGACGTATACTTAACCCAATTTTCAATGGAGATTCTTGAGGAGATTGGCTTGTTAAAAATGGACTTTCTCGGATTACGGAACCTAACCTTAATCGATCAAATCATTACACTAATAAAGAAAAATACTGGACAAACTGTTGACCTTACAACCATTCCGACTAATGATTCTAACACGTTTTCGCTCCTAAGTAGTGGAGATACAACTGGAATCTTCCAGCTAGAATCAAGTGGAATGAGAAATGTATTAGAACGGTTAAGACCAACTGAGTTAGAAGATATTGTGGCAGTTAACGCATTGTATCGACCTGGTCCAATGGAGAATATACCACTGTATATTGCAAGGAAGCACAGAAAAGAACAGGTCATGTATCCCCATGCTGATCTTGAACCTATCTTAAAGCAAACTTATGGAGTGATTGTGTATCAGGAGCAAATTATGCAGATTGCTTCAAAAATGGCGGGCTTCTCATTAGGTGAAGCGGATTTATTAAGAAGAGCGGTAAGTAAAAAGAAAAAGGAAGTCTTAGATCAAGAACGTGTTCATTTTGTAAAAGGCTGTATCAGTCGGGGCTATGATCAGCAAGTAGCAGAGGCAATCTATGATTTAATTGTTCGATTTGCAAACTATGGATTTAATCGAAGCCATGCTGTTGCTTATAGTATGATTGCTTATCAATTAGCCTATTTAAAAGCAAATTATCGAACCTATTTTACAGCTGCCTTGTTGACTAGTGCTGTTGGAAATGAAGAAAAATTAGCACAATATATTAGAGAATCAAAACAAATAGGCATAAAAATTTTATCTCCATCTATTAATAAGAGTACATACCCTTTTTTAGTAGAAAGGAATGGTATTCGATTTAGTCTATCTGCAGTGAAGAGTGTTGGAGTGGCCGCTTTACGTGAAATCTTAGAGGAGCGAAAAAAGAAGCCATTTCGTGATTTATTTGATTTCTGTATCCGTGTTTCTGCACGGAATGTAAATCGACGGGTATTAGAATCTCTTATTTGTTCAGGAGCTTTTGATGAGTTTGGTGAGAACCGCGCAACAATGCTTGCCACAATTGATGTTGCCATCGAACATGCAGAATTAGTACATCCAAAAGGTAATGATCAATTTGGTTTATTTGATGATGAGGATGAATTCATGATTAAGCCTAAATACGTGGAGGTCTCTCCTTTTTCTCAAGAGGAAACCCTGAAATTAGAAAAAGAGGCGCTCGGATTTTACTTATCAAGTCATCCTGTGAGTACAGTCCTAAGTAAATTAAATAGTCAGGTTTCAGTCCAAATTGCTGATCTTTCTGGTGTAAATCCTACAAATCAAAAGAGGCTACTATGTGTGTTACTTACGGCTGAAAGGACGATTCGTACGAAAAAAGGTGAGGTCATGGCCTTTCTAACGATGAGTGATGAGACTGGCGACATGGATGCTGTGGTTTTTCCGACTGTCTACAAGCGTTTCTCTCATGATTTGAAAAAAGGTGAGATTCTCTTTCTTGAAGGAACAGTCGAACAACGTGAGAGTCGATTGCAATTTATTGTGAAGGCTGTTAAAACATTCGAAGAAGTAGAAGGAATTAGTAAAAGTAAATTAAATACCAAACTATTTCTCAAGATTGAAGGAAAGCACCAACAAGATGATGTGTTAAATCAATTGAAGGAAATCTTAAAACAACACAATGGGACGACAGAAGTAGTCATCTATTATGAAAATAATCAAAAAACCATCGCACTTCAACGCGAATTCTGGGTCTCCACCCAATCAAACGCTATTGAACAACTTAAAGACCTCTTAGGAGAGAAAAATGTTGTACTAAAATAAAGTGAAATACGAGCAGCCTGAATACATGTAGACCCTTGTGGGAGAAGAGTATTCAGGCTACTAGTCTATAACCTGAGTAGGTGATGAGGACATCTAATTTGATAAAATACGATGTACATCAGGAAAAAATATGTTAATATTGTAAGAGTCAACGTGGTCAGACCACTGGGATTTCACTTAAATAAACGATAAATAAGAATAAAACTGTTCATAAAAAGTGTGTTGTTTTGATAGTCTCTAGCAGCCTGAATACACGTAGACTCCAGTGGGATTGGTGAGCAAAGTGAGACCCCACAGGAGCTTGCGACGAGGAGGCTCACCGGTCGCCCCACAGGACGCGGAGTGGTAAACAATAATCTATATGAAAACAGTCTAAGAAAAAATCGGATTGATCATTTTGGGGAGTGAGCTTAATGACTTTACGTGAAGAAGCCTTGCATATGCACCAATTACACAAAGGAAAGCTTGAAACAAAATCAAAGGTTCAAGTGAAAAATGCAAAGGACTTAAGCCTAGCATATTCACCTGGTGTAGCAGAGCCTTGCAAAGATATTTATGATGACAAAAGTAAAGTATACGATTATACAATGAAGGGCAATATGGTTGCTGTCGTATCTGACGGAACAGCAGTATTAGGGCTTGGAAATATTGGGCCAGAAGCTGCGTTACCTGTGATGGAAGGAAAGGCTGTCCTATTTAAAAGCTTTGCAGGAGTTGATGCCTTCCCAATCTGTCTAAACACAACAGATGTCGAGAAAATAATTGAGACCGTTAAATTATTAGAGCCAACATTTGGTGGAGTGAATCTTGAAGACATCGCAGCACCAAATTGCTTCGTTATAGAAGAAAGACTAAAAAAAGAAACCAATATTCCTATTTTCCATGATGATCAGCATGGGACAGCCATTGTAACTGTTGCTGGATTAGTAAATGCTCTTAAGTTGGTTGAAAAATCAATGTCAGAGATTAAGGTTGTTGCAAATGGAGCTGGCGCAGCTGGAATTGCCATTATTAAATTGTTATACCATTACGGGGTAAGGGACATTGTAATGTGTGATTCAAAGGGGGCGATCTTTGAAGGTCGTTCATACGGGATGAACACAGTAAAAGCAGAGGTTGCTGAATATACGAACCGTAACAAGATTGAAGGTAGTCTTGCAGATGTTATTAAAGGAACAGACGTATTTATTGGTGTTTCGGTCGAAGGTGCATTAACGAGTGAAATGGTGAAATCTATGAATGAGGATCCGATTATTTTTGCCATGGCTAACCCGAATCCAGAAATCATGCCTGAAGAAGCGAAAAAAGCTGGAGCAAAAGTCGTTGGTACAGGTCGCTCAGATTTTCCTAACCAAGTAAATAACGTACTAGCTTTTCCAGGAATATTTAGAGGTGCACTTGACGTCCGTGCAACTCATATAAATGAACAAATGAAAATGGCAGCAGTAGAGGCCATTGCATCTTTGATTTCTGAAGACCAATTATCAGCTGAATACGTGATTCCAGCACCATTTGATCCAAGAGTGGCACCGATTGTGGCTGCTTCGGTTGCACGAGCTGCAATGGAGACAGGTGTTGCAAGAATTACAGTCAATCCAGATGATATATTAGAAAAAACGAAAAAGTTAGCTATTATTGGACAAGGTGAGTGATTTTTACTAGTGACATCATCAAAGCTCTATATTGAAATTGTGAAAAAACTGCAGCACATTATTGAAGAAGACGGTTTGGTTGCAGGGGATAAAATTCCCTCAGAAAGAGAATTGTCAGATCGATTAAGTGTAGGTAGGTCCTCTGTTCGTGAGGCGTTAAGAGCATTAGAACTACTTGGATTAATTGAAACAAGGCGTGGTGAAGGGACATTCATCAAGGATTTTGGTGAAAACCAATTAGTTCAAATATTAGGGACATTTATTCTGCAAGGCATTAAAAAGAAAAGTGACCTATTAGAAACGAAATATCTTATTGAGCGTCAATGTATCCAGTTGGCATGCGATAGAATTAATGCTCAACAGTTAGAAGAGCTTGAGTTGAAAAATGGACAGGAAGGCATCACGTTTTCCCAACTTTTTAAAGTGATTGTTGAGGCTACGGATAACTTTCTCATGTTAAGAATATGGCAGGTTATCAATGATTATTATTTAACATCGACCACAACCAGCCAAGAGGATTTTGATTTTTCAGAAATAATAAAAGGTCTCAAAGAACGTAATGTCGAAAGAGTATTGAACGAATATAATAGACTTTTCTCTGTTTGAGACGAACCATCAAATAATTTGTATTAAACTGGACTATAATGTTGATAGAACTTTTATGGTAACACAAGGAAAGAAAGTGAGGCGGTTTCTGCTTGTTAAAGGATCTTTTTGTAAAAAAGAAAAAGTATGCAGCAATCCCATCAGAGCATGCAAAGCAAGATGTCCCAGAAGGAATCATGACAAAATGCTCGAACTGTAAAAAAATCATGTATACTAAAGAGTTAGTTAAAAATTTAAAAGTTTGTATGAATTGTGATCATCATCACCCGATGACTGCATATGAGAGACTAACAAGCTTACTAGATGAAGACACTTTCGTAGAATATGATAAAGAAATGGTATCAGAAAACCCATTGGATTTTCCCGGTTATATTGAAAAGCTTGAACAGGACCGTCGTAAAACGAAAATGAATGAAGCCATTGTAACTGGTGAAGGTGAAATTAATGGTAATAGAATCGTCATTGCTGTAATGGATTCAAGTTTCAGAATGGGGAGCATGGGTTCAGTTGTAGGTGAAAAAATTACTAGAGCGATTGAAAAAGCAAAAGAATTAAAGGTTCCATTTCTTATTTTCACAGCAAGTGGTGGAGCGAGAATGCAAGAGGGAGTGCTAAGCCTTATGCAAATGGCAAAAACAAGCTCTGCATTAAAGCTATTTAGCGATGAGCAAGGACTGATTATTTCAATCATGACTCATCCAACCACTGGTGGAGTTTCAGCTAGTTTTGCTTCTCTTGGTGATTATAATTTTGCTGAACCTCGTGCTTTAATAGGTTTTGCAGGAAGACGAATTATTGAGCAAACGATTCGAGAAGAGTTACCTGAAGACTTTCAAACGGCAGAATTCTTGCTAAAGCATGGACAGCTTGATGGGGTTATTCACCGTCATAATATGAAAGAAACACTTGGTAATATACTAGACTTACATCAAGTGGGAGGTGATTTCAAGTGATTGGTGAACTAGAATTTGAGAAGCCTGTGAAAGAACTAAGAAATAAAATCAATGAATTAAAAGAATTTACAAAAACATCTGATGTCGATTTAACAAATGAAATAGATAAGCTTGAAGCTAGACTAGAAAAGCTCGAGTACGAAATATATAATAATATGCAGCCTTGGGACCGTGTGCAGCTTGCAAGGCATCCTGAACGTCCGACGACCCTTGATTATATTGGGGAATTATTCACACAATTTATCGAGGTTCATGGCGATCGTTATTTTGGTGATGATGAAGCGATTGTAGGAGGAATTGCTAGATATCATGGCATTCCCGTTACAGTAATTGGTCATCAACGGGGTAAGGATACAAAGGAAAACATTCGCAGAAATTTTGGAATGCCGCATCCAGAAGGATACAGAAAAGCACTTAGATTAATGAAGCAGGCGGAAAAGTTTAATCGTCCAATCATTTGCTTCATTGATACAAAAGGAGCGTATCCTGGGAAGGCTGCTGAAGAACGTGGTCAAAGTGAGGCTATTGCAAAAAACTTATTTGAAATGGCTGGTTTAACTGTTCCTGTTGTTTGTATCGTAATCGGTGAAGGTGGTAGTGGGGGAGCACTCGCTCTTGGAGTAGGAAATTATATTCACATGCTTGAAAACTCCACTTATTCAGTAATTTCTCCAGAAGGAGCGGCATCTATTCTATGGAAGGATGCAGGTCTTGCGAAGAAAGCCGCTGAAACAATGAAAATTACTGCACCTGATTTGAAAGCACTTGGAGTCATTGATGAAATTATTCCCGAAGTAAAGGGTGGAGCACATCGAAGTATTAAGGAACAAGCTGTTGCAATGGATGCTGTCCTTAAGGAATCTTTAGGTGAATTACTTAAGCTTTCAAAAGAAGAGTTAGTTTTCAGTCGATATGAAAAATTCAAAAAAATAGGTCAATATCAAAAAATAGACGATTTTGTTGGAATTCAGTGATGATAACGTGTATCCTAGTAAGGGTGCACGTTTTCGCATGTGTAAAAAGCCATGTGATCTATTTAGCATCGTTAAATCAAGTGGTCTATTCATACCATATACATAACTTAGAATTATTCACATAATCTCTATTGTTTTCAATATTCCTTCATGGTATGTTAAAAATATTGTAGAACAATGGTATGAAGAATAATTATTTGTAAAAGATGTATTTAACTTCTGCTAATTGTAACTATATATAATGAGGTGAAAAAATGAAAAAAATTGGTGTATTAACTAGTGGTGGAGATTCTCCAGGTATGAACGCAGCCGTACGTGCGGTAGTTAGAAAGGCAATTTTTCATGATATCGAAGTATACGGTATCTATCAAGGATATTCTGGACTCATGTCAGGGCAAATCCAAAAGCTTGAATTAGGCTCTGTTGGAGATATTATTCATCGAGGTGGAACTAAGCTATATACAGCTAGAAGTGAAGAATTTAAAACTCTAGAAGGTCAGAAAAAAGGAATCGAGCAATTAAATAAGCTTGGTATCGAAGGTCTTGTTGTAATCGGCGGAGACGGTTCATATCGTGGTGCACAAAAATTAACTGAGCATGGCTTCCCATGTGTAGGTGTTCCGGGCACTATTGATAATGATATCCCAGGAACTGATTTCACAATTGGATTTGATACAGCATTAAATACTGTTATTGATGCCATTGACAAAATTCGTGATACAGCTACTTCTCATGAACGTACATACGTAATTGAAGTGATGGGAAGACATGCTGGTGATATTGCTCTTTGGTCTGGATTAGCAGGTGGAGCTGAAACGATTCTGATTCCAGAAGCTGATTATGATATGGATGATATTCTACAACGTTTAAAACGAGGACATGAACGTGGTAAGAAGCACAGCATTATTATCGTTGCTGAAGGTGTAGGTAGTGGTGTTGAATTTGGTAAGAAAATTGAAGAAGCAACTCAACTTGAAACTAGAGTAAGTGTGTTAGGGCATATTCAACGTGGTGGCTCTCCAACTGCTTTTGACCGTGTATTGGCTAGTAGATTAGGTGCAAGAGCTGTAGAATTACTGCTTGAAGGCAAAGGTGGCCGTGCAGTCGGAATTGAAAAGAATGAATTAGTGGATCATGACATTCTAGAAGTGTTAGATCGTCCACATTCAATTGATCAAAACATGTACCGACTTTCTCAAGAACTATCCATATAATCAGTGTGGTATCGGTCTCATTCGTTCTTTTGAGAGGTAATCCCTCTCAAAAGAACCTTGAGATTTAAAATAGGTGTTTCAAAATTTATATATAATAAGGTGTAGCAGCAATAGGAGGATATTAGAATGCGTAAAACAAAAATCGTTTGTACAATTGGACCGGCAAGTGAAAGTGTAGAAAAGTTAACACAACTAATTGAAGCGGGTATGAATGTGGCTCGTTTAAATTTCTCTCATGGTGATTTTGAAGAGCATGGAGCTCGAATCGTGAACATTCGAGAAGCATCGAAGATAACAGGAAAAACTGTAGCAATTTTACTTGATACTAAAGGTCCTGAAATTCGTACAAACACAATGGAGAACGGTGCAATCGAGCTTAAAGAAGGCTCAAATGTAATCGTTTCTATGGAAGAGGTTGTTGGAACTACTGAAAAGTTCTCAATTACATACTCTGGCTTAATGGATGATGTAACAACAGGTTCTAGAATTTTATTAGATGACGGCTTAATTGGTTTAGAGGTAATTGAGGTAAACAAAGAGAAAAATGAAATTTTAACAAAAGTTCTTAACAGTGGAACACTTAAAAACAAAAAAGGTGTGAATGTTCCGGGAGTAAAAGTAAATCTTCCTGGTATTACTGAAAAGGATGCAAAGGATATTGTTTTCGGTATCGAACAAGGTGTAGATTTCATTGCTGCTTCATTCGTACGTCGTGCATCTGATGTACTAGAAATTCGTGAACTATTAGAGGAGCATAATGCTACTGATATTCAGATTATCCCTAAGATTGAGAACCAAGAGGGTGTGGATAACATCAGCGAAATCTTAGAAGTATCTGATGGCTTAATGGTTGCTCGTGGTGATTTAGGGGTAGAAATTCCTGCTGAAGAAGTACCACTTGTACAAAAGGAACTAATTAAACAATGTAATGCTGCAGGTAAGCCAGTAATTACAGCTACTCAAATGCTTGACTCTATGCAACGTAACCCACGTCCAACACGTGCAGAGGCAAGTGATGTAGCAAATGCTATTTTTGATGGTACAGACGCAATCATGCTTTCTGGTGAAACTGCTGCTGGTATTTATCCAGTTGAAGCAGTTCAAACTATGCATAATATTGCATCAAGAGCTGAACAAGCACTTGTACATCGTGACATCCTTTCAAAGAGAAGCAAGCAATCTGGGACTACAATTACAGATGCGATTGGTCAATCTGTAGCACATACTGCACATAACCTTGATGTTGCTGCAATCTTAGCTTCAACTGCAAGTGGATATACTGCAAAAATGATCTCTAAATATCGACCAAAGGCACCAATTATCGCAGTAACTGCAAATGATTCTACTGCTAGAAAATTGTCGCTTGTATGGGGTGTATATTCAAGAGTTGGGAAAATGTGTAAATCAACAGATGAAATGCTTGACGTTGCTGTAGAACAAGGTCTAAACTCTGGTATTATCAATCATGGTGACCTAGTTGTGATTACTGCTGGAGTTCCTGCAGGTGAAGTAGGTACAACAAACTTAATTAAAGTTCATGTTGTTGGGGACATCATTGTAAAAGGTCAAGGAATTGGTCAGAAATCAGCATACGGAAAAGCAGTTGTTGCTGAAACTGGTGAAGGTGCAAATGCAAGAATGCAAGATGGAGCTATTCTTGTAACTAAAGGTACAGATCGTGACATGATTGGAGCAATGGAAAAGGCAGTAGCTCTAATCACTGAAGAAGGTGGATTAACAAGTCATGCGGCTGTTGTTGGTTTAAGCTTAGGCATACCTGTTATTGTTGGTGTTCAAAATGCTACATCAATTATAAAAGATGGACAAGATATTACTGTTGATTCATCAAGAGGAATTGTCTATCAAGGACATGCAAGCGTACTATAAGTTCAATTGAACTTTTCAAACGGGAGAAGGAGCTCATCCTTCTCTTTTTGTTTAGTTTAATTTATAATGAGTGTATACTGTATTTGTTAACTAGGAGGCCGGGGAATGCGCTTATTATTAGCTTTGATCATTATTGTACCTGCTATAGAGATTGGATTGTTGGTCCTCTCAGGGAATATAATAGGTGTTTGGCCAACCGTGTTAATTATTATTTCGACGGGTGTACTTGGCGCATGGTTAGCCAAGAAACAAGGCCTTGAAGCATTAAGGAAATTTCAACATCAAATGAGTTACGGACAAATGCCCAGTGATATCATCATTGATGGGTTATGTATATTAGTTGGGGGAGTAGTTCTTCTAACACCAGGATTTGTAACGGATTTAATAGGTTTATTATTGCTATTACCAGCAACAAGGAATGTGATTAAGCCATGGATAGGAAGACTCGTACAACGTGCGATTAGACGTGGTAATTTCACAATTATAAGATAAAAAAAGCGGTTGACGTAAACATTATCGTCAACCGCTTTTTTTATCTTAAATTTTCTTTCCCAATAACATAGCTCCAAATATCTCTAAACACTCCGGCAGAATGTAAAGTTTTCAAAACGACTAATGTAACAGGTCCTAGAATTAGACCGAGAAAACCAATTAACTTGAAACCAACAAACAAGGAAATTAAGGTTGCGAGTGGGTCTAGTCCTATACTTGATGACAAGATTTTTGGTTCCATTAACTGTCTTTGAACTAAAACAATGATATACAACACTCCTAGACCAATCGCAAATTGAACACTTCCACTTAACGCGGCATAAATAATCCAAGGTACAAACACTAGCCCTGTCCCTAAATAAGGCAGGAGATCAACTACGCCAATAATCAAAGCAATCGTAATCGCATAATCCACTCTTAATACTAATAAACCTATTAACACAATAATCGTTGTAATCGAAATTAAAGTCGCCTGTGCCTTCAAAAAACCGAACAATGCTCGTTTTAAATCGACAACTACTGTTTTACTACTGCTTCGCGCTTTAATTGGTACTATTTTTCTGGTGAAGCGTACGATCCTCTCCCAATCCTTACTTATAAAAAATGTAGCCAATAAGGAAAAAATAATAACAGTAGCTGCATTTGGTAACCATCCTAGGAAATCTGGAATTTTTAATAGGAAAGTCTGTATGAAATGTCCGACATTTGTAGCAACTGTTTTTCCGACGTTCTCAATATTTGTAATAATCGATTGTTGTTGTCCTGATTCAAGGTTGTTGAAAAGGGTTGTTAGTTGATTATAAAGAGGAATTAATTGACCGACAACAAACTGTTCGATATATACGACCAATGTCTCAAAGTGATTTGGAACAACATTCGCTAAGTAATTAGCGCCAGAAATAATTTCAGCAACTAATAAGGTTAATATTCCGGCTATTCCACCGAAAACAACAACCAGTGTAACAATCACTGCTAAAGACTTTGGCATTCGAGCTTTTTCTTGAAAAAAGATGACAAGTGGTTGGATGAAAAAAGAAATAGCAAAAGCAATTAGAAATGGGTACGTTACTTTTGTTACATAATAAGCTAGAGTTATGCCTAAAATGATAGCGATGATGACAACTAAAAAGCGAATGATGCTATATAGATGCGCTAATTTCAACAACGATCCCTCCTGACCTTATATACGATATTTTACATGGTAATAATATATATGGAAAGTATTGCATATTTAGAAAGAAAGGTTCGGTATTTGGATAAAAAAACTTACACGGATGATTAGAACTCATTGTGTGAAAAGAAAGGATGAACGAGGTTGTTAAATCAATCAACGTTGTTCTTACTTATATTATTAATTGTTGGTTATTTCGGTAAAAATCAATCATTGATGATAGCAGTAGGTACTTTGCTTATTATTAAAGTAACTGGTCTTGATTCTAAAATTTTTCCATATGTCCAAAGTAAGGGGATTCATTGGGGAGTTACAATTATTACTATTGCTGTTCTGATTCCCATAGCAACTGGAGAAATTGGATTTAAACAATTAGGCGATGCAATGAAATCAGCATATGCATGGATTGCATTAGGGTCAGGAATCATCGTGGCATTATTAGCAAAAGGTGGAGTCAACCTATTAGCAGATGACCCACATATAACAACTGCTCTTGTATTTGGAACAATCATTGCTGTCTCCCTCTTTAAAGGAGTAGCAGTTGGCCCTTTAATAGGTGCAGGAATTGCTTATGCAGTAATGAAATTTATGAATTTATTCTCTTAAAATATAGTATCGGATCTGCAATTTACTATTCAGTGATACCTTTTGATTCACAAATGTCAGATAATTGTTTATAATAGACTATAAGATTGCGTATCCATCTACATATTATTTATTTGGTTCCAATCAATTGCTTACTATTGTTGTGTTTTTGTTTGGCAAAAATGAAAGCATTTTCTTTTGAGTGAATTTTCAAAAATATGTTTATTTGTACTATTTTTGAGCATCCGCTCAGATTGAAAATAGGTAAGAAAAAGGCAATGGGAGATTTTTAGAAAAGGGGAGATTCTAAGATGACAGTAACAAAGGGACTTGAAGGGGTTGTGGCAACAGCATCATCAGTCAGTTCAATTATCGATGATACGTTGACCTATGTAGGGTTTAACATTGATGAACTAGCTGAGCATGCAAGTTTTGAAGAAGTTATTTACTTACTGTGGCATCGCAAATTACCGAATCAACAAGAACTAGCTGAACTGACTAAACAATTAACAGAAAATGCTTCTCTACCTGAGGAAGTTCTTAACCATTTCAAAACATATCCAATTAAAAAAGTACATCCAATGGCTGCGTTAAGATCAGCTGTTTCACTACTTAGTTTGTATGATGAAGAAGCTGACGTTATGGATGAGGCTGCGAACTATCGAAAAGCTATTCGATTACAAGCAAAATTACCGACAATTGTAGCAGCATTTTCTCGTGTGAGAAAAGGATTAGAGCCATTACCTCCACGAAAAGATTTAAGCTTTGCTGCCAATGTACTGTATATGTTAACAGGAGATGAGCCTTCAGCTATAGCGGAAGAAGCATTTAATAAAGCGCTAGTATTACATGCAGATCATGAGTTAAATGCATCAACGTTTACAGCACGTGTTTGTGTTGCAACCTTATCTGATGTATATTCAGGGATAACTTCTGCAATTGGTGCACTAAAAGGTCCACTTCATGGTGGAGCAAATGAAGCCGTAATGAAAATGTTGACGGAAATTGGTTCAGTGGAAAATGTTGAACCATATATTCTCGACAAGTTAAATAATAAAGAAAAAATCATGGGCTTTGGTCATCGAGTTTATCGCCAAGGAGATCCAAGAGCTAAGCATTTAAGAAGCATGTCTGAGAAGCTAACAGCTCTAACAGGTGAACCAAAATGGTTTGAGATGTCAACACGAATTGAGGAAATTGTTACAACAGCAAAGCCACTTCCTCCTAATGTTGACTTCTATTCAGCATCTGTTTACCATAGCTTAGGAATTGACCATGACCTATTTACACCAATCTTTGCAGTTAGTCGTGTGTCAGGCTGGTTAGCTCATATTTTAGAACAATATGATAATAATCGCTTAATTCGTCCACGAGCAGAATATTCTGGTCCTGGTAAACAAGCGTATATTCCTTTAGATGAAAGAAGATAATGCATGAAATTTTTCTACTTTTCTTATAAAATGGAATAGTAGAGTACTTGAGGCCGTTTTATTTCGGCCTCTACTTAAACAGATTTAAAAAATGGGAGGTTTTTTTTGTGAGTCAAGGAGAAAAGATTACTGTATCTAATGAGGTATTAAATGTTCCAAATAACCCAATTATTCCTTATATTGAAGGAGACGGAATTGGACCAGATATTTGGGCTGCAGCTTCTCGTGTATTAGAAGCAGCTGTTGAAAAAGCATATAATGGAGAAAAATCAATTGTCTGGAAAGAGGTTTTAGCTGGAGAAAAAGCATTCAACCAAACAGGTGAATGGTTACCAGCAGAAACTCTTGATGTTATTCGTGAATACATAATTGCGATTAAAGGACCTTTAACAACTCCAATTGGTGGAGGTATTCGTTCACTGAATGTTGCACTACGTCAAGAATTAGATTTATTTACTTGCTTACGTCCTGTGCGTTATTTCACTGGTGTACCATCACCAATCAAGCGTCCTGAAGACACAGATATGGTTATCTTCCGTGAGAATACTGAAGATATTTATGCTGGTATTGAATACGCAAATGGTTCTGAAGAAGTACAAAAACTAATCTCATTCTTACAAAATGAATTAGGTGTGAATAAAATTCGCTTCCCTGAAACTTCAGGTATCGGTATTAAGCCTGTATCTCAAGAAGGGACAACTCGTCTAGTTCGTGCAGCTATCAACTATGCAATTGAGCATGGTCGTAAATCAGTAACATTAGTTCATAAAGGAAACATCATGAAATTTACTGAAGGTGCATTTAAGAACTGGGGTTATGAATTGGCTGAGAAAGAGTTTGGAGACAAAGTATTTACTTGGGCTCAATATGACCGCTTAGTTGAAACAGAAGGTAAGGAAGCAGCTAACAAAGCTCAAAGCGATGCAGAGGCAGCTGGCAAAATCATTATCAAAGATTCAATTGCTGATATCTTCTTACAGCAAATTTTAACTAGACCACGTGAATTTGATGTGGTAGCTACAATGAACTTAAATGGAGACTATATCTCTGATGCTTTAGCAGCACAAGTTGGTGGAATAGGTATTGCTCCAGGAGCAAATATTAACTATGAAACTGGTCATGCGATTTTTGAAGCGACTCATGGTACAGCTCCAAAATATGCAGGTCTTGACAAGGTAAATCCATCTTCTGTATTACTTTCTGGGGTATTAATGCTTGAGCACCTTGGTTGGACAGAAGCAGCACAATTAATCACGAATTCAATGGAAAAAACAATTGCTTCTAAAGTTGTTACATATGACTTTGCACGTCTAATGGATGGTGCAACAGAAGTAGCTTGTTCTGAATTTGCGAACGAACTAATTAAGAACTTAGCTTAATTTATGTGGAGGAAGCACAATGTGGCTTCCTCCATACCATTTTTTCTTGTTATAAAGGGGTATTTTTCAATGAGAGTCCACAAGGTAACTGTTAGATGGATCTAGCTTGAAAATAAGATAATAGGAGGAAAAGGTTATGACACAGTTCAAACGTAAAAAGGTATCTGTCATTGGTGGAGGATTTACTGGTGCAACAACAGCTTTCTTAACTGCTCAAAAAGAGCTTGCAGATGTTGTGTTAGTTGATATTCCACAAATGGAAAATCCGACAAAAGGAAAAGCACTAGACATGCTAGAAGCGAGCCCTGTTCTAGGGTTTGATGCTAACATCATTGGAACCGCAAATTATGAAGAGACAGCAGATTCTGATATTGTTGTGATCACAGCTGGTATTGCGCGTAAACCAGGAATGAGCCGTGACGATTTGGTTCAAACCAATCAAAATATAATGAAGAGTGTCACCAAAGAAGTGGTGAAATACTCTCCGAACTGTCATATCATTGTGTTAACAAATCCAGTTGATGCGATGACTTACACAGTATTCAAAGAATCAGGCTTTCCAAAGAATCGTGTCATTGGACAATCTGGTGTATTAGATACAGCCAGGTTCCGAACATTTGTTGCATCTGAGCTTAATCTTTCTGTGAAAGACGTAACTGGTTTTGTATTAGGTGGCCATGGTGATGAGATGGTTCCATTAGTACGTTATTCATATGCTGGTGGTATTCCGTTAGAAAAGTTAATTCCAAAAGATCGTCTTGATGCAATTGTTGAACGTACCCGTAAAGGTGGCGGAGAAATTGTTAACCTTTTAGGAAATGGAAGCGCATACTATGCTCCAGCAGCTTCATTAGTAGAAATGATTGAAGCAATCCTGAAGGATCAACGAAGAGTGATTCCTGCGATTTGCTACCTAGAGGGTGAATATGGATATGAGGGAATTTACCTTGGTGTACCAGCTGTACTAGGTGGGAATGGAATCGAAGAAATCATCGAGCTCGAACTTGAGGAAGAAGAAAAAGCAGCTCTACAAAAATCCGCAGACTCAGTAAAAACTGTCATGCAGATATTAGTATAAAGAACCATGTTAATAAGTTGTTTCTAAAAGGATTACTTCCTAAAAGTAGTATATAATTTCTTCGTTTGGTAAGATATAGAATATATTACGAAATACATAAGGAAGCTTAATCATATACTTTAGGAGCAGCTTTTTTTATATGGAAAAGTACGAGCTTTGTAAATCCTTCGGAGGTGCTGTTATTTCATGCTATTAGGTAAAAAACGGAAATTAGGTCGGATGATTGAAGAAATTAAGGTCGGTGAAAAATTATCATTAACTGAAAAAATAGAGGACAAAGATTTATTGCTGTTTTTAGGTTTAACAAATGATGCTAACCCTCTATATGTTCAACATGATTATGCATCACAAACACCATTTGAAAAACCAATCGTACCTACGATCATGCTAACAGGTATTATTACTTCGGCAGTTTCTAAGTATTTACCTGGTCCAGGAAGTCATATTCTTAAGCAGGAAATTAATTTTCCAAAGCATGTGTACCATTATGCAACAGTTGAATTCTTACTAGAGGTAACAAAAGTTAATATACCGACAGAAACTGTAGAGATTACTGTAACAGCAACAGATGAACATGGGGATAAAGTTGTCACAGGAATAATCACAGTGGCTCCACCCAAAAAAATAGTTCCACTTGATGGGAAAATTCTAGAAAACTTCTAATTAAAATATCGATAAAAAGAGGACTTCACTTCAGAAGTCTTCTTTTTTATTTAGAAATTTTTAGAAAAAAAGATAAAAAGATTGGTCAATTCTAAAAGTTCAAATATAATGAAAGATAGACAGAGAGAAAAAAGCAAAGTAAAGTTTGTGTGGCGAATGAGTATGATTAAGCACACAAGTCTTGCAGATGCTGGGGTTTAATCTATTACCTTGGAGGAACCTATGAACAAAAAAGTATTAGTAGTTGATGATGAACAATCAATCGTGACCCTGCTTCAATATAACTTAAAACAAGCAGGCTATGACGTTTTAACAGCCATGGATGGGGGAGAAGGGCTAGAAAAAGCGGTAAATGAGCAGCCCGATTTGATTATACTTGATTTGATGCTTCCTACGATGGATGGTATCGAGGTATGTAAAGAATTAAGACAACGTAAGATTGCTACTCCCATTTTAATGTTAACAGCTAGGGACGACGAATTCGATAAGGTACTAGGATTAGAATTAGGGGCAGATGATTATTTAACAAAGCCGTTTAGTCCAAGAGAAGTGGTCGCAAGAGTGAAGGCTATATTAAGAAGAATGACTCAAAATATAGAGATTCAACAAGAAGCTAGTGATCCTTCAGAAAGGATTGTCATAGCTGATTTATTAATTTTACCTGAGCATTATGAGGCGTACTATAATGATGTCAGATTAGACCTGACACCAAAAGAGTTTGAACTCTTGGTGTATTTGGCTAAGCATAAAGGAAGAGTGCTAACACGTGATCAACTTTTAAGTGCTGTTTGGAATTATGATTTTGCTGGTGATACAAGAATTGTTGATGTTCATATCAGCCATTTAAGAGAAAAAATCGAACAAGACACAAAAAAACCGATTTATATTAAAACAATACGAGGTTTAGGTTACAAGCTAGAGGAGCCTAAATTGAATGAATAAGTTTCGCTTTCGACTTCTTTTTGGCTTTATTACTTTAATTTTAATCGTTCTAATAGGCATCGGAGTATTACTTGGTTCAATGTTTAAAGGGTTCTATCTTAATACATTTAATGAACGAATGGAAAAAGAAACGAACTTAGTAGAATTTTATGTAAGAGATCAAGGGTTGCAGTATCCTGATTTACTTAAAAATCTAGAGTTAATGAGTGAATCACTTAATGCTGACATAACCATCCTTGACGAAAATGGAAAATTACTATTACATTCATCAGAGAATGGGTCAGATGTTGAGCAGGTGATTAGCCATCATTTGTCGAAAAGTGGAAATTTCCAATTGGTAGATGATACATACGATGTTTATTATTATGGTGCACCATTATTGAAAAATGAGGAATTGGCTGGGTATGTGATTTTAAGCTCCCCTGTTGAAGCTCTAAAAACAGTATATCAGCATATTTGGACGTTGCTAATTGTGAGTTTAGGGCTAGCTTTGGTTGTAATCATTATGTTAGGAGTTAAAATCACAACTCAATACACGAAACCGATTGAGTCTGCTACAAAGGTGGCCATCGAATTGGCTAAAGGGAATTATAAGGCAAGAACTTATGAGGAAAGTGTTGACGAAACAGGGATGCTGAGCCAGTCAATAAATATCCTTGCTAGAAATCTAGAGAAGGTTACAAAGGATCATGAAATGCAGCAGGATCGCTTGAGAACTCTGATTGAGAATATGGGGAGTGGTCTTCTCTTGATTGATGGAAGAGGCTATATTAACCTTGCGAATCGTGCCTATAAGGAGATCTTTTCAGTTTCAAGCTCAACCTATCTAAATCGACTATACCATGATGCAATAGATCATAAAGAAGTTCAAGCATTAATCGAAGAAATTTTTATGACAGAAGAAACAGTCAAAAAACAGTTATTACTTCAATTTGCAATTGAACGGAGACATTTTGAGGTATATGGTGCACCAATCATTGGTTTAAATGATGAATGGAAGGGCATTGTTCTTGTTTTTCATGATATATCTGAATTGAAAAAACTTGAGCAAATGAGAAAAGATTTTGTAGCGAATGTTTCACATGAACTGAAAACACCGATTACTTCAATTAAAGGATTTTCTGAAACACTTTTAGATGGTGCACTAGAGGATCGAGAAACGCTTGAATCCTTCTTGTCTATCATTTTGAAGGAAAGTGAACGCTTGAAAACATTAATTGAAGATTTATTAGAATTGAGCAAAGTTGAGCAGCTTGGATTTAAGCTAAATCTAGGGCATGTCAACATGAAAGAATTAATTGAAGATGCGTTTATTATGTTAAAGGGTAAAGCAGAGGAAAAAGAAATTCGATTAGATTTAATTTATACCCATGATCAGATGTACGTATTAGGTGATATGTATCGGTTAAAGCAGATCTTTATAAATTTAATAAATAACGCCATTGCTTATACACCTGCAGGTGGGAAAATTAAAGTTGATCTTAGGAATAACGAAGAGACAGTAGATGTATATGTGACAGACACTGGTGTTGGAATTGCTCAAGAAGAACTATCTAGGATTTTTGAACGATTTTATCGAGTTGATAAAGCAAGAACTAGAAATTCTGGTGGAACAGGCTTAGGGTTAGCAATTGTTAAGCATTTAGTTGAAGCACATCACGGTGAAATTACGGTGAAGAGTACGCAAGGGGAAGGGACGACCTTCAAGATTACATTAAAAAAGATGTAAGCTTTACAAAAGGTTTACAATAAATTGATTTCAACTTCATAAACAACCTATATTATGTTTATGAACCCCTTCATCCAAGGAGGAATTTTGAAAGTGAGGACAATTGTCTTCACTCTTTTTTTTGCTCAAATCTTTTGGCAATAAAATGCAACTAATCTTTTTGAAACCTTTTTATCATATAATCGTAAATAGATAGAAACAAAAGTAATATTGAAAGAGGGGAAATACATGATAAGTATTAAACGTATTTATACGATCATAGGATTATCGATTGTTGTAATTATTTTGGGTATTACTGCTTTAACTTCATGGTATACGGTAGATGAATCAGAACAAGCCGTCATCTTAACATTTGGGGAGGCTGGTGATCCAATTGTAGAGCCAGGATTGAAATTTAAATTACCTTGGCCGATTCAAACAGTAGAAGTCTTACCAAAGGTGAATTTCAGTTTGCAATTTGGATATGAGCAAAGTAATGGTGAAATTGTTGAATATGCAGATGAAACAAAAATGATCACTGGGGATGAGAACATTGTCCTTGCTGATTTAGTTGTTCAGTGGAAAATCACTGACCCAGCAACTTATTTATTTAATTCGGAAGACCCAGAACAAATTCTTCATAATGCAACATCAGCTTCACTCAGAAGTATTATTGGGAGTTCAAAAATAGATGATGCCTTAACCTCTGGAAAGGCGCAAATCGAAGCTGACGTACGTGAACTATTGACCTCTTTAATTGATAAGTATGAAATTGGAATTTCAGTTGTCGGTGTAAAACTACAAGATGTAGAATTACCAAATGCAGATGTACGTAAAGCATTTACGAATGTAACAGATGCTCGTGAAACAATGAATACGAAAATCAACGAAGCAAATAAATATAGAAATCAACGGACACAAGAGGCAGAAGGAGAAAAGGACGCATTGATTTCACGAGCTAATGGAGATAAGGCTGCACGTATTGAAATTGCTCGTGGTGATGTTGCGATCTTTAATGAACTCTATAACGAATACAAAAATTCACCAGAAATTACAAGACAGCGTCTTGTTCTTGAAACACTTGACCAAGTGTTACCAGGTGCAGAAATATATATTATGAATGATGATGGAAACACGATGAAGTATTTTCCGATTCGTCCTCTAGAAGAACAAAAACAAACACCAGCTGTTGTAGAGGGAGGTAATGGAACTAATGAGTAATGAAAACATTGTTGATATTAATGAACGTGGGAATAAAGAATGGAAGAAATATACGAGAGTAGGAATCATACTAGTCGCTACTTTCGTCCTTTTAGGTGTTATTCTAACAAACTTGTTAATTGTTAAAGAAGGAGAGTACAAGGTAGTACGTCAATTTGGTGAGGTTGTGAGAATTAAATCCACTCCTGGCCTAACTTACACAATTCCTTTCATTCAAACGGTTGAAACATTACCAAAATATCAAATGGTTTATGATGTTAAGGAAGCTGAGATTAATACAAAAGATAAAAAGAGAATGATCATTGATAATTATGCTCTTTGGAAGGTTGAAGACCCAATTAAAATGATCTCAACAACTAGAACAGTCATAAATGCAGAGGCTAAATTAGATGAATTTATTTATTCAGCCATTCGTACAGAACTGGGTCAATTAAATTATGATGAAATCATCAATGATGAAAAGTCATCTCGAGGTAGCTTGAACGACCGTATCACAGAAAAAGTAAATGAGTTACTAGCAGAAGATAACTATGGAATTACTGTTACTGATATTCGCATGAAGCGAACGGATTTACCAACAGAAAACGAACAATCTGTATTTACTCGAATGATTTCTGAGCGTGAATCTACTGCACAAGAATATCTATCAATGGGGGATGCTCAGAAAAATAGAATCATAGCTGAGACTGACCGTGAAGTAACTGAATTATTGGCAAAAGCGCAAGCAGAAGCTGAAGTGATTCGAGGAGAAGGAGAAGGAGAAGCTGCAAGAATATATAACGACTCATTCTCGAAAGATCCAGAATTCTATAGTTTATATAGAACACTAGACTCATATAAGAAGACAATTAATGATAAAACAGTGATTATTCTACCATCAGATTCACCATATGCAAGAATTCTAATGGGCTATATGGAGTAGATCGTCTACAGTACTAAGAAAAGTATCGTGAAAATAGCGAATCATTGTTATAAATACTTGCTAAGTCTTGGGTTTACTGTTAAAATTAAGAAGAATTATTTTTGTTCGGAATGTTTGGATAGAACAAGTTCTAAATGGCTTTTCGTCTTGAAATATCTCTTAGAGCAAGAATAGTATTACACTGTGTGCAAACACACTAGGAGGAAACAAAATGTTAGAAGGTAAAGTAAAATGGTTTAACGCAGAAAAAGGTTTCGGATTCATCGAGCGCGAAGGTGGAGACGATGTATTCGTTCACTTCTCAGCTATTCAAGGCGAAGGCTTCAAATCATTAGAAGAAGGTCAAACTGTTACTTTTGAAATCGTTGACGGTAACCGTGGACCACAAGCTGCTAACGTAACTAAAGCTTAATTATATAAGCGAAAAAACAGATCCTTAGGGGTCTGTTTTTTTTGTCTCAAGAGATAATCAGTTATTTTCCTTTCTTTTTCTGAACATGATAAAATGTAGACATGACATGAATGAACTAGGGAGGATTTATTTTGAGTAAAAAACTAGTGTTAATAGATGGGAACAGCATCGCCTATCGCGCGTTCTTCGCTTTACCTCTTCTAAATAATGATAAAGGGATTCACACGAATGCTGTATATGGTTTTACGATGATGCTTATGAGAATCCTTGAACATGAGAAACCAACCCATATGCTCGTTGCATTTGATGCGGGTAAAACAACTTTCCGTCATTCCACATTTAGTGAATATAAGGGTGGCCGACAAAAAACACCACCAGAGCTATCTGAACAATTTGCTTTCGTACGTGAGCTTTTAGATGCCTATAATATCAAACGATATGAACTAGAGAAGTATGAAGCTGATGATATTATCGGGACCTTATCAATTCAAGCTGAAAAAGAAGGATTCGAGGTCAAAGTAATCTCAGGTGACAAAGACTTAACACAGCTAGCAACAGATAAAGTCACCGTGGATATTACAAAAAAGGGGATCACAGATGTAGATTCATACACTCCAGCCTTTATTGAAGAAAAGTATGGCATTCCAGCAGAACGAATTATTGATATGAAAGGTCTGATGGGGGATACGTCAGATAATATTCCTGGAGTTCCTGGTGTAGGTGAAAAAACAGCTCTTAAGCTATTAAAAGAATTTGGAACACTAGAGTCGTTACTTGAAAACACGGACAAGGTCAGCGGGAAAAAACTAAAGGAAAAACTTGAGGAATTTAAAGAACAAGCCATCCTAAGTAAGCAGCTAGCTACAATTCTCACAGAAGCACCGATTGAAGTTTCTTTACCAGACACGCAATATGAAGGATACGATGAGAAAAAGGTGATTGAGTTATTCAAAGAATTAGGCTTTAACTCATTATTAGATAAAATGGACATCGTTGAATCTGAGGAAGATCATGTATTAGAAGAGATTGACTTTACTTTTGTTGAAGATCTCAATCAAGAAGTATTAACGACAGATTCAACGATTATTATTGAAGTAATGGAAGGGAATTATCATCAATCCGATATACAAGGTATCGCTATCGTCAATAAGAATGGTTATTACTTTATTCCAACAGAGGTTGCCACCCGGTCATCATTATTTAAAGAATGGGCAGCCGATGAGAGTAACAGAAAGACTGTTTATGATGGAAAAAGATCAATTGTTGCCCTACGCTGGAAGGATATTGATTTAAATGGAGTAGATTTCGATTGTCTTATTGCAAGTTATATCCTTGATCCTTCACAGACGTTTGAAGATATTGCTACAATTGCCAAAGCAAAAGGAATCATGGATATTCAAACAGATGAAGCTGTTTACGGAAAAGGGGCAAAAAGATGCTGTCCTGAAGAAAAGATCCTTGCAGAGCATCTTGTAAGAAAAGCGATCGCATTACATAAATTAAAGGAAATATATGAAGAAGAATTAAAGGAAAATGAGCAATATGAATTATTTACTGATTTAGAAATGCCTTTAGCTAGAATCTTGGCTGACATGGAATCAGAAGGAATCACTGTAGATGTTCCTAGACTTCAAATGATGGGAAAAGAAATTACAGAAAAGCTAACTACACTGGAGAAACAGATTTATGAACTAGCGGGTGAGGAGTTTAATATTAATTCACCGAAGCAGCTCGGAGTGATACTTTTCGAAAAGCTTAGCTTACCTGTCGTCAAGAAGACAAAAACTGGTTACTCAACTTCAGCAGATATCCTTGAGAAACTTGCAAGTAAGCATCCGATCATTGAATATATTTTAGACTATCGTCAGCTTGGGAAATTGCAATCGACTTATATTGAAGGATTATTAAAGGTTGTTCATAACGACACGTCAAAGGTTCATACCATTTATAATCAAGTATTGACACAGACTGGTCGTTTAAGCTCAACCGACCCTAACCTACAAAATATACCGATTCGATTAGAAGAAGGACGTAAAATTAGACAAGCCTTTGTACCTTCACATAGTGATTGGGTGATCTTTGCTGCCGATTATTCTCAAATTGAATTACGTGTATTAGCTCATATTGCTAATGATGATAACCTAATAGATGCCTTCAGACATGATCTTGATATACATACGAAAACAGCGATGGATGTATTTCATGTGAAAGCAGAAGAGGTTACTTCTAATATGAGAAGACAGGCAAAGGCAGTTAATTTTGGAATTGTATATGGTATTAGTGATTATGGTTTATCTCAAAACTTGGACATTACGAGAAAAGAAGCAGGGAAATTTATTGAAAGATATCTTGAAAGCTTCCCAGGCGTGAAAGATTATATGGAGGAAATTGTTCAAGATGCGAAGCAAAAAGGGTATGTCTCCACTCTTTTACAGCGTAGAAGATATATTCCTGAAATCACTGCCCGTAACTTCAATGTCAGAAGCTTTGCAGAAAGAACAGCGATGAACACTCCAATTCAAGGAAGTGCAGCTGATATCATCAAAAAAGCGATGATTGAGATGGCTAAACGATTAGAAAATGAAAAGCTCCAAGCTAAATTATTATTACAGGTGCATGATGAACTCATCTTTGAAGCACCACGGGATGAGATTGAAAAATTAGAGAAGATCGTTCCAGAAGTAATGGAGCATGCCGTTGAATTACAAGTTCCGTTAAAAGTGGATTATTCATACGGACCAACATGGTATGACGCTAAATAAAGGAGTGATTGTATGCCAGAATTACCAGAGGTAGAAACAGTAAGGCGTACATTAATTGGGCTAGTTGCAGGGAAAACAATCCAAAACGTGCAGGTTTTTTGGCCGAAAATGATTAAAAAGCCAGCCGATAGTGAGCAATTTATTGATGCAATAAAAGGTCAAACAATACATGATGTAGAGCGTAGAGGTAAATTCATTAAATTTATCTTAGATGATTACACCCTTGTTTCTCACCTAAGAATGGAAGGTAGGTATGGATTATACCAAAGCGTGGAGACATTTGATAAGCATACTCATGTGATATTCACGTTTACAGATGGAACAGAGTTACGTTATCGTGATGTTCGAAAGTTTGGTACCTTTCATTTGTATTTAAAAGGGGAAGAGGAACAAAGCCTACCACTTGCTCAACTTGGGCCAGAGCCTTTTTCAGCTGAATTCACGGAACAACGTCTGACGGAGTACCTTAAGAAAACAAACCGCAAAGTAAAAGTTGCCTTATTAGATCAAAAGATTGTTGTTGGTTTAGGAAATATCTATGTGGATGAAGCGTTATTTCGAGCGGGAATTCATCCTGAGAGAGAGGCAAGCTCAATTAAGCCAAGGGAAATAAAAAGACTTCACCAAGAGATTATTTCAACTCTACAAGAAGCAGTTGATAAGGGTGGTAGTACCATTCGCTCTTACGTTAATTCGCAAGGTGAAATTGGAATGTTCCAGCTTGAGTTGTTTGTCTATGGCCAAAAGGGTGAACCATGTAAGAGGTGTGGAACCATCATTGAGAAAACAGTTGTAGGTGGTAGAGGGACTCACTTTTGCCCTAAATGTCAAAAGTAAAGTTCAATTAATTTAATAAGGACAGTTCACATCAAATAGGCTCCTTCCATATACTAACTTAGCGATTGTTAGGGGAGGAGCTTAAAAATTAATGGTTCAATATATCTCACTACTTTTGTTAGCATTTGCGGTAAGCTTAGATAGCTTTAGTGTTGGTTTCACCTATGGATTAAGGAAAATGCAAATACCTTTTAAATCAATCGTGATGATCGCGTGCTGTTCTGCATTAACATTATTACTTGCGATGGCTGTTGGTAATTCGATTGCCAGCTTTCTTTCGCCAGATTTTGCTGAGATGGTTGGAGGCATAGTGTTAGTATTAATTGGTGCTTGGATTTTGTATCAGTTTTTCCGACCTCAAAATGATAGTAATGAATCACACCAAGAAAGAAAAACATTAGTGAAGGTTGAAATTAAATCTTTAGGATTAGTCATTCAGATTTTAAAAAGACCGATGGATGCGGATTTTGATAAATCTGGGACGATTACCGGGATTGAAGCCTTTTTACTCGGATTAGCCTTATCATTAGATGCTTTTGGTGCTGGTATTGGAGCGGCATTACTTGGCTATTCACCTTGGCTAATGGCGGTGTTTGTCGCCGTGATGAGTTCGTTATTTGTTACAAGTGGAATCAAATGTGGCAGATTCTTTTCTGAAATGAAATGGGTAGAGAAATTCACATTCTTACCAGGAGTTTTACTAATTGTACTAGGTATATGGAAGTTTTAATCAACTTAGGAGGATAACTAATCATGTCTTGTGTTATTGGACTAACTGGAGGAATCGCAAGTGGAAAAAGCACGGTATCCACAATGCTACTAAGCATGGGATTTCCTGTCATTGATGCAGATATCATTGCAAAAAAAGTGGTAGAGATCGGAGAACAGCCTTATCTACAAATTATAGATTCATTTGGTGAAGAAATAGTAAATGAAGATAAGTCGATCAATCGAGCAAAACTCGGGTCAATCATCTTTCATGATGAGGACAAACGAAAGCAGTTGAATGAGATTGTTCATCCAGCAGTTCGAAAAAGAATGATCAAAGAGAAAGAACATTATCTCGCAGAAGGAGAGAAAGCTGTCTTCTTAGATATTCCCTTGCTATTTGAAAGTAATTTAACTCATTTGGTTGATAAAACAATGCTTGTGTTTGTTGATGAAGAAATACAGGTTCAAAGACTCATGGCAAGAAACGATTTATCTCTAAACGAGGCAAGGGCAAGAATTTCCTCGCAAATGCCACTAATGAGCAAAGTTCATCTTGCTGACGCAGTGATTAACAATAACGGAACTACAGAACATACACAACAACAACTAATTGAAATACTTAAAGAATGGAATATTATTACTTATGTCTAAGAGCTACTTTATAAAGTAGTTCTTTTTTTGCTTATTAGTTGTCCTTTTTCAAAAACATTCAAAATATAATAACATTTTAAATTTGTGCAAATTGATAATTACATACTATTTATATTCATGTTATACTTTAAAAGGAAAAACAGATAAAAAGTATAACACATATAACGGAGGCGAGTTATATATGAAACCTAGAGTGGCGATTAATGGATTTGGACGAATTGGAAGAATGGTATTTCGTAAAGCTATGATGGAAAATGAATTAGATATAATAGCAATTAATGCAAGCTATCCTGCAGAAACTTTAGCACACCTACTTAAATACGACTCCATTCATGGCGTTTTCGATGGGGAAGTAACTACTGATGAAGATATACTCATTGTGAATGGAAAAAGAATCAATCTACTAAGCTCAAGAGATCCACTAGAACTCCCATGGAACCATTTAGACATAGATATTGTGATTGAAGCGACTGGGAAATTTAATTCTAAAGAAAAAGCGATGGCACATGTGAAGGCAGGTGCAAAGAAAGTGATTTTAACTGCACCAGGAGATAATGAAGATATAACAATTGTGATGGGAGTTAATGAACATAAATTTGATATAAGAAACCACACGATTATTTCAAATGCATCCTGCACAACAAACTGTCTTGCACCCGTCATAAAAGTTATAGATGAACAGTTCGGTATCCAAAACGGCCTTATGACAACTGTGCATTCTTATACAAACGACCAAAATAATATTGATAATCCCCACAAAGATCTTAGAAGAGCACGTGCTTGCGGACAGTCCATCATCCCAACTACAACTGGAGCTGCAAGGGCTCTGTCATTAGTCTTACCACATTTAAAAGGGAAATTGCACGGATTAGCGCTAAGAGTACCAACACCGAATGTATCCCTCGTTGACCTAGTAGTAGATGTAAATACAGATGTCACAAAAGAAGATGTGAATCATGCCTTCAACATGGCAGCAATGAACAAAATGAATGGAATTATTCAATTTACGACAGAACCACTTGTATCCATTGATTTTAATACAAATCCGCATTCATCGATTATTGATGGATTATCGACTATGGTCATTGGTTCTCGCAAAATCAAAGTTCTTGCTTGGTATGATAATGAATGGGGATATTCGAGCAGAGTGGTCGATTTAGCGAAGCATGTTGGCTACAAAATGGGTTCGGTAAGTAATTCAAAAGTTGGCTAAGTTTTCTCTGCATGATGACGTCCATCTACAGACAAACTAATCGTTGAAAAACCCCTTTACAATCCATCCAATTTGCTAAAAGTCGGTTGCAAAAATATACCAAACAAAGTATACTATTTTTCGTGAACTTCTTACATTCGCAGGTTTTGTGACTACTTAAAGGGTTAGGACCTCTCTGGACTAACTTTCCCCCGTGGTAGTATTCACATGCCATTGCAAAGAGCTCATGGAACAAATTTTGTTAAAGGGGGAACAAAAATGGAAACAATGGGACGTCATGTCATCTCTGAGCTATGGGGATGTAACTTTGAAAAATTAAATAATGTGCAAGAAATTGAGCGAACATTTGTCAATGCAGCACTTAAATCAGGAGCTGAAGTACGTGAGGTAGCATTTCACAAGTTCGCACCACAAGGTGTAAGCGGAGTGGTTATCATTTCTGAATCTCACCTAACCATTCATAGCTTTCCTGAACATGGTTATGCAAGCATTGATGTGTATACTTGTGGTGACTTAGATCCGAATATTGCTGCAGATTATATTGCTGAGGCTCTAGGAGCACAAACTCGTGAGAATATTGAGATCCCTCGTGGTAAAGGTCCAGTGCAAATTAAACCAACACAAGTAAAAGCTCTTTAAAAAATATGAATAATAGACTAAAATTAAGAGGTGTATACAATGCACCTCTTTTTTTAATACGTATTAACATTATCAGACATTACTAACAATCAAAATATAATCCTAAAAGGAGTGCTTAACGAATATGGGGAAGCTTAAGCGTTTATTTACAAATCATAATGAAACAAGAGATGATCATAGAGATGAATCATTAAAAAGTCACTATTATAAGACATCACAAAAGAAAGCAATGGAAGCGGTTAAAGAAATGATTGAACAAATGGATGGATATACCATCACTTCAATCTCTGAAGAGCGCGGGGAAATGAGCATTAAAGGAAAGAAATCATTTATTGTCGCAACAGTCATTAGTGTTCGTCCTTTTGAAACATCAGTAGATTTCTCTGCAACCACGAATACATTGCTTTTACCAATTGATTTCGGGGCTAGTCACAAGCTAATTACAACCTTATACCAAACGTTAGATCGTAAGTTACCATTTATTCATGCTGGGGGATCACAATAATCAATTTGAAGCTTATTAAAGCTTGTACTTATTGCAGCTTTCTTATAAGATAAAAGTATGTGAACGCTTGAAGAATGAATGTTCTTCTTATGGAATGGATGGGAGCTGTTTGCGATGAAATGCCCTACTTGTCAACATAATGGAACTAGAGTTTTAGATTCTCGCCCAGTTGATGATGGACGAGCTATCAGAAGAAGACGTGAATGTGAGGAATGTCAGTATCGCTTCACAACGTTTGAAAAAGTCGAAGAAATTCCGCTTATTGTTGTGAAAAAAGAAGGCACCCGTGAAGAATTTAGCAGAGAAAAAATTCTTCGTGGTTTAATAAAGGCTTGCGAAAAACGCCCAGTTGCTTTAAAACAAATAGAAGATATTACTCATGAAGTGGAAAAAGAATTGCGAAACTTAGGGATTTCAGAAGTGCAAAGTGAATCTATAGGTGAGCTGGTGATGGATCGATTAGCAAGTATTGATGAAGTTGCATATGTACGTTTTGCTTCTGTATATCGTCAATTCAAAGACATTAATGTATTCATTGATGAGCTAAAAGAGCTAATAAAAAAAGAAAGATAGAGATAAAGAGCTTAGGTTAAGCTCTTTTTCTTCATTTTATCATTTACCTTAGGCTGTTTTCTCCAGCTTTTCTGGGGACAATAATATGATATCCTTATAATAAAGTAGTATTTCTAGCAGCGGCTTAATAAACAACAATTTAGAGCAAGACCTTAGAATTAGTAGAGGGAAGGCATTGATTAGTATGGAGCAGCATTGGAAGGAATTACTCCCAGTAGATCGATATCTTGTGAAATCTGCAGGGGTTCTAAATAACGAATTTGATCGAAATATCTTAACATTACTTTATCAACCTTTAATTGGGGCAAAGGCATTAAGCCTATATTTAACATTATGGAGCGAGCTTCAACAAAATCGACTGTGGAGCGAGGAAAATACTCATCACAGCATCATGGTATTGCAACAATTGAATCTAAAAGAAATCTATCATGAAAGAATTAAGCTTGAAGGCATTGGGCTGTTAAATACGTTTGTCAATGAAGATGATGAAACAAGATTATTTATATATGAACTTAAACCACCTCTTTCCCCTCAAGAATTCTTCAATGATGGAATGCTAAATATTTATTTATATCATCTGATTGGAAAGAATAAATTTCTAAAGTTGAAAAAGTTCTTTTCTGACGAAGTACTCGATATGGAAAAATTTAAAGTGGTATCCAAATCATTTGATCATGTATTCAAATCAGTTAATCCAAAGGAAATGGTTTCTAATATTTCAGAAGAGGCAAGGGAAGACCTTGAATTAAGTAATGGGAAAGAATACTTCTCAAGAACTAGTGCTGAATTTCCAGAAGTCAGCGAGTCTATATTTGATTTTGATTTATTAATCTCAGGTATGTCAGAAGTGATGATTCCGAGTAAATCATTGACACCAAAGGTAAAGGAAGCCATTAGAAAGTTGAGCTTCTTGTACGATATTAATCCGATTGAGATGCAAAATATTGTCATGAGTGCATTTGACCATATGGAGAATATCGATATTGAGATGCTAAGAAAAGCAGCGAGAGATTGGTATCAGTTTGAACATGGTAATGTTCTTCCTACCCTGATTGAACGAACACAGCCTATACCTTATCGGTCGATGATGGATCAACAGCCAAAAACAAAAGACGAAGAGCTTATGCAGCAGTTAGAACAAATTTCCCCTAAGCAACTCTTAACAGATTTGTCAGGAGGAATTGAGCCTGCTGCTGTTGACTTGAAAATCATCGAAGATATCATGTTTCATCAGAAGCTGTTACCTGGGGTAGTCAATGTGTTAATTTACTACGTCATGCTAAAAACAGATATGAAGCTTTCAAAAGCGTATATTGAAAAAATAGCTAGCCATTGGACACGAAAGAATGTCAAAACAGTAAAAGAGGCTATGCTATTAGCAAGAGAAGAGACTCGTGAATACCAAAAATGGGCGACCCAAAAGAAGCAAACCACCAAATCAAAGGGTAATGCTCAAAAGAAAAGTGTACCGGCAACACAAGTAGATAAACAAGAAGATTTAACAGAAGAGAAAAGCCAGCTTCAAGAACGTGTAGCAAAGCTGAAAGAACTATTACAATCATCTGATCATCAATAGGTTCCTTTTATTCGGGGGAGGGTTAAATGAATCAAGATAAATCATACTTAGAACGAGCGATTGAATATCATGCGGAAAAAATAAAACTGTATGAAAGTGTAAATAGTAACTTTTTATATGGCATTCTTCAATATCAGGAATTATATAAGGATTTATTTACAGAGAAGGAATATGTCACGATTCTTCATTTTTGTTTTAATCAAACATCGAGTGTGAAATCCTTCTTTTCCCTCTTAGAGGAACAGTTAATTGAGCATGGTGCAATTAGGATGAGAAGAAAACAAGAAGAAAAAGTAAAGCAGCAGGAAGAAAAGGACAAGGTTATGGCACTAAAGTTCAGAGAGCTGGAAGCGGCCAAGAAAAAAGAAGGGGCAGTAGTGCCTACACAGTCCACTCAGCCTGCTCCTAAGCAAGTAGAGGAAGTAACTGAGAATAAGTGGGCAAAACGCTTTTTAGACCTTGAATCTAAATTAAAGGAACAGAAGGCTGCAAAGTCCACTGTTACTGAACAAAAACCAAACAATGTTGTAAGAAAAGAGTATAAAGAAAAAAAGGCAGAACAAATTGTAGTTCAAAAGCCTAAATATGATGAAAAGAAAATGCAGTACGTTGAGGCGGTTGTGAAGTCTCTTTATAATAAGGGTACTTATTCGTTACCTAAAATAGCTAAGATGTCAGGTGTAGAGATAGAGACCGTTAAGCGGATTTTGAATAAGTGAGAGGAGTGAGTATATGGAACGGATCGGAAAGCTACTTGGTGATATGGGGAACATGGAAATACTTGAACAATATACATGCCCTAAATGTAATCGTGAAGTAAAAACAGTCCGTATGAAAATCATTGGTGGTGAAAGAAAAGGTGAATGGGACATCTTAAAAAACGAATGTGATTGCCGCCTAGCATCAGAAACCATTGAAGCCTCTAAACAAGCTAAAATTAGTTTCTTTGAAAGGTTTTCCATTTTAAATGATGACTTAAAAAATGCCGAGTTTTCGAACTTTAAATCAGATTATGAAAGTCTCGACCAAGCTGTTGAGCGAATTTACGACTATTTAGAAAACTTCACGAAAAAAGAATCACTATATATTTATGGAGATAAAGGTCGTGGAAAGAGTCACTTGGCTGTGTCCTCCTATAAACTAATAAAAAATACAGGTTATACAGCACTTTTCTTTGATGTACCAAAACTATTAAATGTGATTAGGAGTATTATCCGAAAAGACGTTGACTTCTCTGAGAATGATTTATTTTCTGCTATTGAACAGGTTGATTTATTAATTCTAGATGACATCGGTGCAGAAAGAAAAACAGATTGGGTAGAGGAAGTAATGTTTTTATTAATCAATCAGCGCCAAGGAAAAAGTACAATCTATACTTCCAATTTAGATTTACATGAACTTGAGGAGCGTTATGGTGGTCGAATCGCTGATCGAATCAAAAATAAAATGGATGAGTCACATATTATAAATATAACAACACCACATAGCTATCGTTCAAAAAATCTTTCAATGAATCAATAATATGACGTACAGGTGAGATCAAATTGATTTCACCTTATTTTATTGTAGCTGTTGTATGACCTGGTAATAAAACTTCATCAAAATTGTTTCTATTTATCTCTTCTAAATTTGTCCTACTCCCCATATACATATGAACAGGGTACTGGCAAAAGGAGGGACAAACTTGATTCAAATTTCTTTTCAAGATGGGTTAGAGGCAAAGCGATTATATGAGTTATTAAACAAAGCCAAGCTAGCTCTTTCAATAAATTACATAAACATTACATATGATTTAGAACAAAATAATACATTGTTTATCTCCATTCAGGCAAAGAAAGAAATAGCTCTAAGGACATTGATTATTCCAGTCTTAACCCAATATATTATTGAGTGTGTGGAAGATTCACAGTTATTATCGATTATTGAAAGTGATTTTTATTTCACAGATGTAGAAGAGCAACATCAAATACTTCAAATTGCACATGGGCTACTTGGTGGACAATATGATGATATGCCACAGCTTGAAGAACTGAAAGCAAGAGAAGAGGTTGTAGCAGAGGCTCTTCAAGAATTTATGAGAACAACCATCTCATTTTCATTTGAATCCTTTATCAAATTTAGACTACACAACTACACAGAGAAGTTGCTAAAAATTGCTGAGATGGCAATAGATGAATATAAGCTCGAGCAAGAATATCAAAACTTTATTCAAAATTTAAGGGACTACACGTTTGATCGGTCAGCAAAAATTGATTGCTTACACATTTATCATGATGAACATTTTTATTTTTACAATGACTCTTTTACAGAGTTAAAATACTCTGAGATTACAAGGCATATTGACCGTAAATTAATTGTAAGTCACCCAATGTATATTGATTCAACGGTGATTGCACCATTAGTGTCGATTTCGCCTCAATCAATCATTATCTATACGAATGAGGTAGATCATGGAATGGTACAAACCATTCAGAATATCTTTTTAGAGCGAGTTCAAATTTATTCGAGAAATTACTTTGAACAAGCCAAATTACAGAAAAAAATCTAACATCCGCATTTCACTCTTGCTTTCTTTGGATAGAAGCAATATAATACTTAGCATATTACTTATTCAAGAATCAAATAGAGTGAACAGTAGTGATAAGGACAAGAGTGATTGCGATACGGTTCAAAGAGAGGGAAGGCTAGGCTGAGAACTTCCTAACACGATTCAATGACTTACCACCTTTAAACTTCAGTAGTGAACAAAGAGCGACTCTTTTAGTAATTACTGACGGGAAAACCCGTTATCGTTTTCTTGAGCCTTGTAAGAAGCTTAGCTACTTACATGGGAACAAGGGTGGAACCACGAACTTATAAATAATAGCTCGTCCCTTTTTTAGGGGCGAGTTTTTTATTTTGTCTAAAAAAATGATTAAAGGAGTGAATGTCATGTCAGAAGTAGTAAAAATTACATTTCCAGACGGTGCAGTAAAGGAGTTTCCTAAAGGCACGACAACTGAAGATATTGCCGGCTCAATTAGTCCTGGCTTAAAAAAGAAATCAATCGCTGGCTTATTCAACGGACAGCAAATAGACCTTCGTACTGAAATTCTTGAAGATGGAGAAATTGCTATCATCACTCAAGACAGTGCTGAAAGCTTAGAAATCATGCGTCATAGTACTGCGCATTTAATGGCACAAGCAATTAAACGTTTATATAAAGATGTTAAATTAGGTGTTGGCCCAGTTATTGAGAATGGATTCTATTATGATATTGATATGGAGGAATCATTAACTCCAGAGGATTTAAAAGCGATTGAAAAAGAAATGAAAAAAATCACAAATGAAAATCTTGATATTGTTCGTAAAGAAGTAAGTCGCGAAGAAGCTATGACTCGTTTTAGTGAGATTGGTGACAATCTAAAATTGGAACTAATTGAAGCTATTCCAGCGGGTGAGAAAGTTACTATATATGAACAAGGCGAGTTCTTTGATTTATGTCGTGGGATACACGTTCCTTCTACTGGCAAAATTAAAGAATTTAAGCTATTAAGCATTGCAGGTGCTTACTGGCGCGGGGATAGCAAAAACAAAATGCTACAACGTATTTACGGTACTGCTTTTTTCAAGAAAGCAGAGCTCGATGAGCATTTACGCCTGTTAGAGGAAGCGAAAGAGCGTGACCACCGTAAATTAGGAAAAGAATTAAATTTATTCACAAACTCGCTAAAAGTTGGTCAAGGCTTACCACTTTGGTTACCAAAAGGTGCAACAATTCGTCGTGTGATTGAACGCTATATTGTAGATAAAGAAGAAAGATTAGGCTATAGCCATGTGTATACTCCGGTATTAGGTAGTGTTGATCTCTACAAGACGTCTGGACACTGGGATCATTATCAAGATGGCATGTTCCCGAAAATGGAAATGGAAAATGAAGAATTTGTCTTAAGACCAATGAATTGTCCACATCACATGATGGTCTATAAAAACGAAATCCACAGCTACCGTAAGCTACCAATTCGTATTGCGGAGCTTGGCTTAATGCACCGTTACGAAATGAGTGGAGCATTATCAGGTCTTCAACGTGTTCGAGGAATGACATTAAATGATGCTCATATCTTTGTGCGTCCTGATCAAATTAAGGATGAATTCATCCGTGTAGTGAATTTAGTTCAAGAGGTATATAAAGATTTCGGCTTAAAAGATTATAGCTTCCGTCTATCCTATCGTGATCCAGAGGATAAGGAAAAGTATTTCGATGATGATGCAATGTGGGAAAAGGCGCAAGGTATGTTAAAAGATGCGATGGATGATCTTGGTCTTGACTATTATGAGGCTGAAGGAGAAGCTGCTTTCTATGGTCCTAAGCTTGATGTACAGGTTCGTACAGCATTAGGAAAGGACGAAACTCTTTCAACTGTTCAATTAGACTTCTTGCTTCCAGAACGATTTGATTTAACTTATGTAGGTGAGGATGGGAAACAGCATCGACCTGTTGTTATCCACCGTGGAGTGGTTTCAACAATGGAACGATTCGTTGCTTTCTTAATTGAAGAGTATAAGGGGGCATTCCCAACTTGGCTTTCACCAATACAAGTTCAAGTGATTCCAGTCTCACCTGGAGCTCACTTAGACTATGCTAAGAAGGTTCAAGAAGACTTACAAGCACAAGGCTTCCGTGTCGAGCTTGATGAGCGTGATGAGAAGATTGGCTATAAGATAAGAGAAGCACAAATGCAAAAGATTCCTTACATGCTTGTTGTAGGTGATAATGAAGTACAGGAACATGCAGTAAATGTCCGTAAATATGGTGAACAAAAATCAGAAACAGTAAGCTTTGATGCCTTTGTTCAAGGACTAAAACAAGAAGTAAATCGTTAGGCAGTTTTTTGAGTTTGTTGCATATTATAGCAGCCTTAATACACGTAGACTCCTGCGGGATACGTGGCTAAAGTGAGACGTGAGCAGGAGCGAAAGCGACGAGGAGGCTCACCAGTCACCCCGCAGGACGCGGAGTGTATACAGGATTAGGCTTTAAAAATAGTAACATATACGAAAAACAATCATTCGATAAAAAAACCTTGATATAACATAAATACTCTGTTACAATAATTTTTGTGCTAAAAAAAGCGATTGACTTGACGTGCAACACGTATGCATGGTATAGTAACTGAGGAAACTGAATACTTGTTTGGTAATAAGCAGAAGCACCCGCTTCTCACCTGAATGACACATGTTTATGTAGTTGACAGGTTTACGAGATATCTTTTAATTATTTAATTGAAATCGTAAGTGTGGGTGTAGTATGCATCCACACTTTTTTATGTGTAAACCTGGAAATTAGGTTCAATATGAAAATCATTGGTTGAAGAAGCCGTGTTCGGCATATCAAATAAGGATTCGGCAAATTACCTTGGAGGTGGCTAATTATTAGCAAAGACATGATGGTTAATGAGGGCATTCGTGCACGTGAAGTTCGTTTGATTGATCAAAATGGTGAACAGCTTGGTATCAAAACTAAGCAAGAAGCACTTGAAATTGCTGCAAGAGTAAACCTTGATTTAGTGGTTGTAGCAGCAAATGCGAAACCCCCTGTATGCAAAATTATGGATCATGGGAAATTCCGCTTTGAACAACAAAAGAAGGAAAAAGAAGCCCGCAAAAACCAAAAGATTATTAATGTTAAAGAAGTTCGTTTAAGTCCTACAATTGATGAGCATGACTTTAACACGAAATTGCGTAACGCGATTAAATTCCTTGAAAAAGGCGATAAAGTAAAAGCATCAATTCGTTTTAAAGGCCGTGCCATTACACATAAAGAAATTGGTCAACGAGTATTAGACCGTTTCTCAGCAGCTTGTGCTGAGGTGAGTACAGTTGAATCTGCACCGAAAATGGACGGACGTAGTATGTTCTTAATGTTAGCACCGAAAAACGAAAAGTAATGAATTGAGGAGGAACACCCAATGCCAAAAATGAAAACACATCGTGGCGCTGCAAAGCGTTTTAAGAAGACTGGATCAGGTAAGCTGAAGCGTTCACACGCTTACACTAGCCACTTATTCGCTAATAAGTCTCAAAAGCAAAAGCGTAAGCTACGTAAATCTACTGTAGTGAGCAAAGGCGACTTCAAACGTATTCGTCACTTATTAGACAACATCAAATAAATCGCATAACTTTGAAAGATAGATCTAGGAGGGAAACACAATGCCAAGAGTAAAAGGCGGTACAGTAACACGCAAACGTCGTAAAAAGGTATTAAAATTAGCAAAAGGTTATTATGGTTCAAAACATACTTTATATAAAGTAGCAAACCAACAAGTAATGAAATCATTAATGTATGCTTATCGCGATCGTCGTCAAAAGAAGCGCGACTTCCGTAAGCTTTGGATTACTCGTATCAACGCAGCTGCACGTATGAACGGTCTTTCTTATAGCCGTTTAATGCACGGATTAAAAGTTGCTGGTATCGAAGTAAACCGCAAAATGCTTGCTGAATTAGCAGTTAGCGATGAAAAAGCTTTCGCTGAATTAGCAACAGTTGCAAAAAACAACCTTAAGTAATTTTTAAGGATAGTAGAAAAGATCATTCTCTAGTAGTATTAGAGGATGATCTTTTTTTGTTGGAGGGAAACTATGAATAATTGGGTAATAGTTATCATTTATGCAATCATTAACTTTTATGGATATACCGTTATGTATAGTGATAAGCAAAAAGCAAAAAAGAATGAATGGAGAATCAGTGAGCGTCAGATCTGGGTCACAGCCATATTAGGTGGGGCACTTGGATTAACAATCGGTATGTTCCGTTTCCGTCATAAAACAAAGCATCTTTCGTTTAGAGTGCTTTTGCCATTATTATCGATTGTAACGGCCTTGATTTATCTTTATATACTAGTCATGTATGTCTAAAGTAGTCATAAAACCAAGAGAAGTTGTATATCTTTAAGTAGCATCACAAGTTCTGATTTTCACCTAATTCAGATTGTCATGAATCCTCAAGGGAGAAGAGGTGACCTAGCTTGGATGATACAATGACATTGTTATTTGTATTTGTCGAATCAACCGGTATGCTTGCACCAGCAGCCTTTATTTTATTACATCTTATCAGACCGTTTTTATTAATTCCTGTTCAAGTTGTTTGTGTAGTCGGGGGGATATTATTTGGAGCATTATTTGGCACGCTATATTCACTAATAGGGTTGTCCTGCTTAAGTGTTGCTTTTTACGTTTTATTTAAGAAGATGCCATCAACTTTCAAGAAGGTTAACCGCTTAAAGGAGAAATGGCTTGGGGATAAGGTGAATTTTACAATTGGGCAAATTGCCATTTTGCGGTTAATTCCTTTTATTAACTTTCATCTTCTATCACTCTGCCTAATAGAGGTAACAAGAAACTTTAGACAATATACTAAGAGTTCAATTGTAACCAATATCCCAGTTGCCCTATTCTATACAGTGTTCGGGCAATTTATCCGAGAGTTTTCGGCAACGATGATCGCCGTCATTCTTCTTTCTCTAACTCTATTGTTTTATCTCTTAAGGGAAAAGCAAGTGATTATTAAATGGAACGAGTTTTTCGCTCCTAAGGTAGAGAAGAAATTTGGCGAATAAAAAAAGATAGAAAAAACAGCGATAGAACTCAACTATCGCTGTTTTTTCATGAGGAATTCTTTAATTGGACTCTTCCAATCAATTTTTGCATTTGGATAGGCTGCTTTTATTTTTCTCTCAACAACGTTGAAATCATCATACGTCAGTCCTTTTAATTCGGCTGTGTTCTTCGTCCATACAAAAATGGATATTACATCAAAAGCTCGATCTGTTGTTCCTAAATATTTCTCGCCCTCAAATAATACTCCTTTATAAGTCAGTTGAAAATTCTTTCTGACGTTCTTTTGATCATCTAAGAAGTAAAATTTTTTTTGCTCATGAGCAAGCTCTAGTTTTCGTTTTGGGCTCAAAATATATTTAATAATGCTAAATATAATAAAGAAGATTGCTGCAAATAATAATAATCTTAATAGTATCACAATCATTCTATATTCCTCCTGCGCAGTATGATTCCTTTTATTTACGAACAAGAAGTGAAAAGGTTTCATTTTTATGATAATTATTTGTTATAATTTTATCTATTGATTCGAACAGGAGCTGATGGAATGGATTTAAGACAACTTTTTACTATGCAAACTAAGCTGGACCAACATATTGTTAATCAGCATCATTTAGAAGATGAGGATTTATTTGATCGAAAAATATTGGCTTTGCTGGTTGAGTTAGGTGAATTAGCGAATGAAACGAGAGCATTTAAATTTTGGAGTTTAAAGCCTCCTGCTAGTCGTGAGACAATATTAGAGGAATTTGTAGATGGTGTACATTTTATCTTATCACTTGGTATAGATTTAGGGTTTGAATCCGAAGTGCTTGATTTTCTAGAGGAAAAGAAGGGGAATACAGTTGAGCAGTTTTTAGTGCTGTATCAACAAATCACAGCCTTTCAATCAAGTAAATCCATAGAGGATTATAAGAAATTAATTCAAGATTATTTCACATTGGCTGTGATTCTTGGATTTTCAGAAGAGCAAATCGTTCAAGCTTATATATCAAAGAATGAAGTGAATTTTGAGAGACAAGAACAAGGTTATTAAATTTCGCTTTTTAAAGAATCTTTTGTATAATTAAGTGGAATGAATGACATATACCGTACATATTAGGAGTTGAATACATGGCAAAGCTAGATGAAACATTGACAATGCTTAAAGATTTAACTGATGCAAAGGGTGTCTCTGGGAATGAAAGAGAACCTCGTGAGGTAATGAAGAAGTACATCACTCCATTTGCTGATGAAGTAACAACAGACGGTCTTGGCAGTTTAGTAGCAAAAAAAGTAGGAAGAGAAGATGGTCCGAAAATCATGGTAGCTGGGCATTTAGATGAAATCGGCTTTATGATTACTAACATTGATGATAAAGGTTTCTTGAAATTTCAAACAATCGGTGGCTGGTGGTCTCAGGTCATGCTTGCTCAACGAGTGACGATTGTAACAAGTAAAGGTGAAGTAACAGGTATCATCGGTTCAAAGCCGCCACATATCTTATCACCAGAAGCACGAAAAAAACCAGTTGAAATCAAAGATATGTTCATTGATATCGGTGCTTCAAGTCGAGAAGAAGCAATGGAATTTGGTGTTCGTCCTGGAGACCAAGCCGTTCCATACTTTGAATTTACAGTGATGAATAATGAAAAAATGCTTATGGCAAAAGCATGGGACAACCGTATCGGCTGTGCGATCGCTATCGATGTATTAAAACAGCTAAAAGGCGAAGAACACCCAAATACTGTCTATAGTGTAGGCACAATTCAAGAAGAAATTGGATTAAGAGGGGCTAAAACTTCAGCGCAATTAATCAATCCAGATCTAAGCTTCGCAGTAGATGTAGGGATTGCTGGTGATACTCCAGGCGTTACTGAAAAGGAAGCCTTAAGTAAAATGGGGAAAGGTCCTCAAATTATTCTATACGATGCGTCAATGGTTTCGCATAAAGGACTTCGTGATTATGTAACAAATGTAGCAGATGAGCTTGATATACCGTACCAATTTGATTATGTTCCCGGTGGTGGAACAGATGCTGGTGCGATTCATGTAACATTTAAAGGAGTACCATCTTTAGCGATTACGATTGCTACACGTTATATTCACTCACATGCAGCGATTCTACATCGTGATGATTATGAAAATGCAGTAAAACTAATTGTAGCTGTTATTAAACGTCTTGATCGTAAAACAGTTGATCAGATCACGTTTGAATAAAGGGCAAACAAAAAGAGGCAGATTCGTCTGCCTCTTTCATTATTTCTTTAATCCTTGCTCTAACGTAGCTAGCATCTCTTGTTTTTCTTCTTGAGAAGCATTTTGCCAGATTACTTCAAATAATACGCCTAGACCTGGAAGCATTTTTTCTTCTCCGCTTTGGATCGCGTCAACAATCGTATCTTGTAATTCTCCTTGTGAATTCCCAGAAACATTTGAAATAACTGCATGACGTAAATTTAAATCCATCATTAACACCCTTCCTATGTAACTTTTCATATGTAGCTTTTACATATTCAGATTTTATTATGTATTTATTTTGGGATATAATGAAAGAAAATGTTAGTATAGCTTGTACTATACCGTCATAGATATATAAAGAAGGAGTTTAACTCATTGAAAAGAATAGAATCAATTAAGAATCCACTTGTGAAGCAATGGAAAAAGCTTCAAACAAAAAAAGAACGCGATCGTTCAAAATCATTTTTGATCGAAGGATTTCATTTAGTAGAGGAAGCTTTAGGATATCAAAATATTATTTCTGAACTCATAATAAGTGAACATGCTGAGATTCCATCTCGTTGGCAGTTAGATGATGTCATGGTTAGGATTGTAACAGATGAAATCATGAAGGAAATCTCTGAGACTGAGACAACACAAGGTATTGTAGCCGTCTGTAAACAACGAGATGTTCAAGACTTTCAGTTAGACAAACATGCTTCAAAATTACTATTAATAGATGCGGTACAGGATCCAGGGAATCTTGGGACATTAATTCGTACGGCTGAAGCAGCAGGCATAGATGCTGTCATTATTGGTGATGGAACGGTTGATGTCTATAATTCTAAAGTAATACGTTCTACACAAGGAGCGATTTTTCATCTCCCGATTATAAAAGGGAATTTACAGCAATGGATAGATAAATTGAAGGAAGAATCAATACCAGTGTATGGTACGGCACTACTTCATGCAGTTCCATATCAAGAGGTATCATCATCTCAAGTGGCCTTTGGACTAATCGTTGGGAATGAAGGGAATGGTGTGAACAAGGAACTGCTGAAAGAAACCACACAGAATCTCTATATCCCAATCTACGGAAAAAGTGAATCGCTGAATGTAGCGATAGCTGCAGCAATTCTACTTTATCATTTAAGATAAATCTTATCGAAAGTGTGAGAATAGATGATTGAAAAGTATGCTGGCTTTAAAGTCATTGGTGAACCATTTCAATTGTTTTCCTTATCACATATAGTCATGCTACTATTGCTGGTTTCCACGGTAGTAGCCTTCTATTTATTGAGGAATAGCATCTCAGGCAGTGGTAGACGAATCATACGCTACTTCTTAGCTGGTCTACTGTTAGTTAGTGAATTAACATTATACATATGGTATTCCTATACAGGTGTATGGAATCCGGTCGATTCTCTCCCATTTCAACTTTGTTCAATCTCCTTAATGCTAAGTATTGTTATGCTATTTACGAGAAATTTCTTATTGTTTGAAGTGACCCTATTCTTAGGTGTAGGAGGAGCATTGCAAGCAATGATTACCCCTGAACTTGCATATGACTTTCCTCATTATCGATATTTTCATTTTTTCTTAGCTCATATTGCGATCATCCTCGCAAGCCTATATATGATTTGGTTTGAGGGATATCGACCTACAATGAAATCGGTATGGAAGGCGTTTGGGGCTTTAAATGTACTCGCCGTCTTTGTGTTTATCGTGAATAAGTGGACCGGTGGAAATTATATGTTCCTATCTAGAAAGCCAACGAACCCAAGCTTGATTGATTTACTAGGCCCATATCCTTGGTATCTCCTATCACTTGAAGTGGCTGCTCTTGGGATCTTTTGCTTAATTTACTTGCCATTTGCTTTTGTCGAGGAAAAAAAACGTGCTAGAGCTTAAATGGGTTTGCATCAATGTTCCTCTTATATTATAATAATATCTATTATTTACATATGAAAAAACGATGATAGAGAAGAGTAGCTAATGGTTTCCATTCAGGGAGAAAATGCCTAAGACTGCAAGCATTTTTATGGTAAAAACATGAGTGAATTTCACCTCTTGAGTTGGCACTTGGACCGCTCTATTAGAGCGTAAAGGTGTACCGGTTTAACCGTTATCAAAATGAAGTGAACAGTCATTTCTTGTATGTTTAATCATACATTAATGTGACGGTTAACAAGGGTGGTACCGCGATGATATCCTCGTCCCTTTTTGGGGGCGGGGTTTTTGTGTTTTCCAAAAGTTTTTAGCGGATATGTAAGGAATCACATAATGAGTAATTAAGGAGGATGTAAGATGGAGGATCGTTTAAAAGAGCTTCAAGGAGAAGCACTTGCAAAGATTGAGGAAGCAACGGATTTAAAACAACTAAATGACATTCGTGTTGCTTATTTAGGGAAAAAAGGCCCGATAACAGAGGTTCTTCGTGGAATGGGTAAGTTATCAGCGGAGGAACGCCCAAAAATGGGAGCGCTAGTTAATGTCGTAAGAGAAAAAATTACTGAAGTGTTAACAGAAAAGCAGGAGAAATTAGAAGCAGCTGCAGTAGAACAGCAATTAGCTTCTGAAACAATTGATGTAACTTTACCAGGTCGTCCTGTAAAGGTTGGAAATCATCATCCCTTAACAGCAGTTATTGAAGAGATTGAAGATTTATTTTTAGGAATGGGTTATTCAATTGCAGAAGGATTCGAAGTAGAAGAAGATCATTATAACTTTGAAGCGTTGAATCTTCCGAAAGGACATCCAGCTCGTGATATGCAGGATTCGTTCTATATAACTGAAGAAACCTTATTGCGTACGCATACATCACCAGTTCAAGCAAGAACAATGGAACAACATAAAGGGAAAGGTCCAGTAAAAATCATTTGTCCAGGTAAAGTATACCGTCGTGATAATGATGATGCGACACACTCACATCAATTTATGCAAATTGAAGGTTTAGTCGTTGATGAGAATATCAGAATGAGTGATTTGAAGGGGACTTTAGAGGTATTCGCGAAGAAAATGTTTGGTGAAGACCGACAAATTCGTTTGCGCCCTAGCTTCTTCCCATTTACTGAGCCATCTGTTGAAATGGATATCTCATGCTTTATCTGTGGAGGAAAAGGCTGTAATGTCTGTAAGAAAACGGGTTGGATTGAAATTCTAGGTGCTGGAATGGTTCACCCAAATGTTCTTGAGATGGCAGGATTTGATTCAAAGAAATATACGGGATTTGCTTTCGGAATGGGAGCAGAGCGTATTGCGATGCTGAAGTATGGAATTGATGATATTCGTCATTTCTATACAAATGACATTCGATTCGTACAACAATTTAAACGAGCGTAATAAGGAGGGTGATTTTACATGTTTGTATCATATAAATGGCTTAGTGAATATGTCGATTTGACAGGAGTATCAGCGAGCGAGCTGGCTGATTTAATTACAAAGAGTGGAATTGAAGTTGAAGGTGTTGAAGTCTTAGGCGAGGGCATCAAAAATGTGGTCGTTGGTCATGTCCTTGAACGTGAACAACATCCTGATGCGGATAAGCTGAACAAGTGTTTAGTAGACGTTGGTGACGAAGAGCCTGTGCAAATTATTTGTGGCGCAGCAAATGTTGATAAAGGTCAAAAGGTTGTTGTTGCAAAGGTAGGCGCGGTGTTACCTGGCAATTTCAAAATCAAAAAAGCAAAGCTTCGTGGTGAAGAATCCCACGGTATGATTTGTTCCCTTCAAGAACTTGGTATTGAATCTAAGCTTGTATCAAAGGAATATTCAGAAGGAATCTTTGTATTTCCAACAGATGTAGAGCCTGGAGCAGATGCACTAGTGCAATTAAATCTTGACGATGAAGTATTAGAGCTCAGCATTACACCGAACAGAGCAGATGCGTTAAGTATGCTTGGTGTGGCATATGAAGTTGGCGCAATTTTGGGAAGGGAAGTGAAGCTTCCAACAATTGAATTATCTACAGTGGCTGAGAAAGCTTCAGACTATATTTCAGTATCAGTTGAAGCAAGTGAAGATAATCCATTATATGTGGCTCGTGTCGTGAAAAATGTAAAAGTTGCGCCATCACCATTATGGCTACAAAATCGTTTAATGGCAGCAGGCATCCGTCCACATAATAATGTTGTTGATATTACAAACTTCATTTTACTTGAGTATGGTCAACCATTACATGCGTTTGACTATGATCGACTAGGATCAAAGGAAATTCTCGTTCGCCGTGCAAAAGCGGGTGAAAAAATCACAACTTTAGATGATACAGAAAGAACATTAACTCCAGATCATCTAGTAATCACGAATGGCACAGAGCCAGTAGCTCTTGCTGGGGTAATGGGTGGAGCAAACTCTGAAGTTCAATCAGATACAACGACAGTATTAATCGAATCAGCTTACTTCACAGGCGGAACGATTCGTACGGCTTCAAAAGATCATGGATTACGAAGTGAAGCAAGCTCACGTTATGAAAAAGGAATTGATCCGAATAGAACGCGTGAAGCAGCTGATCGTGCAGCTGAGCTAATGGTTCGTTATGCAGGTGGAGAAGTTCTTGACGGTGTAGTTGAGGTTGATACACTAGCAATGGAACCGGCAAAAGTAACAATTACATTAGAACGTATTAATAAGGTGTTAGGTACAAGTATTTCAGCGGATGAAGTGTCAGCTATTTTCTCAAAACTTCAATTTGAATCAGTAGTAGACAATGAAACATTTACTGTTACAGTTCCTACAAGACGTGGAGATATCACGATAGAAGAGGACTTAATTGAAGAAGTTGCACGTTTATATGGCTATGATAACCTACCAACAACTTTACCAGTTGGGCAAACTTTCCCTGGGAAATTATCTGACTATCAAGCTAAGCGACGATCTATTCGTCGTTACCTAGAAGGTACTGGTTCTTATCAAGCTGTAACGTATTCACTTACAAGCAGTAGTAAAGTGAACCAATATGCTCTTGAAACAGCTGAGCCAATTAAGCTGTCTATGCCAATGAGTGAAGAGCGTAGTGTTCTACGATTAAGTATTATTCCACACCTATTAGAGGTACTATCACACAATATTGCTCGTAAAGTAGATCATATTTCAGTCTATGAAATTGGTTCTGTATTCGTTTCAAACGGAGAGAATAAGCTTCCAACTGAAAAAGAGCATCTTGCAGGAGCAGCTACTGGTCTATGGCAATCAAATCTATGGCAGGGTGAGAAGAAAGCAGTTGATTTCTATGTGATCAAGGGTGTGCTTGATGGAGTCTTTGATTTATTAGGATTACAAAAGCGAATTTCTTATAAGCAAGCTAAGATTGAGGGAATGCACCCAGGTCGTACAGCTCACGTATTATTAGATGGGACTGAGATCGGTTTCGTTGGTCAAGTGCATCCAACCGTTCAAAAAGAGCTAGATTTAAATGAAACGTATGTATATGAACTATCATTAGAACAATTGCTTGGTGCAAAGGTTGAAGATGTCACTTATTCAAGTATTCCACGTTTCCCATCAATGACGCGTGATATTGCATTAGTAGTTGATAAAACGATTGCTGCTGGTGAAATTAAACAAGCCATTGTTGAAGCTGGTGGCAAGCTACTTAAGGATGTATCAATCTTTGATCTATATGAAGGTGAACGTATGGAAGAAGGGAAGAAATCTGTTGCCTATTCATTACGTTACGAAGATCCAGAACGTACATTAACAGATGAAGAAGTAACAAAAGCACATGGGAAAGTATTAGCCGTTGTCGAAGAAAAATTCGGAGCGAGCTTACGTTCATAATTAAAATCAAGCTGCCTATTGTTTAGGCAGCTTTTGATTATGCTATTTTCTCAAAGTTTGTTGTGGTTTAGATGTTAATTAATTGAAAGTGAAGTTTCTAGCAGACTGAATACACGGAGACTCCCGTGGGATGCGTGGGCCCCCACAGGACGCGGATATTTAAAGCAACAATTTATACTAAAATGCTTTTTATCATTTCATGAGTTTTTTTGCTTTTTCTGTATTGGCAAAGTGAAGTTTTGTAAATTCCCCTAATGCTTCAACCCCGAGCTTTTTAATTAATTTAGCAGCTGCCACATCAACCTGTGCACCCGCCCCTTTTGGTAATGTCATCCCAGCTTTATTACTAAGCTTTTCAAACTGTTTTACAAACGCGTAACGAGCGATAATTGATGATGCCGCAACAGATAAGTGTACGCCCTCAGCCTTTGTACTGAAATAGACATTTTCCTTGATGACTCTCTTTTGATCTTGAAGATGTCTGAAGTAAACACCAGGCTCTGCGAATTGGTCAATTAGAATGCCATCTGGCTGTGTTGGAGCTATTTTATCAAATAAATGATTGATGGCTTGATTGTGTAATAGTGCTTTGATTTTCCCTTGTGTCATTCCACTGCTTTGAAGTTGATTATACTTAGGGTTATGTAGAATGAGTAAGCTGTATGGGATGACCTCAATAATGTCTTTTGCAATTTCACATATTTGTGTATCATTCAAATTCTTAGAGTCCTTTACCCCTAATTCCTTTAACAAAGGAATCTTATCTTTGGATACATATGAGGCAACAACGGTCATTGGTCCGAAATAATCACCTGTACCCACTTCATCTGATCCGATGATGGAGAGTTCGGCGATATCCTTTGGAGGGGCATAACCATGCTGAGCTTTAGGTTTTGCAGTTGATTTTACACCTGAGGCCGCAGGATTAGTACTTTCAGAAGCTCCCCATTTACTTGCTTCTACTTGGGCGGCACCTCCTTGGAAAAGTACTTTTCCTGATTTATAAGCAGTAATTGTACAGGAGGGTAATTTTGCAACAAAGATACTGCCAGGGGGGAGTTTATCAACTTTATACTGAGAATAATGTGTTTCCAGTTTCTTCATTACACTAGAGTCCACTTTAAGTACGCTATTTGACAATCATAACAACTCCTAAAGGTTAAAATAAAAGGATGTTTTCTTATATATGTTGTATTTAAAGCCGCAGCCTGAATACACTCCGCGTCCTGTGGGGATTCACGCATCCCACGGAAGTCTTGCGTGTATTCAGACTGCTAGAAACTACTTTGTAATCTTAAATCAACAAACCTTGAGAAAACAACCAAATAAAAAATCTTACTTTCTATCATAACTAATGTCTAGATATCTTTCCATAATACGATGGTTCATGTTATCATTATGGATAGATTTTAAAATTAGGTATCATAGAATTAATTTTATCATGTAACCATTAAAATAAAAGTTTAATGAATCTGTTAATGACTGAATTTCTTTTAACAGATGAATGGAGGCAAAAGCGTTGTCACAACAACCATCAAAAACTAGAACAACCGTTGATATATATGGACAACAATATTCAATTGTCGGCACCGAGAGTACAAGTCATATTCGTCTAGTGGCTTCAATGGTCGATGACAAAATGCGTGACATTGGTGCAAAAAATCCATATTTAGATATAAATAAGCTAGCTGTTCTAACGGCTGTTAATGTCGTTCACGAATATTTAAAATTAAAAGAAGACTATGAGCTGGTTGAAAAAGAGCTAAAATATTATTTAGAAAAAGAAAAGGATTGGACGAACAATGCTTAATATATTATTAATAATCATCCTTGTGATGGGTTTTTTAGTTGGACTTAAGAGGGGGTTCATACTTCAAATTGTTCACCTGACTGGGTTTATTGTTGCATTTATCGTAGCTTATATGTATGTGGATGATTTAGCACCAAAATTAACACTATGGATCCCATATCCAGAATTATCAGGTGTGCCACCACTTGAATTTTTAATGGAAATCACTGATATGGAAGCTGCTTATTATCGAGCAATCGCTTTTGCTATTCTATTCTTTGCGACAAAGATAATCATGCAAATATTCGGTTCAATGCTAGATTTCTTAGCACAATTGCCACTTCTAAAACAGATTAATGGTTGGGCCGGTGGTGTATTAGGGTTTGTTGAGGTGTATCTTGTGATTTTTGTTTTGCTATATATTGGTGCATTAATGCCAATAGAAGCAGTTCAAACATCCATTAGTGATTCATCTATGGCAAAAGCAATAGTGCAGCATACTCCTATCTTCTCAGGGAAAATAAAAGATTTATGGTTTGCCCATTTAGCACAATAAAGCTGTCCGACGCAAAAGTGCCTCGCATCAATTCACCTCTAGAGATGAACATGGTGTAAGGTCACTTAATGGACAGCTTTTTTCTCGTTTGTACAAAATGAAAAAAATCTGTATCATTTTAACTAGTGAATCGTAGGTAGTAAAGGAAGTGTTTTTAATGGAGATTAATAAAAAAGATGTGATTAAGCTTTTAGAGACAATTGCGATATATATGGAACTTAAAGGGGACAACCCTTTTAAAATATCAGCCTTTCGAAAGGCTGCAGCTGCATTAGAAAATGATGATCGAAGTCTTAGTGCTATTGATGATTTTACGAAATTATCTGGAATTGGAAAAGGGACTGCTTCTGTGATTGAGGAGTACATAAACACTGAAACCTCAACTGTGCTTGAGGAGCTTAAACAAGAAGTGCCAGAAGGGTTAATTCCGCTGCTCAAGCTCCAAGGTCTTGGTGGAAAGAAGATCGCGAAGCTATATAAAGAGCTTGAAGTAGTTGATCTTGAATCCTTAAAGAAGGCATGTGTTGAAAACAAAGTACAGCATCTAGCAGGGTTTGGAAAGAAGACAGAAGAGAAAATCTTAGCTGCGATTGAAGAGGTTGGAAACAGACCAGAGCGGTTACCAATTGCCATGATGCTAGATTTAGCGCTAGTGATTGAACAGGCAGTAGAGAAAATGGAGGGTATCATGCAATTTTCACGAGCTGGAAGTCTTCGAAGAATGCGTGAAACGATTAAGGATTTAGATTTTATTATAAGCACAAATGAGCCTTTAAAGGTGAGAGATCAGTTGCTAGCCCTTCCACAAGTGAAGAATATTATTGCTAGTGGTGAAACGAAGGTGTCTTTGGAACTAGAATACCTATATGATGTCTCAGTAGACTTCAGACTAGTGAAGCCTCATGAGTTTATCACAACCCTTCATCATTTCACAGGAAGCAAGGACCATAATGTGAGAATGAGACAGCTCGCCAAAGAACGTGGTGAAAAAATCAGTGAATATGGTGTTGAGAACTTAGAAACCAATGAAATTTATACGTTTGAAACGGAAGAGGAATTTTATCAGTATTTCAACCTACCATTTATTCCACCAGAGCTTAGAGAAGATGGGACAGAAGTGGAATTATTCTCTACTGAAAGTGGTCTTATCGAGCTATCAGATATAAGAGGCGATCTTCATATGCACTCAACCTGGAGTGATGGTGCTTTTTCAATTGAAGAAATGGTCGAGCAATGTCGCCAAAAAGGCTATAAATTTATGGCGATCACTGACCATTCTCAATATTTACGAGTGGCAAATGGTCTGACACCTGAAAGATTGCTACAACAAAAGAAAGAAATCGCTCGATTAAATGAGAAATATGATGATATTACAATTCTATCAGGAGTAGAAATGGACATCCTTCCTGATGGTACATTGGATTATGATGATGAGGTCATCGCAGAAATGGATATTGTTATTGCATCGATTCATTCAAGCTTCTCTCATTCACGCGAGAAAATCATGAGTCGACTAAAGACAGCGTTAGAGAATTTGCACGTTGATATCATTGCGCATCCAACAGGGAGAATCATTGGTAGACGAGACGGTTATGACGTTGATATTGATTTATTAATCTCACTTGCTAAGGAAACAAATACAGCTCTTGAATTAAATGCAAATCCGCACCGATTAGACTTGTCAGCTGAATATATTAGAAAAGCAGCAGATGCGGGTGTAAAGATTGTAATAAATACAGATGCACATAATATAGAGATGTTAGACCATATGAAATATGGCATCTCAACAGCAAAAAAAGGCTGGGTTAAAAAGGAACAAGTTATGAATACATGGGAAACGGAAGACTTAATTGCGTATTTAAATCGTAAGTAAAAGCCCTCATAAATAAGAAAGTTACAGAAAGGGGTTTCTCTACATGCAACAACGGGTATTAAATGTATTGGAATTTAATAAAGTGAAAGAACAGCTTAGTAAGCATGTTGCATCCTCACTAGGAAGAGAAAGAGTGGAACAGCTCTTGCCTTCTACAGATTATGAAGAGGTACTCCTCTTACAAGAGCAAACGGATGAGGCAGTGAAAGTCCTTCGACTAAAAGGGAATGTACCCCTAGGAGGCTTAACGGATATTCGTGCAGGTGTAAAAAGATCAATGATAGGTAGTATACTTGGAACACATGAGCTATTAGATATCGCTTCAACGATTTATTCTGGAAGGCAAATGAAGAAGTTTATTGAAACAATGGTTGAAGATGGGATTGAAATTCCCATTTTAGATGAATTTGCAAGCTTCATTGCTCCATTATTTGAAGTAGAGCAGAAAATTAAGTTTTGTATAGATGATAATGGTGATGTCTTAGATGGAGCGAGTGAAAAGCTACGTTCTATTCGTCAAAGTTTACGTACAAGTGAATCAAGAATTCGTGAAAAACTCGAAAATATGATACGTTCTTCATCAGCTCAAAAGACGTTATCAGATGCGATCATCACGATTCGAAACGATCGATATGTTCTTCCTGTTAAACAGGAGTATCGCAGTACTTATGGTGGAATTGTTCATGATCAATCTTCATCAGGAGCTACGTTATTTATCGAGCCTCAATCAGTGGTTGATTTGAATAATCAATTATCAGAGGCAAAGGTTCGAGAAAAGCAGGAAATTGAACGAATTCTCCAAGAATTATCTGTCTATGTCGCAGAATTTGGACAAGAATTATTAGAAAATGTACGAGTACTTGCTGATTTAGATTTTATGTTTACTAAAGCAGGTTATAGTCAAAAAATAAAAGCATCAAAGCCAAGAATGAATGATCAAGGGTATATAAGACTTGATAAAGCAAGGCATCCTCTCATTGATCCAACAGAAGTGGTTCCAAACAGTATTGAAATTGGCAAGGATTATCGCTCAATTGTCATTACGGGCCCGAATACTGGAGGTAAAACAGTTACGCTTAAAACCGTAGGGCTTTTCACTCTGATGGCACAATCTGGGCTGCAAATTCCTGCTCTAGATGGGTCTGAAATGGCGGTCTTCAAGTATGTATATGCTGATATTGGTGATGAACAATCAATTGAGCAAAGCTTAAGTACGTTTTCATCTCATATGGTTAACATCGTTGATATCATTAATTCAGTGGATCATGAGAGCTTAGTGTTATTTGATGAGCTTGGTGCTGGAACAGACCCTCAAGAGGGAGCAGCACTTGCAATTTCTATTTTGGATGAAGTGTATAATCGAGGTGCGATTGTCATTGCAACCACACATTATCCAGAATTAAAGGCATACGGATATAATCGTGAAGGTGTCATAAATGCAAGCGTAGAATTTAATGTGGAGACACTAAGTCCAACTTATCGATTACTAATCGGTGTTCCAGGAAGAAGTAATGCTTTTGAAATTTCCAAAAGGCTAGGCTTAAAGAATGAAGTGATTGAACAAGCTCGTAATCATGTAAGTACAGAAAGTAATACAGTGGAAAACATGATTGCTTCATTGGAACAAACACGAAAACAAGCAGAAGAGGAATTAGAAGAAGCTGACCGTATTCGAAGGGATTCTGAACAGCTTCATCAAGAACTTCAAGCTCAGATTATAGAATTCAATCAAGAACGTGACAAGCTTTATGAAAAGGCTGAGAAAAAAGCAGCTGAAACAATCGAAAAAGCAGCTGTAGAAGCAGAAGAAATTATCAAAGATTTGAGAAGGATGCAGCTTAGTCAGCGTGCTGGAGTAAAAGAGCATGAGTTGATTGATGCGAGAAAACGACTTGAAAAAGCCATTCCAACTTTACAAAAATCAAAGCAGAATCAACCTGTGACTAAACAGGTTAAGAAAGAGTTACTCCCTGGTGATGAGGTGAAGGTGATAAGCTTTAACCAAAAAGGTCATCTTATTGAAAAGGTAGGAAGTAACGAATGGCAGGTTCAAATGGGTATCATGAAGATGAAGGTCAAAGAAAAAGACATTGAGTATGTAAGTAGACCAAAGCCAGTTGAAACAAAACCACTTGCTACAATCAAGGGAAGAGATTATCATGTTGGGCTTGAGCTTGATTTACGTGGTGAACGTTTTGAAGATGCACTGGTACGAGTGGAGAAATACATTGATGATGCATTATTAGCAGGCTATCCTAGAGTTTCTATTATTCATGGAAAAGGTACTGGTGCACTAAGACAAGGTGTTCAAGAATATTTGAAAAAACACCGTTCAATTAAATCAGCTCGTTTCGGTGAAGCGGGTGAAGGCGGAACTGGAGTTACGGTTGTTGAATTGAAATAAGTGGGGGATATCCTTATGACTGGTTTTTGGGAAAATGAATTTATACAAACTGCTGCCTATTTTAGTGTTGTTGTCCTATGTATTATTGTATCTTTAGCTATATTTGAACTTGTAACTAAGTATCGTAATTGGGATGAAATTAAAAATGGGAATATGGCTGTAGCAATGGCAACAGGTGGAAAGATATTTGGCATGGCAAATATCTTTCACTATTCCATCAGCAATCATGACACATTATTAGAAATGATGGCTTGGGGGATGTTTGGATTTCTTTTACTGCTAACAGCCTATTTCATTTTTGAATTTCTAACACCAAAATTTAAAATTGATGAAGAAATCGAAAAAGACAATCGTGCAGTAGGTTTGATTTCTATGATTATTTCAATCGGCCTCTCATTTGTCATTGGTGGTGGGATTGGATAAATGGAAACATTGGCAAAAGTATTAATTGGTTGTTGTGCGGGATTTATTATTATCGGTATTATTTATTTAGTATTTTTTACGTAACTAAGTAATAGTCTGGCTGTAACTCATTCAGTCAGGCTATTTTTATATTTATAGCCTGTACTAATTTAGGAAACCATGTAATTATTAATTGTCACAAAATTTTCAATGTTATATAATGGGAATAATGAAAGCGCTTTTAAAGTGTGTTTTATGAGCGTATCAGTCTGTAGGTTTAGATATTAGGGAAAAGGGAGGAAGCCTAATGGAATTAGTGAAGCCCTGGTTAAATCAGTATCCAAATGAAATTCCCCATTCACTTAATTATGAGAAAAAACCTCTATCACAGTTTTTGAAAGATGCAGCCACTGAGTTTCCACACAAGAAGGCCATACATTTTCTTGGCAAAGAGCTAACATTCAAAGAAGTGTATCTAGAATCTTGTAAGCTTGCAAACTATTTACAGCAGATTGGTATTGAAAAAGGTGACCGTGTAGCGATTATGCTCCCCAATTGTCCTCAAGCAGTAATTAGTTATTATGGAGTGCTGATGGCTGGTGGTATTGTTGTGCAAACAAACCCTTTGTACATGGAAAGAGAGCTTGAATATCAATTGAATGACAGCGATTCCAAGGTGATTATTACACTAGATTTGCTTTTCCCTCGAGTCTCGAGAGTGAAACCGAACGTGAGTAGCTTACAACATATTATTGTGACTGGAATCAAGGATTATTTACCGTTTCCGAAAAACATGATTTATCCTTTTATTCAGAAGAAACAGCATGGAGTTGTTGTTAAGGTTGAACATGCTGAAAACACACACTTATTCAAAAGGATTCTCGAAGAAGCAAGGGAAGATGAAATAACAATGAATATTGATGCTGTGGAGGATCTAGCTCTACTTCAATATACAGGTGGAACTACCGGATTTCCTAAGGGTGTCATGTTAACGCACTTAAATCTTGTCTCGAATACAATCATGTGTGCGAAATGGATGTATCGAGCAAAAAGAGGGGAAGAATCAGTTCTTGGGATCTTACCATTCTTTCATGTATATGGCATGACTACAGTGATGAACTTATCTGTCTTACAAGGATTTAAAATGATTCTTCTCCCTAAGTTTGAAGTTGAAGATACATTAAAAACTATTTCCAAACAAAGGCCAACACTGTTTCCAGGTGCGCCTACCATTTATATTGGATTGTTAAACCACCCGGATATTCAAAATTATGACTTGTCTTCAATTGAATGCTGTATTAGTGGCTCTGCACCATTACCTGTGGAGGTTCAAGATAAATTTGAACGTGTAACAGGTGGAAAGCTTGTTGAGGGCTATGGATTAACAGAAGCCTCTCCAGTTACCCATTCTAACTCATTATGGGGAGAACGTATCATTGGAAGTATTGGTCTACCATGGCCAGATACAGAAGCAGTGATATTATCTCTAGAGACTGGTGAGCCGGTTGATAACCCTGGGGAAATTGGCGAAATCGCAGTGAAAGGCCCGCAAGTGATGAAGGGCTATTGGAACAGACCTGATGAAACCGCTGCAGTTATGCGAAATGATTGGTTATTAACTGGGGATCTGGGTTATATGGATGAAAATGGCTATTTCTTTGTGGTTGATCGTAAAAAGGACATGATCATTGCAGGTGGTTTTAATATTTATCCTCGTGAAATTGAAGAAGTACTTTATGAGCATGAAAGTGTGCAGGAAGTCGTTGTAGCTGGTGTGCCAGATGCGTACAGAGGTGAAACAGTTAAAGCCTATATTGTTCTGAAGGAAGGGGCAACATGTACGGAAGAGGATCTGGAAAAATTCTCCAGAAAGCATCTTGCTGCCTACAAGGTACCTAGATTATATGAATTTAGAAAAGAACTACCAAAAACAGCAGTAGGTAAAATATTACGCAGAGCGCTAATTGATGAGGAGAAGGAAAAACAAAAAAAAGATGCTTAATTAGTTGATTAATATGAATAGTTAGGATTATCATAATGAATGGAGTATAGAATAGAACAATGGAAATGAAACCGATAAAGAAGGGTTAGCACATTAAAACTTTAGATGTCCTATGTGCTAACCGTATATATTGGGAACTCTACCTTGACAGCAGCTATGAAACTCTTTATTATTAAAATATGAATGATTATTCATTCATTTTAATGAAGGGAAGTACAGCATTATGAATCGAACGAAACCAAAGTACAAACAAATTATTGATGCTGCTGTTATTGTCATCGCAGAGAATGGCTATCATCAGTCACAAGTATCAAAAATTGCAAAACAAGCAGGAGTAGCAGACGGAACAATCTATCTTTATTTTAAAAACAAAGAAGATATTTTAGTTTCCTTGTTCCAAGAAAAGTTAGGAGCTTTTATTGAAACTATACAGGAGGAAATCAATATCAGATCCTCTGCTGCGGACAAATTATTAACATTGATTGAAAATCATTTCTCACAATTAGCAGCAGATTTTCATTTAGCAGTCGTTACACAGCTTGAACTCCGTCAATCTAACAAGGAATTAAGGCTTCGGATTAATGAAGTACTTAAGGAATACTTAATGATTGTTGATTCCATCATTAAATCTGGGATTGAATCAGGGGAATTTTCTCAGGATCTAGATGTCCGTCTTGCTAGACAAATGATTTTCGGTACAATCGATGAAACAGTTACCACATGGGTCATGAACGAGCAAAAATATGATTTAGTTAGCTTATCAAAAAAAGTTCATCACCTTTTAATTAGTGGATGTGGAGTGGCTCAGCCTGTTAATTAGGTCCTGAGCTCACACCTCAGGCCGTTATAGATATCGTCTCAAGCTAAGGGGGAATAAAGAATGAAGCATTGGCAAATGAAGGTGCAGGATCATGTTGCGTTAATTAGTATTAACCGTCCTCCGGCGAATGCCTTGTCCTCAGAAGTTTTGAAAGGGCTTTCGGACTTGTTGGATGAGGTGGAGAAGGATGTAAATATACGAGTGATTGTGCTTCATGGAGAAGGACGATTCTTCTCTGCAGGAGCAGATATCAAAGAATTCCTCTCATTAAAAGGAGAGAGTGATTACTCAAGCTTAGCGAAATTTGGACAGCAGCTGTTTGAACGGATTGAGCAATTCTCCAAACCAATTATAGCAAGTATCCACGGTGCTGCATTAGGTGGTGGATTAGAGCTAGCTCTCGCTTGTCATATGCGAATTGTAAGTGAGGATGCGAAGCTTGGTTTACCAGAATTACAGTTAGGAATCATACCAGGATTTGCTGGGACAGCACGTCTTCCTCGATATGTAGGGGCAGCAAAGGCAGCTGAAATGTTCTGGACAAGTGATCCTATCACAGGTCTAGAAGCTGTTCGTTTTGGATTAGCGAATCATGCCTTTAGTGAAGAAGCAGTGTTAGAAGAGACATTAAAGATTGCTAGAAAAATAGCCTTAAAAAGCCCAACAACAATCGCGGCAACAATTGAACTATTAAATCTTGCAAAAAAGGAAGATTTCCAGGGAGTTGTTGATAGAGAAGCAGAATTGTTCGCTCAAGTATTTGCCACAGAAGATTCAACAGAGGGAATCCAAGCATTTATTGAAAAAAGGAAGCCTGTTTTTAAAGGGAAATAAATTGATAGGCTTTCTCGTCATCATTCTTTTAATCTAGTTCTTTGGAGGGAAAAGTATGAATATCTTCGTTTTATTAAAAAGAACCTTTGATACAGAGGAAAAAATCACCATCTCAGCGGGGAGAATTTCAGAAGATGGAGCTGAATTCATAATCAATCCTTATGATGAATATGCAGTTGAAGAAGCTATTCAAGTTCGAGATAAGCTTGGTGGAGAAGTAACTGTTATTACTGTAGGAACTGAAGACTCAGATAAAGAATTAAGAACAGCATTAGCGATGGGGGCTGATAAAGCGGTCCTGATTAATACTGAGGATGACTTAGAGAATGGGGATCAATTTACTACAGCTCAGATAATCTCTGAATACTTAAAAGACAAGGATGTTGATTTAATATTAGCAGGAAATGTAGCCATAGATGGTGGATCTGGCCAGGTTGGACCTCGAGTGGCTGAAAATTTGGAGATACCATATGTGACTACCATCACAAAGCTAGATATAGAGGATGATACTGTGACAGTTGTGAGAGATGTAGAAGGAGACACTGAGACAATTGAAACAACTCTCCCCTTACTTGTGACCTGTCAGCAAGGATTAAATGAGCCTCGATACCCATCCTTACCAGGAATTATGAAAGCGAAGAAGAAACCATTAGAAGAATTAGAATTAGATGATCTTGATCTAGATGAAGAGGACGTTTTGGCAAAAACAAAAACAATCGAAATCTATCTTCCCCCTAAAAAGGAAGCTGGGAAAGTATTAGAGGGTGAAATAGCGGATCAAGTGGTTGAGCTTGTGTCCTTACTACATCGTGAAGCAAAAGTGATTTAAATAAGCTTGTCTATCAACGATTTGGAGGGGAAAAAGATATGTCAAGAAAGGTGCTCGTACTTGCAGAGGTTCGTGATAATTCGTTACGAAATGTCTCTTTTGAAACGATTGCAGCAGGGAAAACAGTAGCAGAAGGAGGAGAAGTTGTAGCTGTTTTACTTGGTCTAGGAGTTAAGGGATTATCAGATCAATTGTTTCACTATGGGGCAGATCGAGTAAAAGTGGTTGAACACGATAAATTGAAAGCATATACTCCTGATGGATATTCACAAGCACTATTAACAGTTATAAATGAGGAAAAACCTGATGGCATTATCATCGGTCATACAGCACTTGGGAAAGACTTGGCGCCTAAACTTGCAGCTAAGCTCCAGGCTGGTTTAATTTCAGATGTGACAGAAATCGATGAAGCTGGTGGAAATATTGTATTCACTCGACCAATTTATTCAGGCAAGGCCTTTGAGAAGAAAATTATTACTGAGGGAATCATTTTTGCAACGATTCGTCCTAATAATATTTCTCCACTCGATCCAGATGATTCACTTACAGGTGAAGTATCAGTAGTAGATATTGATATTAAAGACTTACGAACGATTGTAAAAGAAGTGGTCAGAAAAGCAGCTGTTGGTGTCGATCTATCAGAAGCAAAGGTAGTCATTGCTGGCGGACGTGGTGTGAAAAGTTCGGAAGGATTTGAACCACTTAAGGAGTTAGCGAATGTTTTAGGTGGGGCAATTGGTGCATCACGTGGTGCATGTGATGCTGATTATTGTGATTACTCATTGCAGATTGGCCAAACTGGTAAAGTCGTCACACCTGACCTCTATATCGCTTGTGGAATTTCAGGTGCTATTCAGCACTTAGCTGGCATGTCTAATTCCAAAGTAATTGTAGCGATCAATAAAGATCCAGAAGCAAATATCTTTAAAGTGGCAGACTACGGAATCGTTGGTGACTTATTTGAGGTTGTTCCGTTACTTACTGAAGAATTTAAGAAATTAAAAGTTCATTCATAGTATGACTTAAAAAGGCGGGCTCAAAAAGCTCGCTTTCTTTTTTGGCAAAGCTGTTTTCTCAAAGTTTGTTGTTGTATTGAGATGAATTATTGAGAATGAGATTTCTAGCAGACTGAATACACTCAAGACTCCCGTGGGATATGTGTGTCCCCACAGGACGTGGAGTGTATTCAGGCTGCGGTATTAAAAGCAACAATATATACGAAAACAGCCTAGTAAAAAACAATCACATCTTACATTTACAATACATATGAGTATAAAAAATGGGGAAAGATTACCTTTGAGTCAAATAATTAGCATCTAAAAAACAATGGTGATATACTTTGGTTATAATTTCAAAGTAGTTAATAGGAGGAATAAATAAAATGGCTATTTCAAATGTAACAGATCAAACTTTTAATACAGAAACAAGTGAAGGGGTAGTACTAGCAGACTTTTGGGCACCATGGTGTGGACCTTGTAAGATGATTGCTCCAGTTCTTGAAGAATTAGATTCAGAAATGGGTGACAAAGTAAAAATCGTTAAGCTAGATGTTGATGAAAACCAAGAAACAGCTGGCAAATACGGTGTTATGAGTATCCCAACTCTCCTTGTTTTCAAAAACGGTGAAGTTGTTGATAAAGTTGTTGGTTTCCAACCAAAAGACGCTCTTGCTGAAGTATTAACTAAACATATTTAAGGAATACTCCAGAAACAGTCTAGACGAACTAGGCTGTTTTTTTTGTGCTGTTTTTTTGCAACTTTTAACAGCGCAGTTTCTCTAGAAACATGATACAATCAAGGATAGTCATTTGATGATGTAAGGAGTTGTTACTATGCATGATCACCTCAAAGAAAAGCTAGCCATTTTACCAGCACAGCCAGGCTGTTATTTAATGAAGGATCGTCAAGGGACGATAATTTATGTTGGGAAAGCAAAAATATTGAAAAATCGTGTGAGGTCCTATTTTACTGGATCACATGATGGTAAAACCTTAAGATTAGTCAATGAGATTGTTGACTTTGAATATATTGTCACATCATCAGATATTGAAGCTCTTATACTAGAGATTAATCTGATCAAAAAGCATGACCCAAAATATAATGTGATGCTAAAAGATGATAAAAGCTATCCATTTATAAAGGTAACTGCTGAAAAACAACCGCGTTTAATCATTACTCGTAATGTGAAGAAGGATAAAGGAAAATACTTTGGACCGTATCCGAACGTACAAGCTGCAAATGAAACAAAACGATTATTAGATCGAATTTATCCACTGAGAAAATGTTCAACATTACCTGATAAGGTATGCTTGTATTATCATATAGGTCAATGCTTGGCCCCATGTATTCAGCCAGTTGAAGATGAAACAAATAAAGAAATTGTAGATAATATTATTAAGTTTTTAAATGGTGGATACAAAGAAATCAAAGTTGAGCTTACTGAGAAGATGATGAAGGCTTCAGAAGAATTAGACTTTGAGCGTGCAAAAGAATATCGAGATCAGATTGCTCATATTGAAACAACGATGGAAAAACAGAAGATGACAATGAATGATTTTATTGACCGTGATGTGTTTGGATACTCCTTTGATAAAGGATGGATGTGTGTACAGGTCTTTTTCATTCGTCAAGGGAAATTGATTGAACGAGATGTCTCACTTTTTCCGATTTACAATGAACCTGAAGAGGATTTTTTAACATTTTTAGGTCAGTTTTATACGAAAACAAATCATTTTAAACCAAAAGAGGTGCTACTGCCATCTTCAATTGAGAAGGAATTAGCAGAGCAGCTGTTGAAGGTTAATGTCTCTCAGCCTAGCAGAGGGAAAAAGAAGGAATTAATCGAACTAGCCACAAAGAATGCGAAGATTTCATTAAAAGAGAAATTTTCTTTAATCGAACGCGATGAAGAGAGAACGATTAAAGCTACCGAAAATCTAGGAATACAGCTAGGAATTCCAACTCCACATCGAATTGAAGCGTTTGATAACTCCAATATTCAAGGGACAGATCCTGTCTCTGCAATGGTTGTATTCGTAGATGGAAAACCAAGTAAAAATGATTATCGTAAATATAAAATTAAGACAGTTGTAGGACCAGACGATTATGACTCCATGCGTGAAGTTGTAAGGAGACGTTATAGTAGAGCGCTAAAAGAACAACTTCCACTGCCAGATTTAATTATTATTGATGGAGGGAAAGGTCACTTGGCTGCCGTTAAGGAAGTACTTGAGGATGAACTAGGCTTAGAAATCCCAGTAGCTGGATTGGTAAAGGATGAAAAGCATCGAACTTCAGAATTATTAATTGGTGATCCGCTAACAATAGCAAGCTTGTCTCGAAATAGTCAGGAATTCTATCTTTTACAACGGATTCAAGATGAGGTTCACCGCTTTGCGATAACATTCCATCGCCAACTTCGAAGTAAATCAGTCATTCAGTCAGTGCTTGATGACATTCCTGGGGTAGGAGATAAGCGGAAGAAATCATTGTTGAAGCATTTTGGCTCAGTTAAAAAGTTAAGAGAAGCAAGTATTGAGGAAATTCAGGAAGCAAAGATTCCACGTAAAACCGCAGAATTGATCTATGAAAAATTAAGACAGTAAGGATTATGTTCTTGCACATTCAGATTTTGTCCTGTATAATTTGAGACAACTTAATACACTTCATTATTTGAAGTGAAGATAGAGGTGCAAGCTTCAAGAGTAAGTAATTAGAGGAGAATGAGCTCCAATGATAGTTGCTGAAAGGGGAGATTGCCGAAGTAAAGAAAGACTCACTACTTTCTTTGCTGGTTCTGTGTTTAAGAAATGCAGAATTGTCAAGATGTTAGATCTTGGAGAGCTATCTCACGGTGTGAATCGGATATGTATGTTTTCGTTAATCACAGCAATGAGATAATTCTCATTGCTTTTTTTAATGCCATTTTACAGTGAGTAGTCATCAAAGGAATACATCAAATAGAATGAAAAGGGTGGATTAAAGTGGGGATTATTGTACAAAAGTTTGGTGGAACATCGGTTGGTTCAGTTGAGCGTATTCTACATGTCGCAAACCGAGTGATTCAAGAACGAGAGGCTGGAAATCAAGTCGTTGTTGTTGTTTCAGCGATGGGAAAAACAACGGATGAATTAGTCCGACTAGCTGGAGAAATTAGTAGTAACCCGAGCAAGCGTGAAATGGATATGCTATTAACTACTGGTGAGCAAGTAACGATTTCTTTATTAGCAATGGCGATTAAAGAAAAGGGTTATGATGTTCTTTCATATACTGGCTGGCAGGCTGGAATACAAACAGAGGCTGTACATAGCAATGCCAGAATTACAAATATTGAAACATCTAAGCTTAAAAAAAGTCTTGAGCAAGGTAACATTGTCGTTGTAGCAGGCTTTCAGGGGGCAACTGTTGATGGGGAGATTACAACACTTGGTCGAGGTGGATCAGATACAACAGCAGTAGCCATTGCAGCTGCTTTGAATGCAGATAAATGTGATATTTATACGGATGTCACTGGGGTATTTACAACTGATCCTCGTTATTTAAAGACAGCGAGAAAATTACACTCTGTTTCATATGATGAAATGCTTGAATTAGCAAATCTGGGTGCGGGTGTCCTTCATCCAAGAGCTGTAGAATTTGCAAAGAACTATTCAATGCCACTTGAAGTTCGCTCAAGTATGGAGAATGAACATGGAACAATAATTGAGGAGGAAGTATCAATGGAGAAGAATTTAGTAGTAAGAGGTATTGCATTTGAGGATCAAGTGACAAGAGTAACAGTATGTGGACTACCAAACGCTCTTCACACACTGTCAACTATTTTTACAACATTAGCTAATAATGGACTTAATGTTGATATTATTATTCAAAGCACAACAGATCAAGATACAACAAATATTTCATTTTCAGTGAAGACAGCAGACTTAAGTGATACTGTACGTGTATTAGAAGAAAATCAAGAGACATTAGGATTTGCGAAAATTGAAACAGAAGATGGCCTTGCAAAGGTTTCAATCGTTGGATCTGGTATGATTTCAAATCCAGGTGTTGCAGCTGAGATGTTCAAGGTGCTTGCTGATCATGAAATTCATGTGAAGATGGTAAGTACTTCTGAAATCAAAGTTTCAACAGTTGTAGAGCAAGAACTGATGGTTAAAGCAGTGGAAGTATTACATGATGCCTTTCAATTGTCAGTCGTTGAAAGCAATCAACTAACAGTATAAAAAATAGGCTGTTTTCTCAAAGATTGTTGTTTTTTGAGGTGAATTAGTTGAGAATAGATTTCTAGCAGACTGAATACACGGGGGACTCCCGTGGGACTAGTTGGCTCCCACAGGACGCGGAGTGTATTTTAGGCTGCGGTATCAAAAGCAACAATATATACGAAAACAGCCAAAAAGCAAAACGGATGTCTCGCATATAGAGTAATCTGCCTCTCATATCGTTTGGAGAAGCGGGTTAAACTATAGCTGAGCCATCCTTTTATTTTAAGTCAGTTTTTCTGATTTAACTGTGAATATAACTTTTAATGCTCTTTTTTTGAGCTGTTCATAGCTTTCTGTTAATTGATTCGTTTGTTGTTGAATCTGTTGGGCTAGAAATCCTGCTTCAAGTTGAAATGAATGTTCAGCATTTTTCTTTATGCGTGCAGCAATAAGTTCACCCGTTAAATGACATTCCATTTCATTTTTTTTCATTCGATCAACAGTCAGTGTTCCCCAACCTGCTGTTTCAAAGAAGGAAATGATCTCTTCTATTGATTGTAAAGGATACTTTCTTGCCAGGTTTTTACCTGCCCAGTACAGTAGTTGTGGTGCATTTTTACCTAATAAATCTGAGAGTACATCTTCTCGTATAAGTTCATAGCCAAAAGCAGATACAGTTTGGCTTTCTAATTCAGATCTCGATTCTTCAAATAAACCTTGTTTCATGGCAATCCCCTCTTTCCATTTATATTATATAACAACAATGACCACGTAACACATGAATTTCTTACTATATTTTTCAAGAAAAATCCCAGGTAGTCTTCATATATTTAGTTGAGTTGTTTAAAAATTTGAACATTAATGAACAATTTGTGTACACGTTTTCTTGACGCTCAAAACTTATGAGGGTAAAATGAACTTGTTAAGTTATACTGATAAAAGAAAAAATTGTGAATATATTTATAATGTCTAATACATAAATTGAGTTTTAGTAACATTTAGACGACCATAATGATTTGCAAGGGTTTTCATTTTATCAGACTAAGGATATAAATAGAGTAATGGGAAGAATTTTGCACTGGTTATTATTAAGGGGGGTAAACAATGGCAGGTAATCGAGAGTTTTTTTATCGCAGACTTCATTCGTTATTAGGTGTAATTCCAGTAGGGATTTTCCTAATTCAGCACTTAGTTGTTAACCATTTTGCAACTAAGAGTCCAGAAGCGTTTAATGCTGCTGCTCATTTTATGGAAAGTCTTCCATTTAGGTATTTACTTGAAACATTTATTATTTTTATACCAATTTTATTTCACGCAATTTATGGACTTTATATTGCTTTTACAGCGAAAAACAATGTAAGCAAATATAGTTATTTCCGTAACTGGATGTTCATCCTTCAGCGTATTACTGGTGTAATTACACTGATCTTCGTTGTGTGGCATGTGTGGGAAACAAGAATAGCGGCAGCACGTGGTGCAGAGGTTAACTATGACATGATGGCTAATATTTTAGCTTCACCTGTTATGTTAGTATTCTATTTAGTGGGTGTTATTTCAACTATTTTCCACTTTGCTAATGGATTATGGTCATTTGCAGTTAGCTGGGGTATCACAGTTTCACCGAGATCACAACAGATTTCAACATATGTAACACTAGGAATCTTTGTTGCTTTAACTATCGTAGGGGTACGTGCAATTTTTGCATTTGTTGTTTAAATTCTAGTAAACTTATATGTTTAATTTGATAATTTAGTAATTTGCTATGGTGGGAGACCACTAGGTGAGAGTTTCACTTTATAGGGGAGTGACTAGTATGAGTAAAGGAAGAATAATCGTTGTCGGCGGTGGACTTGCCGGCTTAATGGCAACAATAAAAGCAGCAGAAGCTGGTGTACAAGTTGATTTATTTTCACTTGTTCCAGTAAAAAGATCTCACTCCGTATGTGCTCAAGGTGGGATTAATGGTGCAGTTAACACAAAGGGTGAAGGTGACTCTCCGTGGGAGCACTTTGACGATACTGTATATGGTGGAGATTTCCTTGCTAACCAGCCACCAGTAAAAGCAATGTGTGATGCAGCACCTGGAATTATTCATTTATTAGATCGTATGGGTGTTATGTTTAATCGTACACCAGAGGGATTGCTTGATTTCCGCCGTTTTGGTGGAACTCAACATCACAGAACAGCATTTGCTGGTGCAACAACAGGTCAACAATTATTATATGCTTTAGACGAACAGGTTCGTCGCTTTGAAGTAGCAGGCCTTGTAACTAAGTATGAAGGTTGGGAATTCCTTGGTGCAGTAGTTGATGATGAAGGTGTGTGTCGCGGGATTACAGGACAAGATCTTTCTTCAATGGAAATTAAGACCTTCCCTGCTGATGCTGTTATTATGGCTACAGGAGGACCTGGAATTATCTTTGGTAAATCAACAAACTCTGTTATTAACACAGGTTCAGCAGCATCTATTGTTTATCAACAAGGTGCCTATTATGCAAATGGTGAATTCATTCAAATTCATCCAACAGCGATTCCAGGAGATGACAAGCTCCGCTTGATGAGTGAATCTGCTCGTGGTGAAGGTGGACGTGTTTGGACTTATAAAGATGGTAAACCATGGTATTTCTTAGAGGAAAAGTATCCTGCATATGGAAACCTTGTTCCTCGTGACATTGCTACTCGTGAAATCTTTGATGTCTGTGTTGAGCAAAAGTTAGGTATTAATGGTGAAAACATGGTTTATTTAGACCTTTCTCACAAAGATCCAAAGGAATTAGATATTAAACTTGGTGGAATTATCGAAATCTATGAGAAATTCATGGGTGATGATCCACGTAAAGTTCCAATGAAAATATTCCCAGCAGTTCACTATTCAATGGGTGGATTATGGGTTGATTATGATCAAATGACGAATATACCTGGCCTATTTGCAGCAGGTGAGTGTGATTACTCACAGCATGGTGCAAACAGACTTGGTGCGAATTCACTACTATCGGCTATCTATGGTGGAATGGTAGCTGGTCCGAATGCGGTTAAATACATTAATGGCCTTGCTAAGGGTACAGATTCTATTTCTTCATCTGTATTTGATCGTCATGTGAAGCAAGAAGAGGATAAGTGGAATACAATGTTGTCTTTAGATGGAACAGAGAATGCCTATGTTCTGCATAAAGAGCTTGGAGAATGGATGACTGATAACGTAACAGTTGTTCGTTACAATGACAAATTAAAGCAAACAGATCAAAAGATTGAAGAATTGATTGAACGCTTTAACAAAATTAATATTAATGATACAGCGAAGTGGAGTAACCAAGGCGCTGTATTTACAAGACAATTGAAGAACATGCTTCATTTATCAAGAGTTGTAACAATTGGTGCGTTAAATCGTGATGAGAGTCGTGGTGCTCATTATAAACCAGATTTCCCAGAACGTAATGATGAAGACTTCTTAAAAACAACTATGGCTAAGTTCACTGGTGAAACGACTGCACCGGCATTCCATTACGAAGAGGTTGACACATCACTTATCAAGCCACGTAAACGTGACTACTCTAAGAAGAAAGGGGAAAATTAAACAATGGCTGAGAAAAAAGTAGTTCAATTTAAAATTACTCGTCAAGACAGTCCAGAGTCAGCCCCTTATATACTAGAATTTGAGGTTCCATACCGTCCGAATATGAATGTTATTTCTGCACTGATGGAGTTCCGAAGAAATCCTGTTGATAAACATGGTAATAAGGTAGCACCTGTCGCTTGGGATAGTAACTGCTTAGAAGAGGTTTGCGGTGCCTGCTCAATGATTATAAATGGGAAGCCACGCCAATCTTGTACAGCTCTAATTGATAAGCTTGAACAGCCAATTACGCTTGAACCAATGAGAACATTCCCAGTTGTTCGTGATCTTCAAGTGGATCGAAGAAGAATGTTTGATTCATTGAAGAAAGTGAAGGCTTGGATTCCAATTGATGGAACTTATGATTTAGGTCCAGGACCTCGTATGCCTGAAACAAAACGTCAATGGGCATATGAATTATCTAAATGTATGACTTGCGGTGTTTGTCTTGAAGCATGTCCTAATGTAAATAGTAAATCTGATTTCATTGGTCCAGCGCCATTATCACAAGTTCGCTTATTTAATGCACATCCAACAGGTGCAATGAATAAAGCAGAGCGTCTAGAGGCGATTATGGATGAAGGTGGATTAACAAACTGTGGTAACTCACAAAACTGTGTTCAATCATGTCCGAAGGGCATTCCATTAACGACTTCTATCGCTGCACTAAATCGTGACACAACGATTCAATCATTTAGAAACTTCTTTGGTAGTGACCAAGTGTAATCTTTATTTGAATAGTTTACGAAAATGCTCGGGATCAACAATGATTGAACCGAGCATTTTTTTATATTATTCTATAAATATGGATTCTTAGTATTCATTTCAAAGAATGAAATTTAAGCGCTATCATAAAAAGGGAGGGAATAAAGTGAAGAACTATATTCTATCTTTAGACCAAGGGACAACAAGTTCGAGGGCGATCTTATTTGATAAAGACGGCAAAATTGTTCATTCTGCCCAAAAGGAATTTAGCCAAATTTTTCCGAAGCCAGGGTGGGTGGAGCATAACGCAAATGAGATTTGGGGCTCTATTTTGGCTGTTATAGCAGCTGTCCTTAATGAAGCGAATGTGAAACCAAAACAGATTGCAGCTATTGGGATTACCAATCAAAGAGAAACTACGGTGGTATGGGATCGAGAAACAGGCCAACCGATCTATAATGCCATTGTATGGCAATCACGTCAAACGAGTGATATTTGTGATGATTTGAAGCAACAGGGTTTGAATGACGTGATTCGCGAAAAGACAGGGCTGCTAATCGATGCATACTTTTCAGGAACAAAAATAAAATGGATATTAGACCATGTTGAAGGTGCAAGAGAAAAAGCAAACAAAGGGGAATTAATGTTTGGAACGATTGATACATGGTTAATCTGGAAACTTTCAGGTGGAACAGCACATGTCACTGACTATTCAAATGCTTCAAGAACAATGTTATTTAACATTCATGATTTATCATGGGATGATGAGCTATTAGAGATTTTGACGGTACCAAAAACGATGTTACCAGAGGTCCATTCATCCTCTGAAATCTATGCCTACACGGCAGAACATCATTTCTTCGGTCAAACAATACCGATTGCTGGCATTGCAGGAGATCAGCAAGCAGCTATGTTTGGGCAAGCGTGTCTTGAGCCAGGGATGGCTAAAAACACATATGGTACAGGTTGCTTCATGTTAATGAATACAGGTGACAAAGCAGTCACATCAAATCATGGATTATTAACAACAATTGCTTGGGGATTAAATGGAAAAGTACAATACGCACTTGAAGGGAGTATATTTGTTGCAGGGTCAGCTGTACAATGGTTGAGAGATGGATTAAGACTATTTCGCAATGCTAGTGATAGTGAAACCTATGCAGCACGTGTGGATTCAAGTGATGGTGTTTATGTTGTACCTGCTTTTGTTGGCTTAGGAACGCCTTATTGGGATAGCGATGTAAGAGGGGCTGTATTTGGTTTAACTCGAGGGACACAGAAAGAACATTTTATCCGTGCAACTCTTGAAGCCCTTGCCTATCAAACAAAGGATGTTTTAATGGCGATGGAAGCAGACTCTGAAATAAAGCTAAAGGCATTGCGTGTAGATGGCGGAGCAGTAAAGAATAATTTTTTGATGCAATTTCAAAGTGATTTACTTAATGTGTCTGTTGAGCGACCTGAAGTTGAAGAAACCACTGCGTTAGGTGCTGCTTATCTTGCTGGTCTTGCTGTAGGGTATTGGAAAAATACTGCTGAAATTGCTTCACAGCGTAACATAAATCAAAAATTTGAACCTTTGATGGATGATGAGAAGAGGACAGAGCTTTATCAAGGGTGGAAAAAAGCAGTTAATGCCGCAATCGCATTTAAATAAAACGGTAATTTACAAGACCACATGACTGATTCTTATGGATTGTCTTATGTGGTCTCTTTTAATAGATAAGGAGGCTTACTATGAACTTCTCGGGCACAAAGAGAGAAGAGATGTTAGATTCCAGTCAACATGTAGATTACGATGTAATTATTATCGGGGGAGGCATTACAGGTGCTGGGGTCGCTCTAGATGCAAGAACAAGAGGACTCAAAACGATTCTTTTTGAAATGCAGGATTTTGCTGCTGGAACCTCCAGTAGGTCAACTAAATTAATTCATGGTGGCCTAAGGTATCTAAAGCAATTTGAATTAAGGTTAGTTTCTGAGGTTGGAAAAGAAAGAGCAATCGTATATGAAAATGGTCCACATGTTACTTCACCTGAATGGATGCTGTTACCCATTTATCAGAGTGGTACATTTGGCAAGTTTACAACCTCTTTTGGATTAAGACTCTATGATTGGTTAGCAGGCGTGAAAAAGACTGAACGACGTAGAATGTTAGGGGTCAAAGAAACGCTACAATTAGTCCCTTTAATCAAAAAGGAAGGGTTAATTGGTAGTGGATATTATGTTGAATATCGTACAGATGACGCGAGGCTAACGATTGAGGTAATAAAAAAGGCTGTTGAAAAAGGAGCCACTGCACTGAATTATACTAAGGTGGAATCCTTTATTTATAAACATGAAAAAATTATCGGGGTCAATTTAATCGATGTCTTAACAAATAAAAAATACAGAATTTATGGAAAAAAAGTGATTAATGCAACTGGACCCTGGGGAGATACGATTAGACAAATGGATCAATCCATTAAAGGGAAGACATTGAGGTTAACAAAAGGTGTTCACATTGTAGTTAATCAAAAGAAATTCCCTTTAAAACAAGCAATCTATTATGATACAAATGACGGACGAATGGTATTTGCCATCCCTAGAGATGAGAAAATCTATATAGGTACAACAGATACATTTTATGAAGATGAGATTGCTTCGCCACGGGTCACATTAGAGGACTGCAATTACTTACTTCAAACTATAAAGGATATGTTTCCACATATTGCGCTTGGTGTAAATGATATTGAATCAAGCTGGGCTGGGCTACGTCCTCTCATACATGAAGAGGGTAAGGACCCTTCTGAAATATCAAGAAAAGATGAAATATGGGAGTCTGACTCAGGATTATTAACAATAGCTGGTGGAAAGCTTACAGGCTACCGGAAAATGGCTGAAGTTATAGTCGACCAACTTGTTTCAGTAAAATCTCAAACAAAGAACTTGCCGATTTCTGGAGGGGATGTAGGTGGTTCTTTAGGATATGCTTCCTTTAGAACGGAACAAGTAAAGAACCTGTTAGAATATGAAGTGGATCAGAGAGTAGCAAACCAGCTTGTGCGTTTGTATGGTTCGAATATCAAAGAGATTATTAGAATCATGAATGAAGCTTATAGCTCAAATGTCTTGCTTCCACCACATATACTAGCGATGATTAAGTATGCAATTGAGTATGAGATGACAATAAATCCAGCTGATTTTTTTATCAGACGAACCGGATCTCTTTATTTTGATTATGCTTGGGTTCAAAAATGGAAGAAGCCTGTAATTGATTACATGGCAGCATATTATCGTTGGCCAACCCATCTAAAATATCGTTATAAAGATGAATTGGAGAAAGCGCTAAAAGCAGTAGTATTTAACGATAACGACAATAAGATCATAACCAATTGTTAGAGACTGTCATACATTATACAGTCTCTTTTTTAGTCTTCAAAAAGTTTGTCGGATATTTGGGTTAAACATTATTATTTGAGTAGTCACCTTTTTATTGGCACATCAATATGATATCAATACGCGTAAGTATCATTTTTAGTGACCGAGAGTGTTGATTTTACTAGGAGGTAATTATCACAAAAATAGCAGAAAGCGTTTGTTTTCAGTCACAGTAGTAGCTCATGCTACATACTATATGTTGACTAAATATATACCCATCCAGTAGTTCAGCTCGGACCTTAGCAAGGAGGGTTACAATACTTGAAGGAGAAAGAGTTTCAACCAAAACCATTACTAACAAAAAGAGAAAGAGAAGTATTTGAATTACTTGTTCAAGACAAAACAACAAAAGAAATCGCAAGTGATTTATTCATAAGCGAAAAAACAGTTCGAAATCACATATCGAATGCAATGCAAAAGCTGGGAGTTAAGGGGCGTTCTCAGGCAGTTGTAGAGCTCCTTCGTATGGGAGAACTTGAACTTTAGGTAGTAAATGCCGGCTATCCTTTATAGGCTAGTCGGTACTTATTTATAGAGATTTATGATGTTCATGCTAGGAACAATTTTTTGAAATAGGTAAGTGATGTGGAGAAACTATTAGAGAGAGAAAACAAAACTTGCAATTTTGTTGAAAAAAGTAGAAAATATAAGTAAATATATCGATTTTCGCGTCAATATAATAAAGAATAAAGACGCTAGGAGTGGTTGTTATGTCTATACAAGAAGAAACAATAATAAATGATCAAAAGGTCGTTGCTGATATTGAGAAATCATTACGTTATATTTCTGCCATTATTAAACAAAAGGGTCGAGAAATACTTAGTAACTATACAATAACACCTCCTCAATTCATTGCACTTCAATGGTTGTTAGAAGATGGAGACATGACAATTGGAGAGTTATCAAATAAAATGTTCTTAGCATGCAGTACGACAACAGATCTAGTTGATCGAATGGAGAAAAATACGCTTGTAATGAGAGTAAAGGATCCTAATGATCGTCGTGTTGTTAGAATTCATCTGCTTGAAGAAGGAGAGCGTATTATCGAAGAAGTAATAAAAAAACGACAAAATTACCTTTCGGATGTATTAACTGATTTCAGCAGAGAAGATATTCAGATGTTCGAAAAGTACCTTACGAAATTACATCAAGAAATGAGAGAAGAATGAGGCGATTCCTTGGATACACCAATTGGTGTAATTGACTCTGGTGTCGGAGGCTTAACAGTAGCTAAAGAAATTATGAGACAATTACCAAATGAAGAAATCATATACTTAGGTGACACGGCAAGATGTCCATATGGTCCTAGATCAAAATCAGAGGTTCGTCAATTCACTTGGGAATTGACGAACTATTTATTGTCTTTTGATATAAAAATGCTAGTCATTGCATGTAATACAGCGACGGCGTTTGTTATGGAAGAAATTCAAAATGAACTAAATATACCAGTTGTTGGTGTCATCAATCCTGGAGCTAGAACAGCTCTTAAAGTGACGAAAAATAGACATATCGGTGTGATTGGTACAATCGGTACGATTAATAGTGGAGCGTATGAAACAGCTTTAAAAGCAATCAATCAAAACATTAAGGTAGAAAGCTTAGCGTGTCCCAGATTCGTACCACTTGTAGAAAGTGGCGATTATGACAATGAGGAAGCAACAACAATTGTCGCAGAATCACTGGAAGAGTTCAAAGGTGGAAAACTAGATACTCTCATATTAGGCTGTACGCACTATCCCTTACTACGTGAACCTATACAGAATTATTTAGGGGAAAAAATCAAATTAATAAGTTCTGGAGATGAAACCGCAAGAGAAGTTAGCACAATCCTCTCCTATAGCGGCCTCTTAAATGAAACACATGGTAAGAAAGAGCATCTATTTCTTACAACGGGAGAAATAGAAATCTTCCAAAAAATCGCAAACCAATGGTTCGACCAGCCAATCGAGAATATCAAATCAATAAAGTTATAAATGAAAATCTACTGTAGCTTCTTTCAATAGAAGGGATTACAGTAGATTTTTTTTGCTTAATGACTGAGCAGACTGAATACACTCAAGGCTTCCGTGGGAACAGTAGCCAAAGTGAGACCCACAGGACTCAGAGTGTATTCAGGGTGAGGACTACATTAAACAATAATCTATACAACAACTAAAATAAAAAAGGTTTTGTCCAAAATAAATATGAAAGTTGGTCTAAAACCCAAAATAGCTCGTATACATATTAGTACAAACTTGCTTAGGAGGGAATATGTATGCGTAATAAAACAAAATATACACTAGCGACAACAGTGATAGCATCTTCTGTCTTACTATCTGGATGCGGTTTGTTTGGCGGAGAAAAAACGATGGAGGAAATTGATCCCCCGCAAAACGAATCATATACAAATGATCTAGAAACTGTTGAGCAAGAGGGAACAGAAGAAGGTGCTTCTGAAACAAATGAAGAAGTTGCGACAGAAACGATTCCCCGTGAATTATATTTAATTGATGCTAATGGTTTCGTCGTTTCGCAAACTGTTAACCTACCAAAAACTGAAAGTGTTGCTAAACAAGCTGTTGAATATCTCATTGAAGGTGGACCAGTAAGTGAAATGCTTCCATCTGGATTTAGAGCTGTTATTCCTCAAGACACAGAAGTATCAGTTAATATGGATGGTCATACCGTAGTTGTAGATTTCTCAAAAGAATTCACTAACTACCAAGCAGAAGATGAACAGAAAATCTTACAAGCTATTACTTATACACTTACACAATTCGAGAGCATTCAAGATGTAGAAATAAGTGTGAATGGTAATAAACTGGAGGAAATGCCTGTTAACGGAACTCCAATTACAGATAAATTGAGCCGAGCAGATGGAATTAACATCGATAACTCTGATGTTACTGATATCACAAGCACAAAACCAATAACTGTTTACTTTATAGCTGAAAATGATGGAAACGAATATTATGTACCTGTTACAAAGAGAATTAAAACTTCAGAACAAGACAATGTTGTAAATGTGATTAATGAATTAATAAAAGGGCCAGGACTAGCGGCTAATCTATATAATGACATTCATGGTGATGTTGAATTATTAGGCTCAACATATGCAGATGGAAAGGTTACTTTGGACTTCAATGAAGCCATCTTTGGAAGCTTTAACGATAAAATGATCTCTACTCATGTTCTAAATACAATCGTCTTATCTTTAACAGAGCAAGAAGGTGTGGAGAGTGTAGCCATTACGGTTGAAGGTGAGAAAGGCATTGTAAATGAGGCTGGAACATCTGTTTCTGAGCCAGTAACTCGTCCAGAAAAAGTCAATACAGGTAGTTTTTAATAAAAGAACATTTTTGATATACTATTACTAGACAGTAAGAGGTAGGCTACTAAAAGCCCACCTCTTCTTTATGTTATTAATTTAGGCTGCGGTATTAAAAGCAACAATATAGACGAAAACAGCCATCATTTAAATTGGATAGGAGATTGTTGAATGCGAGTTGATGGACGAAAGAAGGATGAATTAAGATCTATTCATTTCGAAATAAATTATGTGAAGCATCCAGAAGGGTCTGTATTAGTAACAGTGGGTGACACAAAGGTGATTTGTAATGCAAGTATTGAGGATCGAGTTCCACCATTTATGCGTGGACAAGGAAAAGGCTGGATCTCTGCAGAATATGCCATGTTACCTAGAGCGACAGAACAAAGAAATATTCGTGAATCAAGTAAAGGGAAGGTAACTGGAAGAACGATGGAGATTCAACGCTTAATTGGACGAGCACTACGTTCAATTGTTAGCTTAGATGTCATTGGAGAAAGAACGATTTGGATTGATTGCGATGTCATCCAAGCAGACGGTGGGACGAGGACAGCCTCCATTACAGGAGCATTTGTAGCACTTGTTCTCGCTTGTGGGAAATTATATCACGAAAAGAATCTCTCAACTTTTCCGATTAAAGATTTTTTAGCCGCAACATCTGTTGGAGTAGATGAAGAGCATGGGGAAATATTAGATTTAAATTACATAGAGGATTCAAAAGCAAATGTTGATATGAATATTGTTATGACAGGCGCTGGTCATTTTGTAGAATTACAAGGAACGGGAGAAGAAGCAACTTTCTCTAGAAATCAATTAAATCAAATGTTAGAACTAGCTGAAAAAGGAATGATGGAAATCATTGATAAGCAAAAAACAGCCCTAGGTGAACTGACAAACCTTATAACAGCAGGAAAAGAGTGAGGAAATGAAAGAAATCATTGTTGCTACGAAAAATAAAGGGAAAGTAAAAGATTTTGAGGAGCTTTTCAAACGAAAAGGATTTGTTGTTAAATCACTACTAGACTATCCTGAATTAGAAGATGTTGAAGAAACTGGAGAAACATTTGTTGAAAATGCAATCTTGAAATCAGAGCAAATTTCAAAAGCACTAAATAAAACAGTAATCTCCGATGACTCAGGATTATCTATTGATGCATTGAATGGTGAGCCAGGGGTCTATTCTGCTAGATATGCAGGAGCACATAAAAGTGATGAAGACAATATGAACAAGGTGCTAGAAAAGCTTGGTGGTATCCCATATGAGCAAAGAACAGCCAGGTTCCATTGTGCACTCGCACTAACCGTTCAGAATGGACAAACACATACCGTTGAAGGGACATGTGAAGGGATGATACATACTGAAAAAGTTGGAGATCATGGATTTGGTTATGATCCAATATTTTATCTACCTGACTATAGCAAGACGATGGCAGAGCTAACAAATGCAGAAAAAAACAAAATTAGTCATCGTGCCAACGCACTAAAAAAACTCCAAAACATGATTGATGAACTATTTTGATGTAAGAAAAAATACCAAGCAATGTACACAAATATCAATGTCTTATATAGAAGAAATTAAGTAAAGAAGGTATATCAAATGAAAGTATTAATTGTCAGTGATAGCCATGGATTAACAGATGAGCTGACCATGCTAAAAGAACGCCACAAAACTGAGATAGATATAATGATTCATTGTGGCGACTCAGAGTTGGAATATCATTCAAACGAATTAAATGGTTTTTTTAGAGTGAGAGGAAATTGCGACTTTGACACTGGGTTTCCAGAAGATTTTACACATGTGTTAGGAAAACATACATTATTTGTTACACATGGACACCTTTATAATTGCAAAATGACTTTACTGAATCTTAACTATCGAGCAGAAGAGCTTGGTGCTAAGATCGTTTGTTTTGGACATTCACATGTAGCTGGTGTTGAAATGATTGATGGTACCCTTTTTATCAATCCAGGAAGTATTCGTCTACCACGAATGAGGAAAGAGCGTACGTATGCAATTCTAAGTCTTGATGATAATCACGTTCAAGTTCATTTTTATGATCTTTTGGGTCAAAATGTTGATTCATTATCAGCTGATTTTACGTTATAATAAAGGGGAGTTAACGCTCCCTTTAAAAAAAATAAAAAAAGTTTTTAATAAGTGTTGACATAAAGTTGCTATGCCTATATAATAAAAAATGTCGCTAATGAGTGACGCAAAAAAATGTCCCAGTAGCTCAGCTGGATAGAGCAACGGCCTTCTAAGCCGTCGGTCGGGAGTTCGAATCTCTCCTGGGACGCCATAACTTATACATAATCCCTTCTTCGGTTGAAGAAGGGTTTTTTTATGCGTTTTTTTATTACGTTATGTTACCTCTCGCGATTCAATTAGTACCTTCATTTTCTTTTCCATTCTTTTTTTGTTTAAACCAATTTTTTGTAATAATACCAAGGCTTACAACCCTTTAGAGAACAGTGAAAAAATTTTTGTCAGTAAGAATACCTAACAAATCAACATTGTAAGCGGATACAAACTGTACCATTAGTCTAAATTATCAAATAATTTCAAAAATGGTGTTGACTCTTACAAAAAATGAGCGTAATATAAGGCTCAAATAATAAAAGTAAGAAGAAATTGGTAAACAACAAAGCGAAATCAACGAACAAGATCCATCGCTTTCATACATCAGTGACTGGTGTTCGTAAAGGTAAAGGTGCACCTTTATAATTCAATAGTTTAAAGCGTCGTAACGGCGAAGGGGAAAAAGGAGTGTCTAACAGTGAGTGATCAATGGATCTACTTAGGCGACCAATTTGTAAAAAAAGAAGATGCGAAAATCTCAGTTTATGACCACGGATTTTTATATGGTGATGGCGTATTTGAAGGAATCCGAGTATATGACGGGAATATTTTCAAAATGGAAGAACATATGAAACGTCTATACAATTCAGCAAAATCAATACTACTAACGGTACCATATACTCCAGATGAACTTACAAAGATCATTTGTGAAGCAGTTGCAAAAAACAATCATAGGGATGCCTATATTCGAGTAGTAATCTCCAGAGGGGTTGGAGATTTAGGTTTAGATCCAAATAAATGTAAAAAAGCGAATGTGGTCGTAATTGTTGAACCACTGGCGATTTTTCCTAAGCATTTATATGACACTGGACTTGAAATCATCACTGTCGCATCTCGCAGAAATCGTCCAGATGTGCTTAGCCCTCAAGTGAAATCACTGAATTATTTGAATAACGTATTAGTTAGAATAGAGGCTCATTTGGCTAATGTAAGTGAAGCACTTATGTTAAATGACCAAGGATATGTTGCCGAAGGCTCAGCAGATAACGTGTTTATTATTAAGGATGGAAAGCTTTTCACACCCCCATCCTATGTTGGTGCATTAGAAGGCATCACTAGAAATGCGATTATGGAAATTGCCAAAGAGCAAGGATATGAAGTATTACAAGAACCATTTACAAGACATGATGTGTACACAGCTGATGAAGTATTCTTAACTGGAACTGCTGCAGAAGTGATTGCAGTTGTCAAAGTAGATGGGCGAGTCATTGGTGAAGGTGTTCCTGGTGAACATACAAAGTCACTTCTGAAAGATTTCAGAGCGAAAGTAGTTCAAGATGGTGTTAAAGTCTATGAACTACAAGATAATGCAAATGCTGTCTAAGTTAATCAGCGATTAACTGTTAGACCATTATAAATTTAAAACGTTGAAGAGGATAAGTAGTCTATTGATTATGATATCAACAGAGAGCCGGGTTGCTGGAAGCCGGTGTTATCAGCAATAGATGAACTCACCTCTGAGTGTCAATTTGAAAGAGTTCGAGTAGAATTGGCCGGGTGTTACGGTAATCTCACCCGTTATCAAAACGAACAACAAAGTGTTGTTCCAGAGATAGTTGCAGTAATGTAACTATGAATAAGGGTGGTACCGTGAAAAGCTGTGTTCATGTCTTTTCACCCCTTTGACTTAAGGATTCTTAAGTCATTTGGGTGAGAAGACTTTTCTTTTTTACTGGAGAAAATAAATGATGGAAGGGAAGTAGGGGAATGGCTGTAAAAGCGAATGTGGAAGGTAAAGTCGATACTTCAACAACAATGAGTGGAGCTGAGATGCTCTTAGAATCACTTAAGAGAGAGAATGTTGAAGTCATCTTCGGTTATCCGGGAGGAGCAGTATTGCCGATTTATGACAAAATTTATGACGCTGGAATCTTTCATGTACTAACTAGGCATGAGCAAGGTGGAATTCATGCTGCTGAAGGGTATGCAAGAATCTCAGGGAAGCCAGGAGTTGTCATTGCAACATCAGGACCAGGTGCAACAAATATTGTGACAGGGCTAACAGATGCAATGATCGATTCACTTCCTCTTGTGGTATTTACGGGGCAGGTTGCTTCTTCTGTAATTGGAACAGATGCTTTCCAGGAGGCAGATGTTCTAGGGATTACAATGCCAATAACAAAACACAGTTATCAAGTACGAGATGTAGCTGAAATTCCAAATATAATAAAAGAGGCGTTCTATATAGCAACATCTGGTCGCCCTGGTCCAGTTCTAATCGATATTCCAAAGGACATGGCTACGATAGTAGGGGAGTTCGATTATTCCAAAGAGATTGATTTACCAGGTTATCAACCAACTGTCATGCCAAATCATTTGCAAATTAGAAAACTAGTAGAAGCTGTAAGTCAAGCGAGGAAGCCGGTTATATTAGCAGGTGCTGGAATTCTTCATGGAAATGCTGCAAAGGAATTAAAAGAATACGCTGAACAACAAAATGTTCCAGTTATTCATACATTACTCGGGTTAGGCGGTTTTCCAGCAGATCACCCTCTTTATTTAGGGATGGCAGGTATGCATGGGACGTATACAGCCAATATGGCCATTTATGAGAGTGACTTATTAATCAGTATTGGTGCTAGATTTGATGACCGTGTAACAGGCAATCTTGCTCACTTTGCTCCAAATGCAACGATTGCACATATTGATATCGACCCTGCTGAAATTGGGAAAGTAGTTACAACAAAAATACCAGTCGTAGGTGATGCAAAAGAAGTCCTCACTCAGCTTATTCATCAAGATGGATTACAAGGTGAGAATAGTGAATGGGTTAAAAAGGTATCTGCTTGGAAACAAGAATATCCACTTTGCTATAAAGCTTCTGATAATTCACTTAAACCACAGAAATTAATCGAGTTAGTCTATGAATATACCAATGGAGAAGCGATTGTCACAACTGATGTTGGACAGCATCAAATGTGGACAGCGCAATATTATAAATTTAAGAAACCTAATCATTGGGTAACATCTGGTGGATTAGGGACAATGGGATTTGGATTACCAGCTAGTATTGGTGCACAGTTAGCAGATCGAAGTGCAACGGTTGTTTCATTAGTTGGCGATGGTGGTTTCCAAATGACTTTACAGGAGCTTTCTGTCATTCATGAACTGAATCTTCCGATTAAAATAATGATTGTCAATAATCAATCATTAGGAATGGTTAGACAATGGCAGGAAATCTTCTATCAAGGAAGATACTCGCATTCGCTACTAACTAATCAGCCTGACTTCATTAAACTATCAGAAGCCTATGGCATCAAAGCATTACGTGCTACAACTGACGAAGAGACAAGGCTGGTGCTTAAGGAAGCAATTGAATTTGATGGTCCAGTGCTTATGGATTTCCGAGTTGTAGCAGATGAAAATGTATATCCAATGGTGGCACCTGGAAAAGGGCTTCATGAAATGGTAGGTGTTAAATGTTGAAACGAATTATTACATTAACAGTGAATAACCGTGCAGGAGTATTAAACCGAATAACTGGTTTATTTACGAAACGTCATTACAACATTGAAAGTATTACTGTGGGTCACACAGAAATAGAAGGTGTTTCTCGAATGACTTTCGTTATCCACACAAATGAGGAAACAGTTGTAGAGCAAATTACAAAACAACTAAACAAACAAATTGATGTGTTAAAGGTAATGGATATCACTAATCAAGCGATAGTAGCAAGAGAGCTTGCGTTAATAAAAGTGGTAGCTACACCTTCTAATAGAAATGAGATTTATACATTAATAGAACCTTTCAGAGCTACCATTATTGACGTAAGTAAAGACAGTCTGGTTGTCCAAGTGGTTGGTGAATCAGAAAAGGTTGAAGCTTTGATTGATTTACTCAGATCTTATGGTATTAAAGAAATTGCCAGAACAGGGACAACAGCGTTCCCTCGTGGTACACAAAAGAATGCTTCGTCAATGAAACCATATTCAATTGTTTAAATAGCAAGCTTCACAAAGCTAGCTTTTAAAATATAAAACTAAAATTTGAAAACGATTAGGGGAGAGAGTAATTATGACGACAAAAGTATATTATAACGGTGATGCAAATGATTTCGCTTTACAAAACAAGAAGGTAGCAGTAATTGGATATGGCTCTCAAGGCCATGCTCATACTTTAAATATGCGTGAAAGTGGAGTAGATGTAATTGTAGGTTTACGTCCAGGAAAATCATGGGATCAAGCTGAAAATGATGGAGTAGCTGTATACTCAGTAAAAGAAGCAGTTGAACAGGCAGATGTAATTATGGTGTTATTGCCAGATGAACACCAACCAAAAGTATATAAAGAAGAAATTGAGCCAGGGTTAAAACCAGGAAATTCATTGGTATTTGCTCATGGCTTCAATATCCATTTCAATCAAATCGTACCACCAAATTTCGTTGATGTATTCCTTGTGGCACCAAAGGGTCCAGGACATTTAGTTCGCCGTACATTTGTTGAGGGTGCAGGGGTTCCAGCATTATTTGCAATCTATCAAGATGTTTCAGAGAATGCAAAAGAAACAGCGTTAGCTTATGCGAAAGCAATTGGTGCTGGCCGTGCTGGAATCTTGGAAACAACCTTCAAAGAAGAAACTGAAACAGATTTATTCGGAGAGCAAGCAGTCCTTTGTGGTGGGTTAACAGCATTAGTAAAGGCTGGTTTTGAAACATTAGTAGAAGCAGGTTATCAACCAGAGGTAGCATACTTCGAGTGTCTACATGAATTGAAATTAATCGTTGATTTAATGTACGAAGGTGGAATGGCAGAAATGCGCTACTCGATCTCAGACACTGCACAGTGGGGAGATTTTGTAACAGGTCCAAGAATTGTTGATGACCGTGTGAAGGCTGAAATGAAGGAAGTATTAAAGGATATCCAAGATGGGAAATTTGCAAAAGGTTGGATCTTAGAAAACCAAGCAAATCGTCCAGAATTCACAGCCATTAATAATCGTGAAAATGCACATCAAATTGAAGAGGTTGGTAAAAAGCTTCGTGCAATGATGCCATTTGTTAAATCGAAGCAAAAGAAAGAAGTGGTGGGTGCAAGTGCGAAAAATTAATATCTTTGATACGACGTTAAGAGATGGTGAGCAGTCTGCAGGTGTGAATTTAAATCTACATGAAAAGCTAGAGATTGCTAGACAGTTAGAACGTCTAAACGTTGATATTATCGAAGCGGGTTTTCCAGCCGCCTCTAAGGGTGACTTTGAATCGGTTAAACAAGTGGCAGCTATCATTAAGAACGCTTCTGTTGTTGGGCTTGCACGCTCAAAACAAAGTGATATTGATGCTGTCTGGGAGGCTGTGAAAGGTGGGGTAAGCCCTCGCCTTCACACCTTCATTGCTACATCACCGATTCATATGCAATACAAGCTGAAGCAAACACCTGAACAAGTCATTGAAACAGCTGTTGCTTCTGTGAAATATGCATCAAAGTTTTTTCCAACGATTCAATGGTCTGCAGAGGATGCTTGTCGCTCTGATTTTGATTTCTTAGTGAAAATTATCACTCAGGTGATCGATGCTGGAGCAACAGTTATTAACTTGCCGGATACAGTAGGCTATGTGAATCCGAAAGAATATGGTGAAATGTTTGCCTATATCCAAGAACATGTTCCTAACATTCATAGAGCAGCCCTTTCGGCTCATTGCCATGATGACCTTGGGATGGCGGTATCTAATTCATTAGCAGCCATTGAAAATGGCGTCACCCAAATTGAAGGGACAATAAATGGAATTGGTGAACGAGCAGGAAATGCTTCGCTTGAGGAAGTAGCTGTCGCACTTCATACCCGTCAAGACTACTACCAAGCCAATACACGTTTGAAACTAAACGAAATTAAACGTACAAGTGATTTGGTCAGTAAGCTTACAGGTATGGTCATTCCACCCAACAAAGCAGTTGTAGGGAAGAACGCTTTTGCTCATGAATCTGGTATCCATCAGGATGGAGTATTGAAGGAAAAAACAACCTATGAAATCATTTCACCAGATTTAGTAGGTGTGAAATCGAATTCGATGGTTCTAGGTAAGCATTCTGGTCGTCATGCATTTAGAACTCATCTGGTAGAACAAGGTTATCAGTTAGAAGATTCAGATGTAAATCGATTATTTGAGTTATTTAAGGAATTAGCTGATAAAAAGAAAGAAATAACAGAAGAAGATATAAGCGCTTTACTTGTAGAGCAGCAATTAACAAATGATGAAGATTATTATGTTTTATCTGCGCTTCAAGTGCAATATGGAACAAATCAAATACCAACAGCAACCATTACTTTAACTAATACTGACGGTCAAACGATTCAAGAAGCGGCTACAGGGGCAGGTAGTGTAGAGGCTCTCTATAATACGTTAGAACGATGTATTGCTACAGCTATTGTACTCGATGATTACCGAATTCAATCAGTTGGAGCCGGAAGAGATGCGCTAGCACAGGTTTATGTAAAAATCACTATGGATGGTATTGTTTCGAGTGGTCGTGGTACGGCACAGGACGTACTAGAAGCGTCTGCTAAGGCATATCTAAATGCAGTGAATCGTGTCGTCAATATTAAGAATAGTCAACAGGAAAAGGTAAGCATTTAAACAACTAATTTGCTATAAACGAAACAGTCTGAATACACTTGCGAGAATTTCAGTGCATTCAGGCTTATAAGATTAGGCTGTTTTCTCAAAGTTTGTTGTTAATTTGAGATGAATTATTGAGAATGAGATTTCTAGCAGACTGAATACACTCAAGACTCCCGTTGGATGCGTGTGTCCCCACAGGACGGGGAGTGTATTCAGGCTGCGGTATCAAAAGCAACAAAAAAAACGAAAATATCCTAAGTTTAAAAGCAAAAATACAAGAAGGAGGGCGTAAAATTGAAAAAGAATATTGCAGTGCTTCGTGGTGATGGCGTTGGTAAGGAAGTAAGTAAGGGTGCGATTGAAGTGTTAAAAACAATCGCTCAGCAATATGGACATGAATTCCAATTTCAATATGGGTTAATTGGTGGGGAAGCTATCGATCAAGAAGGCACTCCATTGCCAAATGAAACAATTCATATGTGTAAACAAAGCGATGCGGTCTTATTAGGCTCTGTTGGAGGACCGAAATGGGATCAAAATCCTGCCTATTTACGCCCCGAAAAAGGCCTTCTTCAAATCCGTAAAGAACTAAATTTATTTGCTAATATCCGACCTGTTACTACCTATAATGCTCTAACCGATATTTCTCCCTTGAAGCAAGATATTATCGAAGGTGTAGATTTCGTCATCGTACGTGAATTAACTGGAGGATTATATTTTGGAAAACCGAGTGGGCGCTCAGTGGATGCGAGTGGAGAGGAAACTGTCGTAGATACTCTTCAATATAAGCGTTCTGAAATGGAGCGTATTATTTATAAAGCATTTGAAATGGCACAAACACGTAAGAAAAAAGTAACGTCAGTTGATAAAGCAAATGTATTGGAATCTAGTCGAATGTGGCGTGAGGTAGCTGAAGAAATAGCAAAAGAATTTCCAGAGGTAGAGCTAGAGAATATGTTAGTGGATAATGCAGCTATGCAGCTTATTAGAAATCCTAAACAATTTGATGTGATTGTGACTGAAAATATGTTTGGGGATATTCTGAGTGATGAAGCTTCAATGCTAACTGGATCAATGGGTATGCTCCCTTCAGCAAGTCTATCAAGTGATGGACCTTCATTATATGAACCCATTCACGGCTCAGCACCAGACATCGCAGGAAAGAACATCGCAAATCCAATTGCTATGATTCTATCAGCCGCGATGATGTTAAGACTATCTTTTAGAATGGAAAAAGAAGCGAAAGCGATCGAAAAGGCAGTTGATCAAGTTATTTCGGCAGGACAACGAACAGCTGATATTCAACGTGTTGGAAGAACACCAGCACAAACGACTGAGATTACAGAACAAATCAAAGCGGCATTAATAGAAGACGGTGCGATCTCTAACATAATGTCTGCATATGCTTAAATTGAGAGTTAGCTAGTGGGAAGGGGGAATTGAAATGGCAAAAACAATCATTGAGAAAATATGGGAGAACCATGTCATAAATCGAGAAGAGGGTAAACCAGACCTATTATATATTGATTTACATCTTGTTCATGAGGTAACATCACCCCAAGCATTTGAAGGGTTACGTTTGAAAAATCGTAAGGTAAGAAGACCGGATCTTACCTTTGCAACCATGGATCATAATGTACCGACATTGAACCGATTTGTGATTCAGGATGAGATTGCTTCAAAACAAATGACTACACTTGAACGAAATTGTCATGATTTTGACATTCCGTTAGCTGATTTGAATAGTCCTGAACAAGGAATCGTTCATGTCATTGGGCCTGAGCTTGGTTTAACATCACCAGGAAAAACGATAGTATGTGGAGATAGCCATACCTCAACACATGGTGCATTTGGTGCTCTAGCATTTGGAATTGGAACAAGTGAGGTAGAGCATGTGCTGGCTACTCAAACATTGTGGCAACAACGACCTAAAACATTACAAGTAAATATCTCTGGAACATTAGCAAAAGGTGTTTCAGCAAAAGATGTTATTCTTTCAGTAATACGAAAATATGGCATTAATTTCGGAACAGGGTATGTCATCGAATATACAGGTGATGTCATCCGAAATATGTCGATGGAAGAGCGTATGACAGTATGTAATATGTCGATTGAAGCGGGTGCAAAAGCTGGATTAATTGCTCCAGATGAAACGACTTTCTCCTATTTAAAGGGTAGAAAATATAGCCCGCAAGGAAGTCAGTTTGACGAGGCTGTTGAGGCTTGGAAAGCATTAGCAACGGATGCTGGTGCAACGTACGACCGCGTAGTACAGTTGAACGCTGAAGAAATAGCACCAACAGTTACATGGGGGACCAACCCATCCATGAGTATAACCATTGATGATTCAATACCGACTCAAGATGATTATGAAGCAGAGGTTGATAAAAGAGCAGCAGCTCGTGCCTATGAATACATGGGATTAACACCTGGAACTCCAATAAATGAAGTGTCAGTTCAACATGTATTTATTGGTTCATGTACAAATTCTCGTATCAGTGATTTAAGAGAAGCTGCTGAAGTCGTCAAAGGAAGAAAAGTAGCACCAGAGGTTCGTGCAATGGTCGTTCCAGGATCACAGCAGGTAAAGAAGCAAGCTGAAGAAGAAGGGTTATCCGCTATCTTTATTGAAGCTGGTTTTGAGTGGAGAGACGCTGGGTGTAGCATGTGTTTGAGTATGAATCCAGATGTTGTACCTCCGGGAGAAAGATGTGCTTCAACGTCAAATCGTAACTTTGAAGGAAGACAAGGGAAAGGCGCAAGAACTCATCTAGTGAGTCCTGCTATGGCAGCAGCAGCAGCACTTTATGGTAGATTCGTAGATATTAGAAAACTAGAGACAGCGTCTGTCTAACGAAGGAGTGTGTAGAAATGGAACCATTTATTATTCATGCTGGAAAAGTAGCCGGTTTAAACCGTGTAAATGTTGACACAGATCAAATCATTCCTAAGCAGTTTTTGAAGAGAATAGAAAGAACAGGCTTTGGACGATTCTTATTTTACGATTGGCGCTATCTCGATGATGAAACACTGAATCCTGAATTTGAGTTGAATCAGCCTGAGAATGCTGGAGCATCTATATTAGTAGCGAATGAGAATTTTGGTTGCGGTTCTTCTAGGGAACATGCTCCGTGGGCACTTCAAGACTATGGATTTCAAATTATAATTGCTCCTAATTTTGCAGATATCTTCTACAATAATTGTTTGAAGAATGGGATGCTACCTATCACTTTAGAAAAATCTGATATTGAATATTTACTTGAAAAATCAAAATCAGCAGATTACAGCTGCACTGTTAATTTAAAGGAACAAACGATTAAAGATGAAGAAGGCTTTGTCAGATCCTACTCAATAGATCACCATTGGCGTGAAATGCTACTTAATGGTTGGGATGAAATTGATTTGACTTTAGCCTATGAAGATAAAATTGATCGCTATGAAAAACAAACAGTACGTGCCTAGGGTGAGAAGATCTCACCCTTTTGTGTTTTCGAAAAGTAGTAGAAATGCTACATGCCTTAGTCATGAAAGTCAAACTATTGTATTCTCAAAGATTGATTGCTACACTTAGACGAGATGACAAAAGTCTGGAGCTGATTTGACTCTATGAGTACCAAAGATAATGATAAAATCCATAAAGAAGCAACTGTTATTCAGTTTCCTAATCTCAAAGAAAGACTCATCGAAAAGGGTCTTCAAAGCTTGAAAAGTAAGAATTATAAAGATGCACTTTCATTATTATTACAAGCGCAGGAGCTCGCAGGTGAGCATGATGAAATCGACCTAGGAATCGTACTTTGCTTATTAGAGTTAGGAGAGCTTGAGGAAGCAAAACAGCGTTGTAAGCTAATGCTACATCAAGATATTGGCGATTATTTTAATGTATTACAGGTATATTTAACGATTCTAATTCAATTAAGACAGTATCAGGAAGTGAAAGAAACCATCGAGGCTGTACTGGAAGAAGATCAAGTTCCACCACAGTATGCGGAAAGTTTTTATCAATTGCTTGAATTAAGTAAGAAAATGATTCATTCTGGGGATGAACTTTACAAGCTTGAGGAAGAAAGTGAAGAACCCATTACATATACATTGTCTGAACGAATTCAGGAAATCTTGCTAGAGCGAGATGACCGTAATGAGCAAGCTGCATTTATTCATTCCATTAAAGAATATAGCTTGCATAAAGATCTAGAGTTATTAAAGGAATTTGTCAGTCATCCTAATAAGGATCCAATGATGAAGACACTGCTGTTACAAATATTGATGGATCAAAAGGTGAATGAAGAAATCGCTGTTGAAAAATTTGGTCAGGTTCTACATGTCATACCTGCAACAATGGGTGACATATTATCTGATGAATATTCTATGTCTGTATTGCGTCATTTGGAGGATCAGTTAGGTAATGAGAATCCTACTCTTTTCGAAGTGACAAAAGAAATATGGATGAGAGTTCTATTTGTGTTATTCCCGTTTGTACCGACTGAGGATAGTCCATCGATTTGGGCTGCAGCACTTCATTTATACGGATATGAGCTGCACGGTATTGAAATCGAAAATGCTGAATTAGAGGAATCATATGGTGTTAATGTATTTCAATTGAAGCATGTGATTAACAAAATACAAAAAATAGAAGAAATTACTTATTTTAATCAGTAGTAGTTTTTACCAATTATCACATGAGACGTCAGTAATCCTTGATGTCTCACACAATTATTCATGATTATTTACAAATTCTAGCTGTTGAAAGCTCATTATTGTATGTTATAATGTAGTGGTTGTAAAATGCTTGTATTGATTTGGTAAATAAAGCAATACTTACATAAGCATAACACATGACAGTATAAATAGATAATGACGTGTTAATAATTGACAATTATCACCGTTAGGTTGTTTGATTTTACAAATACATAGCATTTCGTTATCTTAATAAGTAAAAGCAGAAATGAAACCAATGGTTAGTTTCTGCATTAATTGATGTTGGAGGGAAACATAATGTCTGCAAAATGGGAAAAGTTAGAAGGAAATCAAGGAATTCTAACAATAGAAGTAGATGCAGAAAAGGTCAATGAAGGTCTTGACGCTGCATTTAAAAAGGTTGTAACAAAAGTAAATATTCCAGGATTCCGTAAAGGGAAAGTTCCTCGTGGAATGTTCGAAAAGCGCTTTGGTGTTGAATCACTATATCAAGATGCGTTAGATATCTTACTACCAGAAGCTTATTCACAAGCAATCGAAGAAACTGGAATTGAGCCAGTGGATCGTCCTGAAGTAGATGTTGAACAAATCGAAAAAGGCAAGAGCCTTATCTTCACTGCAAAAGTAACAGTTAAGCCAGAAGTGAAGCTTGGAGACTACAAAGGTCTTGAAGTAGAAACTTTAGATGCTACTGTAACTGACGAAGATGTTGATGCTGAATTAAAGCAACTTCAAGAGCGTAATGCTGAATTAGTTGTAAAAGAAGAAGGAACTGTTGAGAATGGTGATACAGTTGTTCTTGATTTCGAAGGCTTTGTTGATGGTGAAGCATTTGAAGGTGGACAAGCTGATAACTATTCATTAGAAATCGGTTCTGGATCATTCATTCCTGGATTTGAAGAGCAACTTGTTGGTTTAAGCAATGGTGAAGAGAAGGATGTTGAAGTAACATTCCCAGAAGAATATCATGCTGAAAACTTAGCAGGTAAGCCAGCTACATTCAAAGTGAAAATTCACGAAATCAAATCAAAAGAGCTTCCACAATTAGACGATGAATTTGCAAAAGATGTTGATGATGAAGTAGAAACATTAGCAGAGTTAAAAGCTAAAACAAAAACTCGTCTTGAAGAAACTAAGAAAACTGAATCAGAGAACCAATTGAAAGATACATTAATTGAAAAAGCAGCTGAAAATGCTGAAATTGATGTACCACAAGCAATGGTTGACACTGAATTAGATCGTATGTTAAAAGAGTTCGAACAACGCTTACAAATGCAAGGTATGAACCTTGAGTTATACTTCCAATTCTCAGGTCAAGATGAAGCTGCTTTACGTAGCCAAATGGCAGAGGATGCTGCAAAGCGTGTTCGTATCAATCTTACATTAGAAGCTATTGCAATTGCTGAAAAGCTTGAAGCGTCTGATGATGAAGTAAATGCAGAGCTTGAGAAAATGGCTGAAATGTACCAAACTCCAGTTGACCAATTGAAAGTAATGCTTGGTGGAGTTGACGCTCTTAAAGAAGATCTAAAAATAAGAAAAGCAATCGATTTCCTTGTGGAAAACAGCAAGAGTATTGCATAATAGAACTAACTAGAATAAGGCGCGATTTAATCGTGCCTTGTTTTGTACCAAAATTTAATTAATATTCAGATCATTCAACTCGTATACATATAATAATCTAGAAAAAAGATTGTAAAAGCGGTAACGATGTTACCCAAGAGATCCGAGTGGAGTAAGAGTCAAACCCTGAATTTTAATTGGTTAGTTTTAATCACAGCTTAAATGGGAATGATAGAAGTAGGGCAGTTTTATCGTTCAATTTTTTTACATAGTACATATTGTTTTTCGTAATACTTACATATTTTCGCCAAAGGGTTTTCATTACCAGTTTAATTGCAATGTATGGTACAATTCAGTACATACTACTGATTCACAATGTTCAGGGAGAGACTCTTACCCATTTAAGTAATGGTTTAAAAAGAGGAAAAGTTAGAATAGAGAAGATAGAATAAGGGGTGACATAATGTTTAAATTTAACGATGAAAAAGGCCAACTTAAATGTTCTTTTTGTGGTAAAACACAAGATCAAGTACGTAAATTAGTTGCAGGGCCTGGTGTTTATATATGTGATGAGTGCATTGAACTATGTACTGAAATCGTTGAAGAGGAATTAGGAACAGAGGAAGAAGTGGAATTCAAGGATGTTCCGAAGCCTAAAGAGATCCTTGGGATATTAGATGAATATGTCATCGGTCAAGAAGCTGCAAAAAAATCTCTTTCTGTAGCTGTTTACAACCATTATAAGCGTATCAACTCAAATAGTAAGATTGATGATGTAGAGCTTTCTAAGAGTAATATCGTCATGATTGGACCTACTGGTAGTGGTAAAACATTACTAGCTCAAACGCTAGCTCGCATACTTAATGTGCCATTTGCAATTGCAGATGCAACATCATTAACTGAAGCGGGATATGTTGGTGAAGACGTTGAGAATATCCTTCTGAAACTGATTCAAGCTGCAGATTATGACGTAGAAAAAGCAGAAAAAGGTATCATTTACATTGATGAAATTGATAAAGTTGCCCGTAAGTCTGAAAACCCTTCGATTACACGTGATGTTTCTGGTGAAGGTGTACAACAAGCGTTATTGAAAATTCTTGAAGGTACAGTTGCGAGTGTTCCACCTCAAGGTGGACGTAAGCATCCACATCAAGAGTTTATTCAAATTGATACAACCAATATCCTATTCATTGTAGGTGGCGCATTTGATGGAATTGAACAAATCGTTAAGCGACGCCTAGGTAAAAAAGTAATTGGTTTTGGTTCAGAGCTTAAACAGGAAGATTTATCTCAAAAAGAGTTATTATCTAAGGCATTACCTGAGGATTTATTAAAATTCGGTTTAATTCCTGAATTTATTGGTCGTCTACCTGTTATTGCTAGTCTAGAACCATTAGATGAAGATGCACTAGTTGAAATATTAACAAAACCAAAAAATGCCCTTGTAAAGCAATATCAAAAGATGCTTGAATTAGACGAAGTTGAATTAGAATTCGAAGATGGAGCACTCTTAGAAATTGCAAAGAAAGCCATTGAACGAAAAACAGGAGCACGTGGTTTACGCTCGATTATTGAATCCATTACTCGTGATGTAATGTTTGATTTACCATCTCGAGATGATATTAAGAAATGTATTATTACGAGTGAAACAGTTTCAGATAATCTTTCGCCAAAGCTGCTTCTTGAAGATGGAACAGTGATTGAGGATGACGATTCTGAAAAAACATCAGCTTAATAAAGAATAAATGAAAGCCCGAAAGTGGTTGTTGAATCCACCACTTTCGGGCTTTTTTATGTGGTTGCTAAGAAGATAATCCCTATTTTTCTGTTTATTCCATCTCTAGGCAGGAGATACTAGAAAAATGAACCTTCCAAATTACAATTTTTCCAATACATACAGGATTGAGTTGGAAGATACAAAGAGATAGAGCTTTCCTAGGGGGAAGTGATCACTCTGCTAGGAGAAAATCTAATACAACCAGAGTGCAGGAGGTATGTTATGAGTTGGACAGGAATCGCATTATTTGTACAACTGTTTTTCGGGATTATTATTGGTCTCTATTTTTGGAATTTACTTAAAAATCAACGTACACAGAAGGTATCCATCGATAAGGAATCAAGAAAAGAGATGGAGCAGCTAAGAAAAATGAGGTCAATCTCTTTAACAGAGCCTCTGGCTGAAAAAGTACGACCAAGAAGCTTTGACGATATTGTCGGCCAAGAGGATGGAATAAAGTCATTAAAAGCAGCGTTATGTGGTCCTAATCCACAACACGTCATTATTTACGGACCACCAGGAGTTGGGAAAACAGCAGCTGCAAGATTAGTGTTAGAAGAAGCAAAGAGAAATGGGAAATCTCCATTTAAGAACTCAGCAGTATTTGTTGAATTAGATGCGACAACAGCACGTTTTGATGAACGAGGCATTGCAGACCCATTAATTGGCTCAGTACATGATCCGATTTACCAAGGAGCAGGAGCAATGGGTCAGGCTGGGATTCCTCAACCAAAGCAGGGGGCTGTGACTCATGCGCATGGTGGGGTATTATTTATCGATGAAATCGGTGAGCTTCATCCAATACAAATGAACAAAATGCTAAAGGTATTGGAGGATCGCAAGGTATTTTTAGAAAGTGCTTATTATAATGAAGAGAATTCACAAATCCCAACACATATTCATGATATCTTCAAAAATGGTCTTCCAGCTGATTTTCGTCTAATTGGTGCTACAACAAGAACACCAAATGAGATTCCTCCAGCGATTAGATCAAGATGTTTAGAAGTTTTCTTTCGAGAGCTTGATCAGGATGAACTGAAAAAGGTCGTGGAAAATGCCATTGAAAAGGTTGGCATGAGAGCAACTGAAAAAGGCATCTCAATGCTTGCAGGATACTGCCGCAACGGCCGTGAAGTGGTGAATATGGTTCAGATTGCTGCTGGACTTGCGATATCAGAAGATCGCGTTGATATTAAAGAAGACGATATTGAATGGGTTATTCATTCAAGCCAGCTTTCTCCACGACAAGAGAAGAAAATCGGTGAACAATCTAAGGTAGGGCTTGTTAATGGTCTAGCTGTGTATGGACCAAATACAGGCTCATTACTGGATATTGAAGTGACAGTGATTCCAACTGAAAAAGATAAAGGGTCTATCAATATTACAGGGATAGTTGAAGAAGAAAGTATAGGAGATCGTGGGAAGTCAGTTAGAAGAAAAAGTATGGCGAAAGGCTCAATTGAAAACGTGATAACTGTATTAAGGTCCATGGGGGTTCCAGCAGCTAATTATGATATTCATGTGAATTTCCCTGGTGGTGTTCCAATCGATGGTCCTTCAGCTGGAATTGCAATGGCAACAGGGATTTATTCAGCCATCCATAAGCTTCCCGTTGATCACAAAATTGCGATGACAGGTGAGATAAGCATTCATGGAGGCGTGAAACCAATTGGTGGGGTTGTTGCGAAGGTGAAGGCAGCAAAACAAGCGGGAGTTGAAAAAGTAATTATTCCCAAAGAGAATATGCAAAATATCTTAAAAGAAATTGACGGTATTGAGATTATTCCAGTTACCCATTTGGAAGAGGTATTCGAAATAGCTCTATCCCGTAGTACGATCAATATGGGAGAGAATGACGCGGTGTCAGCATCAGCTACAGCATTAACTGCAAAAGAATCTGTCTAAAGAGAAAAAGGCGTAGGCTGTCCAAAAGTATGAATAGATGGACAGCCTTATGTAAGCCTATTCGTTTTATAACGGATGGAATCACCCGAATAGACACGTTTATTCAAATAAGATAGAATGATACAAAGGTGATAAAGTAATTCTTTTCAATAGCAATAATACATATTTTTTTATAATAAATGGATTTTGGGGTGTTGGCAATGGAAAATGAAATCATTGTTCCTCTCTTACCACTTAGAGGCTTATTAGTTTATCCAACAATGGTTTTACATTTAGATGTTGGTCGTGAAAGGTCAGTTCAGGCTTTAGAAAAAGCCATGGTAGAAGATCATATCATCTTTTTAACGACCCAAACAGACCTATCTGTAGATGACCCAGGACTTGAAGATATCTATAAGGTTGGAACATTAACAAAGGTAAAGCAAATGCTGAAGCTACCTAATGGTACAATCAGAGTATTAGTAGAAGGGCTCACGCGAGCAGAAATTGTAGACTTTCTTGATCAGGAGAATTACGCTTCTGTCAAAGTGAAGCCGTATGAAGATGACCCTTCAAAGGATATAGAAAGTGAAGCATTGATGAGAACAATGCTTGAGTACTTTGAACAATACATAAAAATTTCTAAGAAAATATCATCTGAAACCTATTCAAGTGTGACAGATATTGAAGAGCCAGGTAGAATGGCAGATATTATCGCTTCACACTTGCCACTTAAGTTGAAAGAAAAACAAGAGATTCTAGAAACATTAGATGTGAAAGAACGCGTTAACAAAATCATCTCAATTATTAATAACGAAAAAGAGGTATTGACCTTAGAGAAGAAAATTGGTCAGCGAGTGAAGCGTTCAATGGAAAGAACTCAAAAAGAGTACTATCTCCGTGAACAAATGAAGGCGATCCAAAAGGAACTCGGTGATAAAGAAGGTAAGACAGGTGAAGTAGCCACTCTGAAAGAGAAGATTGAAGCTGCCGGAATGCCTGAGAATGTTGAAAAAATTGCTTTGAAAGAATTAGATCGCTATGAAAAAATTCCACAAACGTCTGCTGAGAGTGCAGTCATTCGAAATTATATTGAGTGGCTATTAGCACTTCCATGGACGAATGCAACAGAGGATCAGCTTGATATTCATCGTGCAGAAGAAATACTAGAAAAAGATCACTATGGATTAGAAAAAGTAAAAGAGCGTGTATTAGAATATCTAGCTGTCCAACAGCTTACACAATCTTTAAAAGGTCCAATTCTTTGTTTAGCTGGACCTCCTGGAGTTGGAAAAACGTCACTTGCTCGTTCAGTAGCTAAATCATTAGGTCGTAACTTTGTTCGTATTTCCCTTGGTGGAGTACGTGATGAATCAGAAATTAGAGGACATCGTAGAACGTATGTAGGTGCAATGCCAGGTCGAATTATTCAAGGAATGAAGAAAGCAAACACGGTCAATCCTGTCTTTTTATTAGATGAAATTGATAAAATGTCGAGTGATTTCAGAGGAGATCCATCTGCAGCTTTGCTTGAAGTATTAGATCCTGAACAAAACAGTACGTTTAGTGATCACTTCATTGAAGAGCCTTATGATCTTTCGAAAGTAATGTTTATTGCAACGGCGAATAATTTAGGAACGATTCCTGGACCTTTACTAGATCGAATGGAAATCATTACGATTGCAGGTTATACAGAGCTTGAAAAAATTCATATCGCCAAAGATCATTTGCTTCAAAAGCAAATTGATGAGCATGGATTACAAAAAGGTAAATTACAGATGCGTGATGAAGCTATTCAAAATGTGATACGCTATTATACACGAGAAGCAGGTGTGCGTGGACTAGAACGACAGCTCGCTACCATTTGTCGTAAGGCTGCAAAGATCATTGTGTCTGAGGACCGTAAGCGAATTGTAATCACAGATAAAAACCTCGAGGAATTCTTAGGGAAACCTAAATTCCGTTATGGTCAAGCGGAAGTCGAAGACCAAATTGGTGTATCAACAGGTCTTGCTTATACGGCGTTTGGTGGAGATACATTATCGATTGAAGTCGCCCTTGCTCCTGGAAAAGGAAAACTAGTTCTTACTGGTAAGCTTGGTGATGTGATGAAGGAATCTGCTCAAGCGGCATTTAGTTATATCCGTTCTAAAGCAGATGAACTGAATATAGATGCTAATTTTCATGAGAAAAATGATATTCATATTCACGTTCCAGAAGGTGCTGTTCCTAAGGATGGTCCGTCAGCTGGGATTACAATTGCAACAGCATTAATCTCAGCCTTAACAGGTCGCCCTGTTCGAAAAGAAGTAGGGATGACAGGAGAAATTACCTTAAGAGGTAGAGTGTTACCAATTGGGGGACTAAAGGAAAAATCGTTAAGTGCTCACAGAGCAGGCTTAACGAAGGTGATTGTACCTAAAGAAAATGAAAAAGATTTAGACGATATTCCAGAAAGTGTTCGAAGCGGATTAGAGTTTGTCCTTGTTTCACACTTAGATGAAGTATTAGAACATGCATTAGTAGGTGTAAATTAAATGAAAGTAACACAAGCAGAAATAATTATAAGTGCGGTCAAGCCAGAACAATACCCTGATACAGACCTACCAGAATTTGCGTTAGCTGGTCGTTCAAATGTTGGGAAATCTTCTTTTATCAATAAGATGATTGCACGTAAAGCATTAGCAAGAACATCCTCAAAGCCAGGAAAGACACAAACATTGAATTTCTATTTAATTAACGAAATGCTTCATTTCGTCGATGTTCCTGGTTATGGGTATGCCAAGGTGTCAAAAACAGAAAGAGCAGCATGGGGGAAGATGATTGAGACGTACTTAACAAGAAGAGATCAGCTAAGAGCTGTTGTTCAAATTGTTGACCTTCGCCATGCGCCATCTAGTGATGATGTGATGATGTATGATTTTGTGAAGCATCATAATATTCCTGTCATTGTTATTGCGACAAAGGCGGATAAAATTCCTAAAGGGAAATGGGAAAAGCATTTAAAGGTTGTAAAACAAACACTTAACTTTGACCCAAATGACCAAATCGTCGTCTTCTCCTCAGAAACAGGATTAGGAAAAGACCAAGCGTGGGCAGCCTTGAAGAGTTTTATGTAATTTAAGAGCATTTGTAAACTGCTGAGCAGACTGAATATACGGAGACTCCCGCGGGATGAGTGACCAAAAGTGAGACCCCACAGGAACGTAGTGACGAGGAGGCTCACCGGGCACCCCGCAGGACGCGGAGTGTATTCAGGCTGCGGGCTAATAGAGTGCTGGATCAAACAAAAAGAGACTTCAAAAAAGTCTCTTTTTGTTATTTCTTCTTAATAAATAATAGATAAAAGCCAATTCCGATGAGGATGACTGGCCAGAAGCGGGTGATCAAGGATAGGCCTGATCCTAATGCTCCAAGTTGATTGATAAAAGCATCATAGTTTAATAGTAATAAAGCAAATGCCATCAAAATAAATCCTTGTGAATACTCAACCTTCGTCTTAAGTGATCGCAAGATAAACCCGAGAGCCACAATAAACACCAGCATTCCAAAATGATCTGGCCAAATGGACAAAGTATTCATTGGATGAAAATGAAAGCCAAATCCGGTTAAGATCACTCCTGGTAATATTTGACTGTGGTCATTTGCACTATAGGCTTGTACTAGTAAGGCAATCCCAATAATCATCACCAAAGTTGACCATGAAAAGAAGCCCGTAAAGAGTGTGATGCTTAGCTGTTGCAAAAGAAAGTAGGTACCTATTCCAATTAAGATGATACCAGGAAAGATGCTATGTTTTTTCAAAACCATGTACCTCCAATATGGTAGTATTGAATACTTGATTAACAAAGTTTTTTTTGGTATTGTACTCTTTGTAAGTTTAACAGGAGACGGGCATTTTTTCTTAATATGTAATCATTCTTATGTAAATCTTACCATAGAGATTCACATTCTGTTCACATTTTTTTTGAATGGAAAAATAAAGACATGTTATAATATCATTAGGATTTATTGGATATTTTTGACCTTATTGGTTTTATACTATATTGCTATTACTTAACTTATAAATTAAATTTTGGGGGTGTCATCGAATGCATGTCATAGTTGTCGGATTAAATTATAAAACGGCCCCTGTAGAAATACGTGAGAAACTATCATTTAATACGACTGATCTAGCAGATGCGATGAAACAGCTCAAAGCAAGAAAAAGCATTTTAGAGAATATCATCATATCGACATGTAACCGTACAGAAATCTATGCGGTTGTTGATCAGTTGCATACAGGACGACATTTTATTAAATCTTTTTTAGCTGATTGGTTCGGAATTGAGAAAGCTGAATTCACACCATTCTTGAACATCTATGAGAATGATGGAGCAATTGAGCATTTATTTAATGTAACGTGCGGACTTAATTCAATGGTAGTTGGAGAGACACAAATCCTTGGACAGGTTCGCTCAAGCTTCCTATTAGCACAGCAAGAAAATACGATTGGTACAGTGTTTAACCAGCTTTTCAAACAAGCAGTGACTCTTGCTAAGCGTGCACATGCTGAAACGGATATTGGTGCAAATGCAGTATCAGTAAGCTATGCTGCTGTTGAGCTTGCAAAGAAGATCTTCGGAAACATTGCTAATAAGCATGTACTCATACTTGGTGCAGGAAAAATGGGTGAGTTAGCTGTTCAAAATCTTCATGGTAGTGGAGTGAAGAAAGTAACTGTTATCAATCGAACATTTGAAAAAGCTAGGGAGTTAGCAAAGAAGTTTGATGGAGATCCGAAGAGGTTAGAAGAGCTTCAATGCGCGTTAATGGAAGCTGATATAATGATTAGCTCAACGGGTGCAAAAGGATATGTCATTACAAAGGACATGATGGAAACTGTAGAGCGAATGAGAAAAGGTCGTCCATTGTTTATGGTTGATATAGCGGTTCCACGGGACTTAGATCCTGAGCTTTCTGAGCTAGAGAGTGTATTCTTATACGATATCGATGATTTAGAAGGTATTGTAGAAGCAAATATGCAGGAACGTAGAAAAGCTGCTGAAGCGATTGAACTAATGATTGAAGCAGAAATGGTTGAATTCAAACAATGGTTAGGAACACTAGGTGTGGTTCCTGTGATTTCTGCTCTTCGTAAAAAAGCGTTAGCTGTTCAAGCAGAAACGATGGAAAGCATTGAACGCAAAATGCCTAATTTAACTGACCGTGAGAAAAAGCTCTTAAACAAACATACAAAGAGTATTATCAACCAATTACTAAAAGATCCGATTTTGAAAGTGAAAGAACTTGCGGCAGATACAAATGCAGATGAATCATTAGAGCTATTTATGAAGATATTTGATATTGAAGATGCAGTAGAAGCTGAACGAGAAGCGCAATCCCAGCGGAAAGACGTTGTGGAGCAATCTGTGCTAGGTCCATTAAAAGAGCCTTCTCTACAGTCATAGGAGAGGAATTCTAAAATGGAGATGAATCTGACAAGACTGCATGAATTGACGGTAATCTTATATGCAATCTGTGTTCTTTTATACTTTATAGATTTTCTTCATAATAACCGGAAGGCAAACACAGCTGCCTTCTGGTTACTTGCATTTGTATGGCTTTTACAAACAGCCTTTTTAGTCTTTAGAATCATTGAGACAGGCAGATTTCCGATTCTAAGTTTAATAGAGGGATTATATTTCTTTGCATGGGTGTTAGTTTCTCTCTCTTTAATCATAAATCGGTTATTACGAGTTGATTTCACCGTCTTTTTTACCAATATCATTGGTTTTTCAGTAATGGCGATACATACCTTTGCACCAAATCAGCATGGAGGCTCAGCAGTTGAATCTGGACAGCTTGTTTCAGAGTTATTAATGATACATATTACAATGGCGATCTTATCTTATGGTGCTTTTTCACTATCCTTTGTTTTTTCAATGCTGTACCTGATTCAATATAATCTATTGAAAAAGAAAAAATGGGGGAAACTCCTGTTAAGATTGGAAGATTTGTCAAAACTAGATCATATGTCATATGTATTAAATGTAATCGGAGTACCGATGCTCTTACTGTCGCTCCTTTTAGGAGTACTGTGGGCATATATTTCTATTAACACATTACCTTGGTATGATGTTAAGGTATTAGGGTCATTTATGGTACTCTTAGCATACAGCTTTTATATTTATAAAAAAGTTGTCATTGGACTTCAAGGGAAATCCATTGCATTATTAAATATAGGATCGTTTTTAATTTTATTAATTAACTTTTTTCTATTTGGAAGTTTATCACGCTTTCATTTCTGGAATTTATAGCAGGAGGCTACTATGCGGAAAATTATTGTTGGCTCAAGAAGAAGTAAGCTTGCACTTACACAAACAAATTGGGTAATTGATCAACTGAAAAAATTAGGTGCACCATTTGAGTTTGAAGTGAAGGAAATCGTAACAAAGGGTGATCAAATCCTTGATGTAACCTTATCAAAAGTTGGTGGCAAAGGCTTATTTGTAAAAGAAATTGAACAAGCTATGCTAAACAAGGAAATTGATATGGCTGTACATAGTATGAAAGACATGCCTGCCGTTCTACCTGCAGGCTTAACAATTGGCTGTATCCCACACCGTGAGGATCATCGCGATGTCATTATTTCAAAGGGCCATGTGCCATTTAGTGAATTGCCAAGTGGGTCAGTAGTTGGAACGAGTAGCTTAAGAAGAAGTGCTCAATTACTGGCGACACGACCAGACTTAGAAATTAAATGGATTCGTGGAAACATCGACACAAGACTTGCTAAGCTTGAAAATGATGAATATGATGCCATCGTCTTAGCAGCGGCTGGGTTGGCTCGTATGGGCTGGTCTAAGGATGTTGTGACAGACTATTTAGATCCAGATGTGTGTTTACCAGCAGTAGGTCAAGGCGCATTGTCAATCGAATGTCGTGAGGATGATCATGAGCTCTTAGATGCGTTAGCATTGCTTAATGACCTCGTAACTTCAAAGACCGTCACTGCTGAGCGTGCATTCCTTCACAAAATGGAAGGTGGTTGTCAGGTGCCAATCGCTGGGTTTGCTGAACTTACCCAAGACGAAGTAGCATTAACTGTCCTTGTTGGCTCTCCGGATGGAAAAACAATTTACAAAGAAATCGTTCGCGGTACTGATGCGATGGAGGTAGGACATGAGGCAGCTGCTAAGCTATCTGAATTAGGTGCGAAGGATTTAATAGATCGTGTGAAACAGGAGCTTGATCAGTAATGGGCGAACGTCTTCCTCTTTCTGGTACACGTATTTTAGTGACGAGAGGAAAAGACCAGGCAAATGAATTTTCTACACAAATAAAAGAACTAGGAGGAATTCCAATTGAAGTTCCTCTTATCGCCTTTACATATCCGGAAAGTAATGCAGATATCAGAGAAAAAGTTGCTAAGCTAGATACATATGATTGGCTCATTTTTACTAGTAAAAATGGGGTTGATTTCTTTTTTGAGGCAATGGTAGTTCATCAATCTGCTTTACCTAAAATAGCAGTGGTTGGTACAAAGACGAATGAAGCATTGATGAAAAAAGGATATCAAGCCGATGTCATTCCTACTGATTTTGTGGGAGAAGGCTTAACTGCTGCTCTAAAACCAATGATAAAACCTGGTGAAAGATTTTTACTTGCAAGAGGGAATTTATCAAGATCTCATATCCCAACTGAATTGCAAGCAGCTGGTGGAGTCGTTGATGATTTAATTATTTACGAAAATAGAGAAAATGAAAGTGAAAAGGATAGGCTTATCGAGATATTAAGAGAGAAGCAAGTAGATGTGATTACATTTACTAGTCCATCAACAGTTGTAAACTTCTTGAAGTTGGTAGAAGGACACCCTTGGAGAGAGTGGTTGAAAGAGGTTAAAATTGCCTGTATAGGTCCAATTACAGAAAACGCTCTTATTAAGGCTGAGATAGATGTTCACGTTTGTCCTGCTGTGTATACAACGAAAGAGATGTTATCAGAGCTGGTTCGGTTTTACGAAAAATAGAGGAGGAATACAAAATGCAAGAGTTACAATTTAATCGTCATCGACGACTACGTCATTCGGCCAATTTACGTTCATTAGTTCGTGAAACACATCTTAGTGTGGATGATTTAATCTACCCAATCTTTGTTGTCGAAGGTGAAAATAAACGAAATGAAGTACCATCTATGCCAGGTGTGTTTCATTTATCATTAGACTTGTTAGTGAAAGAAATAGATGAAGTGGTCAGCTTAGGTATTAAGTCTGTGATTCTGTTTGGTGTGCCAGATCACAAGGATGAGCTGGGAACTCAAGCTTATCATGATAATGGTATCGTTCAACAAGCAACTCGAGTGGTAAAAGAGCATTATCCAGAGCTTGTTATTATTGCAGATACATGTCTATGCCAATATACTTCACATGGTCATTGTGGCATTGTTGAGGGTGGACAGGTTCTTAATGACCCAACATTAGATTTATTAGCAAAAACAGCTGTAAGCCAAGCGAAGGCTGGGGCTGATATTATTGCTCCTTCTAATATGATGGATGGCTTCGTTGCTGCAATTCGTTACGGATTAGATGAAGCAGGATTTGGTCATATTCCAATTATGTCTTATGGTGTGAAGTATTCTTCAGCATTTTATGGCCCATTCCGTGATGCGGCACATAGCACTCCACAATTTGGAGATCGTAAAACCTATCAAATGGACCCTGCGAACCGTTTGGAAGCTATAAGAGAAGCTGAAAGTGATCTTCAGGAGGGTGCAGATTTCATGATTGTAAAGCCAGCCCTATCTTATTTGGATATTATTCGTGATGTGAAGAATAACTTCAATGTTCCTGTTGTTGCTTATAATGTTAGTGGTGAGTATTCAATGGTGAAAGCAGCTGCCGCGAATGGCTGGATCAATGAAAAAGAAATCGTGATGGAAATGCTGACGAGCATGAAGCGAGCTGGCACAGATTTAATTATTACGTATTTCTCAAAAGACGTTGCACGTTGGTTAGCTGAAGATAAATAAAAAGGATGAAAGGAGTTATTTGCAGATACTTTTGAGGAAAGCTTTAAGAGAAAGCAACCATACTGCTAATGACTCCTTTTGTTGTATATAGGAATTTTGATTTATTTTACATAGTAATAGAGATGGACTACTAGCAGGCTGAATACACGTAGACTCCCGCGGGATTAGTAGCCAAAGTGAGACCCCGCAGGAGCTAAAGCGACGAGGAGGCTCACCGGTTACCCCGCAGGACGCGGAGTGTATTCAGACTGCGGGTTTTAACACATTATTATATAAAGCAGTATACATAAAAACCAAGATAGAAAGGATTTGTTCGTTCATGCGTAGTTATCAAAAGTCTACTGAAGCATTTGCAGAAGCAAAGAAAATTATGCCAGGGGGCGTAAATAGCCCTGTCCGTGCATTTAAATCAGTTAATATGGACCCAATATTTATGGAAAGAGGAAAAGGCTCCAAAATCTATGATATTGACGGAAACGAATACATTGACTATGTCCTATCATGGGGACCACTTATCCATGGTCACGCTGATGACAGAGTCGTAGAAGCGATTAAAAAAGTAACAGAGTCAGGAACAAGCTTTGGTGCACCAACACTTGTAGAAACAAAACTAGCGAATCTTGTCATTGAACGTGTTCCATCGATTGAAGTAGTGCGTATGGTTAGCTCAGGAACTGAAGCAACGATGAGTGCCCTTCGTCTTGCACGAGGATATACTGGTCGGAACAAAATCATGAAATTTGAAGGATGCTACCATGGTCATGGGGATTCTTTACTTATTAAGGCAGGTTCAGGGGTTGCTACATTAGGCTTACCTGATAGCCCAGGTGTACCAGAAAGCATCGCCAAAAACACGATTACAGTGCCATATAATGATTTAGAGAGTGTCCGCTATGCATTTGAACAATTCGGTGAAGACCTAGCTGCTATTATCGTTGAACCAGTAGCAGGAAATATGGGAGTTGTTCCTCCACAACCAGGATTCTTAGAAGGCTTACGTGAGATCACGTCAGAATACGGTACACTATTAATTTTTGACGAGGTTATGACTGGCTTCCGTGTCGATTATCATTGTGCCCAAGGCTTCTATGGGGTAACACCTGACTTAACATGTCTAGGGAAAGTAATCGGTGGTGGTCTTCCAGTTGGAGCTTATGGTGGGAAAGCGGAAATCATGGATCAAATTGCACCAAGTGGTCCAATTTATCAAGCAGGTACTTTATCTGGAAATCCACTTGCAATGACAGCTGGATATGAGACATTGATTCAATTAACGCCAGAAAGTTATCTGGAATTTGGTAAGAAAGCGGATCGATTAGTAGAAGGCTTAGGTGCTGCTGCACAGAAGTACGACATCCCGCACAGATTAAATCGTGCTGGTTCAATGGTTGGATTCTTCTTTACATCAGAAGAAGTGACTAATTATGATCAAGCGAAGACATCAAACTTAGAATTTTTCGCAAGCTTCTATCGTGATATGGCAGACCAAGGGATTTTCCTACCACCATCACAATTTGAAGGATTATTCTTATCAACTTCGCACACTGCTGAAGACATTGAAAAAACAATTGCAGCTGCAGAAGTAGCTTTTTCAAAACTACGAGCATAACCAACAATTGGTGACTGCCACCAAAAGTGGGATGAAATTTGTCCCATTACATATAGATTTATTTAAAAAAGGATGTGTATACATCCTTTTTTGTATCTTCAAAATTCAATATTCCTAAAACAACTATCATAATTCCTCTTGTTCAAACATAAATCTGTATTGTCATAGGTAAAAGTTTTGCAGGTATTGAAAGGAGGAGTTGATATTGTCATCAGAGAACAAATCGTATTTACGATTTTCAGTAGAAGAGTCTGTGTGGTTTCAAAAGGGACAGGAAGTCTCTGAGTTAGTGTCCATCTCATTAGATCCAAATATCGTTATTCAAGAACATGATCAATACGTGTCTATTCGTGGTGCATTACAGCTAACAGGAGAGTATCGTATAGAGGAAAATACTTCAGAAGATGATGACCGTGATTTCACATCCGTTCGTGTCGTAAATGAAGTGGTTACTCGTGAGGATGGAGTTAGTGTACTCTCTCATAACTTTCCCGTAGACATCACCATTCCAAAGAATCGTATACAAAACTTGGATGATGTGTACGTAGCGATTGAGTCATTTGATTATGAGTTACCAAAAAGAGGCTGTCTGGAGCTAGTTGCTGATTTATCAATTAGTGGAATCTACGGCAACCAACAAAGCGTCCCATCTGTAGAGGAGACTCAGGAGGAGGCTCGGCCCGTAGAGCTTAACTACCCTGCTAGTTATTCACCAGAAACTGTTGACGTCACTGAATCAGTAGCCTCACCTGTTGAAGAAGCCGAGAAAGAGCCCGAACTCGCTTTTCGTGCCAGTCAGGAAGATGAGCCGGTAGTTAAACAGCCAGAAGTTACCTTTAACAGTAATGACGTATTTACGAAGGAAGACGAGGACTTCTCACCAAGATCACTTCTGAATGAAGATGATTCTACAGAGGTAGAGACAGTTAATATGGACCTTTATTCTATTCCTGATCACTCAAGTGATGACAAAGAAGAAGATCTATACACTCCTTTTGAAGTCGAAGCAAGGAAAGAAATTTATTCTGAGGTAGAAGAGGAAGTGGTTGAGGAGAATACACCAGCTCCTGACGAATTCGTCCCAGATGCTCTAACTCAGTTTGAAGAAGAAGTACCTGCGCCTGAAGTGCTAGAGGTTCAAGAGCCAGAACCAGAGCTAGAACCAGAACCAGTGAAGCAGCCACAATTACAGGTGGAGTTTAAAGGTAGACCTGAGGAAAAGTATCATTTTGGTGAATCAAAAAGCAATTCAAAAGCGGTAGCTGCTGTTGAGGAAAGAGAAGTCGGACAGGGACAAGAAGAACCTGTGAAACGAAGTGAAAATGCGCTTTCCTTAACAAAGATATTTACTCGTGAAGATGAAGAAGATTTCACAAAGATGAAAATCTGTATTGCTCAACATAATGATTCACTAGAAACCATTTCAGAACGCTATGAGGTGTCTGTACAGGCGTTACTTAGAGTAAATCAATTATCAGAAGACATTCATATTAATGATGGACAGTTGTTGTATATTCCAGTCTCTAAATAAGCTAAGCAAAACAGATGAGTGAGGTCTAATGGCCTCACCTGTTTTATTTTTTCACCATAGAAAGAGGGTGAATCGAGTAAATGGCCGTTATGGAGAAACTTGATTATGGAGAGATTCTGAAAGCATACCAATTACAGGTTGATCAAATTGAAGAGCACAGTAGGAATGTATTGAAGATTCATACAAAGCAAGGTCAATATGCGCTGAAATCAATCTCAAAGAATCAAGATTTGCGTTTCATTTATCATATTGGAGAGCTATACAGTCAAGGCTATACAAGAGTCATTCCTATCTTCAAAACAATCAATGGACAATTTGTGGTTGAACGCGCAAATAAATTTTACTATTTAATGCCATGGCTAAATAATGAATCGTCTCTTGAACGGAGTGAAAGATATCAGCAAATGTTTAGACAGGTAGCTCGTTTGCACACAGTGACAAGGAAAGAATTGAATTTCGATGAAGAAGATGTGAAACAGTATTACACAGGCTTAAAAGAGAAGTGGGAGAACAGAAACAAATTTCTTGAAGGCTATGTTGATCGTTGTGAAAATCAATTATATATGTCTCCGTTTGAGCTGCAATTTGCTTCATATTTCACAGAAATGATGCAGGCTTGTCAGTTTGCGCGTGCAAGGTTAGATGAATGGTATGGGCTGATGAAAGAGGTTAAGTCATTTCGAACGGCCTTCACACACGGGAAAATCTCAATCAAGCATTTCTTATACGATTCAAATAACAAGGGCTATTTATTGAGTCCAGAGAAACTAAAACATGCCTCGCCTGTTAATGATCTTGTTTCTTTTTATTATCGTACACTCCGAACATATCCTGTTCAAAGTGATGAATGCTTTGAATGGTATAATTATTATAATGAACACTTTCCGCTTAGAGATGAAGAAATCCAATTGTTACTAACTTATTTAACATATCCAGAGCCAATGTATCGGGTAGTTGATTCTTATGTAAATGGAAAGACAAAAGGAAGTGAGCAGGAGTCGGTCAAACAACTGACGAAAGCTTATTGGTTAAACAAAAACATCGAATATCTCGCATCTCACATGATGCAGCAGGAGCATCAAAAAAAGGAACAGAAATTAGCTGAGGAATTTGAAGAAGAACTGGACCCTAAGGATTAACAAAAAGGGCTGACGTTTGTCTGCCCTTTTTAAAACCAATCAAGCTTCAAAGCGCAAGTAATGATAATAAATACTGCAAGCAAAATCACATCAAAAGTGGTTGGAAGGAAAATCGTTCTGACTCCTTGTACAATTGTGATTGGCAGAGTAAATTGTGCACATACCGCTCTTGTTTGACGCAACCATGGCGGATACGTATAAGGATTAATCTTTCTCATTCTCAACATTCCCCTTTCTTGTTGGTGCCAGGCACCAATATCGGGACGGAAAATGTCCCACTCAATACCAAATCGGTGATTCCCCATTAATCAAATATCAATTAGGTAGGTTAGTGTCTTATAATAAAATATGTTTCTCCACCAACGATTGTGCTAATTTACGTAAAAAAAGCCCATACATTTTCTCGAGCGACTGAATAAGTTAATAAAAACTTGGAGAAGATGTTGACGTCTAAAACGATTTTTTTGTACTATAGGAGATAGATTATAATTTTAGAGTAAATACGTTGATAGGGAAGAGTAGACCGTAAACACCTGCAGAGAGAGAAATCAATAGCTGAGAGATTTCTTAGGAATCGTGTACGATTGAATGTCGCCCTTGAGTAGCTTTGATGAACAGACTATTGCTTTTCTAGCATGTCTTAGTAGTTTTATGCCGGTGGACAGCCGTTATCTGATATTAAGAGCATAGATCTTGTACATATTGTTTGACAAGCTATGAATTAAGGTGGTACCGCGGAAAATCAACTCCTTTTCGTCCTTTATTTACAGGGCTAGAAGGAGTTTTTTGTGTGTAAAAGCAGCTGTATCAACGATAATACCAATTGAATTGTAGGAGGAAACACAAATGGCAGGAAATGAATTAAACCTACCAACGAAATATGATCCAAAGACAGTAGAACAAGGTCGATATGAATATTGGCTAAAAGGGAAGTTCTTTGAAGCAACTGGAGACCCGAAGAAAGAGCCTTATACAATCGTCATCCCACCACCAAACGTAACAGGTAAGCTTCACCTTGGTCACGCATGGGATACAACCTTACAAGACATTCTTACTCGTATTAAAAGAATGCAAGGGTATGACGTGCTATGGCTTCCAGGAATGGACCATGCAGGGATTGCAACACAAGCGAAGGTTGAAGCAAAGCTTCGTGAGGAAGGAACGACTCGATATGATCTTGGACGCGAGAAGTTTCTAGAAGAAACATGGAAGTGGAAAGAAGAATATGCAAGCCATATCCGTGAACAATGGTCAAAGGTTGGTCTTGGATTAGACTATTCCCGTGAGCGATTTACCTTAGATGAAGGTTTATCAAAGGCTGTTCGTGAAGTGTTTGTTTCTCTGTATAACAAAGGATTAATTTATCGCGGAGAGCGTATTATTAACTGGGATCCAGCAACAAAAACAGCATTATCAGACATTGAAGTAATCTATCAAGATGTTCAAGGTGCATTCTATCATATGCGCTACCCACTTGCTGATGGATCAGGAACGATTGAAGTAGCAACTACCCGTCCAGAAACAATGCTAGGAGATACAGCAGTTGCCGTACATCCAGAGGATGAGCGATACAAACATTTAATCGGAAAAACTGTCATCCTTCCTATTATTGGCCGGGAAATAAAAATTGTAGGTGACGACTATGTTGATATGGAATTTGGTTCAGGTGCTGTTAAAATAACACCAGCTCATGATCCAAATGACTTTGAAATTGGAAATCGTCATGATTTAGAACGTGTCTTAGTAATGAACGAAGATGGAACGATGAACGCAAATGCAGGAAAGTACCAAGGATTAGATCGATTTGAATGCCGTAAACAAATAGTTAAGGATCTTCAAGAAGCTGACATTCTTTTCAAAATCGAAGAACATACACATTCTGTTGGACATAGTGAACGAAGTGGTGCAGTTGTTGAACCATATCTTTCAACTCAATGGTTCGTTAAGATGCAGCCACTTGCTGATACAGCAGTAGAGTTACAATCTAAAGAGGATAAAGTACATTTTGTCCCAGATCGATTTGAAAGAACCTACCTTCATTGGATGGAAAATATTCGTGACTGGTGTATTTCACGTCAACTTTGGTGGGGACATCGTATCCCAGCTTGGTACCATAATGAAACAGGAGAAGTTTATGTAAATCATGAACCGCCTGCAGATATTGAGAACTGGACACAAGACAATGATGTTCTAGATACATGGTTTAGTTCTGCACTATGGCCGTTCTCTACTATGGGGTGGCCTGATACAAATCATGAAGATTATAAGCGATATTATCCTACAAATGTACTTGTCACTGGGTATGATATCATCTTCTTCTGGGTATCTCGTATGATCTTCCAAGGGCTTGAATTTACAGGGAAACGCCCATTTAAGGATGTACTTATTCACGGACTTGTTCGTGATGCGCAAGGTCGTAAGATGAGTAAGTCACTTGGAAATGGTGTAGACCCAATGGATGTCATCGAGCAATATGGTGCCGATTCATTACGTTACTTCTTATCTACAGGTAGCTCACCAGGTCAGGATTTACGCTTTAGCATGGAAAAAGTAGAATCCACTTGGAACTTCATTAATAAAATTTGGAATGCATCTCGATTTGCATTAATGAATATGGATGGCCTCACCTATGATGAAATTGATCTGACTGGTGAAAAATCAGTAGCAGATAAATGGATTTTAACAAGACTAAATGAAACGATTGAGAATGTAACAAAGCTTGCTGAACGTTATGAGTTTGGTGAAGTAGGTCGCTTACTTTATAACTTTATTTGGGATGATTTCTGTGATTGGTATATCGAAATGGCGAAGCTTCCACTTTATGGGGAAGATGAAGCCGCGAAGAAAACAACACGTTCAATCCTAGCATACGTATTAGATAACACAATGAGATTATTACATCCATTTATGCCATTTGTGACGGAAGAAATTTGGCAAAGCTTACCACACCAAGGTGAGTCCATTACAGTTGCTAGCTGGCCACAAGTGAATCCAGAATTGTCTGATGCTCAAGCAGCAAGTGATATGAAATTATTGGTTGAGATTATCCGTACTGTTCGTAATATACGTGCAGAAGTAAACACGCCAATGAGCAAACAAATTGAGTTGAAAATAAAAGCAAAAGACGAAACAGTCTTGAAGCAGCTTGAAACAAATCGTTCCTACCTTGTTCGTTTCTGTAATCCAAGTGAGTTAACAATTGGAACAGAAATCGAGTCTGACGATAAAGCAATGACTGCTGTTGTAACAGGTGCTGAATTAATTCTTCCGCTTCATGGCTTAATCAACATTGAAGAGGAAATCACACGTCTTGAAAAAGAGCTCGAAAAACTTGATAAAGAAGTAGAACGAGTGGAGAAGAAGTTAGGAAATGAAGGCTTTGTGAAGAAAGCTCCAGCAAAAGTAATAGAAGAAGAAAAAGCAAAGCAAGCTGACTATATCGAAAAGCGTGACGCGGTTCGTAGTCGTATTACTGAATTAAAAGGCTAATGATAAATGTAAAGAGCTGCTGAGAACAAACTCGGCAGCTTTTTATTAAGTTGCATGAAGGATGGAGAGAGGAAAATGATTCATACATACGAGGATGCATTAGAGTGGATTCATTCACGGTTACGATTAGGCATTAAGCCAGGGTTGAAACGAATGGAATGGATGATGAGTCGGTTAGGAAATCCAGAACAGAAAATCAAAGGAATCCATGTTGCGGGTACAAATGGAAAAGGATCAACTGTCTGTTATGTAAGAAATATTCTGGAGCAAGCGGGTTACTCTGTAGGGACATTTACCTCGCCTTACTTTGAAATCTTCAATGAGCGAATTAGTGTGAATGGAATCCCTATTTATAATCAGGAAATCATTGAGCTAGTGAATGTGATTAAGCCGTTAGCTGAGGAGCTTGAAGCAACAGATTTAGGAGGACCATCAGAATTTGAAGTCATTACAGCCATGGCTTTCTATTATTTTGACAAGAATAAGACAATTGATCTTGTGATTTTCGAAACTGGACTTGGTGGTCGATTAGACTCCACTAATATTATTGTACCAATGGTATCGGTCATCACAAATATTGGTTATGACCATATGGATTTTTTAGGGGAGACACTAGGAGAAATTGCCTTTGAAAAAGCAGGGATCATTAAACCAAGGATCCCAGTTATAACAAGTGTCGAGCAAAAGGAAGCCCTTGAGGTAATTGTAGAGCGTTCACATGAGTTAGCTTCTCAGAGCTACATTATGGGAGTGGATTACTTTATAGCGAGTCATCAATCAACAGAATTGGGTGAACAGTTCTCAGTAAGAACTAGTAAGCAACAATACGACCAGCTAGAAATTACGATGAAAGGGGCTCATCAAGTTAAGAATGCATCTTTAGCCGTGAAGGTAATTGAGTATTTAGCAGAAAACAACCATATACAAGTTACAGAAGAAGCGATAAGAGACGGGTTAAAACAATCAATTTGGATTGGTCGCTTCGAGCAAGTTTCTTTCAACCCACCTATTATTCTAGATGGAGCTCATAATCCAGAAGGTGTTCGCAGTTTAATTCAAACTGTGCAAGTGCATTTACAGAATAAGAAGGTCCATATTATCTTCTCTGCAATGAAGGATAAGAAGCTTGAAGAAATGATTGAGCTTCTAATAACAATCGCAGCATCTATTACATTTACTAGCTTTGACTTTCCACGAGTATCAAGTGCAAAGGCATTATATGATTTATCAACTAACACACACATCCTCAGAAATTATAATGAGGTGTGGAAGGAAGCGATTGATCAGAAGGTATCTGAGTTAACTGAAAATGAGGTATTAATTGTGACTGGATCGTTATATTTTCTATCAGAAGTCCGTCCTTATATCCTCGAAAAGTTTTGTTAAGAGGTGTCTTCCGCTTAGGGTGATGACCCTAGTTTTTAGTGACAATTGTCGAAAGATTTGGTAAGATATTGTTATTAAATGTAAAAGATATAAAAAGGTGAAAGGGGGGAAGGTAATTGAATATTAGTAGAAAAACAAAGACTATCATATGGTCTTTATGGATTCTAATTTTTCCAATCACAATGTGGTTAATATATAATCAAACCGAATATACCTTGTTTGGTTATGAGGTTGATCTCTTTAGCTTCTTACTATTAACAATTATCCTTTCCATTCTCCCGATTGTCGTTAATGGAACCCCAATTCTATTTATAGAAGGGGTCTCCCTTGTTGTCTTCTTATATTTCGGTTTGTTTATAGAGATTATCTTCTCCCAATTAGCAATGCTTGTTTTACTTTTGAATATAAAAATAGGTAAGAAGGATCTTCATAGACTTCCAATCAATTCATTAATGTTTTTAGGGGTTTCTATCTTTGGTGGGGGAGTATACTATCTGCTTGGAGGAACTCATGGTAGCCTTGACATGTCATCTGGACATGTACTATTAACCATTTTAGGTTATGAATTGTCGAAATTTTTCGGGAATCACACCATACTCTATTATATTAAAAGATCAGTATATAAAGTAAAAGGTCCTTATTTAAGTAAAGACCTGATGTGGGAAGCCTATTCTAAGCTTTTCCACTTTCCAATAGCAATCTTATTATTTATGCTTTATATCGAAATTGGCTTAGTTGCAGTCTTATATGTTGGGATCCCACTTGTAAGTTTATCGCTTATATTAAAACTATACTACTCTAGTAAGAGGATTAATTCTTATTTACAAAAAACGAGTGAGCTGGGTCATGAACTTGCAGGTCGATTAGAAGTGTCCAGAGTGGTAGATTTATTTATAGAAAAAACGGTAGAAATGCTTCCTGTCGATTATGCCTATATTTTAGATACTGTCGGAGATGAATATTTACAGGTGATTCGTCATTATGAAAAAGGGAATGAGCAAAAATCACAATTCCGTACAATCATTAAAAATCAAGGAATAAGTGGGTCCGTATGGGCGAATGAACAGTCGGTTTTATATAAAACAAAGAAAGAATGGAGAGAAATCGGGGAATTCTATCTTCCTGACACTGTTGAAAGTGTAATCAGTGTTCCGGTTATCCGTCATAAGCGTGTAGTAGCTGTTCTTTTATTTGCATCAAATCGTAAAAGAGCGTTTGAGAAATATCAGTTAAGCATTGTTGAAATATTGGCATCTTATCTTGGAGTTGCAACTGAAAATGCACGACATCATGCAGAAGCAAAAAGGAAGAGTGAACGGTGTGCATTAACAGGCTTGTATAACTACCGCTATCTCGAAGAACTACTTGATTTAGAATATGCGAAAATTCAAACGAACAAAGAAATAAAGCCATTATCGTTGATTTTATTAGATATTGATCATTTCAAAACAGTAAATGATACGTATGGTCATCAAAGTGGTAATGAGATTCTCGTCCAATTAGCGATGAGATTGATTAATATCGTTGGTGATATCGGTACCATTTCTCGCTATGGAGGAGAGGAATTTGTCATCGTATTACCTGATACTGATAAAAAAACAACTCACCTAATTGCAGAAACCGTTCGGCAAATGATTGCAAACCGTCCATTTACCATTCATGACGACCTAGCAGGTGGGAAGAAGATTAAGGTAAGAATTACTGCAAGCATCGGATTTGCAACAGCACCAGAAGATGCAGAAGGACCACTTGATTTATTACGTCATGCAGACCGTGCGATGTATACTGGAGCGAAGCAGGCGGGTAGAAATAAAGTGGCAATGTATGTGAAATAAGTAAAGCACTCACCATAAAAGGGAAGTGCTTTTTTTCTACGAAATATTACTTTTATTGAAAAGGAACTAAGTCAGGATTTGTTATAAATTGATCGATTCCAGCAAATGAAATCGATGGATTCATTCCAGTGAAAAATCCGTCTCTTGTGATAATGATTCCTGTAAAGCCTTGTCCATTAAAGGTAACTCTGCCATTTGGTGCGTATAAGATCCCAGAGAGTGTACTTCCACCAAAATTGGTTAATGTAATATCGCCCTTGCTAACGATCACTACATTCCTAGTATTCTCATGCCAATCATTTTCTGTGAAGGAAGTACGAGAATAAATTCTTGCGCCATTTGTTAATTTCCCACTTGTTCGTACTTGATATCCGTTTTTACTATACCAAGTATCCTCGCGGAATGAAGGTACTTTAATATTAATCATCTTTGGGATGGTTTCAAGATTTAATTGATTGTATCTTTTTTGATTACTTTGAGACATGTTAGGGGCGTTAGTTTGATCTAGAGTGACTCTCCCACCAATATAAGTCTCTTTAGCAATAATTGCAGCTGACCAATTATTAAATGTAACATTTCCAGTGATAATTACTTTTTTTGCTTCAATGATTGCACTACTACCGAAAGTTACATTCCCATCAATGTATACAACATCACTATCGATTCTTGCGCCACCATTATTCAATTGAACATTTCCATCAATTCGAACAATTTCAGTTACATTTTTAATCCCTAATTTTGTACTACTTGAAAAAGTTACATTATTCCCCTTTTTATCAATGTAGATATTTTTAACAGAGACTTCATTATTTCCACCTAAGATTAAATCTTTTTTATTAAGATTGTTAATGACTACAGCGCCAACTTGCGTGCCTTCATTATTTGCATTACTTCTTACAGGGGTAGAGCCAGAAATTCCGAAATCAGACCCATACACAAATATATTATTACTGTATATATACTCATAAATGGGTGGCTCGCTCTCTTTTGGTAAAGGAATTGAGTATTGATTAACTTCTTTACCCTCCAACACAGTATCAATTGAATATGAGTCATTATGCTTCGTATTGACTAAAGAAAGGGCAACCTGTAGTTCTGGTAAGTCTGCTTGGGGAGCGATCGGACCCCAACATTTCCCTTGAGTTAGGGCCTCAGAGTTCAGCTTAACATTTATAGTAATGTCATCTTCCGTTTGTAATTGATCATAGCAGATTGCATTTCTAGCTTGATGTTGTTGTCTCATTTGAGTAATAATGAGGTTAGCCTCTTGTCTTAAATTAATATGAGATTGCGTTTTATCGTTGTATTTTAACGTTGTAGTGAGTACACTATAGCCTAATCCAAGAACCATAGATGAAATAGCTATAGTTGCTAGTAATTCTATTAGTGTAATACCAGCCTGCTGGGAGAGATATTTTTTTATTGATAACATAATTAACACCACACAATATAGAATTTTGACAATAAAGGATGAGAATATGAATAAGTTCACTATTTACTTCAATCAAAAGGGTTTAACATTAATCGAGTTACTTGCCTCAATCGTTATTATTAGTATCATCATTATATCTTTCCTATCAGTATTCTCGCAATTTTTTATTTTTTCTAACAAGCAAGAAGACAAATTAACAGTCATTAATCTTGCGGAGAAGGTTCTATCAGATGTAAAGGATGGGGAAATTAGTGCCTTACCTACATCATCTCAGCCTAACCCAAGACCAGAAGAACTTTTCACTGAAACAATGAATGGAAAATCATATTTTGTTTATGTTGCTAAAATGAACTTGGCAGAGCACAAGCCAAGTGAGCTTGAGCTAGGACTGTCTAGAGTCCAAATTAAAATATATTCAGACAAAAATGTTCAATCATCTACAAAACCTCTCATTCACATTTATGGGTATCTTAAATAAGGAAGTAGGAAAGATTTATGAAGCTCTTAAAGAATCAGAAAGGATATGCACTATTATTAGTCCTTGTTATCATCGTTATTATTGGGATTATTATCCCTCTAATTATGTCAAGTATTACCAATAGTGCACGCCAGTATGAATTAACTGCACAGCATTTGCAAAATGATAAACTTGTATCTATGGGAGAAATGTATATCGAATCTGTGGTTGATCGTATCGTACAAAATGCAAGTGAAAATGCAAATTCGACGGTCACAAAATGCCTTGAAGGTGCTAAAAATTCCAATGATTATAAGAATTGCATAGGTGCTGAATTAGGAAGATACCAACTATCTCCAACAGGAACTTCAGAGATGAATATACAATTAGATTCAAACAATGGTTATAAAATTAAAATCGTCGGTCTAGCAGTGAATGAAAGTAGCATTGGAACGGAAAAGCTATATACTGTGACCGTCAAAGGTACGATTACCCCATTTTTCGGTGGTAAATTTGATACAAGCAGTGCAAGTGAGTTTGAAAGGTCAATTAAGTTGGTAGATATTCCCTGAAAAACAGTAGAATTGGTATTTCATAGAATTTCTAACTAGTTCAAAAGACACATGCACCTTGTAAGTTCAAAAATACAAGTAACATTCCTGTTAATATTGCAAAAACAGTAAAATTCAGCTTTTATATTACTAAAAAATCCTATAAAATAAAATTAAATCTCTTATTCATTGTCGAATGAATAGGTCTAAATTACTATAAAAAGGTGGAAGCTCTGTGGGTTATCTCTTTACATTCATTGCATTCTTAATTTTAGTACCATTGATCAACAAGGTACCACTAGGTCTTAAGCCTCGAACAAAAATGCTTGTCCTGTTGTTAGCATTTTTACTAACCCTATTGGGTGTATTTATGAGTCAGTTTATCAGTATTTATGCTGTAGCTGCATTACTAATTCTTTTGTCAATATTACTTGTAATTTTATTAGGGAATCGTGTTTCTGAAGGCTTTGATGAAGCTTCTTTGCCTACCCATACACAAATAGTTAGACCCAAAAATCGTAAAATAATTGTGTTAGATCAAGCTGGTGATGAGAATCATCAAGATGCATATCTGGTAGAACAATATGAGGAATTTATAGAAGAGGATTCCACTCCTCCAGTCAATACATATGGTAAGACCACATCAGAAGAAGTAGCAGTAACGGAGGAAGAGATTGACAGGAATGACTGGATTAATTCAATAGATATTCAGGAAGATAACGAACGTCAGCACTCCGAACCTGTGGAAACCATCGATCCGATCAAACCTAATGCAGGGTTTGAACAATTACAAGAAATAGTTTTTGAAGATCAAGACAATAAGAAGTAAAGTCGGGAGGAAAGGGGTGCAAGAGTGAATAATCAAGTTAAAATGAAATTTGCAATGATATTAGTTTCATGTGTGATATTTATGTTTACCATTTCTCAAATAGGTACGAAATCCTATAGTGCGTTTATAGCAAATGATAAATTTGCACAAGGAACAACAATCGGTTCTATTGATGTTGGAGGATTATTAAAAAGTGATGCCGAAGCAAAAATCAGTGCAGAAGTTGAGACATGGACGAACACTGGGCAAATTTCTTTGACATTCGGTAATGAAAATGAAATGGTTCCCAAAAATGAGTTGTTACATTTTTCGATCCATGACACTGTTGAAGCAGCTATTTCAGGTCAGAGCACACCATTGATTATACAGGTAAATCAGGAAAGACTTAATCATACAATTGAGTCTTTATCAAATAGAAGAATCACTTCATTTCATGAGAATGAACTAAATCAAGCCATCATTGAAAGTGCGGCTTATCTTGTAACAGATCAAGTGAAGATTGATTTGTTAAGTTATTTAGTAGTAGGTGATCAAAAGGTCATTTCTGAATCGGAAGTTCAACTTGAGAGCATCTCAACAGAACTATCAAATTGGGTGGGAGATGTGAAAGAAATTTCGTTAGCACCACATAAAACATTCTCACTCCTTTCGCTTGTTTCTGAATTAGGTCTAGACCCTAGTAATGAAAGCTTAAGCATTATTGGAACAAGTATTTATCAAACCATTCTGCCTTCAAATATAGAAATCATTGAGCGTCATATTAGTGATCAATTACCTACCTATGCGACACTTGGTTTTGAAGCGCGTGTAGAAAAAGAGAGTAAGGATTTAATGTTATATAATGCTAACCCATTCGAGTACAAGCTGATTTTTACTCGGACATCAAATGGGATGAAAACAGAATTAGTTGGCCCAGACCTTCCAACTAGCTACCGAATTAAGCTTGGGGATATAGAAGAGGTTAAGCCAAGAGTCATTCAACGTTATGATAGTAAGCTAAGCTTTGGAACGTCAACAGAGATTGAATCAGGACAAAGTGGATTAATGGTTAAAGTCATACGAGTGAATGAGCAAGGAACTAGAGCAGAGGAAACAGTCATTTCAGAGGATTACTATAAGCCTATTCATAAAGTGGTTTTGACAAGCTTAGTCAAAACCCCTGTTACACCAACTGAATCGACGGAAGAAAACGAATCAGAAGAAATCGATGAAGATGGTGAGAATACTTCTACCGACAGAACTGAAGGAGATACAACTGATGGGGAAACTCCGCAAACAGGAACCGGTGAAAATGAAGGTTCAAATCAGGCTGTAGATGATAACGATGAAGGCAATGAAAATGATGATGACAATAAAGATGATGAAGATGAGGGGTTTTGGGACGATAGAGTAGATGAGAAATAACAACTTCTTTGAGGTGGGGTCATATGCGAAAAACTAGAAAACGATTAGGCGATTTACTTGTCGAGGGTGGTCTTATTTCAGAAGAGCAGCTGCAACAAGCGCTATCTGAAAAAGGACCGACTCAAAAGCTAGGAGACATACTTTTACAACGTGGTTATTTAACAGAGCAGCAATTAATCGAAGTTCTTGAGTTTCAATTAGGAATTCCACATGTTAGCTTATATCGCTATCCGATTGATACAAGCTTAACATCTTTGATCACAAAAGAGATGGCACAAAGAAATCTGCTAGTCCCTTTGAAAAGAGAAGGGGATAAATTATATGTTGCAATGGCTGATCCAATGGACTTTTATACGACAGAGGATTTACGACTTGCTACTGGATTTCAAATCGAAACAGCGATTGCTTCAAAGGATGACATTGTTCGTACAATCAATAAAATATACGACTTAGATGAAGGTGTGAAGGACTTCATTGAAGAATCATCAGTGGACGTTCAAGAGGAAAAAACATTGGCAAATGATGATTCACCAGTCGTTAAGCTTGTTAATCAGATTCTTCAAAATGCAGTTTCACAACGAGCAAGTGATATTCATATTGATCCTCAGGAAACAAAGGTTGTTCTACGATATCGTGTAGACGGTGTACTTAGAACAGAACGTACCTTGCCGAAAAACATGCAAAGTGTTTTGACAGCAAGAATTAAAATCATTGCTAACTTAAATATTACAGAGAATCGGGTTCCACAGGATGGTCGGATTAAGTTGAATTTGGATTTTCAGGCAATCGATTTGCGTGTATCAACTCTCCCAACCGTCTATGGGGAAAAAATTGTTTTACGTGTGCTTGATTTGAGTGGAGCACTTAATGATTTACAGCAGCTTGGATTTAACAAAGTAAATTTGGAGAGATTCCAAAAGTTAATTGAAAGTCCAACTGGGATAGTCCTGATTACAGGACCAACTGGATCTGGTAAATCATCGACTCTCTATGCAGCATTAAATCGACTTAATTCTGAAGATGTGAACATCATTACTGTTGAAGACCCGGTAGAATATCGCCTAGATGGAATTAACCAAATTCAAGTAAATAGTCAGGTTGGGATGACCTTTGCAAATGGTTTGCGTGCCATTCTTAGACAAGACCCAAACGTTATCATGGTTGGGGAAATTAGAGATCAAGAAACGGCAAATGTAGCAATCAGGGCATCATTAACTGGACATTTAGTCCTTAGTACACTACATACAAATGACTCTCTAGGGACGATTTCTAGATTAATTGATATGGGGGTAGAGCCCTTCCTTGTTGCGACCTCATTATCTGGCGTCGTGGCACAACGTCTTGTTCGCAAAGTATGTAAAGACTGTGCCGAAGAGCATGAGCCTACGAAGCGAGAGCTCGAGATTTTTGCGAAACGTGGCATTGAAATCACAAAAGTGAAACGAGGCAAGGGCTGTGGAACCTGTAACATGACTGGCTACAGAGGTCGAGTGGCGATCCATGAGCTTCTTGAGATGAATGATCAAATGAGAAAAGTCATTATGAATGGGGAATCTTTAACAAAGCTTAGAGAAATTGCAATTAAGAATCGAACGATTTTCTTAATTGATGATGGACTAATAAAAGTAAAGCAAGGAATTACGACGACAGAAGAAGTGCTTCGTGTAGCAATTGCTGAGTAGGTGAAAAGTGATGGAAGAAAAACTAAATAATATATTAAGAGCAGCTACAGAATTGAAGGCATCAGACATTCATATCACACCAGGCGTACCACCTGTATTTCGGATTCATGGTGACTTGAAGCGATACGGAGAAAATAAGCTCTTCCCTGTTGATATTGATGCAATGGCTAAATCGGTCATTCCTGAAGGGATGTGGGATCAATTTCTTCAAAAAGGAGAGCTTGATTTCTCCTATGGTATTCCTCGGGTCTCGCGGTTTCGTGTCAATGCTTACAGACAACGTGCAAACATTGCCATGGCGTTTCGAGCGATCCCTTCTGAAATTCCGACGATTGAGGATTTGGGGTTACCACATGTAATCACAAGGATAATGGAAAAGCCTCAAGGACTGATTCTTGTTACAGGGCCGACAGGAAGCGGAAAATCAACTTCATTAGCAGCAATGATAAATCATATTAATCATACAAAAAGTAAGCATGTCATTACACTTGAAGATCCGATTGAATATTTGCATCGACATAACACAAGTATTATTGATCAACGAGAAATTGGTTTTGATACGAAAACTTTTGCAAATGGTCTACGAGCAGCGCTAAGGCAGGACCCAGATATTATCCTTGTTGGGGAAATGCGTGATCTTGAAACCATTCATACAGCCATTACAGCTGCTGAAACAGGACATCTTGTACTAGCGACTCTTCATACATCAAGTGCACCAGCAACCATTGATCGAATTATTGATGTGTTTCCGCCAGAGCAGCAGCCACAGATTCGTGTACAGCTCGCATCTGTTCTCGTATCAGTCGTCTCACAAAGACTCTTTCCTGCATCTGATAAAACAGGGCGTCATGCTGCAACGGAAATACTAGTGAATACACCAGCCGTGGCTAATTTAATTCGAACGGAGAAGATTCATCAACTGTATAATGTGATGCAAACAAGCAAAGCACTTGGGATGCATACGCTTGAAACAAATATAAAAGAGTTAGTCCAATCAGGGGTGATTTCAAAAGAGGTTGCACAACCCTTTGTACAGGAGAGAATTGAATAATGCCACGTTATAGATATCAAGGTAGAGATAAAACCGGGAAGAGGTCTGGTGTTGTAACAAGTAAGACAAAGAAGGACGCGGCAGTTAAGCTTAGGGAGAGTGGCGTACGAGTCGTATCAATTGAAGAAGTACCGGAAACACTATTCACGAAGGATATTACGATTGGAAATCCAGTCAAGCTCCAGGAATTCGTTATTTTTCTAAGACAATTTGCGACCTTAATTAAAGCGGGAGTAACGGTTGTTGAATCGATCTCAATCTTAGCTGCTCAAACAAGTAGTAAGGCTTTAAGAAAAGCGTTGGGAGATGTTGAAGAGGATATAAGAGAGGGGAATTCACTCTCTACAGCTGTCAGTAAACATAAAAAAATCTTCTCAAATTTATTTATTAATATGGTACGAGTCGGAGAAATGGGTGGAAGTCTAGACGATACATTAGAACGTCTAGCCGTTCACTTTGAAAAACAACATAAAACACAATCAAAAGTGAAATCAGCGCTCGCTTATCCAGCTGTGATTGGAGTTATGACTGTTGCGGTTGTCATATATTTGCTAATCGGGGTTGTACCAACATTTGTTGATATGTTTGCTGATTTTGGAGCAGAATTACCTGGAATAACCCAATTTGTGTTAAGTGCTAGTGAGTTTGTACAAGCTTTTTGGTGGCTCTTATTGTTCATTGTAATTGGGATTATTTTAGCCTTAACCATGATGCGACAGCAGGAGCAGGCGAGGTATTATATGGATCTATTGGTCCTTCGAATGCCCATTTTCGGTAAGCTGTTACAAAAATCAGCTTTGGCAAGAATGACGCGAACGTTAAGCTCTCTACTCACTAGTTCTGTACCAATTCTACAGGCTTTAGTAATTGTGGAGAATGTTGTAGAGAATGAAGTGATTGGACGAGTAATAAAAGATGCGAGGACATCACTTGAGCAAGGGAATTCATTAACCGATCCAATGAGAAAGCACTGGGTATTTCCCCCGTTAATTACACAGATGATTTCTATTGGTGAAAATACGGGTTCATTAGATGAAATGCTAGGAAAAGTAGCCGATTTTTATGAAGATGATGTTGAAAATACGACTGATGCTTTAAAGGGATTAATCGAGCCGATAATGATTGTTGTATTAGCTGGAGTTGTCGGGACTATTGTCCTAGCGATTATGGTGCCGATGTTTGATATGTTTAATCATATTCAATAAAAAATAGGTCATTAAGTGTATATCGACATATTCCGTAATATCTTTAGCTTTTCAGGAAAAAATATTGCTTAAACCTGTAAAAAAATGATGTAATTTGCAGGCTTACCGATTATAATAAAAATAGTAAATTAGTACTACCAACAACTTATTAAAGGGGAGCAAGAAAAGGATGATTAAAAAACATTTAAAGAATCAAAAAGGGTTAACGTTAATTGAATTACTAGCTGTTGTTGTTATCTTAGGGATTATTGCTGCGATTGCCATTCCAAGTATTGGTGGGTTAATTGATAACTCGAAAAAAGACGCACATGTTGCTAATGCACAACAGATGATTAGTTCTGCTAAGTTAGCTGTTGCTGGAAACCCTGCTTTACAACCAACAACCAATAATGCTACGGATGCAATTTTTATCTCTTTAAATTACCTTGAAACACAGGGGTATATTGAGCCTATTAAAGATCCTGATGGGTCTGCTGATGCAGGATATAATACTGGTGTTGCAGATAAAGCAAATAAAGGTGAGCCAGCTACAGGGTCTTATGTAAGAGTAACTAAAGACGGTAACAATTTCTCATATAGTGTTAGACTTTTGGGTAGCCAGAGAAATATCCCTTTGACTCCAGAAAATGATCTTGATAGAAGCGGTGTAGCTCAAAACACTGTTCAATAAAGATTGGTTAAATAATCCTAGTTCTGCTATTTTATATATAGAACTAGGATATATTCTTTATAAATTTAAGGATTAAAGAACTTTAGGAGCTGATTAATTGATTTTTTTTATTATTGCACTTTATGGTTTATTAATTGGTTCATTTATTATAGTAGTAGGCTTACGCATCCCAGCAGGCCAATCAATCATAAAACCACGTTCCTCATGCCCAAGCTGCAATCACCAGCTAACAGCCAAGGAACTTGTCCCAGTGTTCTCCTACCTCCTTCAAAAAGGAAAGTGCAGAAACTGTGGGGTGAGGATTTCACCTATATATGCATCTGTCGAGATGGTGACAGCAATTCTTTTTACGATTTCACCATTGTTGGTGGGATGGTCAAAGGAATTGATCGTTTCATGGACATTGGTATCACTACTTATGATTGTCTTTGTTTCAGATATTACATACATGATTATCCCAGATAAAGTCCTCCTCTTTTTTGCTCCAATTGTGCTAATTGAGAGAATCTTTATTCCGCTTGATCCTTGGTGGGATCCCTTCCTAGGAAGTGCTGTCGGTTTTACACTTCTTTTGTTCATTGCGATTATTAGTAAAGGTGGAATGGGCGGAGGCGATATTAAGCTCTATGCAGTCGTAGGACTTGTTCTTGGCTGGAAGCTAACTCTCTTATCCTTCTTCCTCGCAACACTTATCGGAGCAGTAATTGGAGCGATTGGGTTACTTACAGGTAAGCTAAAGCGTGGCAAACCAATGCCATTTGGTCCAGCGATTGTAGGAGGAACGCTATTAGCATATTATTTCGGGCTAGAAATCATGAATTGGTACTTTTCACTTGTTTATACATGATACTTACACATTAAGGGGTTATTTCTATGGCTTTTGAGTTATTTTCATCCAATCAAATTGCAAACATCATTATCAAAGACCATGTAATCCGTTATGTCGGCGTGAAACAGTCTTCCCCAATCGTTGTTCAAAAATACCGTGAACGCTATTTACCTTCTGGAGTCATTGATGAAGGGAAAATCGTTGAACGAGATACGTTGCAATTAATCCTAGAGGAATGTGTGTCTGAGTGGGGAATTAAAAAGCGTCAGGTTCGCTTTACGATTCCTGATTCAGCCGTTGTTATTCGTAAAATAACGGTTCCATTAGATATAAGAGATGATGAAATTGTCGGTTATTTATATACAGAATTAGGGGCAACAATTCACTTGCCATTTGATGAGCCAGTTCTTGATATCAAAATATTACCGGAACAAAATGAGAAAAAGCAGGTCCTGTTATTTGCAGCACCAGAGGAAGTTGCGATCTCGTATTCAACATTGTTACAGGAAGTCTCTTTAAAACCAATTGCTGCAGACATTTCACCATTATGCATGTATCGCTTATTTGACTATAACGATAAGACGAATGTTGATGACCATACCTTGCTCATTCAGTTTGATCTACAAACGGTGAACTTAAGTATTTTTCATGAACATATTCCAATTTTTATGCGTCATCTCCAATTGGAAACGACTATGGATGATTGGGACATTCAACAAAGTACAGCTGGTACGAAAGCAGAAATAAAATGGTTGAATACTCAACGCGCATTAGAAATGATATTTGAAGAACTCTACCGTGAAATTGATCATGTCTTAAATTTCTATCAATATTCACTAATGAAAGGGCAGGAATCAGTGACGAGGATTCTTCTAAGTGGTGATCATCCTTATTTAAATGAAGTCTACTCACGAATCAGTGATCGCTATGAAGTTGATGTAATCACAATAGATTCAATCGAAAATCTTCCAGCTAATTATTATTTACCACTTGGCCTGGCACTAAAAGAGGTGCAGTAAATGTTAGTCGAAATCAATTTACTACCAAAAAAACAAATAAAAAATAGAGCTGGTTTTGTTGTGTTTATCACTATTTTAGTCTTAGCTTTGCTATGCACTGTCTTTGTCATAACTGAGCAATCTAGAATGAACACTGAAAAACAGCGTTTGTCATCTACTCTTTCAGGTCTCGAGGCTGAAAGAATTGCACTTGAACAGGCAATTACGCAAGGGAATGATTCAAACAGTGTGATTAAGCTAGACCAAACAGTGAAGTGGGCTGATGAGTATTTTGTTGAAGCGGTTCCTTTGATTCAGCATTTATCTAGTCTATTACCAGCACGTGGTTTTATTCAATCCTTCAATTATACAGGTGAAGGAAATGTAAGCTATATTGTTCAATTTGATACGAATACAGAGGTTGCTAACTATTTAGCAGCATTGAAAGAATCACCCTATTTAACAGAATCGAGGGTGAATAGTATTACTTCATCACAGCCAGCTGGTGAGACATCAGAAGAAACAGATACTGATGAAGTCATATTACCAAGATATTTAGCTCAATTTGAGTTAGTTATAAACAAGGAAGAATTGAAGCAGCTTCAAAAGGAGGGGAATTAAGTGACTCTCCGTTTTACAAAAAAGCATCTCGTGACGTTATTATTAAGTATTTTCGTTCTAGCTGGTATCACCTATTTAATGATGTTTCTATTAGTTAGTCCAATTAAAAGCGAAATTGAAAGACTAGAATCAAATGTTAGCATGCAAAAAAAGTTTATCGATGTCTTGAAGCAAAATCAAACAGAGTCAGATATTCCAGTTGTTAGTTCAACAGAAATACAAAAGAAAATTCCTGTCATCCCACTAGTTGAACAGCTATTACTAGAAATCGAACAAGCGGAAAATGTGTCAGGAAGTGAAATCACAAGTATGTCCTTTAGTGAAAGTGATTTTACACTAGCACCAACTAATGAACCGATAGAAACGACGGAAGAAGAGGAAACAGAAGCTGCAGAACTACCAATAACGATTGACCCAGCTGCCATCACAGAAGGGTTAAGGCAGGTAACTGTGACCATCTCAGTCCAATCACCAGGCTATGATGAACTAGAGAGGTTTCTATCACAAATTGAGCACCAAACAAGAATTACAAAGGTGGACTCGCTTTCATTTACTGGTAAACAAGAGGCTGTTTCAATTAATCAAGAGGATTTAGATGCACCATTAGATTACACGGTGACTGTATCCACCTTCTATATGCCTGTATATCCAGAGCTTGCTGAGGATGCACCAAAAGTGAACTTCCCAACTCCGAGTGAGAAGAAGAATCCGTTATTTATGAATACATCTGAACAAGACGATGAGTAACAGAAGTTGAAAGCACGAGATCATTCATTTGATTTCGTGCTTTTTTACTCTTTTAAAAAATTTGACGAAAACCTTTATCAACAAGTCGACAAATGTCTTGTTATTTTTTTTTCTGAGTATGCTAGCATGATAGAAAGTATGAAGTGGGTGTTAGAGTATTTTAAGGGTGGTGAAGAAATGGACAAGGGGAGTAATCGGATATCAATTAAGATTAATGGTAATGAAAAAAGTGTTGAGACAGACTCTGAAAAGGCCGGTTCGACTAATTCTATTAATTCTAGTAAACCTAGTGATGAGGAGATCCTTCAACCATTTTCGTATAAGAAAGAAATGGCTGCTGCGAAGGAAGAGGAGAATGATGAATTTTCATGGGTATTACCAAATGAGGATGATCAATCAAGAAATGAAGCTCCTCCAAAAATCGTGCAGATTGAGGATGTTCGAAACAAATATAAAAAAGAGAATCCTTATTTCTCTATGTCGAAACAAAAGAAATCTAGCTTTAATAGAATCCAGACTTCATTTATCAAGACCTTCCTAGTTTCGGTAGTTTTAGCGGTGATTGTCGGTTTAGGACTTGGTGCATTGATATTGAATTTGATGTCAGCTGGGGAGAGTGAGCAGGCTGTCGGAACACCTAGTCCAACTCAACCCGTGACTGGTGGAGCAGCAACTGGTAGCAAGGGTGAAGAGAAAGAAAATCAGCCTAGTGCTGGAGCGGCAGAGTTAAAACTAGAACCGATCAATGTCGCATATGTTCAAGAGGGAGTCTATAAAAATAAAGAAGCAGTCGATCAATTAGTCGAATCTATTAAGCAATCTGGATTTGCAGCTACAACGATAGAAATGGACGGTTCTCACTCAGTGATTGTTGGAATCGGAACAGACAAAGAAATGATAAAAGAAATAGGGAATCTCTATGCAGATAGAGAAAATAAGGAGCCTTTTCATAAGTCTTTTGAGGTTGCTGGAGGTAGCTTTACTAAGGTAAATGAGAATGATGCAAATTATATCAAAGATGCCCAAGCTTTTTTCACGCAATTATTATCTCTTTCTTCAAATTCTTTTTCATCAAAGTCGATTTCTGATGAGCAATGGTCGTCAATTTCTACATTACAGGAGAATATAAAAGGGAAAGTGAACGAGGAAATGAGTGACGGGATGAAATCATTTTCGACAGCATTAACTAATGCTTATAACCATTTGGCCACATATAAGGAATCAACTGATCAAGCAACATTACTTAAATCACAACAGGAATTACTAAATGCCTTTCAACTCTATCAAGAATGGACGGCTTCACTTTCATAAGCTTAGCTTGAATATCTACGAATAGGGACTTATAATAAGTTCCTTTTTTTTGCGGAGAATTCTTGAGTGTTGTGAAGGTACTACCCCACTTAAGATAGAAATTGTGATAAAAACCATTTTTCCAAAATTGTCTAGTTGATTGTAATTTGGTACGATAAGAGAGTATCTTCCAATCATACGAAAAAACATAGTAAAAGGGTGATTTATATGGAACAAAGCCTCATCTTAGCCTCAGGTTCTCCACGTAGAAAAGAGCTTCTAAGTAATCTTCATTTAAAGTTTGATGTCAAGGTAAGCGATATCGAGGAAATCGTTGATCCTACCTTGTCTCCTGGTGAGGTTGTTATGTCCTTGGCATTACAAAAAGCTGAGGGCGTTGCAAGTCAACATCGTGATGCATTTGTGATCGGTTCAGATACGGTTGTTGTTTTTCAAAATGAGGTTTTGGGAAAGCCTAAGAGTGAAGAAGATTCTTACCGTATGCTGAATATGTTATCTGGCGAGACGCATCAAGTATTTACAGGGGTTGCTATTTTACATAATGGCAAACAGATTACTTTCTTCGAACAAACAGATGTAACCTTCTGGGAACTATCGGAATCTGAAATTTGGGACTATATAAAAACAGGTGAACCCAAGGATAAAGCAGGTTCATATGGGATTCAGCAATTAGGTTCTACTCTTGTGAAGCGAGTCAATGGTGATTATTTTGCAATTGTAGGACTCCCAGTTTCAAGAACGATTCGTGAGTTAAAAGAATTAGGCTATCAATTATAAGATAGAAAAAACGATCTCAACCACTCCCTGGCCAGCATTATTCAATTTCTTTTTTTATAAGGGAGGAAAATAGTATTGGATTCTTCATTAATGATTCGAGATTTTCCAGTTGATGAAAGACCACGAGAAAGAATGTTGGCTGAGGGTCCAGAAAGCCTATCAAATCATGAGTTACTTGCCATTATTCTTCGGACAGGCACTAAAGAGGAAAGTGTCTTACAGCTCTCAAATCGGTTGTTAAATCAATTTGAGGGTTTACGACTCCTTAAAGAGGCTACCATTGAAGAGATCACAAGTATTAAGGGAATTGGACCAGCAAAGGCCATTCAAATTATGGCATCTGTTGAGTTAGGAAGAAGAATTGGTAGGCTGCAGTTTGAAGACCGATATGTGATTCGATCCCCAGAAGATGGGGCAAATTATCTAATGGAAGAAATGCGATTTCTTTCTCAAGAACATTTTGTCTGCCTCTATTTAAACACCAAAAACCAAGTCATCCACAAGCAAACGATTTTTATCGGCAGTCTAAATGCCTCCATCGTTCACCCAAGGGAGGTGTTCAAAGAAGCCTTCAAACGTTCAGCAGCATCCATTATTGCTTTGCATAATCATCCTTCCGGAGATCCGTTAAACATAGTAACCTAAACTAGAGTACTCTAAGTACTCTAAGTTTAGGTTTTTTTAATTTCAGTGCTTTGACTATTTAATATATAAAGGTATTATTCATAGTAGTTAAAGTGTTTAAAGGAGGGGAGAAAAATGAAAGTTCAAAAAGTAATTGTGGAGGAAAAACCATATCCATTATACATACTGCTAGATAAAAACTTTGAAGTGGTAGAACTGGTTAAGAAATTTATAAAGTATCTGGATAATACGGGGAAAGCTCCAAATACGATTAAAACATATTGCTATCATCTTAAGTTGTTTTATGAATTCATGAGCCAGAGAGGAATTAGATTAGAAGATTTACAATTTGAGGAAATGACAAACTTTGTGGGATGGTTAAGAAATCCAACTGGAGATGTAAAGGTAATAGGCTTACAACCAAAGAAGGCTAAAAGAGAAGAAACATCAGTTAATGCCATACTTAATGCTGTAACTAGTTTCTTAGAGTATTTAAATCGTACAGGAGATTTTAAGGCTATTGACATGTCTAAAGAGACAAGGGGAAGAAATTTTAAAGGATTTCTTCACCATATAACTAAAGGAAAATCTTATAATAAAAATATTTTAAAGCTTAGAGTCAAAAAGAAACTTGTCCAAGTATTAGAACATGAACAAGTCAAGGTAATAATTGATGCATGTCATACAAAAAGAGATAAATTACTTATTATGGTTATGTATGAAGGGGGACTTCGGATAGGAGAAGTATTATCCCTTCGTATCGAAGATATTTCTATGTGGGATAACCAGATTCATATCACTCCAAGAGATCATAATGAAAACGGAGCTTATATTAAACTTAAGAAAGAACGAACAATCGATGTTAGCAAGGAATTAATGGCTTTATATACTGATTATCTGGTACATGAATATGGGGAAGATTTAGAACACGATTATATATTTATAAATCTTAAAGATTCCTATTTCGGGCATCCCTTAAAATATCAAAGTGTATTAGACCTGATAAGAAGACTGGTAAAACGGACAGGGATCACCTTCAATGCCCATATGTTACGTCACACGCATGCCACAGAGCTTATTAGAAGTGGATGGGACGCTGCATACGTACAAAAAAGATTAGGGCATGCCCATGTACAAACAACACTTGATACGTATGTTCATCTTTCTAAGCAAGATATGAAAAATGAATATAAAAAGTATCTTCAAGGGAGAGAAACATGACAATGAAATTTCCAAGTGTAGCAACTAATAGAAAGCTTATCGCTAGTACAGAGATTAATAAAAAAATAGCTAATATGACAAGTTTTTTAAAAGGATTTTGGGCAGCAGATAGATGGGATATAAGAATTTGTCCGCATCCTAGTGCAATTGAGTTAAGTAAGAATCCATCACTAAGAAATCGTTGGGTAAATTTCGATAAGGTGGAAAATGTCTGGTTGAAAACCGAATTAAAATATTTTTATTACCTCCACTTGAATAATGGAGCTTGGAATGCAAAATCCGTTTGGATTAGAAAGGGAACAGTGATAAGCCGGATGATGGGATTTTTAAATTTAAAATACCCTAATATTACATCGATAACTGAAGTACCTATAAAAAAGGCTTTGACAGAATACCGAACTTACTTAGCAGAACAAAAAATAAAAACTACGACTACTAATTACAAACTTGATGTAAATCAGCAGAAAGTTACTGTACATGCGAACTCCTATTACGTTACTCATCTTAAGCAGTTTATGGAATTCTATGAGGACTTCTATTTTGATGGTGAAGAATGGGAAAAGGATGTTTGGAATCGAAGAAAACTATCGTTACCGGAAGATAAGGTAAATCCAACATCCTACGAGTATACGATCAACTTTAAGGGTTTTGAAAATAATTATTTTAAAGAAATAGTTAAGCTGTATTGTAAACTAATGTTAAACACTGCCAGCTTTTCTCACGTAGTAGATATAGCTTCAAAATTAAAAGAATTTTTTAATTTCATGAACAAAAATTATGAAGGTATACGAAGGATTCATCAATTAACTAGAAATGAAATCGAGCAATATTTTAATTATATTAATTTAAAAGGTTTAAAACCTAGTACCGTAACCGGTCGAATATCTACTTTAGACGTTTTTTTTACTACAATTCAAAGATATGACTGGAAGGATACGCCTTCTAAAATCCTTATCTTTCAAGAAGATTATCCTAAAGTGCCGAAGGCACTACCACGTTATATTGATGAACATATACTCGAACAATTAAATAGGAAATTAGATAAATTGGAACCTTATATCGCTACAATGGTCATGGTACTTCAAGAATGCGGAATGCGTATCAGTGAACTTTGTACATTGAAAAAAGGGAGCGTCATAACCGATAAAGAAGGGGATTGCTTTTTAAAGTATTATCAGTGGAAAATGAAGAAAGAGCATATCATTCCTATTTCTAAAGAAATTGCTGCATTAATATTAGTTCAAGAGCAAAGAGTGGCTGATAACCTCGATGATGGATGTGTATATGTATTTCCTCGAAAAGATGGCTCGCCATTGAAGCAAGATACCTTTAGGGTAAAATTAAATGAATTAGCTTATGAAGAAAAGATAACGGATAGCAATGGAGAAATTTTTCGGTTTCATGCTCATGCCTTTCGGCATACGGTAGGCACAAGAATGATAAACAACGGAGTACCACAGCATATTGTACAGAAATTTTTAGGTCACGAATCACCAGAAATGACGGCGAGATATGCACATATTTTTGATGACACCTTAAAGAAAGAATTTACTAAATTCAAGGAAACTTTAGTGACGAATAATGGCAGCATTTTGGAGTTAGGTGAAGAAGATAATGAAGCTGATAATACAGATCTTCAATGGTTTAAGAAGAATATAAATGCACAAGCACTTCCCAATGGCTATTGTCGCTTACCAGTAATTGCAGGACCTTGCCCTCACGCAAATGCTTGTCTAGATTGCACAAACTTCTGTACAAGCAAACAGTTTCTAAATGAACATGAAGAGCATTTAGAACGCACTAAACAATTGTTAGACAGAGCTAAACAGTATCAATGGCAACGTCAGGTTGAAACTAACGAACGTGTTAAAAATAGGCTAGAGCAGATTATTCATTCGTTAAAGGAGACGAATTAAGATGACCAGAAAGAGTAACACATCTGCTATAATTCAACTTTCAAAGGAGAAGTCCGAGAAAACAAGGATTAGAGTTGAAAAAGCTATTTCAGAGATGGCAATAAAAAAAGAGAAAATCAACTTTAATACTGTTTCTAGAAAGGCTAGTGTTTCAAAGTCATGGCTTTACAAACAGAAAAACATTAGAACTAGAATAGAGACATTAAGAGGGATGCAAATAAGTGAATTAGCTCCCCGTAAACAAAGTAAAAGCTCCCGTTCAGAGGATATATTAATAAAAACCTTAAAAAGCCGTATAAAGGCATTGGAAGAAGAGAATAAACAATTAAAAGATCAGGTTCAAAGATTACACGGCAAATTGTTTTAGTATTAATGAACACCATCCTATAAATCGGATGGTGTTCATTAATGGTTGCTTAGTTTTCTAGATATCGATATAAAGTCGTTTTACTAATGCCTGTTTCATCCCTTATTTGGGGTACGACCGAGGTACTTGTAAAAAAGGGTCATAGCATGGATTTTTTTTACATTTACAACCCTTTTTACTCTGTAGGGTAGGGTGGGGTCAGAAAAGTGCGGTTGTTGGTAGGATCCTAATAGGGGTAGTGTCATTGTCGCTACTCCTATTAAGGAATACTTAAACTAAATCACAAATTAATAAGAAGAAACACATCTTAAAAAATGAGCATTGAACCTTTGCATAATAAGCAAAAGTCCTTTAAAATTTGTTAGCCGGGTAGAAAATGCTATAATGCTCTTATAAAAAAGAATGGATGCAAAATAGTTTAGGTAAGTTCTAAAACGATTTCTTTTATTCTTCGACAAACAGGCCAGATTCGTAATTTCTCAAGAGAATAATACAAGTCGCTGTAGGGGTTTTTGTGTTTTTTCACTTATGATTACTTTGATATACAAGACCTATTTCATCTCTCACTTTATCCAACACTTGTATCGTGGTGTATGAATTTTTATATGAGTTAGTATCAGACTCTGTTTTTCCTCGGTTGATTAATTCAATAAATTCTTTCACTTCGTAATACATAGCTGGATGAGATTGGTCGACTGTTAATTGTTCAACCGTGCCGTCAGTGTAGTGAATTTCTACTTTTTCAGCCGTATGAATCTTATCAATCATGATACTTCCTTTTTCGCCTTGAATTTCGCTTGGTAAATAAGAGTTCGTTATTTTGGAATACATCACAATCGCATCTTTATCATCATATTTTAAGATGACGCTACCTTCACCATCCACACCCGAATCAAGCATAATGCCAGTTGCCTTCACTTCTTTTGGTTCACCAAATAATGTAATAAGTGGATACAAACAATAGACACCAAGGTCCATTAATGAACCGTTCGCAAACTCTGGATTGAAGGCATTAAGGACAATTCCTTCTTTGTATTTATCATAACGAGATGAATACTGACAATAGCTTGCAAAGTATCTACGGATAGGACCAATTTTATGTAAATTATCTTGAATGACCTTGAAGTTTGGAAGTAAGGTTGATTTCATTGCTTCCATTAATAGGGCGTTATGATCTTTTGCGGCTTGAATCATCCTCGCTACTTCGGTTGCATTAACAGCCAGTGGCTTTTCACATAACACATGTTTGCCATTTTGCAAAAATAAAATAGCTTGTTCTGCGTGATATGAATTGGGAGTAGCCAATGTACACCGCGTCAATTTCTTGACTAACTGCCATTTCTTTTAGGTTTGTAAATATTTTTGTTACTCCATATTTACTTGCAAATTCTTCTGCTCTACTAATCGTGCGAGAATAAACAGCAGTTAGTTTAAAATCTTCTACATCATTTGCTGCTTCAAGTAATCTTTCTGTAATCCAATTAGTACCGATTACGCCGAATCGAACCATTTATTCAACCTCATTCCTTTGTTTTATAAAACGAAGAGTTTTGTTTACTACACTTATGAAGCGTTTTTCATCGCCAATAGGATTTTATTTTCCCATAAAAAAACTTATATAGACATGGGGCCTACCAGTGAAATATTGGTGATAACCCAAATAGGGCTCATACTGTGAGTGATGGCTAAATTCTTGGCTGTGCCCCACCCAATAATGATCTCTGATCCGGCCATAGAAGGGACTGAATCAGAGGCTATTTTTTCTTTCCTGTATGGACTGTGTTATTTGTAATATGCAGTAAAGACCGCAATTCATAAAAGAAATAAATGCGGTCTTTACGATGTTTCCATATTTTTTAAAGTGTACTCTATTCGAGATTGGCATGTTTGCCGTACATTTTAGTAGAGTCTAAGCCTTTTTTTTCCATAAAACGCAAGATCAATGCATCATAAAATAATAACATCGTTTGCTCAAAAAGTGACCCCATTGGTTGTATGGTCTTATATTCACTTTCAGATTGATCTTTCGGTGATCCAGGCAATTTAATGATAATATCAGCTAATTTTCCAATCGTGGAGTCAGGGGAAATCGTTACAGCTGCGACCGTCCCACCTAAACTTTTTGCTTTTTCAGCGATTGAAACCAAGGTTTTCGTTTCACCTGAACCTGAACCGATGATCAACAAATCACCTTTTTCTAAATTTGCTGTTACAGTTTCACCGACTACATAAGCATCGATCCCCATGTGCATCATTCTCATCACGAAAGATTTGCCCATAAATCCAGATCTGCCCGCACCTGCAACAAAGATTTTTTTGGATTCCAGAATCTTATTAACCAACTTCTCTGCTTCTTCGTCAGAGATTAAGTCGACTGTCCGACTTAATTCTTGAACGACTTCAGCTAAATATTGAGTAGTTTTCATAGTTATAATTAACCTTGTTTAATTAATTCTTGCATTTTAGCTGCAACTGCTTTTTTATCGTCTTTGCTTGTGATACCGCCACCTACGATGACAAGATCTGGTTGTACTTTAATCACATCTGGAAGTGTTTCTAATTTGATTCCGCCTGCAATAGCAGTTTTCGCATTTTTTACAACGCTCTTAATGGTTGCAAGGTCTTCGAAAGAATTTTTTCCTACAGCTTGAAGGTCATAACCTGTGTGAACGCAGATATAATCTACTCCTAGTTCATCCAGTTCTTTCGCACGACCTTCAATGTCTTTAACTGCGATCATATCAGCAAGGATTTGTTTACCTTGTTTTTTTGCTTCTTCTACAGCACCTTTAATGGACTCGTCTTCAGCTGTACCAAGAATGGTGATGATGTCAGCGCCTGCTGCAGATGCTTGGCTAACTTCATATCCAGCTGCATCCATGATTTTAAGGTCAGCTAATACAGTTAAGTTAGGGAAGGCAGCTTTCACTTCCTTTACTGCTTTAAGGCCTTCATTAATCACAACCGGCGTGCCGATTTCTACAACATCTATATGATTTTCTACTTCTTTCACCAATTCAATGGCTCCTGGAATATCTACAAGATCTAATGCTAATTGTAATTTCATTTATTACTCGCTCCTTATATAATAGTATAATTGTGCCGTATAGCTTTCTTTTGCACAGTGTTATTGTATCCAATTGATAGCTATTTACTAACGGTATGATACTCAGTATACTGGGTATGTTACTAAATTAAAAGTATGCACTTTTTTATCATATAGTAACAAAAAGTATACTATGGGACATAATAAGGGTTGGAGGTGAAATGAATGCCGAATCTTGGGGAAAAAGTGTTTAATTGTGAAAAAGAATTGACTCTTTCGATTATTGGTGGAAAATGGAAAATGTTGGTATTGTGGCATCTAGGAAAAGAAGGAACCAAACGTTTTGGTGAACTAAAGGCCCTCATGCCGGGTATCACTCAAAGAATGCTTGTTAATCAATTGCGCGAACTTGAAGACCATTTGATTGTTCATCGTGAAGTCTATCCTGTCGTTCCACCAAAAGTTGAATACTCACTCACTGAGTATGGAAGAAGTCTGATGCCTATTCTGGAAGCTATGTATGACTGGGGTAAAGATTATATTGAGAATGTATTGGAAAAAGAAACAGAAAACAAATCGTCTATTCAGTAGAAAAAAGAGTTTCTCCTAGGGGTTCGAAAAAGTGTAAAAAAGTTCATATACTAACAAACCACGGTTAGCTATCTTAATAAAGATGCTGTCCGTGTTTTTTTATATCTCTACGTATTTAAAAGGTTGAAAAAACACAACATTTAATAAAAGAATCAGTTACTAAAAAGCCAAGGGCAGCGAATCTTGTATAATCGCTGTCCTTGGCTTTTCACTCTTGGTATTGGATTCAAGTTTATAGTATTATTTTTAACACTATGTTATACCAATGTATCTATATGTTAATAAAGTGCGTACTTTCAAAAGTATAACATACGTAATATACTGATTTTGCTCAAGTAATAGCGAGCTTAAAGAATACTACCAAACCTTAAGGGAATACTGCTACAAGCATGGTGAGATGAAGTGAAACTTCATTTAATAATTTATACATGTTGTTGCTTTTTACGAAAGGAGAGATCCGCATGGAAAGGTTCAAAACTAAGCAGCGAAAAGTTTGTGAAAGATGTCTAATCATCACCATAAATAATGAAACCTGTCCAAAATGTGGACATTCTCAATTAAGAGATATCATTATTACCGGACAAGCTGGGAGAAATAAACGAAACTTACATCCAAAAGTAGGATAACGCAATAGCGAAAATCCTTGTTGTTTTGTAGGGGAAACGAAGAAAATCAGACATTTTTCTATTTGAAAATGCTTTGAAAAAGTGGAGGAATGAAAAGTGGATTCTATGACGTTTGTCTTATTTGGGGCAACTGGGGATTTAGCTAAGCGAAAAATCTACCCTGCCTTGTTTAATTTATATTTGAATCAAAAATTACCAGATTCTTTTTTGATCATTGGTGTAGGAATAGACGAAATGTCTGATGTTGATTTTCAAAACCATGTAACAGACTCGCTATACACTTTTTCTAGACACTTGATAAATGATAAATCCGAAAAACAAGAGTTTGTAAAGGCATTTCGTTATTGCCAGTTAGATTTCACGAATGCTGAAGGGTATAAGAAGTTAGTTGAAGTCGTTCAACAAAATGAAAAAGACCAGAGTATTGAAGAGAATCGAATGTTTTATCTTTCTGTTGCTCCTGAATTCTTTGATGTAATTGCTTTAAACATAAAGGAGAGTGGCTTAGGTTCGACAAAGGGATGGAAACGATTGATTATCGAAAAACCATTTGGGTATGACTTAAAATCTGCTGAAGATTTAAACGAAAAATTAAGCAAAGCTTTTGAAGAAGATGAAATTTTCCGGATTGACCATTATCTCGGAAAACCAATGGTTCAAAACCTTGAAGCCTTGGAATTTGCCAATCCTGTGCTGCAATCACTTTGGAACAATCGGTTTATTGCCAATGTGCAAATTACGGCTAGTGAAACGGTTGGTGTAGAAGAGAGGGCTGGTTATTATGACCAAGCAGGCGCTATTCGTGATATGGTTCAAAATCATATGCTACAGCTGTTGATGATGACAGCCATGCATCTCCCAAAACAGATTAGTGCAAAAGATATCCGTAATGAGAAAAGAAAAGTTATGGAATCTCTGCGACCATTACAGAAAAATACTGTAGGTATCCACGTCGTTCGTGGCCAATATGGATCAGGTGAAATAAACGGTACACCAGTAGTCAGATACTTAGAAGAACCTGGCGTTGATGCTTCTTCTAAAAACGATACATTCGTCGCTGCTCGTCTATGGATTGATAATTCCTTCTGGGACGGGGTCCCATTCTATATCCGGACAGGAAAAAGAATGACGGAAAAATTAACGCGGATTGTGATTGAATTCAAAAACCCATTAAAGAATTTGTATACCAATGAAATCCAAAATGCTGAACCCAATCTATTAGTTATTAATGTAAGTCCTAATGAAGGTGTTTCGTTGCAGTTAAATAGTAAAAACCCGATAAATGGAAAATTAGAACCTATTGTTGTTGATTTTTCAGCGAGTAAAAAAGACGTGCCCGAAGCATATGAACTCTTAATATTTGATGCTCTGCGTGGGGACTCTACCTTCTTTGCTCATTGGGACGAAGTTGAATTATCTTGGAAATGGGTACAGCCCGTTTTAGAGGCGTTTGAGGAAAATGCCCTTCCACTCCACCTATATCAAGCCGGTTCGATGGGGCCACAAGCTGCTTCGCAATTATTGGAGGAGGATGGTTTTAAATGGTGGGAAACTAGGGGGGGAGTTTAATCCGCACCTCCCTGGAAGGCTATTGGTATGAAGAGAGCAAACCGAGGTTGGATTTGACAGATAATTGTTACGCGATTTACCCAAGGAACTTAAAGTATTTGTTGAATCCTTATGGTTCCATAAGGAGACCATGAAGAACAACAAATGGGTAGCATAATAATACAGGCTATTTTTTGTAATTTAAAGGAGGAAACTCAAGTGAAAGTAGGATTAATTGGATTAGGGAAAATGGGTATGAACTTAGGAAAAAACTTAATTGACAATAAACACCGTGTAATGGCGTTTGATCTAAATACAAATACTATTGAAGAAATTAAAAAATACGGAGTTGAAGGAGCATCCAGTTTACAAGATCTTGTTCAATCATTAGAAAAGCCACGAGTTGTTTGGATAATGGTCCCACACTCCGTCGTTGATTCAGTTATTAGTGAAATCACACCATTTCTAAGTGAAGGAGATATCGTCATTGAAGCTGGTAATTCGCATTATAAGGAATCCATTCGTCGTTACGAACAGTTGAAGAAAGTTGGAGTGAGCTTTATGGATGCCGGTACTTCTGGGGGGATGGAAGGTGCTCGCTATGGTGCTTGTTATATGATTGGTGGAGATCCTGAAGCATGGAGCATTGTCGAGCCGATTTTTAGAGATACAGCTGTAGATAATGGGTATTTATATGCTGGGAAATCTGGTAGTGGCCACTTCTTAAAAATGGTCCACAATGGAATAGAATACGGAATGATGGCCGCCATTGGTGAAGGATTCGAAGTCCTGGAAAAAAGCGATTTCGATTTTGACTATGAAAAAGTGGCACGGGTGTGGAATAACGGTTCTGTCATCCGCTCATGGCTCATGGAATTGACAGAACGCGCATTTTCTAAAGATGCAAAATTAGATGAAATTAAGGGCATTATGCATTCTTCTGGGGAAGGGAAATGGACAGTTGAAACCGCTTTGGATCTTCAAACAGCTACCCCTGTTATCGCTATGTCTTTACTAATGCGTTACCGTTCATTAGACAATGATACATTTACAGGTAAAGTGGTAGCTTCCCTTCGTAATGAATTTGGCGGACATGCTGTGGAAAAATCATAAAGTCATCTGCTGTATATGTCTTTCGTTAAAATGAGCCGGAAATTCATTGGATTTTTAGTTTGGTATATCCCAAAAATTGGTAGATTTACTTAAGTCGTTGATAGTGCTAACTATGTTGATTGAAGCGGAAGGAGCGAGACTCCTCGAAAATGCATTCACATTTTCTCGTGCGGTGCCTATTCACGGATGATGATTCAACGTCCTGCGGGAAAAACATGACAAGGGAGACCCCGCAGCCGCACAGCGCCGAGGAGGCTCCCGGCTCGCCCGCGGAAAGCGAGCACCTGGAGCCAACAGACAAGTTTAACAGAGCCAAAAAAATAAAACAATATTGAGGTGTGACATCATGAACGTATTGGATGCAAAAATCATTAACACACAATATGGTTTAGAAACCTATTTAGACATGGTGAAGAATATCGAAGTAAAAGAACTCCATTCTCCATCAGATAATGAGCCCTTTTATGAAATAGTATTAGGGATAGAGTATTTTCTTCTAAGGGACGGAAAATATTATGATAGTGAAAGGAATTATTTTCGGATTCAAATGAGCGAAGATTTTAATTCAATCACGTTAAGAGAGACAGATACCGAAAGTTTATTTGCTGTCAAAACCGAACACGAGAGAGACTCAACTAAGCTACTGGTTGGAGAATGGCTTATAAAAACCAATGCTTTCAAGCAAGTAATAAGTGAACTGATCCAACAAAAGAAAATGGAGAATGTTCAAAATGAGGGAGACACTCGAAAAGTATTAGGAACGATAAGATTCTTGGAAATATTACTTGAAATCAAAACAGAAGACATACTAAGTGCCGATGTAGAGAGGGACCATTGAGTTTTCTTAATACTAACTGTCTTTTAATGTACGCTATTGATAATTACACGGTCCCACTAAGGATTTTTCAAAATTGAAAAGGGGGAGTTTAAATGTGTTTTTAAAAACTTCCCTTATATACTGTAGAAAAGGAGAATGCACTAACATGAAACGTTTTACTATGCCGAGAGATCTTTTTTACGGAGAAGGATCTCCGATTGAAGCAGCTAAGCTAAATTTGATTGAAAGGGGAAGTAATGTATGACTATTTCGTTTGATTACTCCAATGCATTAGCATTTATGAAAAAGAGTGAAGTAGATAATCTAAGTGAATTTGTAAAAGTGGCTCATAAAATGCTACATGAAAAAACAGGCCCCGGCTCTGATTATCTTGGTTGGGTCGATTTGCCACTAAACTATGATAAGAGTGAATTTGAAAGAATTAAACAAGCTGCTGAAAGAATCAAGAAACATTCAGACGCAATGGTTGTAATTGGTATTGGTGGTTCGTATTTGGGTGCAAGATCAGCTATAGAAGCTTTGTCCCATAGCTTTCATAACCAAATGAACGATAAGACAAAAGTGTATTTTGCCGGTCACAATATCAGTTCTACTTATATATCTCATTTATTTGAACTATTAGAGGGGAAAGATATCTCTGTTAACGTCATTTCCAAATCAGGAACAACGACAGAGCCAGCCCTTGCTTTCCGTATTTTTCGTGACTATATGGAGAAAAAATACGGAAAAGAAGAGGCGAGAAAACGTATTTTTGCCACTACTGATCAGGAAAAAGGCGTATTAAAAAAGCTCGCGGACAAAGAAGGATATGAAACGTTTGTTATTCCGGATGATGTAGGTGGAAGGTATTCTGTGCTAACAGCAGTTGGTCTCTTACCAATTGCCGTAGCAGGACTTGATATTGATCATATGATGGAAGGGGCAGCAGCAGCAGCCCGTAAATACAACAATCCTGATTTATTGACAAATGAGAGCTATCAGTATGCTGCGGTCCGAAATGTACTCTACAATAAGGGAAAAGCAATTGAAGTGCTTGTTAACTATGAGCCCTCCCTTCACTACGTATCGGAATGGTGGAAGCAGCTGTTTGGGGAAAGTGAAGGAAAAGATCAAAAGGGGCTATTCCCTGCTTCCGTTGATTTTTCAACGGATTTGCATTCCATGGGGCAATATGTACAAGAAGGTCGACGAAACCTTTTAGAAACGGTTTTACAGATTAAGAAACCTCGAATTGAAGTGACTATTCAGGAGGATCCAGAAAATATTGATGGATTAAACTTCCTGGCAGGTAAGACGATGGATGAAGTCAACAAAAGTGCATTTCAGGGTACCCTTATGGCCCATATAGATGGAGAAGTACCTAATCTCGTGATTGAACTGGATGAAATGAATGAATACACTTACGGTGAGATGGTTTACTTTTTTGAGAAGGCATGTGGGATTAGTGGCCATCTATTAGGAGTTAACCCATTTGACCAGCCTGGAGTCGAAGCATACAAGAAGAATATGTTTGCTTTACTTGACAAACCTGGTTTTGAAGCAGAAAAAGCTACTCTCATGGAGCGTTTATCAAAATAATTATATCTGATTGGTTTTGTATTAATAAAAAGATTGTTACCAAAAACCATATTTTTTGTAACAATATTTATGAGAAATACTGATGCTTGATTTTACTAATTTTATAGGTTACCAAAAATAATTACCAAAAGTTTTACCAAATACTTTTACAAAAATGATGTCTCTTGTACAATTAGATTATTAAATTGTGCAGGAGGCTTCTTTATGATAATCGGTTATGCTCGAGTTTCGACAGTTGACCAAAATTTAGACCGACAAATTATATTACTTTCTGAGTACGGCTGTGAAAAAATGGTTCAAGAGAAATTTACTGGGACTACAAAGGATAGAGATGGACTTAACTCATTGCTAGATGTAATAAGGAAAGGTGATACCGTTGTAGTAGAAAGTATTTCACGCTTAGGGAGAAAAACACTTGATATTCTTTCTATTATTCAGCAATTCGAGGATACTGGTGTAAAGTTCGTTTCTATTAAGGAGAACATGGATACAAGAACATCAACGGGAAAAGCCATGTTTCAAATGATGTGTGTCATCGCAGAGTTAGAAAGAAATTTAATTGTAGAAAGAGTTAAAGAAGGGTTAGAAGCGAGTAAAAGAAGAGGAAAAAAACTAGGAAGGCCTAAAGTGGATCAAGGGAAAATTGAAATAGCCTTGAGGATGTATGACAGTAAAGAATACTCGGTAAAAGAAATTGTAGAAGGTACAGGACTTTCACAGGGATCATTATATCGAGCGATTAATAAAAGAAAACTAGTAGAAGCAAATTAATAATCTCTTATATTTTTAGGGAATTATGTGACGGACTAGGGCAGCTACTCTGTCACCACCCCCAACTTAATTTGAATGGAGTTGGTAATTTGGCATCTATAGAACGTACGGCTTATCCAAGATTTAAAAAACGTCCTACTTCAAAAGAACTTCGTGATGTTTACTCCCCTACACCTGAAGAAAACCAATTTGCGCATAAAGTTGCTAGAGGACCTGTTTCAGTTCTAAGTCTATTAGTTATGTTAAAGTCTTTCCAACGACTTGGTTACTTTCCTCGACCGAAAGATATTCCTGTAGAGATCATGATTCATATTCGGACCTGTTTGAATCTCTCTGCTAGTGTTGAACCGAATTACAATAGTAAATCAATTTACCGACATCAAAAAGCAATTAGAGATTACCTCAATGTACGTCCTTATGGAAAAGAAGCCTTACATATTGCAACTACTTCAATTTATAAGGCTACACAGGTAATGGACAATCCAGCCGATCTTATCAACGTATCCATTGAAATATTAATAAAAGAAAGGTGTGAATTACCTGCTTTTAGTACATTAGATCGATTGGCTCGTCGTATAAGAACATTAGTGAATCACCAGTTATTTAATTCAGTATTTTCAAAATTGACTCCTGAAATTGAGCGAAAATTAGATCAATTACTAGTTACTAAAAATGATAATCGGACTTCTGAATATAACTTATTAAAAGAAATTCCAAAAAGCGCAACACTTTCGCATATGAAAGAAATACAAAATAGGTTACTTCTGTTAACTGATTTTATAGAAGAAATTGATAGCTTACTAGAGGATATTCCAAATTTAAAAATTAAACACTTCGCTTTAGAAGCAAAAGCGCTTGATGCATCAGAATTAAAAGACTTTAATTTAGCTAAAAGATATATGCTGCTACTTTGTATGATTTATCGCTCAAAAATTTCAGCTATAGATAGTTTGGTAGAGATGTTTCTCAAAAGAGTCAGAACAATACATAACAAAGGCAAAGAGGAGCTAGAACTTCTTCGAGAAAAACATAGATCAAAAACTGAAAATCTTATATCTGTTTTGGCGGAAGTCTTAAATGCCACAAGTATAAATGAGAACGATACCTTGACTGGTCAGAAAATAAGGGAGTTATTAGGGAGAAGAGGTGGTATCGACGCATTAAAAGAAGATTGTGAATCAATTTCATCATATAATGGCAATAACTACCTTCCTCTTTTATGGAAGTTCTATAAAAGCCACAGGAAAACTCTTTTTAGATTGATTAGTATGATTGAAATTAATTCAACCACACAGGATCAATCACTTTTAGAAGCTTTACAATTTTTACGTGATAATGAGAACCGAAAAATTGAAAATCTACAAATAGATTTGGATCTTTCATTTGCTAGTGAACAGTGGAAAAAAACGATTTATGTACCTAAAGAAAATAACTTAATCCATCGTAAACACCTTGAAATCTGTATTTTTTCCTATCTTGCAAGCGATTTAAAAACGGGAGACCTTTGTGTAAAAGGATCAGAGAATTTTGCTGATTACCGTGAACAGCTCCTTTCTTGGGATGAGTGTAAACCTATGGTAGATGAATACTGTAAGGAACTTGGCTTTTCTTCAAATTCAGGGGATTTTGTTCAACAATTAAAGCTCTGGCTAGGAGATACTGCACAAAAAGTAGATTTAAACTACCCTGATAACGGCCAGGTAATCATTAATGAAAATGGAGAACCAACGTTGAGAAAAATAATGAGAAAAGAACAACCTCAGACAAGTAAGGCGTTAGAGGTAGTTATTTCTCAACGGTTACCTGAACGAAATGTCTTAGATATTCTTTGTAATGTAGAACATTGGACAAATTGGACACGGCATTTTGGACCATTATCTGGTTCAGATCCTAAGCTTGAAAATGCAATGGAACGTTATATCATTACTTCTTTTGGATACGGATGTAATTTAGGACCAACACAGACTTCTAAGCACATGAAAAAAGCAGTAACCCCACACATGATTTCATTTGTAAATCGGCGACATATTAATGCATCTAAAATAGACGAAGCTATTCGTAATATTTTAAATCAATACAATCAATTTAGTTTGCCTAGACTATGGGGTGATGGAAAAACGGCTGCTGCAGATGGAACAAAATTTGATCTCTACGAAGAAAACTTAATCTCTGAATACCACATTCGATACGGAGGTTATGGGGGGATTGCATATCATCATGTTTCAGATACTTATATTGCACTCTTTAGTCACTTCATTCCATGTGGAGTTTGGGAAGCAGTTTATATTATTGATGGTTTGCTGAAAAATAAATCAGACATTCAGCCCGATACGTTACATGCTGATACGCAAGGTCAATCAACGCCTGTTTTTGCACTTGCACATTTATTGGGGATTAATTTAATGCCTCGTATTCGAAATTGGAAGGATTTAAAATTTTACAGGGCTGATAAGGACACAAAATATCACCACATTGATCAGTTGTTTAGTGATACCGTTGACTGGGACCTAATTGAAACACACTGGCAAGATCTGCTCCAAGTGGTTCTTTCTATAAAAGCTGGTAAAATATTACCCTCTACACTACTTAGAAAACTAAGTAACTATAGTAGAAAAAACCGATTATATCAAGCTTTTAGGGAATTAGGAAGGATTGTAAGAACTGTATTTTTGCTTAAATATATTTCTGATATAAAACTAAGAGAGCAAATTGGTGCTAGTACAAACAAAGTCGAAGCATATAACGGCTTTTCCAAATGGCTATTTTTTGGTGGCGATGGGATCATTTCAGAAAATGATCCAGAAGAACAAGAAAAGCGAATTAAATATAATGATTTAGTTGCCAACGCAGTAATATTCCAAAATGTATGTGATATAACACTTATTTTGTGGGAACTTTCTAAAGAAGGCTATGTATTTTCAAAAGAAGATATTGTCATGCTTAGCCCTTATCTGACTAGGCATATAAAACGTTTCGGAGACTATATGATCGATTTAGAAAATATTCCACAACCAATCGAGGGAGATATTCCTGTATAGTATATAAGAAAGTAAAGAGCAAGAAAGGGTTATAAATGGTAAACAATACCATACTATGACCCTTTTTTACATGTATCTCGGTCGTACCCCTATTTCAGCTAAACTGTATTTTTTACTTTCATACATGATAATTGCTTGCTGTACATTTTCATCAGGTTTTCTTGGACGTCCTGTAGTAACGCCTTTTTTCTGTGCATTACGTACCCCCTTTTTAGTCTTTTCACTGATTACATCGCTTTGAAATTCGACAAGATGCTTCACGATATGGCTAAATTGATACCTACTTCCATTACTTGTATCGATTCCTTCCTTAATCGATTGGATACAAGCTCCTTTTTCTTCAATCGCTTGCAATAGCTCCACTAGATGACGTGTTGAATCTGCCAGTGAATAGAGTTTTGCGATTATTACTTTGTCCCCCGGTTTGAGGTTATCAATCATGCTTTTCAGTTGCGTTCTTTTCTTTGCGGAAGAGTATTCCTCTGCGATTATTTTTTCGCATTTTAATTTTCTTAATTCCGTTATTTGTATATCACAAGTTAAATCATCATCATTAGGTCTCATATAACCGATTAACATATTAGACACCCCTTAAATATAAAGAAGTTTGCCTATATCATAGCATAAGTTTCATCATTTTTCGTTCCGAAAAGGTTCCATTTTGGGACGATAAGTGATAAACTGACTTTATTCTATTCGAACCCGGCTTTTATGAGAGTTAAAAGCCATAAAATTTTATGTAGAAGAGGTGTAGACTTAAGTGGTAGAAAAAATTAGAAAAGAATGGTTTTCAAATGTAAGAGGGGATATCCTTGCTGGAATTGTTGTTGCGTTAGCATTAATTCCTGAAGCAATTGCATTCTCCATTATTGCAGGAGTCGATCCTATGGTAGGATTGTATGCTTCCTTTTGTATTGCCGTTATCATAGCCTTTGTTGGTGGACGTCCTGGAATGATTTCAGCTGCAACAGGTGCAATGGCATTGCTAATGGTTCCATTAGTAAAGGAACATGGCCTTGATTATCTATTAGTAGCAACGGTTTTAACTGGTGTAATCCAAGTGCTGTTTGGCATTTTTAAAGTAGCCAAAGTAATGAAATTCATACCTAGAGCAGTCATGATTGGTTTTGTAAATGCGTTAGCGATCTTAATTTTTATGGCTCAAGTACCCCATTTTATTGGAATCTCTAATATGACGTATGTGTTTGTAGCAGTCACTTTAGTAATAGTATATATACTCCCGAGATTCATCAAGATTGTTCCGGCCCCATTAATTGCAATTGTTGCCTTGACAGCAGTTGCTCTTTATACAAACTTTGATTTGCGGACAGTAGGTGATTTAGGAGCCATTACAAGAACACTGCCAGAGTTTTTCATACCAAACGTTCCATTTACGTTTGAAACTTTAGCAATAGTATTTCCCTTTTCTTTCGCATTAGCGATTGTCGGATTATTAGAGTCATTACTAACTGCTTCCATCGTAGATGATATGACAGATACAGAGAGCGATAAAAACAAAGAATCAAGAGGACAAGGTATTGCGAACATCATTACAGGTTTCTTTGGTGGAATGGCAGGATGTGCAATGATTGGACAATCCGTTATAAATGTGAAATCTGGTGGACGTGGTAGATTATCCAGCTTGATCGCAGGTTTGTTTTTAATATTTTTAATCATTGTATTAGGTGATTTAGTCGTACAAATACCAATGCCTGTTCTTGTAGGAATTATGATTATGGTTTCAATTGGTACATTTGATTGGTCTTCATTTACCTATCTTAGAAAAGCACCAAAAACGGATGCTGCTGTTATGTTAATAACCGTTGGTATCGTTGTGGCAACCCATGACTTATCAAAAGGAGTTATTGCAGGTGTCATTCTAAGTGCCATTTTCTTTGTCGCTAAAATCTCAAGTTTGAAAGTGAGAAGCAATTACAAAAATAGCAAAATAATTTTTGAAGTAGAAGGCCAACTATTTTTCGCCTCGGTTGAAGACTTTTTAAAGTCATTTGACTTTAGCGTTGAGAATAAAGATATAATAATTGATTTTTCAAATGCACATATTTGGGATGATTCTGCTGTAGGTGCTGTAGATAAAACTGTTATTAAATATCGTGAGAAAAACAATACTGTTACCATCATAGGGTTAGATTCATCCAGCAAAAGAATCTTAGATAAGCTAGCTATTTATAATAATGTGAATTCAAAACAGGCGTCACATTAAATGAAATTTGGAGGTAGAAAAATGTACAGAAGAATATTATTGGCTGTAGATGGATCTGAGAATTCAATTCGGGCAACTGAAGAAGCAGTGAAAATTGCTTCTTTAATTCCAAAATGTAAAATTGAAGTCGTATATGTTGCTGATTTTTCAAAATCCAAGAATGAGATACTTCATTCGCAAGGAAAAGAAGAATTGGCATACTCACGTCGCAAAAGACTCTATCCTGTAGAGGAAAAAATAAAATCGAAAAATATAGACTATGAGCTTAAAATATTACATGGATATCCTGGTCCGACAATTATTGAATATGCTAATGAAGAAAAAGTCGATTTGGTCGTTATAGGTAGTCGGGGTTTAAACTCTTTGCAAGAAATGGTATTAGGTAGCGTGAGTCATAAGGTAGTAAAAAGAGTGGACTGTCCCGTTCTTATTGTTAAATAAGAATGCTAGAAATAGATTTAGATATTATCACTAGTGTTGCATAAATAGTGTCATAATTTTCAGTTTACTCACCTTCCCTGTTTAGAGGCAAAAAAGTAAATACCCAATCAAAGGTGGCCCCATCCATTTGGAAATTTA
>NZ_JACYHA010000004.1 GCF_014837155.1 Litchfieldia stipae | reverse complement strand
GTCGTAACCTCACTTTTACCTAAAATTATGGGGGGTGGCAATTTTTTTGCTCAAAAATCCCTCTATCAAGGTATTTTATAGCCTATTTAATATAAAAGTTTTGACAATACGAAACAAGAAGGTGGAGATAAAAAATGGAAGCATTGATGATTGTCGCTATAAATATAGGTACTTTTTTTATGCCAATTTTATGTATTATCTTCTGTGTAAATTTAGTCTCTATATTAAAAAAAGTGAAAAATGATGAAAATACTGGAACTAATACATTTTGGTTGACTTCATCATTCACAATGATTATTTGGATCATAACATTTATAGGAATTGCAGGAATTTATTGAATTAGATAGTTTTGTGTTTTTAGGAAGGGAATGAGGTTAATATGAAGTTAATTAAGTTTGATATTTTCATAGTTGTATCTATGCTTATTTTAGATGTTTTTACTAACGTAAATAGAAATTTCCTGATCATTTTCGCTTTGATATTTACTGGTCGAGCTATTGGAATCTTGTACAGAAATCGAAAAACCAATTAGATGTTTTACTAGTGCGAATACATAAGTAGGTTCACAGTTAATATTGATGAAACCTTTTTTTATTGGCATCGTAAAATAAAGTAAAGTCACAGTATAAGAGCTACTCTATGAATATTGATCGAAAAAAATATCTAATTCTAATGCTACCAGCCCTTATCATTGCAACAACATTATTTATTTACCTACCTACTGACAAAAAAGGCTTCTCTACTTTTGTAATCTTAGCAGCTTGGGTTATTTACTATAGCTGGTTATATATTAAAAAAAGAGAAACCACTAAGTAAGTAAAATACAATAGAGCCCTATTTAAATTGTTGGATAGTTGTTATAAATGAAAAACACTTCATGATTTCTTTGTTTTTCAAAAAAGAATTTTAAGTAGGAAGAAGAATGGAAAACTAGAGGAGTAGACAATATGACTAAAGAAATGTTTGTACATATTAGTGGTGGAATGATCTATGCCAAATTAGTAGGAGAAAACAACAGAAAGCCAACAGTCATAATGGATGCTGGATATGGAGACTTTTCAAAGGCGTGGGATTCAGTTATTGGAGATGTTTCAAGACTCAGTCGTGTCTTAGTATATGATAGAGCTGGTCTTGGGAAAAGCGATAAAAATTCGAACCCTAGAACCACCCGTGAGATGGTAACAGAATTGAAGAAACTGCTTATTGAAGCTAAGGTTAAACCTCCCTACATATTAGTTGGACATTCATTTGGTGGAGTGAATATGCGGATGTTCGCAACCGAGTATCAAAATGATGTTTGTGGTCTCGTCTTGGTTGACTCCACACCTGAAGATTACAGACAAAGATTTCTCCCAACGATGTCAACAGAGTTTCAACAAGCCTATAACAATCAATTCATCATTGAAGGCAATTATGATGAATTTATGGAGAGCCTGAAGCAGGTAAAAGAAACGAAACGTTTATTAAATATCCCAGTTATTGTTCTTTCAGCTGGTAAGAAAGATCTTTATTCTAAGGAATCACAAGAATTATGGAATGCAATGCAGAGGGAGATACTTGAAATATCCACAAACGGTGAATTGATAATTGCTGAAAAAAGTGCTCATTATATACAAAATGATGAACCGGAATTGGTTGTCGACGCGATTAAAAAGCTGATTGACATCAATCATTGCTCTCTCAACTACTAAAGCAAGAAACAAAGAGAAGTAGTGTTGATGATTTTTTGAGGTTCTACAAACTTGGTAAAGCAGGAGGAAGAAATAATGAATAACTATGGCACTCTACATAAGTCAAACGGTCGGTATGCTTTAAGATTCGAACGAGTTTTCTCACATAATCCAGAAAAGGTTTTCCGTGTTATTACTAATCCTAGTGACTTCACCCAGTGGTACCCTTTTGCAACCGGAGAGATGGACCTTAGACTAGGTGGCAAGATTGCCTTCAACGACGGTGAAGGCACAACATATGAGGCAATCATCACAGAATTAGAACAGCCTTCTGTGATTGGATTTCGTGAAGTTGATGATTTGATCAACATTTCATTACAAGAAAAGGATCAGGGGTGCCTAATGACCTTCACCCATACCTTTGACGATGATTCATGGGCTGTTCAAACCGCAGCAGGTTGGCATAGATGTCTAGATGTCCTTCAGCAAATCGTCAACGGACAGACAGTTGAATGGAAAGATAATGCACCTGAATTAAGGGACTATTATCGAGAAGAATTTGAGCGAACCAGTTAAATTAGGATGGAAATGCTTCGTTAGAGACGATCAAAGATAATATAGGCATTTATAACAAATAAGGCGTATTTCTTATATAAGAGATGCGCTCTTTCTTTAGGAGTATATCTATTTAGCAGAACATAGAATGATATATAGTATTTTGGTATGCAAAGAATTTCAATTATATTTATTGGAGGAATGGCAGATGGATCATAGATATCCAATTGGAACGTTCGAATTTGAAGGTGAGATCACGAATGGTGTGATAAATGACTGGATAGATCAAATTGAAGAATTACCAAAATTATTAAGAGAAGCTGTGAAAGAGTTAAATAATGAACAGCTTGATACCCCCTACCGATCAGGAGGCTGGACTGTTCGACAAGTCATACACCATATTTCAGATAGCCATATGAATGCCTATGTTCGTTTTAAATTAGCCCTAACAGAAGAAAATCCTGTGATTAAACCATATGATGAAGGAAAATGGGCGGAATTATCTGATTACACAATGCCAATTGATCTCTCCCTCTCGCTTCTCGAAGCATTGCATAGTCGCCTAACGAACCTTTTGCGTAGCCTAAATATTGAAGATACAAAGAAGACATTTATACACCCAGATTCAGGTGAAGTTTCAATAGGATTAAATATAGGTATCTATGCTTGGCACGGTCGACATCACCTTGCACATATTACTTCCTTAATTAAGCATAAAGGGTGGTAAAGAAAGAACGCGAGGACAGCAATAATCATAGATAGAGGTGTTGGTATGAAATTCGTAGTTTCTCTAAATGCGCATCAACCGAATATGTGGGCTTATCAAGAAGGTTTTATCGAAGGCGATTTGAAGATTTATCTTCATGAGAGATTATACTTCCATGATCCCTACATCAATGTTGCTGAATTCGGGAATCAACTGGGAAAATGGCTGAACAAGGTTCAACAAGGTCTTCTGGAACAGATGAATTACACTTCGATTGATCATGATGAAGTCATTATGAGCTTTACTTATGAAAGAGCAGACACATGGAGGATTCACTCCATTTGGCAAGAATTCGAGTCTGATAAATTAATATCTACTGAGAATCTAGTAGAAGGCGTTAAGAATTATTTAGTCGATTTGAACCATGAACTGCATAAGATTAAGTACTGTATAAAAATGGATAAGTATTTGCGTTAGTTTTGAAGACCAAAGGGACTGTCCCTCCGGGGATTATTAGGGGGAGATTATTTGAACGTAGTAGAAAAACAGCTTCATTTCTCAAAAGAGTATGTAGATATTGATGGACATAAAAATGGACTTTTCATTGAGTCAACGAACGTTGAAAATCCTGTCCTCTTGTTTGTCCATGGAGGACCTGGATTCCCAGAATACTCTATCATAAAAAAATCAGGACTTGCATGGGCTGATGATTTCACCGTTTGTTATTGGGAACAACGAGGTTCAGGCATGTCTTATGATTCAAAGACTCAAGGTGAACTGACATTAGAAAGATTGATATCTGATACATTGTTCATCACAAATTATCTCAAGAAAAAGTACAACAAAAAGAAGATTTACCTTTGCGGACACTCTTGGGGCACATTACTTGGAAGTATCGTTGTTAGTCGAAGCCCTCAGGACTTTCATGCTTTCATTAGTATTGGACAGTTTGGAAGGCACTTTGAATCAAACAAGGATACATATGACTTTTTACTAGAAACAGCCATTAACCAAGGCGATAAAAAAGCCGAGAAAGATATACGTTCTGTCACCTTCGATCAAGATTTCTATAAAAGTCAGGGCTATCGTAGAATTCTAGGAAGGTATCTTAATACATACGGTGGTGGCATGAAAAGAACGGGATATTCTAATTGGCAAGCCATCAAAGATATTTTCACTTGTAACCACTATACATGGAAAGAACGTTTCAACGTACCTAAGGGAAGCTTTTTTAACTACGATTCATTAGCAGAAACAATGGCAAAAGCAGATGCTTCATTAATGGCACCTCGTTTTGACGTTCCTGTTTTTATTATGCATGGTGTGTTTGATTATCAAACCTCATACAACGAGGCAAAACGTTTTTACGAAAAGATCGAAGCTCCATTGAAAAAATTCTATACATTTGAGAACTCTGCTCATTCACCTTTCTTAGAAGAACAAGAGAAATTTATTCATATTCTAAGAAGTGAAGTTCTCAGTTCTTAGTGGTATCTTTTAGACCAAGGAGACTGTTCCTCGGTCCTATCTTTGCGATTGTGTATTGCAATTTAATTTTTTTTTGTTAATATCGTTTCATAGCTAACGATTTTGAAAACAATAAGGTGGTGGCTACTATTCATTCTTTTGATGATGATGGCGAATTGTTACCTGATGAAAAGGATACAATTAATCTATTAGCCAAGCTTCCTTTAGATTCACTTAACTTAGATGCTATTTCAGTCGTGACGAATATGTATCGTGTGGCTCAAGGGTTAAGAAACAAAATGGAGCGCGAAGTTTTATCCGAGTATGGGTTATCCTGGACTTCTTTTTCATTGCTATATGATTTGTGGATTTGGAAATCGGTAGAGACAAAGAAATTAGCAACCTCTGCTGGAGTGACTAAATCAACAATAAGTAATATTACAAAAACCCTAGAACGAAAAGAATTTTGTTATCGAAAGGTTGATAACAGAGATCGTCGGATCACTTACGTTACGATAACAGATAAAGGAAAAGAAGTCATGGAAGCATTATATCCTCAATTTCATCAAGCGGAAGTTGAGATTGTTTCAAGTTTAAGTTTGAATGAGCAAAAAAACATGTCAAAGCTATTAAGAAGAATCATAAGGGAAAATGATTTTTAAGATACAAAAATAAATAGGTAAAATGTGATGACAGGAAATTCAGTAGTAGTTATCTCACTGCAGACAGAGAGTCGATGGATGGTGCGAATCGACGCAAAGATAACTACGAATTACATTCCTTGAGCTTTCTTTGCAAAACGAACAGATAGCAAAGAACGGACGAGCCGTTAATCGTTGAGTGGAAGGATTCAATCCTTCAATTAGGGTGGTACCGCGTGCACAAGTTAAACCACGTCCCTTGTTTAAGGGATGTGGTTTTTTTATATTTAATTTTAGGAGGAAATGGGAATGAATCAGTTATTAGAGAAATTAAGCAAAGAGCAATTACATGAAGTGCAGCGACAAATGACACTTTACAGCCAGGGAGTTCAAGAAATTATTCCAACTGAAGAACTAGAGTACAAGGTAGCAAAATCCATTCTAGAGAACAAACCACTTAAGATTAAATTAGGCTTAGATCCTTCTGCCCCAGATGTTCACCTTGGTCATACCGTTGTTCTAAACAAGATGAGACAATTTCAGGAAAATGGTCACATTATTCAACTGATCATCGGAGATTTCACTGGTAAAATCGGCGATCCTACAGGTAAATCAATTGCCCGAAAACAATTAACAGATGAAGAAGTAAAGCATAATGCCCAAACCTATTTCGAACAATTTGCAAAGGTCATCGATATGGAAAAGGTTGAACTTCATTATAACTCCAAATGGTTGGCTGAATTAAAGTTTGAGGATGTCATCCAACTGGCTGGAAAGATTACTGTAGCAAGGCTATTAGAAAGAGATGATTTTGAAGAACGGATTGCATTAGGCAAGCCCATCTCACTCCACGAATTCTTCTACCCATTGATGCAAGGTTACGATTCGGTCAACCTGGAATCAGATATTGAACTTGGTGGGACCGATCAGCATTTCAACATTCTGATGGGAAGACACTACCAAGAGAAGTTTGGGAAGGAAAAGCAAGTGGCGATGCTCATGCCATTACTAGAAGGCCTTGATGGCGTTGAAAAGATGTCAAAATCCAAGAAAAACTACATCGGTATTGATGAAAGCCCGAACGAAATGTACGGGAAAGCAATGTCCATTCCTGATGAATTGATGATCAAATACTTCGAATTAGTGACAGATTTCGCACCTGAACAAATTCAAACCATGAAGAAGCAGCTTGAAACAGGAGAACTTCATCCAAGAGATGCTAAAATGCTACTAGGTAAGACCATTGTAAGAATGTACCACGGTAATGATGCAGCAGAGCAAGCAGAACACCATTTTATCTCTGTCTTCCAAAAACGTGTTATGCCTGTTGATATTCCTGAGATGGAGTGGAAAGGAAATAAAGAAATCTCAATCGTCGAGCTTCTAGTTGACCTAAACATGTTATCCTCTAAGAGTGAAGCCAGAAGAATGATTAGTAACAAAGGTGTAAGAGTGAATGGGGAACAAGTGGAAACTCCTGACCTACAGCTAACTATTACTGATGGCTTAATCATACAAGTAGGGAAACGTAAATTTATTAAATTAAAAATATAGATTGCTATAGGGTCGGGGGATAATCTCTCGACCCTTTTATACTTGTGATACGCACCCATTTCCGCACGAAAATGGGGCAATTTCATACTAGGTGAGTATACTGTAGTGAAAATACACATTATACAGAAAGGAAGTATGAATATGGACGCTAACAATGCGGCACCTTATATGAACAATTATGCAAATTCTGCACCTATCATGGGAGCTCACGATAACATGGCACCAGTAATGGGCGCTAATATGCCACCGCAGCCAACTTATACTGCACCTAGCTATGATCAAATGGCACCACAGCCAACCTACACTGCACCAATGTATGACCAAATGGCTCCTAGCTTCGGATATGCTGCACCAAGCTATGGTCACGCTTGTCCTGGACCTAGCAACAATTCATTTGTGTTAATTGTAGTCTTGTTTATCCTATTAATTATCATCGGTTCTTGCTACAATCCTAAGTGCTAGTGCCTTTTTAAGAAAAATATCTTCTTTACTATTGCCAATCAAAAACGCTTGGATCTGATATGATCCAAGCGATTCTTCATTTGCCTAATACCCCGATTGCCTTCCATAATTCCTCACAAGCATCCCGTTAGATTTCATCATCCCAAACCTCTCATAATAAGGAACTAACTCATCATCACAGCACAAATCGACCATGTAGATATCCTCAAGTTGCTTTAACATTCGCTCAACTAATTCCTTACCAATCCCTCTCCCCTTATACTCAGACAGAACTTCCAACAATGGAATATAAGCAGAGAGAACCCCATCACTTATCGCAGTAATAAATCCAACAACTTGATTCGTCTCATCATCTAACGCAATAACCACTTTACTGCTATTTTCTAACAATCTCAAATGCGTTTCCGGACTCGGTGGTTCCGGCCAACCCACGAAAAATCCATTCAACATCTCAGATGTAATATCATCAAGAGTATTTTTGTATATCATTTTATATCAACTCCATATTTATATTAGGCTGTTTTCGTAAACTTTGTTGCTATTAAACATATAAGAAAAAAACAAAGGAAAAAAATTACTTTTAATAGTATAATTATCATAATATTCGTTTAACCAACTTAATTAAATGTCAAAAAGAAATGAGGAAGAATAGAAATGTTATTACACACAGACATATTTGGCGAAGGAGAATCAATCATTTTTCTACATACAGGATTACAAACTGGTATGACTGATTTTGAAGAGCAAAGAGAATACTTCAAAGCGACACATAGAGTAATCTTGCCAGACTTAAGGGGGCATGGTAAATCTAAATCAAATGATGTTTCAAACTATTATTTGGACTCTGCTAGTGACTTATCAGAAACTTTAAATTATCTCGGGGTCCCATCCGCTCATATAGTAGGGTGTTCACTTGGTGCTCTTGTTGGATTGATTTTCGCCAAAAAATTTCCCGATAGGGTAAAAACATTGACTCTTTCAGGCATTTTGCCAGAAAAACCTTCTAATTGGTCAGAAATCCAAAGGATTGAATTCGAACGCTATACTTCGCTCCTTGAGAATAAGGAAATAGAAAGTTATTTCAATCAAGTTCATGGAGAAGGTTGGCAAGAACTTATTTACATGGCAAGAAAAGAGGATTCATATCCATTTGAAGAAACAGTTAATTTAGCAGATTTAAAGATGCCAGTTTTATTTGTAGTTGGAGAAGGGAACATAAACGAAACAAAAGGGGCTATTATTTATCCTCAAACTAATAAACTGATTCACGTCTCTATTATTCCTTTTGCTGCACATTTAGTCCATTCAGAACAGCCACAAATATACAATCTGATACTAAAAGATTTCTTGTCTAGGACCAGTAGTTAATATATGAGAAGTGAACCATTTGAAAGTCATATCATTGATATGGCTTTTTTGTGCAATCTAACACTATGTTTATACCTCTCGCAAATAATTTACGGTAATGTAATTCACCTTTTGACAAGCACTCAAAAGAAACCCCTTTACTCTTTCGTTTGTTGGTAACTTTTTATTCTGTTGTAAAAATTTGAACCAGTATAGGTAGTTGTCGAGATATTTAGTGGCTACTCCATTAAATCTATCCATCCAATTACCAAGGCGTTTATGAAAATTATTGACATGCTGAACATGGTATATGCCTTTTTTGACATACCCTTCTTTGCTAACGTTAATTGTTTCGTGCTTTAGACCTTTAACCAAAGCAAACTTTTTATAGTTTGTAGCTGTATCAGTACATAACAAAGCAGAGGGGTCTATATATTCCCCAATTACAGCATCTATTTCTTCTGCTCTTACACGACCACGACCAGCTTTTTGAACAACTACTTGACCGTTGCGGTCTTGTGCAACGACAACAGCAATTTTAAGACCACTAATACCTCTTTTTGGGTCTCTCCCACCACGTTCTTTGGGTTCTCTACCTTCAACCTTACGTCCCTTAAAAGACTCTTTGAAAAAGGTTTCATCACTTTCAACAATTCCCTTCAACCCTTGGAACCCTAACGAACGTAATGCAAATAAAACCTTGTGTCTCCAATAGAAACAAGTAGATATGTGAATTTTAAGTTCCTCAGCAATCTTGGGTAGGGTATAGCCCTCAACCATCATACGGAAGTATTTCGACCATTTCCCCAGATAACGTGAACCTGAAATAGGGGTATTGGTTAAGTCATTAAATGACTTATTGCAATCATGGCAGAAGTAACGCTGTCTCCCACGGTATTTACCATTACGCTTGACCTTAACACTTCCGCAATGAACACAACCGAGACCTTCGCTAAAACGTGTTTCTCTAATCGTAGTATATGTTTCTTCCATGCCATCTTCTTCGTTAGAGAAGAACTCTTCTTTTAAGCGATTAAATAGTGCAATTTGGTCTTTTTTCGGTAAATCCGTAAAGTCAGCATAAACATCTTCCAACATTCTAGACACCTCCCAAATCAGTATATTAGCACCTTTTAGGAGTATGGTTAAAATAGCAACAATCTATACGAAAAGAGCCTTATATTAAAATGGTAAGTAGTTGATATCGATCAATTGTAAAGTAACAAAATAGTGACCTCCAAACTGAATCTAATACACTAGGTATTCGACTTGAAATTTGGAAATCCTTTTATTTTCGTTTTAAACCACAGAGACTGTCCCACAAACCTACTTAACCGACCGTGCAATTTCAATCATTTCTTCTTTAGTGATTCGATGACTAGTCATTTCGATATAGGTACCATCCTGCTTCCAGCAAAGAATCCCACCTAATGGTTCATTCGCCCATTCTTGAAAATAGGCCGGTTGTTCATTAATAATAATACCATCCGTTCCCTTATAGGATTGAAATGGAGAGGCTGAACCTCTTTGATCCATCCCTAAAAACATGACTTCATCATTTTCATCCATATAGTGTAAACTAAAGCTTTGCACCACATTTGAATTTGGATAGGTTTTAATTTCTAAGGTCCAACTCTCTGGAATCCCTTCAGGAGCTAATACCTTAAAGGATACTTTCTCCTGAATCTCATCAATCGTCATACTATCATGATTATATTTTATTTCTCTCGCATGAATGTTCGCTGGGAAACAAATGACTAGCATAATAGCACTGATAAAATAAACCTTAAAAGCCATCTCAAAACCTCATTTCGATTGGAAATTTAAGAATAGTATATCCTTCCTTTTATACACTTATTAAAAGCGAATAGAAATCTATTTCATTGATTAAAATGATGCTATGATAATAACCATGGTGGTGCTAAAAATGAAGATTCCCGTTAGAGAACTCTACTATTTTGACGTCATTCAGAAATTGCCTTATCGAACAAAGACTATTTTAGGAGAATTGATTTTTCGAGGATCAAAGGATGGATTTATTGTTTTGAAAAAGAGGACAAGGGAGATTCAGCAATTAATCGAGTTAGGCTTAATAATAGATAACCCGATTTATCGTGGAAAAGGATTTAGTATATCGATCCTACCCATAGCCCCTCATCTTCACCGAGCTTATAAAAGGAAGTTCCAACGAGAAGGTGGAGTGGTGGTTGAGAAGGAGTCTGTTTGAAACACTTTAGACATTTATGTAGTTCTTATAAATAAAAACAAGCCTGTCCAAAGTAGCATGGGCAGGCCTTCCTATTATTTAAATGTAACATTTACCGTATAACCAATATTCTTAAAAAATTCCTTTAACACTTTTTCTGCATTTCTCTCAGCTGTATCTAGTAAACCAATAGATATCGCTTCTTTACGGATTTTTTCTTGTACCTCAGCGACCTTCTCTAAGCCCTCACCCATTTTAATATCAGCACGGAATAGCCCACCATGATCAACGGCATGTATTTTATCCATTTTTATTGAGGGGTCCTGGATGAGCTCTGCACGAGGAAGGGTAATATCAATTTCTTTTGTTTCTTCATTAATAACCATATCCTCAGAAGTAATTCCTTTCAAATCAACTCCAGCAATAACAGTCGCAGGTACAACTAATAATAGTTCTCGCTTTGTTCCTGGCAGATCAATCGAGATATCTTTCCCGAAAATCTTATTATCCTCTTCGTGTAGAACCTCTTTCATATGAGCTTCAACTGTGGCCAATGTGGCTAGCTCTTGAACTTGTTCGACAAACGTGACAGACTCTTGTTTGAAGGTACTGCCCGCAAATAGCCAAATTCCTCCTGAAGTTGCTACTAAACTAACAAGGATGGCCATGGCAAACATCATCTTCAATCTACCAGCTGCTTTAAAGAAAGACTTAACGATTCCTTTCGGTGGAGCCAAAGATTTTGAGTTATGATCTATCGCAATAGTTACAGCCGTTTGCTGTTGTACTTCGATTAATTCTTTTAATTGTCTTTCTAGCTGAGCAATTTTCTCGTCTTTTTCTTCTAAAATTTCTCTATTTGTATTCATTTTTTCACCTTTCATTTTAACCATTACATTGCTTATCCTATTAATCTACTAATTTGTTATGTGAGGAATTACTTAAATAATAGCACATCTATAGATATTTTTTACTAAAAAATAATATTGAGCCTAGGAACTCCTACCTCCTGTAGTTCATTATAACTGTTGGATTAAATAAATTGGAAAAGGGAAATCAGTTGATTTCCCTTTTTCTTTAATCCTTCTTAAAGTGATAAATCGCTTCTGAAATGATTTCAAGCTGGTTAACTATATTCGTTTTAGAATCAATAGTAGGGGCAACAATTTGGTCTGTAGGTAGATTAATTAGATGGATTAAGATTTGGCGGATTAATTTATCTCTTTTAATAGTGGGTTCAATTGTCATATGTAACAGAGTGGCATATTCTCTCATCTCGGATATCTTCATCATCTTTGTATCCCGAATAATTGCTTCAATTTTTTTAATCACTTTATATTTTTCTTCATCTTCCTTACGAACCTCTGATAATGCTTTTTTCAGATTCACCTGTTTTGTTGGCTTTTCTGGTTTGGATGACTCTGTTTGACTTATAGGTTGTTTGTCAGTAGTAGACTGATTAAGTTTATTTAATGCCAGTAAACAGTCCAACACCCCTTTATCGTCTGTAATTGAATCTTTAACACTATTAATCTCTTCAACTGTATATCTCTCATGAAGCAAAAGAATTTCAAGCAGTAACTGTTTTGTTTTCATACACCAATTCTCCTTGCAAAGGCTTCAGCAAAATCTGTAAATTCATCTTTGGTCCCACTCTTTGCATATTTTGTATTCAGAATGGAACTTACCTCTCTCACACTTCTTGAATAGGAATCACTGTGACTTATTTCTTCATCAAACACGAACAAATCATACTTCGCTGCTAGATCCTTTATTTCCCGCTTAGACTCTATTGATTCCCTTCCTGTTGTTACTACGTTAAATACAATACCTGCTACCTTTAAATCACTTCTGTCATACTCCATTTTAAATTCTTCAAGTGAACTCGATATGAGGGGGAGACCAATTGTAGATAGAAACTCTGGTTTCATTGGTACTAATACAAACTGACTAGCACGATAAGAAGCATCAGTAAACATCGACTCCGTTGGTGGACAATCAATAAGAATAAGGTCATATTGGTCTTTTACATATGAGAGGAAAACATCTAAGGCATGTTCTTTTCCACGTGGATTCTTTTGCATCTTAGAAAGCTTTAGGGAAGCTGGGATTAAATCAAGTGTTGTATCAAACTCTGACTGTACACGGTAAATAAACTTTTCCGGTGAATGAGTATCTGACGGCGGTGTCTTGACAGGTGTTGAATACACTTCAAACACATCTTTTGTGGTATACCTATTCTCATTTATGTAGTTCTTATACTTATCAGGTCCCATTAAATAATGACTAGCATTTGATTGTGGATCTAAATCAACTACAAGCACCCGCTTATCTTTTTGTGACCTCATGTACCATGCTAATTGTACTGTTAAGGTTGTCTTGCCGACTCCGCCTTTCATGTTGAAGACTGACACAGTAGTGGCCAAATGAATCCCCCCATTCATATATTCATCTAAGTTTATGTTGTAGATAATGGAAAATTCTTGAATGTAATAGTTGTGGTGGGTTTATGGTTTCAAAAAAAGGTAAATACGGCAAATTTTACGGTTGTACTAATTTCCCTAAATGTAAGAACACCATAAAAGCTGATAGCAATAGAAAAACGAGTTACTATTAAGTAGCTCGTTTCTTTGTTATTAATAAGCTTGAATTCCAAACTTCAATAGTTTCTTTGGCAAGATATCATCAAGGTTTTGTATATCACTATCTTCTACTTCAATTAAGTTAAAGCCATATTTTTCATAGATTGATAACTTGACCTTTTTTCTTTCGCGATATCTTTCATCATTCTCTAAACCCCAGTACTCTATGTATACTTTCCCTACTGGAAGATAAAAGTCACAGTAGACATCTTCTTCAATAGGTAACTTTCTCTCATAAGCATGAACAATTTCAGACATATATAACCAATTGTCTATTAGCATCTCAGCTCTTGAACGAACATAATGTCCATCTGCCGTTCTTAGCTTTGCCTCAAACTTCTCCCTGAAGCCTGTTTTTTCTTGAGTTTGTTCTGGCTTTTCCTCTGGTGTAGCTTCTCCCTGTACTTCTTTCATCGTTTCAATAATACGCTTATTAGTTAAAATAGCTTCATTCCAACACACAAAAGGAATACCCGTTTTATCATGTTCAAACTGCTTCCCACCAGCACTTTCTCCTAGCTTCGTGAGCACCCAGCCTTTTAAACTTTTTTGAATTAATCCAATTTCAGAAAGAATCGGGTTAATCCTAAATCTAGAAACACCAAAGTGAGTACTTAAGGCAGTAGCGGTTAATAAATTTTTATCTTCTTCAAGCTGTTTTAAGATACTATCAAACTTAAGGTTTTCATTCCAGGCAATATATTGTCCATGCTGGGGGTGTGTCTTCGTAATTCCCCCTTTAGCCTTTCCTTGCTCTGTTAGCGCCCATGTAGAATTTTCTTCTCTCCTAATTAATCCAGTACTCTCTAATAAACCAAATAGTTCCTTAGTAGGTATTTTCATTTCTTTGGAAAGTGCTGTCGTAGATAAAAACTTTGCCAAAATCCTTCATCCTTTCCCATTACACTGTAACTAACTGATCATACAAAATAATTTTACAGTATCTTACAAGACAAAGGAATACGAAAGTCGTAATTTCATATGAATGATTCCGTAACTTTTTACCTATGAAAAACCTAATCAAAAATTTTAACCCCTTGACTCCTTACATGATTAAAGAATTCCAAACCTTTTTACACGTTCACCTGCAACCTTAATACCTTGATAACTCGCTTGTCCTTGACCAAAGAAAGGAGTAGTTAAAAAGTACAAGTCTCTCATTTTAGAGATAGAAACCTTATATAGTACATATTCTTTACCTCGTGGGTCATTCCATTTTTCAACTACTTTGCTCGTAAAGTGGTTATTAAACTTTTTGGAAAATTTCCGATCATATGATACCAGTAATTTAACTTTTTGATTTTCTAACAGAGTTTTTTCAATGAGGTCGAATCTCTTAGAACCCACGTTCTTTATATACTCATTGCTTGTTGACCAAATGGAATTGTATACATCTATGGCTACATTTGACTTACGAGGTATTGGCAAAAACTCACATATAAAATGGTTGCTGTTTAATTTTCCTAGTTTCTTATCTTTAAATACATAAGATCTAATAGTTTCAGTTGTTGGTTCTATTCCTTCCAAAGTTAATAAAAAGGCAGCAATATAATTCCATACATTGGCCCCCTTAAAAGATTCTAAAGGAATACTATATAACTCCTCCCAAACATATTGAAAATCCATACTAGGTTTGAAAGTAGACCTTAACTTCAGACTATCCTCCAACGACTTTGTTTTTTGACGCCAGATTTCTGCTCCACCTTCCTCCATTCCCATGAACCATACAGGACCATTAATATTTCCATACCCTAACCAATTATAGAGACACATTTCTACTAATCTATTAAAATTCATGCGAACAAACCTCCACTTTTCTTTTTGTCACGTACTAGAAGACGAGCAATTTCTAGAATGGATTGCTTCTAAGCGTAATAACAAGCGTATATTAAAGCAATTGGAGATCGAAGAAGACGAATTGGAGGAACTTCGTATTGTCTAAATTGAAACGTTTGGCAACAAAAGAAGATGTGATTGTTGATATAGTAAATCCTCTAACAGACAAAGAAATTATTGACCGTCAAGAACAATACGACTTATTAGAACCTAAGAAGTTTGCAACTAGATATAACGATATGCTTTATAGACCTGTTTCATTTAACTGGATCGGAAAAACATTCACGATTCAGTACAACCACTGTAACGAACCTTTTTGTAAATGGCTTGGCGAAAACCAACACAAGTTTGAAGAGGTTAAAGGAAAGCCGAAGCGATATAAACTAGAAGGTAGTTCAAAAAGCAGAAGCAAAGTTATTCGTTGTAATCCAGATCCAATACACCCGACAAAAGGGAAGCCAACGCTTAATTGCAGTACCATTCCTCTTTCTAATTGGTCTATTGCAGAAGAAATTAAGCGATTAATACAAATCGAAACGGTACAAGATATTGAACCTGAATATGATTTTCATAGAGATAGTTGCCTGAATAATGGTATCACTCCTTTTGAAACCAAAAAGTTATTTTACAAGCAAGGAAAGAGTACCGCTGGTTCTCAAAGATGGCAATGTAAAACCTGTAAGAAAATCACTAATGTCCTTCCAACTAGAAAGCAATCGACAACCTACAACCAAAAGAGAAACGATGTCCTTCCGATGTTTGCTAAACTCCTCGTCAATAAAGTTCCTATCAATCGTGCTTGTGATATTTTAGAGATTGGTGCAGGAACCTATTATGACAAGTTAGAATGGTTGTATCGCAAATGTATTGAATTTCTTGACCGCCACGAAAGACCTGCATTTGAAAAGAAAGAATTCAAAGAGATTTGGCTTAATACAGACAAAATGCACTATTATCTCAATAATGTTCGTAAGAAAGGTCAAGGAGCAGAAAAATTTAGGGGATTGGAAGATTTGGTATTACCAACTTATATTGTCGTGACAGGTGACGTTCATTCACGCTATATTTTCCGTTCTGATATTGCCTATGACTGGGAGAAGTCATTTGATGAACTAAACATTGACACCAGACAATTCAAAGAGGATCATCTAAATGATTTTTGTAAGAAAAATGCCCGTTTAGATTTTCAACACTATCCGCAAGAACCATCTAAAAATGATATAGAAACAAAATTTGATTTCAACAAAGAAATGCGTGAAATCAAGAAAAGAAAGCAATATGTCAGTGGTTTGCACGTTAATTCAACTTATACCACTGTTGCCCATTATTGGCTTATTAAACGACTTGTGGGAGCTTCAGAATGGCGAATGATAAGTGATGATGACCGTTCCATTATGACCGCTTTCTATCGTGTTTTTGCGAAGGAAATCAAGCAATCTGACGCTCATCACTTTTTATGTTTAACAGACAGAAACAAAACGAAGAAAGATGCGTTAGAAGAATTCGATGATGCCAAGAAAGATTTATTAGATTGGGGGTTTCATAATGGTTACGATACGAAGAATATCGTGAAATTAGCAAAGTATCAGTTGACTGAACACTTTAATACTCATTCCTTCCATAAAACAATAACAACGCCAGGTTATTCGTATAATGAATGGGCGAATATTCCTATCGAACATCCACTTGCATCTAAAGACAAAGGGTTTCATAAAGTAGATTGCACAACCGACTTATCATCATATGAACCAAACGAGGTAGCAGAATTAATTATGAATGTGAATGATAATGCGATCAGTTCTTTCTTACAACAACTTCGTCGGAGGTTGAGCATCTTAGAAAGACCGATTGTGTCTGCTCGTAAAGATGGGAAAAGTTATATTTATGCGAACTTTAACCCTAAGTACGCTCAGATGGCAATTACGATTATGAGAACCTATTACAACTTTTGTTTGACCTATAATACAAAGCAAAGTGGAGAAACCGTTTCTAAAACCCCAGCTCAAAGACTAGGCATCACTGATAAAGAGTTCGATTGGAATGACATTATCTATTTAAGATAAACCAAGTACAAAATGCTTGGTTTATTTTTTTGAATTTTTCGAAGGTTTATGGGATTTTATGTTAAAATAATTGTATGAATGTTTGTTACAGCTTATTCAACTAACGAAGCAGGTTAGTGAAACTTTTTATGTCTGTATTCGCAACTATAAATAATAAGGGGGAGTAGTAGTTGAAAAAAATTGTAGGAATTACCATCACAACTATCATTGTGATTATTGGTGCTTTTTATCTATTAAATTCAAGAAGTAACACAACTTTTAATGAGGTTGTACTTGAAATGCCAGAAATAACATCTATCGAAATCATTAAGTCTTCCGCTGAAAAGGAAGTATTTATTGAAAATGAAAATGTTATTACGCAATTACTAAAACACTTCTCTGAGGCGGAATTAAAGGAAGATGAAGTGGGGTCAATTAACTTTGATGAATCCTACTGGCTAACTCTAAGAACAAATGGTGAGAGAAAATTGGGAATAACAGTTTACGACGAAAATTATTTAATGATATTCGATTATAGCACAAGTAATCAAACTAGTTACCGAATAATCAGTGGATTTGATTCGTCCAAAATAGAACAATATTTTGATTAAACGCTTAGTTTGTGAATGATTGTACTTAAAGGGAGCTTTAGTTGAAGAACAGGTCATTAGAATATAAAAACGCAGAGGAATGTTAAAACCTCTGCGTTTTCTTTTGTGATTTTGTTGTCTAAAATTATGTGATTTACACTGTTAATTCGTTTGTTATTTTGTGTTTTCTACTTCACAACAGAACTACTTACATTTAAATGAATGCTCCTTTTAACTAGTCTAATTCCCTTTCCTCTCAAAATGCCAATGCAGCCTATATTCACAAATTTCCTTAATCCACCCAAACAAGATTTCTTGTTCATCTGGATTCACGTCAATATTAAAGGAGAACTGATTATCTTCAAACTCCACAAGCCCCTTTGAACTTCCGCTCCATTTTATCATCGGCATTTTTACAATGAGCTTGCTTATCTTGTCCTCATCGTATTCCCAAAGACTCTTTGTTTCTTTATCGGAGAAATCGATACGTTTTCTGAACTCTTTTTCTGTTAAATATTGATGAAAGAACGGAGCAACTTCTTCTGGTGTAATTGGGTTATACCAATCTGCAGGTCCTCTAGTTAGCATCGCAAGTAAGACAACCATTTTATAACTTTTCGCCATCCCCGTTTTTTCAACTTCAATTAATAACTCCTCAAAACGGCGTAACACTACACTTTCCATTTCAGTTAACTCTTCCGCCCAATATAAAAACGAAATATACGATTTGAACTCCTGTTTATACTGAGTGGAATTTGACTCGCCTTTCAAATGTAATTCAAGATAGGTTGGACGTCTCCCTAACTCTAACTTCAAATAAAGATAATCCTGATGAAGCTTTTCTTTACGGGGCTGTTTTTTTCTAGCCAACTCTTTCAGGAGGTTAATGACATTGACCTCAAGTTTCACAGAACAGATCTCAGGGACACTCGGTGTAATATTCTTCTTCGTTCCTTCTCCACCAGCTGCATCGAATAAGGAAAGCTTAATATCCGCATTACGATAATTACCGATTAAATCAATAATTACACAACTCTCTTTATTCTCATTCAATCGCAGTCCTCTCCCAACCTGCTGGGTGAACACCGTTAATGATTCCGTCGGTCGAACAAATAGAAGGGTATCAATAACTGGGATATCTACTCCTTCATTAAATAAATCCACTGTAAAAATCGCATCAAGCTCTCTATCCTCAATCATTTCAATTGCTCGTTTGCGGCTGATGGATTGTTGCTTTGAATGCAAGCTAACTGTTCGATAGCCACTTTTATTAAAATGGGCCGAAAGAAAATCAGCTTGTTTAATAGAGGAACAAAAAACAATCGTTCTTGTTTGCTTATATTTATTCCATGCTGCAAGAATCTTATCTGCCATTTCATCACGAAGCTGAACCTTTTGCAATTCTTCCTCTGAATACCTATTCCCTAACCAGGTTATTTGCGAGTAATCCGTATCATCATACACCCCATAATACTGAAATGGAGCTAACCAACTGCGTTGAATCGCCTCTAGAAAATCTATACGATACGCGACATTCCCATCACATAACGCATAGACATCCTTGTTATCATTACGATCTGGAGTAGCTGTGATACCTAGAAGAAACTTCGGCTGAAAGTACTCTAACACACGCTGATATGAATCCGCAGCCGCATGGTGAAACTCATCAACTATGATTAAATCAAAATCTTCTCGATCAAACACCTCTAAATGCTGCTTCATGCTTAATGTATAAATCGAGGCAAACACGCCATCAGCCTGTCCATCCTTTTGCTTGCCATTATAAATCCCATACGTTCTATCAGGCATAATCTTCTGAAATGATCTTAGCGCTTGATGAAGGATTTCCTCACGATGAGCAATAAACAAAATCCGTGAAAACCTCTCTGCAAAGAACCCCGCTAAATATGTCTTCCCTAGTCCAGTCGCCATCACTACCAATGCACTTGTGTAATCCTCTTCAAACGTTTTCTCCAATTCATTCAATGCATCGATTTGAGCAAAACGAGGCTGGATTGTACCATAAGGGGCCTGATCTTCTTTTATAAGATCAACCCCGTCAATAGGTTGATCTTCAGTTGATAGCATGAGTTCAATTTCTTCTTGCTCCGTCCATTTATTCACTAGATTCGGGTACTTCTGATGGTACCTTTCATATTCTTTTTCATATAATTTGATTGTTTCATCATTTACTGAAATCGTCTGATCATGGTAAAACAACTTCGTGAACTGATCCAACGCTTCCAGATATCCCTCTTTCGAAGTTGACTCTCCAACTAACAGATTCCATTCCACTCCAGTCGTCATAGCAGACCTCGATAGATTCGATGAACCGACAACTAACATTCCATCCTGACCATCTTGAAAGATATACGCCTTTGGATGAAAGGATACGCCATTACTCCTCCATAACCGCACTTCAATATTGTTATGAATACTCGCCAATTCTTTCAATGCATCTGGTTGAGTCACAAATAAATAATCTCCCGTACAAATCTTAATATCTGCCCCTCTCTCAGCTGCTTCCCGAAGAGATTCACGTAACAAATGAGCACCTGACTTCATAGCAAAGGAAGTAAGGATAAAAATCGTGTTGGATTGATTAATCTGCTCAAGCAAATGTCCCCGAAGATTAGATGTAACAAGCCTTACCTCACTCATCTTCAACCTCAATCAAGAAAATCTTCTCATTAAATCCGCCTCTACTCTCAGCCTTCTCCTTACGAATTCTCTCTACCTCATCAATCGAAGAACCATGCCCTTCAGCTAAAGCATGAAGAATCTCCAGCACATCAGCAAGCTCCTCAAGAGCACTATCTCTATCAGTCGTGTTCATGTATTCCTCTAACTCTTCGTATGTTTTCTTTCTTAACTCTTCCATGTACTCATCATTTGATAGAATTCTTGTCGTGAATGTCTTTCCCGTTTTTCCAATGATTTCTGGGATTCGGTCGCGTACTAGTTTATTGTATGTTGGCATATGTACCTCTCCTTGTTATCTTCCTTATGTTTCCATTATAGCTAGAAAGAGACTCGAATGAAAATAGAGAATTTAGATAACTCTTTGTGATGATCACTGAATACCTAATTAACTAAAAATAATGATATGATAATAAAAAGAAGCTTTAGGAGGATTACCTTGAAAAAACTAGTAAAAGTTGTAGCTGCAATCGTAGAAAATGACCAAAATGAAATACTATGCGCACTAAGATCACCAAAAATGTCCATACCAAACATGTGGGAATTCCCAGGTGGAAAAGTTGAAAAAGATGAAGATATTTATTCTGCTTTAAAAAGAGAAATACAAGAAGAATTAAATTGTACAGTTGAAACAATTGATTTATTTCATGATAATACCCACGAATACGATACTTTTATCATTAATATTCTTTGCATTACATGTAAAATCACTGATGGTATACCTGTACCAAATGAACATTCGAAGCTAATTTGGCTAAAAAGAGAAAACCTTGAATCACTTAAATGGGCACCGGCCGATATTCCTGCTGTTGAAAAACTTGTTTATGAAAAATAGTCCTCTCATTATCGAGAAGACTATTTTCCTATTCTTTCGTTAGATAATTAAACAGCTTTGTCTCAATTGAATGCTCTAACACCAATTCAAGAGTAACTACAGGAAGCTCTTTACCATTTTCATTGTACATAACTGTTTGTTCAGCGGTTTCCTTTTTAGGATATGCCTCACCTAAGTAATAAAAGTCCGTTCCCTCAGCATCATCTTTCTTCACGAAAATATGTATATCAAAGCCTCTTTCATCAGCAAAGATGATCTTTTTTACTTCTTCTGATTCTAGAGTTCGATTACTCTTTGTAAAATACTTAATTAATGTTGGATTTAAGAACTCATCTCCATACTTTACACTTGAATCAATATCTTCGTCTTTGTGGTACGTAATGAAGATTGGGCATGTCCCATGCTTAGGCTTGTAGCCATACATAGTAGAACTTTCATCATTTTCCCAATTCAATAACTTACATGCATCCTTTCGAGAGTACTTCTGATACAATGTCAATGGATGTTCACAGGTGTAGTTTGAAGCTTTTTCTTTTGCAGAATGAAGAAGATCCTCAATAAGGAATCGGAAATAATCATTATCCAAACTTTGAATGATCGATTCATTAAATCTAAACACACCATTTTCAATAGTCGCAACAGGACGTTCCCCGTACTTCTTTTTATATCCTTGTGTAAAAAAGTCAAGACTATAAATTCTGATTACAGAGTTCAATGTTTCTTCATCTATGTAACATCCTATAGACTCTAGTTCATTTCGATAATCGTTTATTATAATTTCATCTCTTTGAAGTAAAAACTCTAGTAATACAATTTCATGTTTTCTTTTTCCATTAAGAACCTCTAATGAAAGAAATGTTAGAACCTGATTTTCATATGTTGAAATGCTTGGCACTTCTTCTTTTATCCTTAATAAAAATTGATAGTAATTAGAGTGCTCTTCAACTATAACAACCGGATCGATTGAGTTATGTTTTAAGAAATCAGCTAGATATGGGACTCGACCAATTCTATTTTTCAACTCTAAATACGCATCTCTCAACACTTTTAAAGAAGTTAGCTTGCTGTCATTTATTGCTTTAAAGACTTGCTTAGCTGCAATTTCCTCAAAATTAATTGTTGAAACACCCTTTATATAACTAGTGTCCTTCATACTTCGACGAACATTATCCTTATTCTGTGATTTATCTCCTGATAATGCAACAGGAATTAAATAGTTGTTACGATAGTTTCCTATGAAATCAATAATCGTTACAAACTGCTTCGAATCATGCTTTCGTAAACCTCGTCCTAATTGTTGAATGAAAATAATACTTGATTGAGTCTGTCTAAGCATGACCACCTGATTAACACTGGGAATGTCGATCCCTTCATTAAAAATATCAACCGTTATAATGTAGTCTAGCATTCCTGACTCTAACCGATTTACTTGACGAATTCGTTCATCTTGAGAATCGTCTCCAGTTAATGCAACGGTACGAAATCCTTTTTCATTCAAGGCTTGTGATAGCTTTTTTGCTTCTTCTTTTCCACTACAGAACATTAACCCTTTAACACTTGAACCTGAATGTCCATAATAATGAACCTTCTCAATGATATGATTCACTCTTTCCTCAGTTATAAGCTTTGATAATGTCATCGTATCATCAATCAACTCACCATTATATTCAAAATCTGTGACTCCAAAATAATGGAACGGACAAAGCATGTCCTCTTCAAGTGCCTCCTGAAGGCGTATTTCATAGGCAATGTTATAATCAAACAGCTCATAAATATTGAAATTATCTGTCCGCTCAGGTGTGGCAGTCATCCCCATTAAAAATTTCGGCTGAAAGTAATCAATCACTCTCAAATAAGAATCCGCACCAGCTCGATGAACCTCATCAATGAGCACATAGTCAAATTCAGTGGGGTCAAATTGATGTAACACACTTTCTTTTGAAATTGTTTGGATCGTTGCAAATAAGTACCTTACATCCGATTGCTTAGATGTTCCAGATAATATTCCGAAGTCCTTACTTAGACCACCTAATATTCTTTGAAAATCTGATTTGGCTTTTTGCAAAATTTGCTCTCTATGGACAATAAAGAGCATTCGCTTTGGAGCAAATCGACGAACATCAAATGCAGACAAGTATGTTTTTCCAGTCCCTGTTGCCGAAATTACTAGACCTTTATTGTTATTTTCCCGTACCATTTGAATGCTTTTCAATGCAGCTTCCTGCATTTTATTCGGGTTAATTTCTAATGCATCTTTTAGCGTGTTGAGCCGATACTCATCAGGAATTTCAATTACTTTTTCTAGATCAGGTATATACTCTCGTTCTATATAAGCCTGTTCGTATTGGTCAATCCATTCAGTAGTTAACTGTATCGAATTATCCCAAACATCCTCAAATTGTTGAATAAAATGATGAATAATTTCACCATTCTCATGAGAAGTTAGCTTCACATTCCATTCATAGTTTACCTTCAATGCATGAGCAGTTAAATTAGAACTCCCCACGATTAGAGAATAATGTAAATCATGCTGAAAGATATATCCCTTAGAATGAAATCCTTTCAAATCAGTTAGTCTTACCTCTACATTCGTAATCTTCTGAAGTTCTCGGAACACCTTTGGCTGATTAAATTGAAGAAATGTAGATGTCAGTATCCTCCCTTTAATCCCCTTTAGCTTCAAATCCCACAAATGAGATTTTAACGTAGCTAACCCGCTTTCAGTTATAAAAGCAACCGAAAAGAAGAAATCCTGACAGTTATTTAGTTCCTCAGTAAGAGACGTTAAGACGTTCTCACTCTTTTCTAAGTTATTAACAAGTAGCTTTGGTTTAAAAGTATCCGCTTTATTATGGAACTTATCAATAAATCCCTTGTATAAAGACTCTTTCAAGTTTTCTACGAAGTTTGCCATAATTACTCCAATCTCTTACAAATGTTCTAATATTTTCAACTTTTTTATTATACTTCAATTAGTTAAGAATTAATTAGGTAAATTGTAAGTTTGAATTATAGTATCTTTATCTAAGTGTATAACCAACCCCAAAAACAGCTTGAAGCTATTTTGAAATAAATCGAGATTATTCAATAGAAAATCAATAATACTAACCTTAATGGCTTTCACATATAGTATCATCAATTATTTTTGTTTATAGATAAAGCGAATTTATAAAACTACGAAAAAAATTGATTGGCATATGCTAATAAGTCTTCCTTTATGTCGTTAAAATTTTGTTGTAAATCAAGAGACACAACAAAAATTTGATTACCTTTAATGCGATAAGTATGGTTAGGTTGATTTAATGCGGTTGTTTTCGCATAAAGTAACATGCCTGCAACCGTTTCATCCGGCTCTTTTTTCCAATTATTTATATATGTAAATATTTGATAAAGGTTCCCGGATTTTTGTTTTGCAGCTCCGCCTTCAAACCTTGCTACCATATTCTCAGTATAAAATTTTCCATCCACAATCAATGTTTTTTTATTTTTTCGAAGTACAAGATCAGTTTGCATAATTGGTAATGCATCTGTGAACGCATCATCAACACTCCACTGAATTTGAGGACGAGATACATTGTATTTCGTTTCACGTTTAAAAAATGCATAAATGAACTTTTCATATAAAGACGATAATCTTTGTTCGTCGTGAACCTCTTTCATCATTTGAGATGAAGAGCTTTCATCAAATAATAACTGCTCATAGAGATATCTACAAACATCTACAATAAATTGATAGCGAATGTTTTGGCGGTTATATCTAACCTTTTTCCATAACTTCAAATCTAGCTCTACATCCGATACCTCTGTAAAATAAGGCAACAAACCGTAAAAAAATCTACGTTTTTTTTGATTTATCATATTTGAGCGAGATAGATAAACGAGTGTCGCTTTAATAATTTGATTTAACAATATATTTTCAGAGAACTCATCATAAACCACTGCAACTTTTTTATTTACCAGCGCATTTTTCTTTATCGTAGAATTGATGTCAATTTTCCCCTTAATAACATTGGAAGTCTCTTCAACACTTATATATTCTTTACTTAATCCTCCGCGAACCAAAACAGGTATACCCAACGATAAAATTTCTGAGTAAAGCTCTATGACGTGCTCAAACTTTTCTGTTCCGATTTGTTTATAATCGGAAATATGTAACGTTTGATATGCATAGGAAAGCATATAGTATATATTACGAATTGGAATATGATTATTTCTCTCCATCGTAACAACCTCTTAGTCGGTCAGCCCAATCGTTTGCCTTCTGTTCATCATCAAACCAATATTCGAATAACTGTGGAATAATTTCATATTCGATTACTTCCTCTACTCGATTTGCAGTAGATACTTTATAAGCATCACCTACAAAGTAGCTATGTCCAATTTGGAAGCCTGTACCTAGCTCTTCAACAATTTGATTATTTAAGCTTTTAATCTCATCAATAATACGATTTAAAGAATCTGGATTATCTAATTCGTTTACATATGACTTAAATGTCTCATTTTCGAACGCTGGTTTAACTTCAAAGAACGAAAATCTTCTTCTAAGTGCGTAATCTAATAATGCTAAGCTTCTATCTGCAGTATTCATCATTCCAATGATGTATAAATTCGATGGCACAGAAAACTTATCATTAGAATAAAGAAGATTGATTTTCTCTCCTCGCTTATCCGCTTCGATCAGCATCATTAATTCCCCAAATATTTTACTCATATTCCCGCGATTAATTTCATCAATAATAAAGAAGTAGTCTCGTTCTAGGTCTCGTTCTGCCTTTCTAGCAAACTTCACAAACGGACCTTGTTTCAGCTCAAACCCATCTCCTTCAGCTTTTGGACGGAACCCTTCAATGAAGTCCTCATAACTATAGCTTTGGTGGAACTGAACCATATGGATACGCGTTTCATCCTTTTCTTCCATCATTACATACGCTAACCGCTTGGCAATAAACGTTTTACCTACTCCCGGTGCACCTTTCAAAATAAGGTTCTTCTTATTTTCAAGTAGAGAAATTTGACGCACAAGCTCCTTCTTCTCAATAAAAACATCCTTAAGAAAATCCTCCAATGTAAAGGATTCATTTTCTTGTACAGTAGGCTTAGATTCAATAAAACGAATGTAGTAGTCAATTGAACTTCCCGATACGCCTTTATATTTTTTGTAGGATTCATCTGATAAAACAGCATCTTTCAACTGCTTTAGTTGCTCAATATCTGTTTCACCAAAAATTGGAGTATCAAAATGGTGCTCTATATCCTTTAATGCACTTACTTTTTGCGTAACAGTTTTATCATTCAAGCTAGCACCTGTTTCAGTAACTTGCTTGGATAACCAATTTCGAAATTCATTTACTTCAGCAATTTTTGGTTCAATAAAATCTTCATTCATTACTTGATCAATTTCTCGAATAAGAGTTGGATAAGGATTTAGACATGTTAACGTTTTTTGAGCAAAAGTCTGATGTAATTCCCACTTACCAACTTGAACCCATTCTACTTTTCTTCTATGTTTATACTCTGATGCTTCATCATCGAAATAATAATCTCCCGTAACAACTCCGCGTGCGAGGATTTTTTTAATTCCTTCTTTCACATATACAACGTCGCCTGTTTGAATTTCACGATAGAAATCCCACACAGCCTTTGTATCATTAACAGGGCGCACACCATCAGCTCTTTGCTCAGCTATTTTTCGTTCAATAGCTTCCTTTGAATCATAGTTATTTAAATCCCCTAAATAGTCCCAACCAAGTGCAATCATATTTTCTGAGTGGAACTGATCCCATAACCTCGAATATTCACCTGGTGAAATTACCCAATAATTAATGCTGTTATCAATTTCATCTTCTTGATTCGCAATTTTCTTCTCTTTTTTAGGGTAAGTTAAACTAGCATTTTCATCATAATATAGAAAAATTAAATATGATCGCATTAAAACGCCCCAGTCAGGTATCCCACCTAAATTATCAGGCTTACTTCTTACGCCACGATTAAATTCATCTTCCGCATATTTTTTTCTAAATTGAATTCTCGTCGTACCAAACTTTTTCGGATATCGAGGTGTGCTTTTACCAGTTACTAATCTCTCAATATCCTCATCACTTTGTTCCGTCATTTTTTGATAGATATTTTTAAATTCCGAATATGATTGATAATCAAAGAAATTTTCCTTATAGCCACTACCTAATCCAAACTTTTCTAACAGATGACCAAGTTTTTCAAGATATGGCGCGTACCACATACCTGTTTTTTCACCTAAATTTTCCGTAACCCAAGCTTTATATTTTTCTTTTTGATTATTTACAACATCATTCATAGCGTACCTCCAAAAAAGTGATTATTGCCATAAATTATAACACTGTACTACATTAAAAATGCATTTACTTCCATTTTTGTTCTCTAGCATATACTAGATGTAACTATGCTCGGAACAAAAAAATGAGGTTAGATCTACCAGTGAAGTATCGCTTTACTTCACTGGTGGATCTGACCCAAAACAAAATCGGCCTAAGCCCTATGGAATATAGAGCTAAAGCCGATTAGGTCATTTTTTATTATTTGCATCTACCTGACAGAGGGCAGTTAACCAGGCAGGGTGAGTTGTTTTTTGTTTAATGAGTATAGCTCGTGCATGTTTAGTAGAATTAGAAATATGCTGTAGTGTTGAAATTAAACTTCCCAACTACTAATAATCTCAGATACCTTACTTCCTTCTACGAAAAATACTGCAATATCAATAGAATCAAGAAATGGTTTGATTTTGTTTATTAATTCTCGATGATCTTTATTATCTGGAATTGCAATGGCTGTCTAATATATATATTCATCTAACTTGGGCATAGAGAGTGTCTCGGCTGTGGCAAATAGGAGTTCCGATATATGAACCTTTATTTGACTTCTATCAAATGGTATTCCGTACCTTTTTGAAGAAGAATCGGAACTAGTTTCTCCTATTGCCTCTATAAAAAGTCTTATGTCCTTGTTAGAGTTAGTTTTCTTAGCTATTACATCCTTTCCGGAATGCTTAATTTCTTTCTTTCGATTTATGATCACATATCCTCTTTCTTCTAAATCTTTGCATACAGCATCAATGACATCTATTTCTAATAACAAGGAAAACACGACCTTTCTCTTTTCATTTTCAGATATTATATGTAAGGGTTGATTAATATATTTTATTCTAGAAAATCGAAGACATATCCTTTTTCAGCCCCTTTATAATGGGCTTTTAATATAGTTATAGCAAACAGTCCCTCTAGTAAATTACCCACCTGCTGATCACTATCTTCAGATAAGCTTATTTCTCCCAGCCAAAGTATCTTTGTATTTTTTTCATTGAGATCTTCAACTTGGTAACCGATATCATTTAATAGTTGATATACATCATCCCAATGTGTTTTTGGTAGTCCTTTTGCATTAAACTTTAGTTCATAATAGGGCAGGAGTTCTTTTTTATTGGTGTTCAAATATTTATGGAACCCGTATTGTGTTGTTATTTGTTTCTTTCCCTTCCCAATTCTAGTAACTAGAAATCGAGATCTTTCATCAGCAAATGTTGATTTGTTGCCACGATACCCTATCGTTCCTAAATAAATCTCGCAAGGTATAGTATGCTGTTTGCTTATTAGTTCGTATTGAACTATATATCCTTGCCACGCCCCTTTAGCAGTTACACTCCATTCAGCTGGTTTTCCATCAACTCTTTTTATATGAACTTTACCATCATATAATGTTCTATCAAATTGATGGTTCTTGATTAAGGTCATAAACTCATCAGCTACTGATTGATTTTCTATGTTATTATTACTTAAACTAGGGCTAGCATCTATTGGTGCAAAGAATTGATAAGATGTATATGGGCCACCAAGTGGAGATGATGTTGCATTCAAATAATCTTGAAAACTCAATTTAGGGACCCCTACTGCTTTTTTATGTAATTTTCCTTCAATAAAAATAGATTCATACAAATTGAGATTATTTTTCATCAAATAATTGAATAACTCTTCCGTTTTAATCTCTTTCCACTCTATATTATTAGATAAACAAATGTCTTGTATGTCATCAGGAACTTCTTGAGCAATCAACACAGCTCTAATGTGTTTATCAACCTGTTTCTTTAGCCTTTCCCTATAATCTAGGATTTGTTCTACACTTTCCAATGTAATAAAATCCCTTTTCAACTCCGCTAATAAGAGATTACCACCTTTGTCAGCGAAGATTAAGTCCGTACGCCTGTTTTCTAATTGTCCCTGTCTCTCTAGTAGAACCAGTCCCTCATCAATTAATTCTGGGTGTATAACTAATATATCTTCAAACTCCTTTTCAGAAAGGATATACATATTGGGCTCCTCCTTACTTTGTAATATTTGTGTATATCATAATTATTATTTCAATTGGAATGTTATCCGGAATATTACAATTAGTTCAGTGGTATGTTTTATCTGTATCTTCTGGAATCAGAGGGTACTATTCAGCTTATGAACCTAAATATGAAATTTCAATAGAACTGAGGGGTGATTCTATATAGAAAAAGATAATAACTTCCTAGTTATTACTTCTGATGCATTAAACGATTATTTTAACAACTGGGAAAACTCGTTCACCAAATGTTTGTTCATTCTGAATACTTTTTAGCATACTTAGGAAGTACTCTATGTTATATACCCATAATTCTAGTATTAGATATCATAATGTAAATGACATTCATTTTTTTACGAATCTTTCCTGTAACAAGCTAGAGAAAATACTACAGCAGTAGTTCTAGAGTGGATATATTAAGGAAAGAGGGATCCACCAATAGTGCCAATCACTTTCTATGTGGTTTAAATATAGATAAAGTGACACCACGCTTTGTATGAGTTTTACCTATAATCTTATCCAGGTTATTTTCTATGTAGTTTAGTTGGTGGTGATTGATTTTTTCTGTAGCAACAATTTCATAACTCCATTTTGGAGGTTTTACAACATTTACATATTGTTTACCTATTCGAACGCGTTTGAAAACAAGGCGTATGGGTTCCCATAAAATAAAATGCTTTTCATACTTACCCTCATGTTCATTCTTTAAACGAGGCAATATTATATAAACATCACCTTTTATCCCGTTAGCTCGTTGAGAATTTATGTCTGCAGTTGCGGTTTTCCACGTAATATATGCCTTAAGATTCTTATAATCAAAATCAGTATCTTCTATCTTTTTCTTAGGATAATTCGGCTTTAATTTCCTCTGAAATAACTCCACTATTATAAAAGAAAAATCCCTATCTAAATCTGATAGAAAACGCCTTTCAAGCATTCTCACATCAACCCACCTATCCTTGGTATCTATCGTCTTTATTAAATCTCGAACTATTATAACAGCTACTGATTCACTACGTTCTAAATAAGCTATGTATGCTTCGTCATATGATTGTTGATTTCTTAAATTTTTCTGCTTAATTGCATAGCTACCATTCTTCTCTGACTTATCCGTGGCATACTCAATATACCTTTGGACATAGTGATCTCGGAATGATTCAGGAGGTACTTGTTCTTTTTTCTGCTGTTTGAAGCTTCTATTCAATGTACTTTTATGATTTTTTACTTTATCCGATGCTAGCATGTCATTTGTATATTTCTCACTACAGCCATAACATATTTTCCATTCTTTAATCCATTGGTGTTTTAAATCTAGCTGTCTGTTTTTTTTGAAGAAATCACGCACTTTGTTTTGCAATCTATTATTTTCATTTACTATTCGGTTTCCACAAATGATACAGTCCATAATAGCCTCTTTATCCTCTCTATTAGTTAAATAAAAAATATTACTATATAAAAACAGGGTCAGACCCCACTGAAGTACCGCTATACTCCACCGGAGGACTGACCCCAAAACTAAGGTCTGACTCATTTCGCAGTTCAAAATATGTAAATCCCTACAAGCCCAAAAAAAAGTTTAAAATGTTAAATCAGATGAGTTGGCTTTTCTATGTAAAGTAGTTATTTTTTCAAGTTTTCTTCATACATATCTTTTATCATTTTAGCAATTTGTTCGTTATCATAACTTTTACCTTGATATTCTGCTTCAGCTACTTTAGCCATCACTTCTATGTAAGATATTGCAAGTGCAGTTGTTAACATTGAAGCTGTACCACCACTAATTAGTCCTCCTGCAACAGTACCAACACCCGGGATCAATTTAAGTAAATTTGATACAATATATCTTCCTAAAAATGCTGCTCCACCACTACCTCCTATTGAGGCAACAATTCCACTTATTAGTGCCTTGTCTAAAGAAATCCCGAATATAGCAGTAATATGAGCTAACATACCTACTTGTATTGGAACTAACACAGCAGCATCAGAAAATGGTATTGGTGTAAATCCCGCTCCAAAACTACTAGCAATATAACCTGTTGACCATACTCTTGCTTCTTTTACCTTTTTATCTATATCTACTTTTTGGGCATTATTAAAAGACTTTTTTACTGATTCTGGTAATACTTCGTATGTTTTACCAACTAACTCTTTTAAACCATAAGAAGGAATAGAAATATCCTTAGATATCTTAAATTCTTCTGCTAGCACAGTCTGAACAGCTTTGACATTTAGGTTTAGTTCTTCAATTACCTTTTTGAATTCAAAAGAACTCTCACCAAAACTCTGTGTTAACACAAGGATTACAGGTACATTTTCAGCAAATGAATTTATTAGTTCTATTTCAGATTCTTCAATTCTATTGGAGTTTGAATTTATACAATACCAAATAGCATGTATATAATCCTTTTCATTACCCTTAAGATAAAGTTCCTTTATTTTCCCATTAATTTCATTAATAATTTCACCTTGAACTTCCTCTTTCAATTCTAATCCCTTGGTATCATAGATAGTAAGAGGAATATCAGTTTTTGTAATTTTTCTCAGATGTTGAGTTACTGGTTGTCCAATACCAGTTTCTGCTAGGTTTTCTCTAAATACGTTATTAATTAAGGTACTTTTTCCTATTCCTGTTTTGCCAATAATCATTATATTAACAGGCATTAGCTTCTTAATTTCTTCTTTAGTCTTATTAAATATTTCATCAATAATGTTAAAACCAGTTTGTGTTACCATATAAGCACCTCATATAATAAATATAGGAATTTTAAATTATAGAAATTTTACCATTATTTAAATATTCAATGATAAGTTTCTGTAAGTCAATAAGTTTGTTGCTAAGAAGTGATTAATTTCGAAATTTATTGAATAACTAACAAACTTTATTTTTTGGATAAAAAAAACGTGTTTTGAAAAATTGATTGTTCAAAACACGCTTTACATATATTTCAATTACACCATTCTTTTATAAATAAGTTTGATTATTTCATAATATTTGGCACATGATTGTTGAATATCATTTATTTATTGAATAGTATAGTTGTACTACGCAGTAAATAGAGCTGTTTTATTTTTGCTTATTCAATAAAAGCGCCCTTTTGTGGAAAATCCTATATGTTGTCAAAATAAGCAATCCTTTAGTTAAAGGGAAACAATTCATAAATAAGTTTTACTTTCGATAGCGAAACTCAATAATAGCCGTATACCAAGTCTTCATCCGAAAATTTCAGAACACACGTTTACCTAAAAAAAGCTCCCCTATATTTATCTCTAATGTTATTGTATTCTTTTTCACTTAGCACTGTAAGATGCTCAGGAGTTATTATCTGGGGATGGCATAATTCAAAATTTGTTTGTTGGGTCATTACGTCAAACTCTTCCATATCTAAAGATTGAATCCATTCAAATTGACTATCGATAGTTTTATTTTTTCTCTCTGGTTTTAGCCAAGGAACCTGTATTCCTGAAGCCATAATTACCACTGGTTGGTACGAACGATTTTTTATATGATTTAGAAAATCATTGTCCAACTCAACTGGAACTGAATACTCCTTTAAATAAAGATATAGGTTGATAGTATTTGAAATGTGTTCAGACCCATATTTGTTTCTTGAATATTTAACTGCTGTAATTTTGCTTGGCGATAAATAGACACTACCATATCTATAATTAAAATTTCCTGATGGTTGATTAACATATATTTTACAATGATTTAAATATATATGACCGGATATTACCCCCGGAATGTTCTTTGGCAAATACTCAATATACTCAAAACCTTTATGAATTAGTTTTTCAAGAGTTTCCATAGTGCCATACTTTTTTATTGGATCAACTGCACCTAATCCTTTTGTTAAAATCTCATCCAAAAATAAGGTAGAAGTTCCATGGAATAACGGAATTGTAAGTAGCCCATCTTTAATAAGTTGCATAACATTGTCCCTTCAATAGCATAAAATTTATATTTTTCAATTTATTATTCTTTTCCTTTTGTGTGATGACGGTTGATCCCTAGTGCCGTTTTACAAAACATTTGATATTTGTATTTTGTCTATAAGTTCTATATTTTTATTCAAGAAAATGGCCCTATTGTTGCACAGTATAAAGTCTACTCTGTAATAAAACAGTTACCCTAGAATCTGACCTTTCAAACTACCCCGAAACTACTTAACCAATTACTGCATTAGTCTCACTAAAACCAGTCGCTACTTCAATTACAACCTACCTCCTAAAAACCCCACCCACCACAGGAAACCCCACAAACTCCTTCCTCATCTCCCGAAACGAAACAACCCCATTCCCCCTAACAACCTCAAAATCTAGCGGATACTCATGACAATTCATAGGCTGATGCTGATATGTCTCCACATAAAAACGAGTCGCCTCTTCCGGACTATGCGCACAGATAAAAACAAATTCACGTGGATTCACTTTCAAAGAAAATAGACATTAAACCGATGAAATACCAACACATTCTTTTCTATCATTTCCGCTACCTTCTGATGATCCGCTTTATTCAGATCTAGTTGTGAGATATCATCCTGCAATGAAACCTTTTTATCTGATAGCAAATGGTATATGTAATGAGCCAACGTCGATTCTTCACTAATTAAACAATCATGGTACACATCTTTCACTAACATAATTAATCACCTCTATATATAATATGTTTTTTCTGTTTTACGGGTAATAAAGCTGGAACACGTAACTATATATGATTGGACCGGAAGGTCCGAGACTCCTGCGGGATATGCTACGATAGGTTCATCCCTGCACCAAGGAAAGATTGTACCTGGAGTGGAAATCATTTAATACCCCATGTATCAATTTGGACTTTCCACATAATCCTCAATCCTTTAATCGTACCCACTGGACCATTACGATTCTTTGAGACGATGATTTCTAGAGAGTGGTTGTCTGATTCTGTGTCATAGTACTTTTCTCGGTATAAGAATAGGATGACGTCGGCTTCTTGTTCAACACTTACTGATTCGCTGATATCTGACATCATTGGGCATTTGTTGTCTCTTGATTCGACTGATCGATTTAGTTGTGCTAAGCAGATGACAGGGCAGGCGAAGTCTTTGGCGAATGTTTTTAGGTTTCTTGATATTTCGGTTACTTGTAGGTGAACATTGCCGCCATAGAATTCGCTGGATTGGATCAGTGATAGGTAGTCGATTAGGATGAGTAGTTTTGGGTTGGATATTGGTACATGACTTTGCATGTTTTGGCTCTCACTTCAGCAACCTTTTGTGCGGCACGGTCGAAGATTTGGAAGTGAGTTTCACCTAGATTGCCTAGACGTTTGGCCATATTTCTTTTTGAGGTCGGCTTAAGAGTTCTTTTTGGTTTTTCATTTTTGCGCGAGTGAAAAAATGATTGGGGTATAATCTGCCCATCCTGATGATTTGACAAGGTTTAGCATGACATCGGTTTTCCCCATTGAATGACTGTATCTTTGATTAGATTCCCTCTTTCATCAAGCTTCCTAACAACGACTTTTCTTCAATACTCGCCAATCCTCACCTGCCATTAGATTTATTTCGAATTCTGTAGGTACATCTCGTCCCTTGATAGATTGCGATTGCTCGTCACTGGATTCTTATTGTTAGAGAGGTCAATTTCCTCAACCGTCAACAAGGATTCATTTTCCCAGTTCCTGAGAATGCCAATAACATAGTTCAATTTCCGTTTGTTATTCATACAAGCAATTTGCAGTGCCTTCATGATTACATCTTTTGGGTTTAGGAATTTAGAGTCATCTAACCACGACAACAACTGTTCTTTGCCATTGACGTTTGAGTAGCCAAAGCCATTTTGATCCCAGAATTCGATGATTTCGCTGACCGATTCTTTTTGTTGTTGTTTTTTATTTTCTTTTTGTTTTTCTTTTTCTTTTTGCCCACTTATCGTGTTACGAGTCGTTAATGTATCGTTAGTGGCTTCATCAATGTATGATGGGGAATCGTCTAGGGCAGAAATATCCTCGAAATCCTCTGCATCAATTTTAAAGAAAGATTTGAATAGAGCTTGAATATCTCCCTTCATAATGTGAGCTGCGACATATTCGATGAGTGATGTGTCCTCGACCTCCTTCAATTCAGAAAAAATACAATCCATGACTGGTTTGCCACCTTTATGCAGGTTATACTTTCCCCAGTTCTTGATCGCAATTTCTCTTGTTTCAGGGTTATAGCGAATCATTTGATGATGACGAATCATTCGGTCCATCAACGCATGAATCGTTTCAATTGAATAACCAGTATCAAAGGCCATTTGTTTTTTTGTGATTTTATAGATTCCTATTTGAGTAGTATGGGGATTTGTTAGGAGATAGAGAAAGAAGTATTTATCCTCAGGGGTCATTTCCTCCGACACAATCGGATTCTTCCAGAAATCAGTGCGAACCATTCTGTATTTTGCCATAACTAACACGATCCTTTCGTTTCCTTATAATTTGGTTTCATAGTAGTTATAGAGAATGACAGTGAGAAAAGGGACAGAGATGGTTAGTATTTTTGAAAATCAAAAAAAAATCACCTTCGCACAAAAGTGTGTAGGTGATTGATTGTTTCTAAAGTTTAATCTACTTCCTCATTCCAAAAAAATGATCACAAAAGATATGATTCTATAAATCTATTTCGAAATTTCCCTTTAGAATCATAGTGATGTAATAACTGTTGAAAATCACTAAGTTTTTCATAGCGTGATTGAACATCTTTAGGTGACATCGTGAATAGCTTTCCCCAATGTGGTCTAGGGTTAAAAGGTGCTAGTTGTTTCTCGATAACCGGGAGTATCGTTTCGACTAATGCCCAGTCTCGTTTCCAGGTAAAGTGGAACCCAACAGAATCTTGCTTGTAGAATGGACTCATCCACAAGTCATCTTTCGCAATTGTTCGAACCTCAGAAATGAGTAATGCTGGAGCCATCTGTTCCCTGATCTCATTCAATGCACATAACGCTTCATATCCATGTACCCTAGGAATCATGTACTCACTTTGCAACTCCTCACCTGCACTAGGCGTAAAACCAATTCTGAAATGTGGTAAGCGATCAAACCATGGACCTGATTTCCCAAGTTGTTCTGTACAATTTTCCGCCCCCATCCCCACTGGGTGTAGATTCTTTGTTGCAAGAGGTGCCCCGAAAAACGTAGGTTCCATGTTGACAGGCTGATCATCCATAACATAGTGTTTGAGCCAAACTTGATTCATTGTTTCATTCCGCCAATCAGTAAAGGAGCTGACACTATAAGCACTTGAATAGATATCGTTAAAATGCTCCTTATACTCAGTTAAAGGTACATTTTCATAAACGAATTGTTGTATGTCAAAAGCCGGTACGATGTCTAACGTTAAACGAGTAACGACGCCTAATCCACCAAGATTGACGACAACACCATCGAACTCTTCAGGATTGTGCTCCCTTGAAAAAGAAACAAGGTCTCCCTCAGCCGTTATAACGTCCATTTCTTGTACAGCTGTTGCTAGACAGCTGTTATCATTCCCCGAACCGTGAGTAGCGGTGGCACATGCTCCAGCTATCGATATATGCGGTAACGAAGCCAGATTTTTCAATCCATACCCTTCTTTTGCAAGGTAAAGGCACAAATCACTGTACTTGACTCCAGCCTCTACTGTCACCAGTTTCCGTTCGTGATCCAGTTGCACGATGTTGTTTAGATGTTGTAACGATATCATCATCGTAGATGAGTCTGCAATGCCATTGAAAGAATGACGGGAACCTACGACTTTTAGATGTTTGCTGCTAGCCACCAGTTGCTGTACCTGTTCCATTCTCTCTGGAAAATGCCAATTCGATGTACTATATGTATAATTACCTGCCCAGTTTCGTTGCTCGACCATTGGTTATTCCAATCTCCTTTTTAAGCTAAATTTACTTAAACCATACTAAGCTCTTTTTGTTCTATTATTAATATTCTAGTAGATGGTACGAAACCCTTCCGTATTTCTTAATTCTCTATAAATAAACGAAACATCCTGCTATGATTAAACGTATCAATAAGAAGATCTTAATTAAACTTGACCTTAAGTCTCAAACGTTACTAATTTAAAATTTGTCAGTGAGGTGTTCAACATGAGATATGTTATTGCTTTTATACTCAGCTTTTTTAGTTTTTTCACATTGCAATATTTTGATATTACAAATGTATTTACAATCGGGCTTGTATTTCTCTTGATCCTAGCTATTGTCTTTTTACCCGTTCTTCATACTGTTCTCTTTGAAACAAATATGGATAAAATTGAACGGTTTTTATTGAAAAATAAGAAGAATCCTAACTTTTATATGATTTATGCTTTGGCAAATGAGATCGATGATGAAGTTAAGGACATTACAGAAAAGCTTGTAAAGAAGTCTAAACAAGAGTCACGTCAAGCCATGTATAAGGTCGTTCAAGCTTTGTATTTCAAGGATGTAGCCGAGGCTAAATTACATATAAATCAAATCAAACCAGTGCATTATCGCTTATACTATCAAGCTAGCATCCTCTTAGAAGAAGGTGATTTGGATGGTGCCGTTGAGTTAATGGAAAAACTCCCAAGCCAATGGATGAAAGATGCCATCTTAGCCGAACATGCAAAGAAGCTTAACAACCTAGCAACAGCAAAGGATTATGCGAATAAGGCGATGTTACATTCAAAGGGATTACAACGGTATTTATTACACAAAACGTATGAACGAGAGTTTGGAACATAGATCCAAACGCAACAGACATACAAGTTCCATAACTTAGTTAGTTTATGAAAATAAAGTTTAATCAAAAAAGAATACATATTTGTATACATAGAAAAAACTCCCTCTAAGGATAAACAGATTTTTTATTAAACCTGTCTACCTTAAAGGGAGCATATTATAGTGTCAGGCACTCGAAACATTAAGCACTTTTGCTCATATCCTCATTTGTTGTCGTACTTTTTGATTTAGATAATTTATTTACTACTAGAGTAATCATAAATGCTGTTAAGAACGGAACAACCATTGCAATGATAAAACCAATCGCATTGTTTGCTAATAATGGTGCTGTAAATGTTGGTACATAAGCGGTTCCTCTTACATCAAACATCCCAACTAATGCGCCACCAATTCCAGCAGACACTAATGCACCAGCAAATATCCACTTACTTGAGAACATGAATGGATACGCAGATTCAACAAATGTACCAAACCCCATATTAATCGCAAATCCTGGTGCTGCAACAGCTGCTTCCCCTTTATCACGAGGGGAAATAATGTTTGCTAAGTTAATTCCCGCAGCCACCATCACAAGCCCTACCATGTCAACTGCCCCTAAGAAACTATTGCCAGTCTTCTCCATTTCGAGCAAGACAATGGGTAGAATTGCCGCATGATAAACACCGCCAAGAATAGCTGGCCAAATCAGGACGCCAGCAATTATCCCTGCCAAAATCGGATTAAACGCCACTGTTACCTCAATTGCTTGTTTAATAAGATCTCCTAATGTAAGTGCTAATGGACCAATTAAATAATAGATTAATAAACCTGATATGAGACCTGCAAACCCACCTGCTGCAATATTTACAGTCGTCATTGGAAATTTCCAACCGACAAACAATTGGAATAAAAATCTAACAAGTAGTCCTGCAATAATACCACCGATCATTCCACCAATAATCCCACTATCAACGGACAGCACACCAGCAATGACCCCTGCTACAATGGACACTTCATCTAATTCAGAAATTTGTTTTGCCGCAATGACTGCAATCACAACTGGCAAGGCACCAATTAGTACAGTAAATACATCACTAAGTATACCTAAGCCAGGAATTTTACTAAATGCCAAAACAAGAGCCAATGCAATAAATCCAGGAAGTGCGGACATCATGATCCCACGGATATTTATGTTCTTTATCCCTAAACCTTTTGTTGAATGAGCGCTATTTGTGCTATTTCCCAATATCGGTTGATAACTAACACCAAAATGCTTACTTAATGAAGTGACAAAAGATACAGCTCTTGTTCTATTCGTTGTTCCTGTTGTTCCAGATGTCGCAATCACGTTACCACCCTGTGAACTTACAAGAGCCATGGACGTCCCACCTGTTCCAACAATCGGAATCTTTGTCTCAGCTGCTGCAGCAAGAGCATGCTTATTCGCACCTTTTGGATCACCGCTCATGATAATCATTCCATCAATCTTGCCGTTCCTGATTTGATCTGCAATCTCTTTATCTACCGTTTCTACCTTTTTATTAATCTCTTCTAATGTTTGAACATCACTTTCAATAAATGATTGCCCTTTATCTACAGTCCAAAGAGAAGCTTTCGTAGTAGGTTTTGCTTTATCCATCGAATCTTGTGCTGCAATAAATTGTGTCGCAACAATTTCCATCTGTGCAGAGGTAGCTTGTAATTTCAATTCATGTAGCAACTTACTAGGATTTTTCCCACCAAGATTGTATAAATTGCCTCCGCTACTTCCTAAAATAACGATTCTCATTACCGAATCCCCCCACTTATCTATGTAATCTCTGTGAATGATTATCTTTTCTTTATTACTCTACCATAATAAAGTGATAAAATAAAAAGATTTTTTTGATAATTCATTTTTAACAAAATAAAAAGAACGCTTGGAGTTAAAACCAAACGTTCTTTTTTCTATTTGTAGAGCGATTTTTTGCTGCTAAAACCTCTGTGATTTAGCTTGATAGCTTTTCCACAGCATTGAACTACTTATTCCAAATTAAAGAAAACATACCCACCTAATAATCCTTCATAACGTAGTTGTGCTTTTTCTCCTGTTTTCACTAGATAAGCGATATACCCTTCTTTTTCATTTCCTACGTACATTTCAAAACTGAATTCAGGATCAGTTGTTCCATAAAGATTCCCACTATAAATATCTCCACTTTCACTAACCATATCAAAATTCATTATACCATCGATAAAAAAAGATAGGTCCTCGGTTTCTGATTCAACAAAATTCACTTTTGATTTTGCTAACACCCATTCATATCCTTCAGGAGCAGGCTCATTGAATTCATTCATGTCTAGTAGAAGTTGATATGCATTCTCTCCACGAATAACTTCTAGAACTGTTAAATCAAATTTAATTTTAAAAGCTTCACCTTCGTCATTGTATAATTCATCATCAACTGTAGCTGTTTTCTGAAAAGGTACAGGATTACTTCTTGAACCTATTTTAGACGCTTCTGATTCTTCTTGTTCTTGTTGCTCTTCTTGAGTCTCTTCTTGTTGTTGACTATTACCATCATTAACTGTTATATCTTTTGTATCTTGACCACAACCACTAAGTAATACTATCAGTGTTAACATAAAAGTAAATATTATTTTATTTGTACCTTGTTTCATTTTCCGATTCTCCCTTATATTCAGGATATTACTCTGAACCATCTTCTAAATCGTCTGGGTAAACAATCTGATCAAATATCTCTTCAGTTTCTTCATCCTTAACAAGGATTGTTACCTCATACTCATCAGGATTAACTCCATTATACAGTTGATAAATCATACCAGTTATCCCTAGGCTAAATACTCCGAAACCATCCATACTATTTTCATACTCAGTCTTGTCCACAACTAATATGAACTCCGAAAATGTGTTGTTATAAGTAATGTCTTTAATCGATGAGTATTCACCACTACTTTTCATATCTTCAAGGGAAAGAATCAAATCTTCTTTTAAGCCCTCCATCATTTCTTTATGCTTTGCTTTTGACATTTTGTATGTCAGAGAACCGTCCTCATTCAATGTAACTTCGTCTACCCCTTCAGCTTTTGCATCTGCGATTACTTTCTCTATATCTTCCCCTTCAAACAAAGAAGCTGGTAATGTAATTTCTACATTAAAAAGGCCTTTATCAACATTCACTTGGTCTTCTTTTCCATTTTCTGATTGACCTTCTGTTTCTTCTACCGAATTTTCATTCTCGACACTTTCTTCCCCATTTGTCCCACAAGCGGCCAAGAAACTTAACATTAGTACAAGCCATATGTAAATATACTTTTTCACATTATCATCTCCTAATCATTCAGTCATGTTATAGCTATTAAAAGTATAAAGGCTATATATTTCTTAATTTGCTAAAAATGTAACTTTTTATTCATTTTAAAAAAACAAAAAGCCGTCTTCTTCAATAATTGTAACGGTTCTTATGAATATTAGAATGATGAGTATAATTAAAAAAAGTCTCTGAAGCTTCTGAAGCAATTAAATACTATATCTTTATCTCGTGAAAAGTATTGCTCCCCTATTCCCATAACAACCTCAAAGGATTATGCGAATAAAACGGTATTATGTTTGAAGGGATTACAACGATATTTACTACAAAAATGTATGACAGATGCTTTAAAACAAGTGAAAATGATTCAGGATGGGAAGTTACCTAAGAAATCTGCAAGGGATTTTTTAAAAGAGTCTCGCAAAAGATAGTTGGTTATGTCAAAATATACGAGTGCACAAAAAGGACTTTCTGGTGGATTTAGAATAATAGAATACCTAGTAACAAGTGAGAATAAGGTCTACTTACTCGATATCTATTCTAAATCAGCAAAAGAGGACATTTCTAAAAACAGAATAGGCAATCTTATAAAAAATAATCCAGTTTTTAAAAAGTATATTAAAAAATAATCTCCAACAGTCTGTAGTTGTTCAGACTGTTTTTTATTTTTATAAAAGTGCCTGTCTCCTGCTTGGAAGAGACCCCGCTTTTTCCAATGGCAAAAGTACATTATAAAAATGCTGTATAAGATCGTTCAAGCATTGTATTTCAAGGATATAGCCGAGGCAAAATTACATATTAATCAAATCAAAGCAGTACATTATCGCTTATACTATAAATCTAGCATCCTCTTAGAAGAAGGTGATTTGGATGGTGCCGTTGAGTTAATGGAAAAACTCCCAAGCCAATGGATGAAGGATGCCATTTTAGACGAACATGCAAAGAAACTGGGCAACTTACCAACCGCAAAAGATTACGCGAATAAGGCGATGTTAAGTTAAAAAGGGTTACAACGGTATTTATTACATAAGACGTATGAACGAGAATTTGGGATATAGATCAAACAAGAACAAGCATTACTTTATGAAAAAAGGTGCCTGAAAAAGGTGCCAGTCACCCAAGTCATTAAAGCTTTAACGTACTAGGGGACTGCACCTTTTTTGCAAAGCTTCACTAATTGCAGTTTAAATTTAGGAGTAAAAGTACGACTCTGACGTGACATCATAGCATACTCTATAATACTTCCAAGTCTCTACTTTACTAACCGACCTTATTAATCAAACCTTCAATTTCTCAATAATACGATCAGCTACCTCTTGAGTATTTGATCTCCCTCCAATATCAGGTGTCTTAATTCCCTCTTCTATCGTTGACTCAATCGCACTCATTAATATATTCCCGAGCTCATGCTCGCCTATATGGTCAAGTAACATTTTCCCCGTCCATATCTGACCGATTGGATTGGCGATTCCTTTTCCATAAATATCAGGTGCTGAACCATGTACTGGCTCAAACATAGATGGAAATTTCCCATTAACATTGATATTGGCAGCAGGGGCTATCCCAATGCTCCCCATGATAGCCGCACTAATATCTGTCAAAATATCGCCAAATAAATTACTCGCTACGACGACATCAAAGTTTGATGGTCGTGTAATAAAGAATGCCGATAACGCATCTATATGGAATGAATTAGTCGATACTTCTGGATAATCAGTTGATACCTCTGTAAATACCTTATCCCAAAATGGCATCGTATGAACGATTCCATTCGATTTGGTCGCACTTGTTACAAGACCCTTTCTCGTTTTTGCTAGTTCAAATGCGTGTCTCATCGCTCTTTCTGAAGCTTTTCTTGTAAAAACAGCATTCTGAACGACAATTTCATCATCACCCTTATGAATCGATCCACCGATTTCACTATACTCACCTTCACTATTCTCACGCACCACGATGATATCAAAGTCATCTGGTGTTGAGATAGGCGAGTCAATCCCTCTGAAACGTTTTGCATGACGGATATTTAAACTTTGCTCAAACTCTCTCCTAATATTGATCAGTAAGCCCCACAGAGAAATATGATCAGGGACAAGCTTTGGATTTCCAACAGAGCCTAAGAAGATAGCATCACTATCTTTCAATTGATGAAGTCCGTCTTTAGGCATCATTTCTCCATGCTCTAAGTAATACTCACAACTCCACGGATGATGGACTTTTTCAAAGGAAAGTCCACCATGAATGTCAGCAACTTTATCTAGTACCCTTAGGGAATGTGGCATGATTTCCTTCCCTACACCATCACCAGGTATAACTGAAAGTTTAATCTTCTTCATTCTTCCTCATCTCCTTCATTTCTAATTCATATTCTAGTAACCTAGTTACTTACTAGTCTTAAATGAATGTTATTGAATTTTCGGATCAAAGATGTGTAGAGCTTTAATTGTGTACTTACTTCTATGATAAACTTTTTTGTTCTTGCTGGAATAAGGATTGTTGACCCTTTTCCACTCTTTTTTCTATTCCATTCGCCATAATCTTCCCAATTCCTTCTAAATAGATATAAAACAGATAAATTATCGTTTACCTTTAACTGAATGCTTTTTGTTATCTTCAACTTAAAATATTCCGTATCTGTGTATTTGATTAACTCCGTGATTGTATCATCGTCTTTTTCTTGTATGACATGAGGTTGAATAAAGCATTTAGAAAAAACTTCTTCTTTTGTAAACCTTTTTTAGTTAAAACAATCAGACATCTGATCATAGTCCACACCTAGATAACACATATTGTCATCCACTTTAAATCCTAACGAGGTTCTTTTTTTCAACAAACTTTGGGCTAGCCGCGTATTTCTTTACAGAGTCTCTATCAAGAGGGACAAAAATCGCTGAAGAATTAGAATATGGGGTTGTTGGCTGGAATGATGGAGCCCCATCAACAGCAGAAGCACCATTTGGTGGGTTGAAAGAAAGTGGAATCGGCCGCGAAGGTGGAAAGGAAGGCCTTGATGCTTTCTTAGAGACTAAATTTCTTTCTATTGCATTAAAACCATAGCTTTTAATAATAGCCACCCCTTTAATTGGTGGCTATTATTATTATTATTATTAATTCAAAACAAGTCCTGTCATTAGTCCTTCTGTATGCCATACTCAGCCTACTCAATATCCCGTCGTCTCTCCCCAAAATCCCTCTCAATCCCAACCTTCCAACTCCGATCAATCTTCTTCCCTTCACGAAGATTCGAAACGGCGTCGCTTACACTCTCGTAATTTAATTTAGTTCCGATGTTGTCGGCATGGTAGTCGACGGCGAAGTCTTCGTCGATTCCGAATTGGGCCGCTGTTGAGACTGCGTCAATATTTGCGCCTAGGAAGATAAAGTCCCAGCCGTATTTTTCTTTTTGATGCTTGATCATGTTCTTAATTTTCGTAGGAGTAAATTCTCGACTAGCGTTTTCCATTCCATCGGTTGTGATGACGAACAGGACTTTTTCTGCTCGCTCTGTTTCACTTGTGTATTTTTGGACGTTGGCTATTTTTTGAATAGAGAAGCCGATTGCATCCAATAAGGCGGTCGTTCCTCCTACCTCATAGTCCTCTTCTGTAATGGGAGAGATCCCTCTAGCGTTGATTCTGTCATGGACTAATTCAACCTGGTGATTAAATAGGACAGTCGTGACATATGCTTCCCCTGCTGCTTTTCGTTGCTTGTTCAGCATTGAATTATAGCCACCAATTGTGTCAGCTTCCAACCCAGCCATGGACCCGCTTTTATCTAAAATAAAGACAACTTCTGTTACATTCTTTTTCATTTTTATTTCCTCCACTCATCGTTTGATTAAGTGTAGGATACCAAGATTTCAACTGGTCATGGTCGCTTTGAAAGCGACATTTTAAGCACCAAGTAAAGGTTGTTCATAAGCAAATAAAGCTTCGTTAATTTCGTGAATATTATAGTTTCCTTGATTGATAAAAAACTCAATGATGATATCGAATTTACTACTATGTGACAAGGTATATCCTGCAGACGATAGCAATTCGTTTGTTTCATCCACATCTAATTTTAAAGCAATCGCAAAGGCTAGAGCGGTTTTCTTTTTGGGCGTGTACTCCATATCATTTCGTATCTTTGAAAACAAACGTCGATCAAGATTTGCCCTTTTATATGTCTCCACATCCGTCATTTCTTTTTCATCATTTAATGCAGCAAGCGTGTTGAAAAGGACTCATCCAGAGCCGCTATCAGATGCATTAAACTATCATTTGTAATGACTTCACTCTGTTTTTCATCGGCCCATGTCGACTCAATTTCTTGTAGTTGCTCCATGGCAAAACGCTCTTTGCGACGTTGAAATGTGAATTCTACTTCCTCAACATAATGCTCATCAATATATTCATCTATTGATGTGAATAGCTTTTTACTTAACCCGAAGGATGATTGATCAAACACAACTAAATAAACAAGCATGTCATGCTGTAATAAAAATGAACTAATAGTTGAAACTGCAATATGTAATGCCTCTTCTTTCGGATAGCCGTAGATACCAGTCGAAATCAACGGAAATGCGATTGATTCACATTGATATTTTTTTGCTAGCTCGAGAGAATGATCATACGAATTCCTTAACTGCTCTGCTTCCTTGTATGAGCCATCTTTCCAAATCGGTCCTACTGTATGAATAATGTATGTTGCCGGTAAGTTAAATCCATCGGTGATGACAGCTTGTCCCACTGGGCATTCACCTATCTCATCGCATGCATGCTGCAGCTCATTTACACCAGCAGCTCGGAAGATAGCACCACAAACACCGCCACCCATTTTCAACTTCTGATTGGCAGCATTTACAATCGCATCTACCTTCATTTTTGTAAGATCGTTACGGATGATTTCTAATGGCATGGTTTTGGGCTCCTTTCATTGGCTTTGGACAGTTCCTGTGGTACTTCATGTGTACTTTGATTTTATCATTTTAGGATTTATTGATGTATATTTTTGTAAATAAAAAGACAGAGTGAGTACTCAGGTTATGGTGCTGAGTTTTTTTTGACTGTGTTGTCATAGCCCATGAGAGCCTGTTCCTCTTGATTCGGAGGACCACGAGAATACTTTATCAGCATTCGAACAAAATAATCGTAATTTATCTGTATCCACAAACACATTGGAGGTTACCATATGACCATCATTTGGATTGCTTTAGTCAGCTTAGTAGCAACATTTCTGTTCGATTTTATAATCTTTAAAATTGAACATGAACGAGCAGTAGAAAAATCATGGCAAGAGCTTAATGATCGACTTGAAAAAGAAGGCAGACCGCGGTTAGATAAGAAGAAGAAAAAGCGTGGGAAGTAACACTCGGGGACGTTCCTCAAGTTCAATACAAGCTTGATCGTGGTCTGTCATGCATCGTATTGACAAGAATCAAATATATAAGGACGTTAGCAGGTAAAAAAATAAAAATAAGTCTGACTGCCAAGGATGAAATACCGAAAAATTCAGCAATCCCTCCACAAACTCCAGAAATAGACTTATCAGTTGATGATTTCGTTAATTTTTGTTTCACACTGTCCCCCCCTTATTTTCCATTTTATTCTATCATTCATTTGTGTTGATTAAACGATGAAAATTGTGAACACCTTGGGCAAATTGGGCAGTGTAAGAACCGTCCCTGATTCACTATGTTTGCTTTTAAAATTAAAAAGAGCTAGAATGAAATTATAAATCGTAATGATTACGTTTTAAATAAAGAAAATAAACAAAGGAGAGTATTAATGGCAAAAAAATCAAAAGTAGCAAAAGCAAAACAACGTCAAGAAATGGTTGAGAAATATGCTGCATTAAGAATGGAGTTAAAAGCAAAAGGTGATTATGAAGCATTACGCAAATTACCGCGGGATTCCTCCCCTACTCGTTTACATAATCGTTGTGAACTAACAGGAAGACCTAGAGGCTACATGAGAAAATTTAATATGTCTAGAATTGCCTTCCGAGAGTTGGCACATAAAGGCCAACTTCCAGGTATCAAGAAATCTAGTTGGTAATCTTTTTTTAGACACTTCTTTGAGAAAGAAAACTATAAAACAATTATCGATTGCAAATCGTAATGATTTTGATTTAGTGGAGGGGAATTAATTATGGCTACATGGGATTTAGGAAAAACAGAGCATCACGTTCTCATTTGTAATGGAAGTAGCTGCAATAAAGTAGGGGCTGAGGAACTCACGCAAGCACTTCGAAAAGAAATCTCCGCTCGTGGAGTAGATGAGACTATTCACACAACTCGGACTCGTTGTAATGGAAGATGCCTAGATAAGTGTGTTGTCATCGACTATCCAAAAGGAACATGGTATAAGGATTTAACCCCTGATGATGCCGCTCCTTTTATCGATTCATTACTAAACGATATAGACTACACTGTCAAAGTAAGTCATACCTTCTGTGGGCAAGGTTTTGAACGTGCAAACGGAGTTGCCACCGGAATAAGTAAAGACAAAGAAAAAGTAATCAAAGTATCAAAAATCATGTAAATGAAGGAGCAGAATGACAATGATAAACTCAAACAAAATTCCCGTTACGATTCTTACTGGATATTTAGGTGCAGGGAAAACAACCCTATTAAATCGGATTCTAACAGAAAAACATCATCAAAAGGTTGCAGTAATTGTTAATGAGTATGGTGAAGTTGGGATTGACAATCAATTAGTCGTTGATGCAGATGAGGAAATATTGGAAATGAACAATGGGTGCATCTGCTGTACGGTTCGAGGTGATTTAATTCGTATTCTGAGAACTCTTGTGTTTTCAATGGAGCAAGGGAACGTCAAATTTGATCGTGTATTAATTGAAACGACAGGTCTCGCTGATCCAGCACCTGTTGCTCAAACATTTTTTATGGATGAGTTACTATCAGAAATGTTTTATGTAGATAGTATTCTTACCGTAGTAGACAGCAAACATGTCATCAAACACCTTGATATCCATGATGAGGCTCAAGAGCAGATTGCATTTGCTGATGTCATTATCTTAAATAAAACAGATCTTGTGTCAGAAGATGACCTGAACTCTCTGGAGAAAAGAATCATCAATATGAATCCGGCGGCAAAGAGAATTCATGCTCAAAACTGTAATGTGCGGTTTTAGACATATTGGGCATCAATACATTTGATGTGAATCGCAAACTCGAAATCGAGCCACACTTTCTAGAAGATCATCACCATCATCATCATGATGATAAGGTATCCTCTGTTGCTTTCCGAGAAGAGAAGCCACTTGATTTAGAAAAAGTAGATCATTGGATGAGTTACCTCGTACGGGAAAAAGGAGAAGATTTATTACGGTACAAAGGCATTCTTCATATTAAAGGAATGGAACAACGTATTGTCTTCCAAGGTCTTCATATGTTGTTTTCAGGTACCCCAGATCGAAAATGGAAAGAAAATGAATCTAGGTTGAGCGAACTTGTTTTCATAGGGAAAGACTTAAAGAAAGATGAGTTGGAGAAACAATTTAAAAACTGTATCGCAAACTAACCCTTCTAAATATTCGATACTTAAAATGAGCTTTTGGACGTAATGAAAGGGGAAATGTGCAACTATGCTCGATCATCTGTATAGGCAAGTGATTATGGATCATTATAGACAAAAGAGAAATTTTGAGGAATTAAAGGGAGACCATATTCGTAAAGTTCATTACAAAAACCCTACTTGTGGTGATATCATGACATTATTTTTGCACCTTGAACAGGACCTAGTCCAACATGCAGCCTTCATTGGTGAAGGCTGTAGTATTAGTATGGCCTCTGCCTCCATGATGACCGAACTAATAACAAACAAAACATTAACAGAAATTACTGCCCTACGAAAAGCAATGGAGGAATTAATTCAAAATGGAACAATCACAGAAGAAGTCGACTTAGGAGATAGCTGGTCTTTACAAGGAGTTCATAACTTAAAAGCAAGACATAATTGTGCACTCATGACATGGCAAGCTTTAGATAAATTATTATCTGATGAAGAAGATTACCATTTTTCCTAATTTAATAGTTCATAAAAGCTGCTTCAATTGAAGAAACAGCTTTTATGAAATGATGACGTAATGCTTGATATCTCTATTATCATTTTTATTTAATTTATCAGTGCAGTCAATCCATTGGTACCTCCTTAGTTTCTCTTCTAGTTTCAAGTTAATTTCATCTTCAATCTGATGCATAAGATTTACAGTCTCTTCAATTGTCATAGAAAAGCGGTTGGCTGCTTGAAGGTGTGGAGAATGCTCTTTAAGAAAAGTTAAAAACTGCTCCTTTGTCTCAGATTGCTGTGCCAAGCTTTCCTCAATACTCTCAATAAATTGATATACCACTCTCTTCTTGTCAGGAAGGGAAGCTACGATACTTTTAACAAATATATCCATCATTTTATCATTTACCATCACAACCACCCTTTTTTCTTCATCTAATTTTAAGCTACGACTTATTGGGATCTACATTCGCTCATATAAATCATAATGGTTACGATTTATATGGATTATAATCTGTTCCTTTACTATGTCAAATCATGATGTATTACTCTTTATTACGCTATCCCCCTTCCAATGTGGAACTTGTGAACCGTTCTATTTCTAAGATTTGTGCAAAAACATCTTAAATTATAATTATGTAAGTAAATTTTAAAAAGAAGCAATTAAATGATCCCACGAAAAAAGAAGCGTCAAATGATCGCTTCTACTCCTAGTACTTATTTATCTAAATCATGTAACCCAGGGCTGTGTTCGTTAGGCATTTCTGGAAGTTCTGGTACAGGATACCCTTTTGGTGGTGGAACCACTTGAAGCGTGCCATCATTACGACTTGGAGTTTCACCTTGGAAGATTTGGCCCATTAAAGTTTCATCTAATCTGAAATTAAATTGAGCATTATGGAATCCCATTTCGACATATTTACGACATTCTGGATATTTATTAATATCATAATTTGGGACTGGGAAAAGTTTTGCCCAATCTACTCCTAATGTTTCCAACGCTTTTGCAAATGCATTCTGGTGTGCGTTATCTCTTACAATTAAGAAAGCTAATGTTTCTCTGAAGGTCTTATTTGAACTCATCTCATAAATACGTGATTTTTGAAGGACACCGGTTGATTCTAAAACGAGGTTGTCCAATAAATCGCTGATTAAATTACCATGACTGTACACATAGTTTCCATTCCACGGATTTCCAGCCGCATCTACCGGTAATGAAGATTGAGCCCCCATGATAAAGTGGTGTGGGTTTGCATCTTTAATGGCATCCTCAAGTGGCGCACCTGAAGGACCTTCAGAACCAACCGCATCTTCTCCAGAACCATTTAATAGTTGGTTAATCGTGGTTTGCACTAATTCCACATGGCTAATTTCTTCTAGAAATACACCTCTAATTAAATCACGGTACTGTTTCTGTTTTCCGCGGAAATTAGAACTTTGGAAGAAGAACTGCATCATCGTCCGCATTTCACCAAATCTCCCACCCAAAGCCTCCTGTAACACCTTAGCTGCAACCGGGTCTGGCTTATCAGGAACAATCATATTAATCAAATCTTCTCGATAAAAATACATGAATAACTCAACCTCCTTTTATTGTGATTACTTAGGTAGAATACCCATTCAAAAAAGAGGTTATTCGCAGAACCAATGGTGGTTTTGCCATCTTGTAGCTAATTGGGGCGGCTCTCATACTGTGGCTAATTGGGGACGGTTCTCATTTTAACATTTCATCTCACAATGGAGACGTTAAATATGTCCCTAACTACGGTCCATAAAATGGATTTTCTTCCATTTTATCATGAGATATAAATTCAATTGTTTTAGCTTGATACATCTTATCTTTGTATTCATACACAATAATAATATCACCAATGAACTCTGCGGGGGTTATTTGTGCACTTACTCTTACCATTAGTTTCTGATCAATTACCGCGTAATCAAGAATGCCACCAAAAGCGATATCCTCAAATAAATGTGAAGGATCAAGTGATTTAGTTTCTACAGTAGAAATTTTGTCATTAATGATGATTTCAGCTTTTTTCGTAGTTAATTTTGTCTTTGTGTTTTTATAAATAATTGCTAATGGGTGATCAACAAGAACTTCAATCAATCCATTTGTATATCTATAGACATATACCTCTTCGTCTCTAACACCTGTACCATGTCCTTTTGTTAACGCAATAATTAATTCCTTTTTTCTATCTTGGTCGATGTCTTGATAATATAATTCTGGGGCATAGGTTGGATTTGTCACATTCAACCAAAAAGGTCTTGAATAACGGTGACCTTTGAAAACTAATTTAAAATCTCTGTATAAGCCATCCATTTCCTTTGCATATAACGTTATATTTTCATCAACTAACTCTGAAACGACCTTATACTCACCTACCTTAGCCTCTGCTCTAGTAGACAAAAGGAAAAACACTAATAACAAGAAATAGCATTTCTTCATCGACAACACCTCGAACATAGCATTCCCTAATTTGGGACGGTTCTCACTTTGCCAATTCGCATTTGGCAGAGTGAGAACCGTCCCCGATTTGTTTATGAGATTTATGGGTAATATACAAAAAAGGAGGTGGACTTAGTGAAGAAAAATATCCTACTCACAATGCTGATATTATTCATAGCAGGAAGTTCTGCAGCCGCAGCTTCACAATCAACAAATGAAGACCAATCTCCTTTTGAGAAGGCGCTAGTTTCTTTGATGTTCGAGGATATCTATAAAGCGGTTGAAGAGAACTACGAATTCGATGGTGTTCAATCTTGGCAACATAAGGTAGTAAATTTAAAAATGAAAAACGATATAGAATTCGTTATAACCATTCAAATTGAAACGTTTATCGGTGCTCATAATATTATAGGAACTGATTATCTAACTTTTAAACGGGATGACGATGGTCTACAGCTAATTAATTATAAGCACGTCCCATCAAAAGACAAAAAGGAAATACTAGAGTGGTACTTTAATCGCTAATTGGGGACGGTTCTCATACTGCATTAATTGAATTTGCAATATAAGAACTCCCCCTCCTTGCCTCAAGAAGGAAAATACTCCATCGGTTCTGTACAATGCTTGTAACCATTTTTCTTATAATATTTAATGCTGTCATCACTTGGCCATACAATCACAAATTCATATTTATTTTCTTTCGTCCACTCATTTATCGTAGTAAGTAACCTGCTCCCAATCCCCTTGTTTCTATATTCTTGAATCGTATACACATTTGTCATATAAGCAAAGGGATACGTAACCCTACCAGGACGGGGTACTTTTTGTATTAATTCTATATAGATATGAGATACAATTTCTTCATTTTCCTCTGCAACCCAAATAAACCATCGATCACTTTTCAGTGCATTCTCTAAAAACTCTCTACATTCTTTATCAAACACATCAAATGAAGTATATCGAACTTGATTGCTTTCATCATGTTCAATCGTAAAATCCCATCTCATTCTGACTAATTGCTTTATGTCTTTTTCTTCTGCAAGTCTTATTTTCATCACTAATTCCTCCTTAGGGACGGTTCTTACTCGATATATTTCATATTTCCCCAATAGTGAAGATAATTTTTTATGTAGCTGAGTAAGAGCAAGACCCATCATCAATTTGTTATTTTATCGCACATTATACAAATGACATGTATGTATTCTGCTTATATCGAAGGGATTACAACTGCATTACAAGCTTTTTCATAAAATTCAATTGGGCCAGCTCCGCCAATAATTGCATATTCATAACCTATCTCACTCATATCCCTCAAACAGTGATGAAGAAGTGCATATCCAATTCCTTTCATTCTATTAGACTTGGATACTCCCATAGGTCCAAAATAACATTTTTTATTTTTATATATGTCGAAAGCAGCAAAACCTATAATATTATCATTCGCATCACATGCAAGATAAATTGAAGATTTATTTAATAAGAACCCATCACTAATGGTTTGAGACCATTCAGTTGAAAAATTATTTTTAACATACTCTATAAGACTTCTTGTATCTTCACTATTTGCTCTACGTACTAGATTTGTATTTATGTTTGGGAAAGTGTAGTTACCAAGGTGAGTAATCATATCTCTTGATGTTGTACCGAGGGTTAAAAGTAGTAATTTATCTTCTTCTGATAGATAGCCGTTTAAACTCCGACTTTTTACTAAAGCTTTCAGTAAATGTCCTTCATTTACATAAATTTGCTTATATCTTTCCATATATGTAATTGCCTCTCTAAAAATTTTTACAACTTCTTCAGTCACAGCAATATTGACATATTCTATTTCAGAAAAATCTATACTACTTTCATTTATGTTCTCGGCCAAATTCCTTAAATCGGACTTGTTCAGCTGTGTTTTCAATGATATCTCAGCAAATACACCAGATTTTTCATCTAAACAAGCGATTAGCAAGTGAACAGGATTTAAGGTTTTACAACTAGATAAACTGGCCTCACCTTCAGCCCTCTTCATTATCCTTATCATTCTATCAGTGAAACGAATATCTAGTTTACTCAAAATTAATCCCTCCCCCAAACTTTTTCCTTATTATACCATTCACAAACCGAAACAAACTAATAACTTATCTTTCGCCATCTACTTTTTAAGATTACTATATAAGTAAAGGCCATTCGGGGACGGTTCTCACACTTCTTTTTTCTAAATTTGGCAAACTAAGAACCGTCCCCAATTAAATTTATTTGTAACATTTCAGCTCAAAGTGTAACTAATAAGTGAAAGGGGGATTTTGGTGAAGCAAATAGAGAATTTATATAAATTGTATAAGCAAGATGTATATGTGTATCTACTTTCGTTGACTCATAATCCTACCCTTGCTGAAGATTTATTGTCGGAAACGTTTGTGAAAGCAATCTCATCAATCGGAAATTTCAAAGGGCAATCCTCCGTCAAGACCTGGCTTTTTGCGATTGCTCGTAATTCATGGCTTGAAAGGCTTCGGAAAGAGAAACCAGTCGTTGAATACAACGATTTGCTAGAACTATATGTATCTGACAATCATGCAGACCGCTTAGTAACGAACGAAACAATCGAACGAATCGAGAAATTATTACTTGAGAAAGATGAACGCACTCGAACGATTGTCAATATGCGAGTGGAAGGATATAGTTTCATAGAAATAGCACAAGCCGTTAATATCTCCGAGAGCTCTGCTAGAGTGATTGATTTTCGGACGAAGAAATGGATTAAGGCCATCTTGGAAAAGGAGGGACTCAGATGAAGTCAAAGATCACGTGTGAAGTCATACTCGATTTGATACCGCTTGTGAAAGACGGTGTAGCAAGTGAAGACAGTACAGCCATTGTTAATGAACATATTGAACATTGTGAGGCGTGTAAAGCTGAGTTCGATTTTTTTGAAACCGTGCCTACCGAACAGCCCTCAATTAAGGATAAAAAAATCATTGCCGCAATTAAACGTAGTGTATATATAACACAACTTACAATCCTTATTATTGGTGCGATTGTCGGAATTGCTCTTACTAACTCGTTTGGAATGTTTTACAACTTTTTAATCATGCCAATTATAGGGGCTGTTTCTCTTTTAGCTTTTAAAAGAAAATGGTATTTAGCGCCTATCATCATTTTGGGATTAAGTTATGTATGGCAATCCGTCGCATTTATTATCACCGAAGGCTTCCAGTGGGTTGCATTCTATAGCGGACTATTTTTCAGCTTGATCTACATGGCTTTAGTCTTATTAGGTTCAATCATTGCATTTCTTTTAAAATTTGCATTTAAGAAAGGTGAATATAAGTGAAAAAGAAACGACGACCTTTAAAAATACTTGCTGGTACAATTGCAATCCTCCTTATAGCTGGCTTACTTTTTATCACGAATGCCTTTGTAGGAAATCCGGTTTCAGCCGCACTAGCGAACAAGGCCATTAAACAATATGTAGAAATGAATTACTCCCACTTGGATCTTGACATTCCAAAATCAAGCTATAACTTTAAAGATGGAACTTACTCGTCAAGGGTCAAGTCCAAAAGTAGTATGGATACAAAATTCAGTATCTATTATCGTAGTGGAAAAGTGCAATGGGACGATTATGACGGCTATGTCTTAAATAAATTCAATACACTTGAAAGACTTTCAAGTGAGTATTCTGTGATTGCAAAAAATATTATTGCGACTGAACTCGGCTTTGAAAACAACAGGACTATGGTGATTTATGATCATGAAGACAATCTGAATGTGCTAGAGCTTGATATGAAGTTTGACAAAGCACTACCTATAGCGTCTGAGGTTGTACTCCGACTTGATTTGAAAGAACCCTCATTAGAGATGGTTGAAAAGATATTAATTGATGCCCATCAAGCATTCCTCACGAACGATTGTCACTTCAATCAATATTCACTATACACTGACGATGATGAATTGAGTGTAATGGTTAATGGCGTGACACCATCTCACATCGAAAGCGGAGAACTATTGACTCTTCTTGAAAAAGCCCGAAATAGTGATGATTTCGTAGACGGCATAAGTGTCTTCATTAAATAGCAAATTGGGGACGGTTCTCATGTTGCCACTCCCTCAGAAAACAATAAGAGACGGTTCTCCGCGCTGCCAATGCTACATTTGGCAGCGCAAGAACCGTCCCCAATTCGCCAACTACAACCCTAAGGTTTTATTCGGCACTTTAATTCTGAAGGTTATCTGATCATTTTTCAAATCAAAGCTTTGGACTTTGACCTTGAAGTTACTTTTGACATCCATTTGTGTGACGCCAATATAGATGGATTGATTGCTTGGATCGATGTTCACCCAGTCAGGTGTTGCTAATTCTTTCTTCACGTATTCAAGAATCTTCTTTTCTGGTAATTGTAACAACCCTAGTGACATATCCGACGTATATAAGACAAGGTCTCCATTTTCTTGAACCGCAGGCTCTAATGTAATTGAGAATGGGATATCCGTTTGAAAAGCTTCAATTGAACCCAATAATCGAACATTTTCACCACCAAAGTCTACAGTGTATTTATCACTTTGGTCCTTCATGAATTTATCAACATATTCATTGACTAACTCATTCAAATTCTGCTTACTTGAGGTGACTGTGAATTCAGCACCAGGTTCTTCTTCAATAAATGCTTTCTCAGGTATCTCTGTTTCCGAAACTGGCCAAAGCAATAGAACGAAGAATAGGATGAATAGTATCCCATTCGCTCCTGCTAACCCCAGAAATAACTGCTTCCATGTCGGTTTTCCTTTTAACTGTACTCGCATGATTTCACCTTCTATTCTGTTTCTGTCTCAGTCTCAGTCTCAGTCTCTTCATTAGGCAACTCGGCCTCTTCCTGATAATCATCCAGATACTCTAGCACTCGCTCTGCCATCAACTTATAACCACTCGTATTAGGGTGAAAATTATCATCAGCTAATAGATTGACCGTTGCATTGTGGAATAAATCTTTCGTAGGAATATATGATACATTTTCAAATTCTTCAGTGACTAACTCACCTGCAAAATTCCAATTATCAAGAATGAGATTTAATTGTTCAATATCACCGAATACGCGCTCAAATGGATTATAAAATCCGATCAAATAGATATGCATATCAGGATTTATTTCATTCATTTTCGTAAAAATGGCTCGTAATCTCTCTACATAGTTAATTTTTTCTTCTGCAAATGGCTCTAGATTAAGGTTTGTGTAATTACTACGAACCACCTTCATGATATCATTCGCACCGATTGTGATTAGGACAATGTCAGCATCCTTAATAGATGAGGCAATCTCTTCATTTTCCAGCCTGACTAATAATTGATCTGTACGGTTACCCCTTTTACCCAGGTTTTCAATAGAAATGTTGATGTTCTGATCTTCAAATGTGTGATTTAAAATCCCAACATAACCACCACTCTCCGTTTCATCACCAACACCTTCAGTTAATGAATCACCAATGGCAACAATCTTTTTCTCATCTCTAAAAAAACTAATTGCCCCTTCAATCATTTCTCTCACTTTTTCTTTAAATGTCTCTGCCACAGATTGTTCTTGAGTCGTATCCTCTTCTTGTGGTTCCTCTTCTTCGACCTCAGTATCAACTGAAGGATTTTCTGCTTGCTCTTCCTTAATATTTGATACAACGCTCACACTTTCTTCCTCAGGCAGAGTTTGATTCGACCCCGGAAGAAATATATAAAGAAGGAAACATGCGATGATAAGAATAGCTGCTACGATCCACACTTTATTTCCCTTCATTTCATCCACACCACCAAATTATATTAATATCATAATCTATATATCATTAAAGCCAACAAGTCATTCTATCATTCATTATATGATAAAGTAAGTGGATTTTAAAACCAACTTTGGGCAGGGCAAATCGGGGACGGTTCTCAATTTGCCGTTCTAAGTGGAATAAGCGAAGATTTTCCGCTTAAATGTAAAATAGAGCTCATATCGGGGTAAATAAGGGAAGATTTTTCGGTTATGCGCTGCAAAACCTGCTATTTTAGCTGTTATCCTGTAAATAGGCGGAATTTCTCCGCCTATTTAAGCTATTTTTCATACAAATAATCAAATAAGCGAAAATTCTCCGTCTATTTTCAACTCAATTCTGATCACCATACAGGGACGGTTCTCAATTTGCCTATACAAATCTTTCCGTTTGATACTTTTCGAGCATAACGAAAGCAGTTTAAGAACCGTCCCCAATTAGCTTTTTCTTTCTTTCCACCAACCATACGTTCAACACAAGTAGTAGTGTCATTAATACTATTGAGGCAATATGAACTATGAAAATCTCAGTAACGCTCATAGTATTAAATCGGCTCAAGACGTCCGAAATCGATAGAATCATAGGAAGCCAAATCGGAACCCATGTTTTACTCCAAAGTGCTGTTAATATGAAGAGACCACAGCAAATCACAATGACAACTAAATCTGACGTCTGATTACCGATGAAAAATGGATCAACTAATAAATGACCTCCAACCAGGAGAAGGATGGCTGAGATGGTAACAATAGAACTCGCAATCATTCCACCAACAAAGAACTTCTTCTTTGAATATTGCTTCCGTCCAGCTTGTTGTAAAAAGTACACGTAAATCACGAGTCCAAGCATTGCTAATATTGGAAAACCAATAACCTGGACGATGTTTAACTCAAACTCTCCCCTTATCGCTGAGCCAATTAAAAAATAGGCGATGACACCAAGAAAATAAAGTGGAAGGAGTTTGATGATTTGTTTATAATCTGATTTCATTTCATTTTTCAATGAAGCCATGTATTGTTCAGGTGTGTGCCCAACTATGTCATCGATGCTTCGACCATGCTTCTCTGCTTCGGTCAGATGGTCCGTTAATTCTTCAATTAATTCCTTAATTTCGCGCTCATTTTTTCCTGACATCAACAAGTACATTCTAAGATTATCAATGAATTCCTCACTTTTAGTCGAAAGCATATTCTTACACCCCTTGCATTTTCTTCTTCACTTTTAGCACGAGCAAAATAATTCCCCCAACTAGAAGCGATGCCCACCAGGAAAAATCAAATGCTGGACCGAACTCAGGTAGAAACTTCGCAACTAACAGCACTCCAGCCATCCCCATTGCCCCAACTAGTCCTGCTTTTATTGTGTCTATACGTGATTTACCTTTTTGTTCGCCCTTGAAGAGTGATCGCTGAACCAGCTTAAAAATATAGATAATCGTAAATATGACAAACCCCGCAATGACTAAGGCAATACATAACACTGAGATCGGGTAAACGAGGGTTTTCACCTCAGTAAATTGCAATAAGATAACGAATAAAATCCCTCTAATCACCAATAACCAACCAACGATATCAGCAACAATCCCTCCAACAAATGGGACTAGTTTTCGTTTCTCTTCTTTTGGAATATGTTCTATGATTTCATCAGCAAAGCCTTTCGGATCATCACCAAAGATGTCCTTCGCCGTTTTCCCTGCCTTTTGTCCATCTAACAAATGATCAAGTAGCTCCATTAACACCTCTTCTGACTGCTGTTCAGAAAGGCTAAATTGCAGTCGAATGTAAATGAGCATGTCACTATAATAAGCTTCATTCTCCGGAGTTAGCTCTTCCCTTTTTTTATTATTTTCTTCAATTAACTTTTTGGCGTTCATCCTTTTCTCCTCCCATTCATTAATTCGTTCACTGGTTTTGTAATTTGCTCCCATTCTTCAGTGATGGTATCTAACGCTTCTTGCCCCGCTTCTGTCAAAAAATAATACTTTCGGTTTGGCCCAGATTCAGAAGGTCGCATCTCACCTCGAATGAGTCCATTCTTTTGCAATCGTAATAAAATCGGATAAATCGTCCCTTCACTTACATCCGCTAAACCAATATTCAATAGCTTTTGTGAAAGTTCATACCCATAGACAGGCTCTTTCTCAATCACAGCCAACACACAACCGTCCAAAATTCCTTTTAATAATTGGCTTCTTATCGACATAATCATTATCCTTTCTCCACTAACTTGTTATACATGATAGCAGACCATAAAAAATATGTTAATTCATAGTAGTTGGTAAAACAAGATAGCCCTTATAAAAAACAGCTACTTGGTTATGCAAAATAGCTAATTTAAATATAAAATTATTCCATTTTTTTGTCAAGAGGCAACTTTCGGACGGTTCTTGATTTGCAAAATGGCAAATCAAGAACCGTCCCCAATTTTCCCGAAATATAGTATAATAAGTCGATTCAATATCATTTTATCACCCAGAGGAGGTAACAACTTGTTCTTTAAAAAATCAATACGCTCGAAATTATTTTCTATCCTATTGCTTGTTTCGATCATTCCACTGTTATTTGTGAGTATCGTTCTTTATTTTCAAACGAAGGATGGCTTTTCAGATATGTTAGTTGAAAACAATGCTGCAGCTAGACAATCTATCTCCACACAATTAGATGCTGTGTCTAACGAATTACTAGAGCTGACAAAGCTTTATGCAAATAATGAAGAGTTGGTACAAGCTTTTCTAAGCGAAGACCGATCTCAGCTTGATCGTGAAGTTCAAGAAGTATATCTGAGGCTAGAAAGTGAACATGGTCTTGATGTCTTCGAATTTGGTGACGCGAATGGGGTTGTTTTCTACAGAGGTCATAACCCAGAGAAATACGGAGATGATAAAAGCGATAAACATGCGATTCAAGCAGCGCTTAATGGAGAGGAACTATCAGGATTTGAGTTTGGTAGTAGTGGACTTGCTGTAAGGGCATTTGTTCCAATAAAAAATGGAAATGAAACAGTTGGTACTCTCCAAACTGGACTTAGCAGTGATTTTATTTACTCAATAACTGAATCCTTACACGATATTAACCTCAATATTGCCAATTCAGATGGTGAAATATTGGTTTCTTCTGTTGAACAAAACATTGCTACAAGTATGGCTAATACTGACATGATTAGTGAAGTTCTTAAAGGGAACGAGGTTTCTGAGAAGGATGATTCTAACTTAGAATCATATATCCCATTGTTTGACCCAACAAATACAGAGGTCATTGGGATCATTAATATTAGCCAAGATATTTCCATTGTAACCAAATCACAAAATACGATTATCTCTCTTCTACTTATCGTGGCAGTTGCTACGATTATAATCGTAGCATTGGTTGCTTGGATTTTTAGCAGAAGTTTTTCTAAACCAATTCAAGAAGTTACCGGCATAATGAATGAGATTTCTAGTGGAAATTTGAACGTCTCCCTATCAAAACAAACGAGGCAAGATGAAATTGGGCAATTGTACTCTTCTGTTAGTGACACACAAACCAATATTAGAAGAATGATTTCTAGTGTCACGGAGATGGCTGATGAAGTCAAAGAACAATCATCGTTAATGAGAACTTCCTCAGATGAAATTATGCAAGGAAGTCAGCAAGTCGCTATTACCATGCAGGAATTATCGAATGGAGCGGAATCTCAAGCATCCAATGCACTTGATTTAGCAAATACAATGAATGGATTTGCTGTTAAAATTGGAAACACCAATGAAAGTAGTAAAGAACTCGCGAATTTAGCAAATGGTGTAGCGAGTCTTACATCTGATGGCAAAGAGTTAATGAATTCTTCAATTAACCAGATGAATACCATTAACCAAATCGTGGATCAAGCGGTAGAACAAGTCGTAAGCTTAGATAAACGCACTGGAGAAATCAATAATCTTGTCGAAGTCATTCAAGATATCGCCGCACAAACTAATTTACTAGCTTTGAATGCAGCAATAGAAGCAGCAAGGGCTGGAGAAAGTGGAAGAGGCTTCGCAGTTGTTGCTGATGAAGTGAGAAAGCTTGCAGAGCAAGTAGCTAATTCAATAGTGGACATTAAGCAAATCGTAGAAGGGATTAAGGATGAATCTCATCTAGTTGTCACAGCGTTGGAAAATGGATATTCCCAAGTTGAAATTGGGACCACTCACATCAATTCGACTGGAAAGACGTTTGATGAAATCACAACTGCTATTTCAAACATGATTGCTAAAATAAATGTAACAACCGCTGACTTTGAAATCATAAAAAATGACTCGAACCAAATTGGCGTATTTATTGATAATATCGCATCAATTTCAGAAGAAGCTGCTGCTGGAATAGAACAAACATCAGCATCTGTTCAACAAACAACCAGTTCGATTGAACTCATTGCACAAAATTCGGATAGATTAGATCATTTATTGGAAAAACTACAAGAATTAACTAGACAATTCAAACTATAACTACCAATAGAACAAGCAAACTCGGGACGGTTCTTACGCTTCTTTTTTCCATGGCGAAAGGGACCGTTCTTGTTTTGCCAACACCAGCAAAACAAGAACCACCCCTAATTCACCTAAAACCCAAGCACTGGATGAGGTACGTATGGCTCTTCTAAGAAGGATACTTCCTCTTCAGTTAACTGAATGGATAATGCAGCAATAGCGTCATCCAAATGCGATTCTTTTGTTGCTCCTATGATTGGTGCAGTTACTGGATCTTTTTGGAGCACCCATGCAAGAGCTACTTGAGCGCGAGGAACACCACGCTTTTCGGCAAGTTCCGCAACTCGCTCAACAACTAGACGATCTGCTTCTGCTGTAGTAGCATAAAGTCTTTTTCCAAACTCATCGGTCTCTGAACGAGTAGTCGTTTCATCCCATTCACGTGTTAATTTCCCTCTAGCTAGTGGGCTCCAAGGAATCACGGCAATTTTCTCCGCACTGCAAAGTGGCAACATTTCTCTCTCTTCTTCTCGATATAGGAGGTTTAAGTGATTTTGCATTGAAACAAATCGGGTCCAGCCATTTTTTTCTGCAATATGGAGGGCTTTCAGGAACTGCCATGCATACATCGAAGAGGCTCCGATATATCTCGCTTTCCCTGCCTTGACAACATCATGCAGCGCCTCCATGGTCTCTTCGATTGGAGTATGTGGGTCCCAACGATGAATTTGATAGAGGTCAACATAATCTGTTCCAAGTCGCCGCAGGCTGTTATCAATCTCACTCATAATCGCTTTTCTGGAAAGTCCCGCACCGTTTGGACCAGCATGCATTCGACCATGCACCTTCGTCGCAAGGACAATCTCATCTCTATTTGCATAATCCTTCAACGCTCGCCCAACAATTTCCTCACTCGTCCCATCAGAATAGACATTCGCTGTGTCAAAAAAGTTAATCCCATAATCAAGAGCCTTCTTAATAAGAGGACGACTCTTTTCTTCATCAAGTACCCACCCATGACTCCCGCGCTCTGGCACACCAAAACTCATACAACCAATACAAAGGCGTGAGACATCCATTCCTGTATGACCAAACTTCACATAATCCATTGAACTAAAACCTACTTTCGATTGAGTTTTAAAAGATACAAAAGAGCTTTTAACTGTTCCCTACTAGAATAAGAAACACCTTACATTATTATTTTCCCTTTTCATGGGTCATTTTCCTGCTTGGCAAAACCGGGACGGTTCTCACGCTTCTTTTTAACCAAATTCCCGCAAATCAAGAACCGTCCCCAATTAGACTATTTCAAAGTCCCTCCATTCAGGTGGGAATAGCCGTAGATATTTCTGAGTTAGAAACCGATCATCAACAAGGACAATTACTCCTGTATCTGCCTCAGATCTAATTAATCGCCCTCCCGCTTGCAGTACCTTGTTCATTCCTGGATAGGTATACGCGTAATCATACCCATTCTTTCCGGTATCTTGGAAATAGTCCTTCATAATATTCCGCTCGAAACATAACTGTGGTAAACCTACTCCAACGACAATTACACCATTCAATCTGTCCCCTTTCAGGTCTACCCCTTCAGAGAAAATCCCTCCTAACACAGCAAATCCAATCAATGGTTCGGAGCTTTCTGGTTGAAACTCTCGTAAAAATTGTTCCCTTTCAGCCTCTGTCATACTGGGTTGTTGGATAATCACTTGAATGGAAGGGTCTCTTCCCACAAAATCATCATAGACGCTCTTCATATATTGATAAGAAGGGAAAAAGATTAAATAATTTCCAGGTCGCTGCATGACAAGCTTTGATAGCATATCTATGATTGGTCTCTTAGTATCGTCTCTGTCATGATATCGAGTCGATAACGGTTGGATGAATACGTCTGTTTGTTCCTTTGCAAATGGGGAAGGAATTGAAATCGTATAATCCTCTTGTGTGCCACCTAGCATATCCATGAAATACTGAAGTGGTAAAAGGGTTGCTGAGAAATAAACAGTCGATCGAAACTTCTTACTAATCTGCTGAATCAAAAAGGAAGGATCCAAACAAAACATTTTGATATGAACCTCATTTTTCTCAACTTCAACATATGTTACATATCGTTCGTCATATAGCTTAGCAATCCGGATATATCCTGTAGCTGCAAAAAAAGAATCTAATAGTAGTACTTCCTTACTCTCTGAAGAAGTTGATTGCACAAGCTCAAGTTCAGCTTGCATTACAAATTCTTCAAGTAATTTGATTAAGTCCTCTGGCACTTCCTTTAACACTTGTTCCTCTTTTACAGTACAAGCCTTCTTTAGTTCAATAAAATACTTATTTATTTGGTTCACAGATTCGTACAACGGTGACCCTTTATATTCACGTTTTAATAGTAGAAATGCTGACTTTTTTAACCCCGCTGAAAACATTTCCCTTGCTCGATCAACTAGATTATGAGCTTCATCAATTAGTAATGCCGTTTGTTTCTTATGTTCATCAAAAAAACGTTTCAAAGATACTTTCGGATCAAAAATATAGTTATAATCACAAATAATTGCATCTGCTACAAAGGCTAAATCTAGCGAAAATTCAAATGGACAAATGGTATGCTTTCTTGCATATTTCTCTATAGTGTCACGATTAATAAAGGTTTCTTGAGAAAAAATATCTAGCACAGCGTCATTGATTCGATCATAATATCCATTCGCAAATTCACAGTACTCTTTTTGGCAACGAGTTTCTTCTTTGAAACAAACTTTGTCCTTTGCCGTAAGTGTAACAGCACTCATACATAGACCTTTATTTTTCATAAGAGAAAAAGCTTCTTCAGCGGTTTGTCTTGTGATGGTTTTCGCGGTTAAATAAAAAATTCGTTCCAGCTTTCCTTCCCCCATCGCCTTAACAGCTGGGAAGATGGTTGAAATCGTTTTTCCAATACCAGTTGGAGCATTCGCAAATATGGTCTTCTCCTCTGATATGGTTTTATAAATCGCTCCAGCAAGCTTTCGCTGACCCTCACGATAGGTGTCAAAAGGAAATGCTAGGTTGTTTATACTTTCATCTCTTCGCAAACGATGCTCATGCATTAACATTGCATAGGGTGAATAACACTTCACCAACTCAATGACAAAATCTTCAAGTTCTCGCATTGTAAACTTCATTCGAAATTGCTTCTGCTCTTCTGTCACCACTTGCAGATATGTTAATTGAACATTCATTTCTTGGAGATGGTGATCCTTTGCATAGATGTACGCATAAACCCTCGCTTGAGCCCAGTGTATAGGATATGTATCCTCATCAATTCCACTTAAGTCCTTTGAGGTAGACTTAATTTCATCGATCACCATCTGATCATCACGTATAAGTAACCCATCACATCGCCCTTCAATCAAGAAATTCATCTTTTTATATTCGATTTCCGTCTTAAGGAATACTTCCTTTTGGTCTGTTTCTTGATACGTATTTTGAATTGCCTTATGTGCTTTTGTTCCTTCTGTAAGAGGGGTTGCAGTACGGAAATGATGATCAATACTTCCACTACTGAAGACATATTCAACTAATGAACGGACAGAAAGCTTAATTTCTGGAAGCATGTGATCACCTATTACCTTACTATCTAAATTTGAACTAATTATAAACCGAACGTATATTCCTAACCTATTATAAACTCCAGACACAAGCTAGGCAAATTGGGACGGTTCTTGGTTTGCCAACTTCCGCAAACCAAGAACCGACCCCAAACTAGTATTCAAGTTTCTTCTAAAAAGGAGCCTATTTTTTCATTCAACATAATTTCTTCATACCAGCCTAATTCTATATTATTCTCTCATTTTCCTTTTTATCATTTTGACAATCTAAGTATTAAAGTTCGAAACACATTGGTCTTGCGAAATTTGACAAAAAGAAGTGTGAGAACCGTCCCCAATTAACCAAATTTTTGTGCTATTCTATTTTTAACTAGCGAAGGAGGTATGTGTGAGGATGAATTCTTCAGAGTCAAGAAACCAAGACCAAGCGATTACAAAGGAGCAATTAACTCCAATCCAATGGGCCCAGAAGGCTTGTGACACATTAATGGCGAACTTTGAAGCGGAGATGCTTCCACCGGAACGCTTTCATTATCATCAGGGTGTTTTTTTATCTGGGATGGAGAAGTGCTGGAGACAGACAAAAGAGGAGAAATATTATGAGTATATTAAACGTTGGGTAGATAGCCATGTGCAAGACGATGGTACTATTGCGAAATTCAATTCAACTGAACTTGATGATATCCAGCCTGGTGTGCTGCTCTTTACCCTTTATGAGCAGACCGGAGATGAAAAGTATAAGAAAGCCTTATATAAGCTAGTTCCTCTACTACAATCTTGGAAGACGAATCCTTCAGGTGGATTTTGGCACAAGGATTATTGTCCAAATCAAATGTGGCTGGATGGATTATATATGGCAGGTCCGATAGCCGTTCAGTTTGGCAAGACCTTTGAAGAAAGCGATTACTTTGATATGATGGCCACTCAAGCGATTTTAATGGAGCAGCATACGAAGGATCCGAATACCGGCTTACTATACCATGGTTGGGATGAGACAAAAGAGGCTGATTGGGCAGATCCAGTTACAGGATTGGCTCCTGAGTTCTGGGGACGTGCGATTGGTTGGTATCCTGTGGCTTTATTAGAAATGTTTGATCATCTACCTGAAGATCATCAGGATAAACAAAAGCTTGTACATATTCTTCAAGATCTGCTGATTGCCTTAACCAATTACCAGGACCCTAAAAGCGGTCTATGGTACCAAGTGATTGACAAAACGAACCTATCTGATAATTGGCTAGAAAACTCTTGCACCTCCTTATTTGTTCAAGCCATCGCCAAAGCCGTCCGATTAGGGTATCTTGATAGGAAGTATCTGACGTACGCTTGGAAAGGATATCAAGGTGTTATTGATACACTAGATTTCGATGAGAATAACAATCTCCTCATTGGAAATATTTGTATTGGTACAGGGATTGGCGATTACGCACACTATATTGCCCGCCCAACTAGCACCAATGATCTTCACGGAGCCGGCGCATTTATTCTCATGTGTGTAGAAATGAGTCAAGCCGAACCAATTGGCTAATTGGGGACGGTTCTCATGTTTCATAGACAAAAGGAACGAGGAGTAGTTCATGAATATTCGTAGTTTAGAAGAATCAGATGCCAAGGTGTATCAAGAATTACGATTAAACGCCTTGAAACTCAATCCAGAGGCGTTTGGCTCGACGTATGAGAGAGAAGTTCATTTCAAACTTGAAACGGTAATAGAGCGACTGAAACCAACGGATGACAAATTTACGCTTGGGTACTTCAATGATGAACACTTAGTGGCTATTGTTACCTTTGTACGAGAAGGTGGTACAAAAACAGCCCACAAAGGGAATATTTATGGCATGTTCGTGATGCCAGAATTGCGTGGTCAAAACGTAGGAAAAACACTTCTGCTTGAATTAATTAAGAAAGCATCACATTATGATGGGTTAGAGCAAATCAATTTAACTGTGGTTTCAGATAATAAACCAGCAAAGAATCTATACATATCTCTTGGGTTCGAGGTATATGGAGTAGAAAAAAATGCTCTGAAATTTAATGGTCAATATTTTGATGAGGACCTAATGGTTTTAAAGCTTGGCTGATTTGGGACGGTTCTGATACTTCTTTTTGTTAAATTCCGCAAACTAAGAACCGTCCCCAAGCAGCCCAAAGCAGCAAAAAAGCAGATGATTTCACTAAATCATCTGCTTTTTACCTATCATTCATCACCTAAAGTATGAAACCCCTCTGGATCAATATAGGCTTTTATCTTTCTGATATTGTCTTCGTGGTCGAGTTCTTCCCCTTGATTAATATCTCCTCGTAAATTCATCGCTTCTGCTAATGTGTCATATGATTCATCGTTCGCGATAATAATATGTGCTTGAAAATTAGTTTCATTAATTTCATCATAGATCACCCGATAGACACTTTCAATTGTTTCTAGCGTGACATTGGGATGTTCTTTTACGACCATCTTAGATGATAGATATTCAGGTTGATAGCTATTCATGTACTCTTCTAACGTAATATCTACATTTGTCTCTTCCGCGCTACTCGTTTTCATCATATATGTATGAGACTCGACAACGATTCCACTCTTTTCGAACTCAGCTTTGAGCAATTCTTCAACCTTGTTACTCATTAATTCAGGAATCAAACTATCTGATACCATACTCCCCTCTTTATCTGTTGATGCACCAAATATAACATCCTTTTCAGGATATTCTACTCTATATGTATACTTGCCATTATTGTGACTGGCATGTGTCACTTCCACATCAATTCCATACTTTTCTTTCAATTGAACAACTAACTCATCTTTATTATCTAATGCTACTAAACTACAACCTACGACATTTAATAGTAAAAATAAAATAACTAGACATTGAAAGATTTTTGTCCTTTTCAAAAATGGTTTCATTACTATTACTCCTTCATCCACTGTGCTTAAGTTACATGATGTATTTTTAAGTCATTTTCCCAACAACAAGTGCCACACGCTCCTGCTCTTCGGCCTTATCCAGGTATTCAAATAATCCTACTCGATTTCCCCAAGGGTCAGAAACAGTTCCCCACTTCACAGGAACTTCTGGTCGTGAGTATATGTCAAAATGATCAAGTTGAAGTTTGTCTATGAGTCTCTCTCTTTCAGCTTCAATGTTCGATATTCCAAAACGCAAAGGTCCACTCCCCTCAGCAGGAATTCCTTCTGACACCTGTAGCCAACAACCAGGAATAAGCTCCCACTCTGCAAAACCCTCATGCGGAATGAAATCAGGCTTTCTATCCAAAAAGGTTTCATACCACACTTGACCATCATTCATATTAGCAACTCTAACCTGTATAGTCATCTCAAAAATCATGTCAAATCCCTCCTCTAACTGGGGACGGTTCTCACGCTTCCAACCCGCCTTCCATATTTTAGTATGTATAATAACCCAGATAGAATCAACAAAAAAAGCACTCACCCACCCAAAAGGGTAGATAAGTACTATTTTTCATCACTGATATTCTGGTAACCAATCCCCATGTGCCTCAATCAAATCATCACATAATGAAATGATATCATCGATGGAAAGCTCCGCTGCAGTATGTGGGTCTAGCAACGCTGCTTGGTAAATCTTAGCTTTCTGTTTTGTGAGGGCAGCTTCAATCGTCAATAGCTGAGTATTAATATTCGTACGATTAAGTGCTGCAAGCTGCTCTGGTAAATCTCCTACATAGGTAGGAGTAATCCCACTCGCGTCCACCAAGCATGGCACTTCGACTACTGCATTCTCTGGTAAATTACTTATCAACCTGCCTGTATTTAACACGTTTCCACCTATTTTGAAAGGCTTATTTGTTTCCATCGCCTCGATAATATACGATCCATACTCATGTGTGCGCCTATGTTGCAGGTTTTTATCATTCACAAGATCATCACGCATTTTCTTCCAACCCTCAATTTGGTTAATACAACGACGAGGATATTCATCCAATGGAATGTTATATCGATCAATTAACTCAGGGTATTTGCTTTTGATAAAATATGGATGGTACTCCGCATTATGCTCAGAGGATTCAGTTACATAATAACCGAACTTATCCATCAACTCAAAACGAACCATATCATCATGCTTTTCCTTTTGCTTCTCCTTCGCCCGCTTCTTGATTTCTGGATAGAGGTCCTCACCATTTCGAGTGATTTCTAATAACCAGGCCATATGATTAATTCCTGCAATCTTCCACTGAATCTGATCCTTTGGCATATCAAGTGAATCGAGTAAATGGTCCGTACAAATCTGAACACTGTGACATAGGCCAACCGTCTTAATTCCCTCCTGCAGCATCACATTTGTTAACACAGCCATCGGATTCGTATAATTTAAAAACCATGCATCTGGACAAACTTCCTTCATGTCACGAGCAAATTCTTGCATCACAGGGATTGTTCGTAGGTTTCTGAAAATCCCTCCAATTCCCAATGTATCTGCAATCGTTTGACGCAATCCATATTTCTTCGGGATTTCAAAATCAGTAATTGTACATGGATCATATCCACCAACTTGAATTGCATTAATTACATATGTCGCCCCACGTAACGCCTCTTTGCGATCATAGTATGCGGTTACATTAACAGTCGAGTTTAAGCTTTGTTTCATATTATTTAGCATCATCTCTGAATCTCGTAATCTTTCATGATCGATGTCAAACAAAGCAAATTCAAAATCCTGTAATGCTTCCACCGTCATACAATCACCAAGGACATTTTTTGCAAAAACAGTACTTCCTGCACCTAAAAAAGTAATTTTAGACATTTTCGTTCCCTCCATCAACACAGAAGTGTTTTGTTGTTATATCAACAATTTTAACGAGAAGAAAACGCTTATACAATCGTAAATAAAATTAATATAAGTAAAATATTGCTCTTTTTTCAATCAAGAAATAATTGATCGATAGGCATATATGACTGGCTATTTCGATACTCACTTGGTGTTACATCTAAGACACTTTTAAAGACTTTACTGAAATAATTTCCATTTGTATACCCAACAGCACTAGCGACTTCTTCAATCGACAAGTCCCTATTTTTCAATAAATCTAACGCCTGATTCATTCGAATTTTTGTCAAATACTTAATTGGCGTATCATTCACGGCTTTATGAAACAATCTTGTAAAATGATATTTAGATAATCCCGACACGCTCACAATATCATTCAATGACAAATCCTCCTGATAATGCGTCTCCATATATTTTATCGCTTTGGCAACAGCTAATGGTAACTTGGACCCTTTCCTCTGTTCATGCTCAAAGTATTGCATACACTCCATCAAAAAGGTATAAGCATGACCTGATGCCTCATAGGAATGATGGATTCCTTTCGTCTGAATCCTCTCTAATGAATGATAAATCTGTTTAATCGGTCTCGCATCTGTAGGCAACGTCAAAAGATGACCATGTCTCTCCGTTAACGTGTGATAGTAATGAATCGCTTCTTGCCCATATAAAGTAATATAAATAAATTCCCAATGACTCGAATCATCCGGCAAATAATAGCAGTGATCACTCGGAAGTTGCACTAGGAACGCATCTCCTTTTTTTAACGAGAATGTCTGCTCACCGATACGAATGGCACCCTTCCCACCTAACGTATACTGAAAGATGACCCTTCCATTCTCACTTCGCTTCATCCCATCCCACTCGTATACCTCATTTGCTCGATATTCCTTACCTATCGAATGGATTCCAGCCACACGCTCCTGCTGGTCCCCCCTCAACTTGAACCCATAAGAATGATAATTACGCTTCTCCACCATCAACTCACCTCCAAGGCTAATTGGGGACGGTTCTCACGCTTCCACGTCCACGCCCCTAAAAAACAAGCGTGACTAACTATTCCCCGCCCCTATTTCCTCACTACAATTGGTTCTAATTCAGCCATCGACGTGCTTATCTTTCGTTTCGCCAAAATCATGAATCCAACACCTATTAACAACACCGCACCCACGCCCAACGACACATTCGTCGAAAGATATTGTGAAATCGCTCCTGACAGAAAAGTCCCGAGTAACCCTAACACTCCCCCAATGACATAGGTTGCACTCTTCACCCTCGATAGCAGTTCATAAGGAGTGACTCCTTGATGCACTGAAGATTGTACGACAAATGCGACCGATAACGCTCCATCAAATAAGAACATCCCGACACAAGCAAGCCAATACACATTTGAACATAAGATCATCGCTACACCAAGTCCTGAAATCACTAATAGAACACTTAATAATGGCACCCAGCTAGCCTTTTTCAGCCACTTCATCACCACAACTCCGACAATATTTCCTACCCCTGCAAAGGCCAACAATACTCCCGTTTGTTCAACTGACAATTGTAAAATCGTACTCGCATGAATGATTACTGTTAGAACTATAAAAACCGTAGAAAAGCTTAATATAGAATAACTAATCGTACTAATCTTCTGCGCAGAATTGGCAGTTAAATAGGCAATCCCTTCAAATGACTGCTTGTAAAAATCAAAGACTCTCCCTTTACGAACTCCATCCTTCATTTCAGAATAGCTCTCAATCCTATCTTCATAATGAACGAGTCTTATATAAATCATTGACATCAGTGCTAATATTCCACAGGAAAACATGGTCCAGCCGACACCAGCCTTCGCCAATAAATAGCCTCCTATAATTGGGCCAATCAAAGTACAAATAGCATCAGCCCCCTCTAGCTTCGTGTGTGCCTCCACTAGATTCTGTCTCCCCGCTACCTTAGGAATCATCACATTAAACGCTGTTCTACTAACCAACCCAAGGATCCCCATCATAAACAATACACACGAAATGACTAAACTATTAATCTCTTCTTGAACAAACAGAAATGTGAGGATAAACACACAAACGGCATATAGCATATTTGCACCAGTTGCCACCTTCACCTTGTCCTTCCTCTCAATCCACGTACCGATAGGAATAGCAAAAATGATCGGTCCAAGCTGTTGTGAGAGTGCAACGAACCCAGTCACTAATGGAGATTTCGTCAATCCAAGAACAACAATCGGAATCAAAAGCTCCTTAAATCGAGAACTCAAAATAGAGGATAAGTTTGACAACCACATATTCATAAAATTCCTATTTAATAAAAAGTGCTGCATACACTCAGCTCCCAATAACTCGATTTACCCATGTAGACAGTCCCCATACTAAAAAAAGCCAGAGGGACTGTCCCTCCGACCCTTCTCACCAATCATTATAAGTATAACTTTTCTCCCCGCAAATTGGGTCATATTTCTCACAATAATCAAGGAGCTTTCTGCTTTTTTCTTCCAATGAAAACGCTGCTGTTGAAAAATATTCAACCACATCCTCCTTGCTTCGCATCTTCTGATCGTTTAAACAAAAAATCTCATTTTCATTGTCACCATATGGATTAAAATGTCCATGACGACACGATTGACAGCATGCTATGTGGACGCCTTCAGGAAGCTCTCTCTGCAAATACTTAATAGCCATTTCAATTGAGTCAGAAGCCTTTGATTGAACATCTTGATCCATCACTCGAACGTCCAAATGAATGTTCCGCCACTCATCTTCCCCAACTACACAGTAAAATAGCTTTGTCGGGAGAACCGAGATCTTTCCATTAATGATATAACGGACATTCAACGTATCTATTTTCAACCGAAAAACCTCCTACACTAAACCACGGGAGCTATCCCCGCGGTTCGCCAACTCCCCCTACTTCCCTTCAAGACAGCGATAAACCGCCATCATATCTTGCTTATTCAATTCACGAATCCGACTAAAGATCGGGATGTCGGCGACTTCCTCCGTTATTAGACTTGCATCAATAACATCCTTCACCTTCCCCGTCAACCAGGTCGATACCTCAACACCGTCAACGATTTCCTTACGACCTTCCTCATCAATCCCGCTCGCAGAACAGCTTATACAAGGAATCGTCACTTTATAAACACCATCATGCAAATTATCCTCTGTCAGAACCTTCTTCCCTTTACAGAACGGACATGGATGACTCGACTTAATCTTATTAATTTGTGTAACGATTTTTTTATAACCAAACGCTTCATACACATAGGTTAACTTCTTGAAGGTCCCATTGGTAAAATACTTGTCAATGATCGTCTCTCTCGTCTCCATTACATTTGGAAAATCACAGATCGTCACTTGATTTTTACGACTAATCGTTTCAATATTCCCCTTGATCTCTTCCCAGAATGGTAACGCATTTTGTAGAACCACTTCATAGCCAACAAAGCTACCTAGCTCCAGCTCTAACATTTTCAACTGAACTTTGGTTTCCCTTGGTAACAATGACACATCCTCAGTCAGGACCATCTCTCCGCCAACAATTGATTTTAACTTCAACAACTCAGGAAGTTCTCCAACCGTTTGAATCACGTCATCAAGCGGCATTTGTATGATCTCACGAATATCTGTATCCCCAAATCTTAATTTCTTATGGTGATTTAACACACTACCTTCACAGATTGGGCAAACAATCAGTTCTTTCGTTTCCTTCATCTTCTCTTTAATGATTGATTTCGAAATAAAGATATAACGCCCAATGATAAGATTGAAGCCTTCCCATGTTCTTCTCGTCTTTCCTTCTTTATCATAGAACGACTTCTCCCAATACCCATATAAAAAGGTATTCTTCTCATCTGCTGACATGTCATTGTAACTCTTACTTAAATCATGACCGAGTTCATTCTTTATCTCTTCAAACAGAAATTCCAGCTTCGCAAATTGGTAGAATTTCAATACCTCCATCACATCTGGGTGTAGCATTCCCTCCCAGAAAGGGACCGTTTTGTCTTGAATCACTACATCCATATCAAACGTTTCAATCACACGGCGACCAGAACAGCTTGGACAATGATTATTCTGTGTGTAGAAATCAAAGCTACTTGTGTCCTTATTCGTCGGATGTGCTGAGACGATATGATTAATCACACCACCGATTTCATAGAGAAAGCTATATTGGCTATATAAATGTCTTTCTAAATCAATCGCAATCACTGGGGCAATTTTATCAGATTCATATTCTCCATAAATAACACGTGCGATTGGCGATAAACTCTTTAGAATCCCACCCTTATAGACATGTTCTGCCATTTTAAAATAAGAGATTTGATTCTCACCTACATAGGTCACACCGTTCATATGATCCAATGCCGAAGAAATATGTAATGGCTCAACATCCTCTTCCTTCTTTTTCTGACGATAATAATCATCATGACTAACAACCGCAAGCTCTCTTACAGGCTCAATCTGTCTTTTTCCAAAATCAACGATAAAATCAGAGCTCTCCATCATATACGCATTATGCTCAATCATCATAATCGACACTGATTCATCCTCAAGAATCACCCTGACACTATCAATAAATTGGTTCAAGATATTTTGCGACAACCCCTTTGAAGGCTCATCAAAAATAAACAAAGTATGTGGGTTTCTTGCATTCGAAAATAACTCAGAAACTAAATGAACACATTGAAACTCACCAGTTGATAATGTTTGAGTTTTTCGTTCTAATGTCAAATAACCTAGTCCAAGCTTGATTAATAGACTTAGACGCTTATGGGCAATATCTTCATTCGGAAGCTCGTCAATTATATCCTCAATAGAGCGTTGGAACATATCATCAATCTCATCACTATACTTCGTCAGCTTCTTTTTTATATCTAAAAATGTTGCCACAGTTGATCTGCTCGTAATCGATTGGTTGCGATCCTGTCCAACCATGACTAGCTTATCCTTTGGATATCGCTTCTGAAAATCCTTAGCAATACATTCATTCACAAGCGTCGATTTACCACATCCAGACTCACCAGTAAAGGTGACAAGTCTATTTTTTGGAATCTGAATGTCTTTCATTTGAATATTACGACAGTAGAGATCATGAAAATGATAGAAATCAGTTGGTGCCACCGAATTTCGTTCCCACATAACCGGTTGTGGTCGAGGTGACTCTTCCACAATTTTCCCACCGTACTTTCCACTTCCTGGTCCAAAGAACAATGGATCATCCGCTGTTTCAAGCACCGTATCAGAATGATCAATCAGCCAAATTTGATTCTTATTCCCCAATTGTTCGATCTGTTCAAGAATTTTCAACAATGTTTCATGATCAAGGCCAACCGAGATTTCATCAATAATAATGACTGTATTTTCACTTGTAGCCATAAATTCAGCTAAGTAAAGTCGTGTTAATTCTCCACCTGACAAGGTCCCCATAATTCGATTCAAGCTCAAGTAACCAATATTCATATGGATAATGTTTTTTAGAATTTGTTGCTTCTCTTCACTAATATGTAGTTCCTCTGAAAGGGAATAAATCGCTTCAATACTTAAATTGTTAATATCTGAAATACTATGTGGTTTATTCAATAAGTCTATTTTTTTCTCCTCAACCTCTGGAGAATACCGTTTGCCACCACACTTTTTACATTCAACATTCTTCGTCGTACCACGTCCTTTACAACCAGGACACCAACCTAATGCATTATTAAAGGAAAATACCTCTGGTGAAACATGAAAATACTCTCCAAGTCGCATACGAATCTCTGTAAACACTCCTGTATGAGTGCCAATTGTTGAACGAGGATTCGATGAGATCGATGATTTTCCTAGAAAAAGCACTAAAGGCATGTCCTCCATCTTAATTGCACTAAAGTTTGTTTCCATGATTTTCGGAAACAAATACTGATACTCAGCCTTAGGCAATAAAGAAACAAGACGCTTCTTCGATTCCTCTCCAATCGTCTGGCAAAACGTCGTCTTTCCAGATCCAGACAGCCCAGCAATCCCTAACGATCGATCCTCCGGCAAATCAACATCTAAACGATGAATATTATTAGCTATTAATTGATTAATCTTCAATCGCCATCCACTCCATTCTCTAAATCTAGTATAGCCATGTTAGCACAACTTGAACCTTAGTAACAGTCCAAAAAAAACGGCTTAGTCCAATACCAAGCCGTTTCACATACTCTTTTACTATAACATTCTCCCAAGCGGACCATTCTCATCAATGATGTCCTGAAGGTCATACACAGAAATCGGAAACATCGGAAATCCATACACATAAGGCGTAATATCATATAATTGAAAATAAATAACAAGCGCCTTGTCTGCAATATAAAAATCCTGATCAGGCTTGATTGCTGTAAAAGGTTCAAATACAGGAATCTCACGTTGTTCAATTTGGGACCTAATGATCTCAGAAAGTCTCCCTACATAATCACTGCCAGGCTTAAACAAATCTTTCAACCTGCTAAGCTTCCTTTCTTTTAAATCAAATGTCAACGACTTGAGATACGTCATTCCATGTGCTGCTTGCTGATGGTACGTATAATTAGACATTGTGAGACTGAAGACATCACGTTGATTATTTTTCACTTCATATTCCCCAAGCATCTCCTCCACAGTTGCAGGCGTTTCTCCTGCTTGTGTATCAATCAACTGTTGAACAGCTTGAACAATCGTATGATTCATAAACCTTTCCATTGCTTGGTCACGCATTCCAAGGACTTGCGGGTAAAATACTGTTTTTTTCGGCCCACTACTTATCTTCGCGGTTTTAATCTTAACGGGAAATGAATTGACCATCTGAACCCATCCTTTATCATTTTTACCACATTATATTCTTCCCTTGGGTAAATGTACTTCCGTTGTAAGCTTCAGGAGTTTTTTATTTAGGCTGTTTTCGCATATATTGTTGCTTGTGATACCGCAGCCTGAATACACTCCGCGTCCTGTGGGAGCCTACTAGTCCCACGGGAGTCTCCGTGTATTCAGTCTGCTAGAAATCGATTCTCAATTAATTCACCTCAAAAAACAACAAACTTTGAGAAAACAGCCTTTATTTAAAATTATTCCATCATCGCAAACTTTATATTATAATTTTAAGAATATTAAAAAAGGAGGGAACCCCATGAACGATTGTTTTATCTGCAAGAAACATTCAGGTGCGATTCAAACTTCAGGAGTCACCATTTACGAGGACGAGTATGTCTATGTTGGGCATATTGATCGAACCGGTGAGCCTAATTACTTAGGGCATATTATGATCGATTTAAAAAGGCACGCTCCAACACTTGGTGATATGAATCCAGAAGAAGCGAAAGCATTCGGAGTAACCATTGCTAGAGTAAGTAAAGCCCTTATTCAATCCGAGAAAGCTGAACATATCTATTCATATGTCATGGGAGATGCGGTTCCTCACCTACATATGCACATCGTTCCTCGTTATCCAAACACACCGAAAGAATTCTGGGGACAAAATGCGGTCTATGATTGGACAGAGGCTCCAATGGGCAACAACCAAGACGTGATTGACCTATGTACTCGCATGAAATCCTACATCGAGAATCATCCATATGAGTAATCCCACCATAGAATTCAATTGGGTTGGAAGCCAAATCCCCTTCATCGATCAACCACATATTCACCGACTCAACCATATTGTCGTAGGTCGATATGGAGGTAACTCAAGTGCTGGCCAAACTAAGAATGAAGATGGGTGCTTAATCTGGTTTAACAAAAAAGGAGATTGGGAGTTTGTCATTCTAATGGATGCACACAACACAGCAGAAAGTGCTGAACTAATCGTAAAACAACTCACTCTCGAAAAAGACCAAATTCAACTTATTTTATCAATGCCTATTACTCATCAGACCTTTAAAAAATTAGAAGAAAAAATCTTATCGATCTTTCAATCTAATCAATTCTTATCAGCTTGTCGTACCATTACAGGAGAAACTGCTTGTTTAATTGTTGCAAGAAAAGATAAATATGTATGGTGGTTTTCCGTCGGGGACTGCGTTCTTTATCTCCTCCATGAGGAACTAGCCGCACTTGGCCAATATCAGGTAAACCAAAGGCAATTCTACGAATGGATTGGACAAGTTAATACGTTTGAGGAGCCAGTTCCTTGCTACAATGTTGGCATGAAGGAATTAAGAAAAGGGGACAACCGTCTTTTTCTGACAACAGATGGTTTAATAGAATGTCCAAATGACCCTTATTCAAATCCAATCACCATCTATCATACATTCAAGAATTCAAAACAAAATGATAGCATTTCGTCCATGTTCGAAACGTTAATAAAAAATGAGGTAAGAGATAGCACCACCATTGTTTCTTGGAACATACCTATTTTAAAGGAAGCAACAAAGCCAAGTAACGCATAACAAAAAGCACCGCAAGTACGGTGCTTTTGTCTTTTATATCATTTCACACTACTGGCTATAAACATAGAGGCATCTTTCTTCATGAAAATCTCGCTTCCATGATAGAACGTCTTCATCTCAATTGATCGAAAGCCAATCTCAGTCAAAATGGTTGTCAACTCTTCATGCGTAAATCCATTATGGACCTTCGGATGATAAATTTGATCATTCTTGTCAAAATCAACAATAATGAGCTTGCCACCATCATTTAAGAGATTAAACATCTCTTTTAAAATCTGTTTAGTATCTGGAATATGAAGTAGGACTAGCGACATTAATACAATGTCTGCCTTAAGTTCAGGCGTTTCTTGTGTAAAATCTGAATAAAGAACATTTGCATTCGTCAATCCACGACGAGAAATTTATCCCTCTGCCACTTCTAACATCTTTTTAGATGCATCAATCAACACCATTGAATCAACGACATCCGATAATTCCAAACTAACTAAGCCTGTACCACTTCCATAGTCTATCAAAGTTTTGGATTGACTATTTTGCAACTCTTTTCTCACTTCTTTAACGACCACTTTCGCTAATTCGATTCTCTCTTCTGTATCATATCGTTTTGCCATCTCTTCAAAAACGTTATTCTCCATCCTTCACTCTCCTAAATCATCTATATATAATCGTAATTATACCAAAACCAATCCTTTAAATGAAAAGCTGAATAGTTAATAAGGATTCTAGCATACTTATTACATGGATATTTCCTTTGGATGCGTGAATAAAGCGAGACCTCGCAGGAAAGAGGATGCTCGCCGGTCACCCCCAGGACGCGGAGTGTAGCTATATTCCCACGAAAGTCTAAGGTTATTCAATGAATGGCTCTGCTGGAATCATTTCTACTCTTTTATTCAACAAAAATAGCCCTCATTCCGACGAAACTTAGACATATTCCAACGAAAGTATAGCTTGATTCAACGAATGGCTCTGCTGGGATCATAACTACTCTTTTATTCAACGAAAATAGCGCTTATTCCGACGGAACTTAACCATAATCCAACGAAAGTATAGCTTGATTCAACGAATGGCCCCGCTGAGATCATATCTACTCTTTTATTCAACGAAAATAGCCCTCATTCCAACGAAACTTAGCCATATTCCAACGAAAGTATAGCTTGATTCAACGAATGGCTCTGCTGGGATCATATCTACTCTTTTATTCAACGAAAATAGCGCTTATTCCGACGGAACTTAACCATAATCCAACGAAAGTACAGCATTAATTCAACGAATGGCTCTGTTGGGATCATATCTACTCTTTTATTCAACGAAAATAGCGCTTATTCCGACGGAACTTAACCATAATCCAACGAAAGTACAGCATAATTCAACGAATGGCTCTGTTGGGATCATATCTACTCTTTTATTCAACGAAAATAGCGCTTATTCCGACGGAACTTAACCATAATCCAACGAAAGGGCAGCATAATTCAACGAATGGCTCTGCTGGGATCATAATCTACTCTTTTATTCAACGAAAATAGCCCTCATTCCAACGAAACTTAGCCATATTCCAACGAAAGTACATCATAATTCAACGAATAGCTCTGCTGGAACCATATCTACTCTTTTATTCCACGAAAATATCGTTCATTGCAACGAACTTCATTCAAACTGCAGCAAAATAAAAAACACCTACCAAATGAGAATAACATTTGATAGGCATATATGTTTTTTTCTCCTAGTTACATCATCCGACGTTGGAATCGTTCCTATTTTCCACAACACTTCTTATATTTTTTCCCGCTTCCGCAAATACATGGGTCATTTCGCCCGACTTTTGTTGCAGGTTGCTCAATCTCCGTTGAAGATGCCTGTTTTGGCGGTATAAATGAAGTTGTATTTAGTGGAAGTAACTGCTTGCGTTCATGCTTCGATAGTTCGAGTGGTGTATGTCCCTTAATCATCCATTGTCTTGTGTTATTAGATGCATCCATCACAAGCTCTGTTAACTGTTTAAGGAATTCGAATGAAGGAAACTCAAATAATGTTTGTAAATACTCGATAATTGGATTCGGACTTACTTCCTCATTAATAATCAAAATGATATCATCAGCGATTTCATCTAATTCCTGAGTTGATAGGTCATATCCTTCTTTCAGGAACTTCAATAGCTTGTCCATTTCCTTTGATTTATCAATATATCCAGATGTTCCCGCTTGAAGCAATTGCTTCTTGGTAAATGGATAATAATCTACATTTGGCCTCTGTCTATGATCCATTAATACCTCTTTTGGATCAATGATTCTTTCATCTGACATCAACGTTGCACTATAAGAAACTTCTTGATAATATTCAGAAGCAGCAGAAATCACTTTGTTAAAGTCATGAACATTCACTTGCTCACTTGAGAGACTCTCGACTTTTTCTCTAACCTTGAACGTTTCCATTACACCATAAAAATATAGCATTCCATGTGTTAATTGGATCCATTCCGTGTTTCGCTTCAACACTCTCTGTAATTCTACTTCATTTACAGTATCAAATAGCTCTACCACTTCTGTTGGCATCACTAACAGCTTACGATCATCTTCAATTATAGGGAAAACCATTCCATATCCCATAAGAGCTTCAATCTGATACAAAGGAACCTCATCAATCTCTACGAGAATACCACTCTTTTTAATCGATTTAAGAAATTTGTATCTTTCTAGATCTAACAGTGACAGGATTTGATTGAAATGAACAGGCATCGCCTCTGCTAATGCAACAGCAAGGTCTGCTTTTTTCAGGCCACTTACACCCTTAATCTCTAAATTCTTACGGATGATATCAAGCTCACTTTTTGTTAATAATCCTAACAAGCTTTGAAGCTCGTAAGATTGTGAACTCTTCTTCCAAATCCGCTTTTCTTCTTTCTCTAGTTGTGCTTGGTACGACTTTAATTCTTTAAGCAGCACCTTATCTTCTGTTATATTATTCATGAAAATCTCCTTCTTTAAAACAATAAGACAGCTCGAAGTGCCTCTTTTTTTTTCAGCACTATATTATACCACAAAATTGGCTAATTGGGGACGGTTCTCATGCTGCCTTCCTTGTTTCGACTAATTCGAGACTAACTCGGGACGGTTCTTACACTTCCATTCTTTACCTCGCATTCTAGTATCAGGAGGCAAGCTTCGTCCCAAAATAATCACTTCAGCCGTTGTGCTTTAAGAAAGGAAAGCAATCTATTATTCGTTTCTCCAGCCGCCGCCCCAATCCAAATTAAATGTCCCCATGTATCCAGAAGAGATAGTTCAGAAGATGAGATATGTTCATGAGCAAAATAGGGATGATCCAATGAAACTGAACCGTCATGATGACTATGCATAATAAGTGTCGGACATTTGATTGCTTGTAGTTCTTGTTCGGATACCTTATTGACCTGTTCCAAATCAATCATAAATCCTTCACCCGAACGTTGCCGATTATTCATTTTCCGGATTGCTTCCACATCATTCTGATGGAATTTTGCAGTCGCATCCTTGTATTTTAACTTACTAAATGATGGAAACATCTGCTGAAATATAAAACTAGGAAATGCGTTATTCATCATAGAAATCATCTTCCATGTATATTTTTCTACATTTGGACGAAAGATGACCTTGGCAGCTTTGTACTCTATATCCTTTGGAGTCAGCCATTCCTTTGTCACCGCAGATTGGAGGATTAATGACTGTACCTGATGGGGGTGCGTTGCTGCAAAATGAATTCCACTAGGACCACCTGCCGATATTGCAACTAAGTGAACCTTATCTATATGTAAGTGCTCTAGTAATTTTGAATAATACTCACAGGCCAATGATAAGCTCTCACCAATCTCCTTTGATGTCCCTCCATAGCCTGGTCTTGATGGAGTAATCATCATATAGCTATTCTCCACCAACACCTCATATCCAAACTCCTCACGACAATTCGAATGTCCTCCGTGCATGACCAAAATAGGTTCTCCAGTGCCAACTACTGAATATTCAATAGTTAGACCATCAATTGTTAGCATCTCAATCCTTCTTTTCACCAAGTCTCACTCCCTTTGGGGACGGTTCTGATGTTTCCTACCCATTGCAATCCCCATTTATATTATTCTATTTTTATCCCAATCTTCTCTCGTCAATTTCATATTAATAGAATCAATCCATTTCCCGTCGTACTCTAGATCATTTTTATCTACACTACCTACAACAAACCCGACTTTTTCATAGACATGTCTAGCTCTTGGATTGAACTCGAAGACACTTAAGGTTAATTGCTGTAGATTCGTATGTTTAAAGACGTAATCAATAAACAATTGAGTTGCTTCTGTTCCAAGTCCTCGGTCTCTTCCTCGTGGACCTATCAGAATTCTAAAATTCATACTCTGTTGCTTCTCATCATATAAATTGACAACCACTTCTCCAACCATCACATTCCGTGTCTTATCAACAATGGCTAAATCTAACCGATCCTTTTGCTCATTTCTGGTACGATACCAATTGATCAAAACATCTCGATCAAAATCACTCGAGCTCCCGGTCAATTTGATCACTTCAGGATCTGTAATGCATTCTTCAATTAAAGGCAGATCATCTTCATTAAACGGTCTTAGAATCACACGCTCTCCTCCTATTGACGGCTTTTCCTCAAGATTCACCATGCTTAACACACTCCTTTTGGCTAATTGGGGACGGTTCTGACGCTTCTTCCAGTGGAAAATCCGGTACACCAACCACTACATGCAATAAATTCTCCCCCTCCTATTCTCTACTAACCACTTTCCATAATCTTACTCTAACAATATCAAAGGCCTATAACAAAATACAGTTAAAAAAATTCATCACGACAATAAATAGTCATATGCAAGCATTCAAACCACCACACACGAAAAAGCCCTCCACCACCCGATGAAGGACCTCGTACATTCCACTCTAGTAGAAACCTATTTTATCTTCGGAAACTGACGCATATGATACGCTACCCGCTCAATCTCACCACTTTCATCCCTAACAAAGCGAATTAATTCCTTTTGATCTTTGACAATCGCAAGAAACAAATCCTGTCCGACACATTGAATCGGGAACGATGTCCCATGGGAACTGAACTCAAGTCCATCGTCAATGACATCAATCTTAAGTCCCATCCCTTCATTTGAAGCGTAGATTCCCTCATAATCTCGTAATTGCTCAGACGACATTTCATACTCCTCTGTTGAATAAGGAGTTGCCTCAACAGGACGACCCTCTAAATCATTTAGTGCTCCACTCATGATTGTCGTTGCAGGAACACCGGCTAGATTTGTTAGAATCATACCCGTAACTCCACGTTCAGGAATAATACAGAGTTGAGAAGCAATTGCTTTAAGATTTCCTCCATGTTCGACCAGAGTAGCACCATGATAATCAGGTGTAATCATAAAGCCATAGCCATAAAATCGACCTGGAGAACATTCAATATACGGGGTAATCATCTGTTCAACACTTTCTTCAGTTAGTATTCGCTTATCTCCAACCATCCCTTTCGTTCGGATGATTTCAGCATATTTAAGCATATCATTCACTGTTGATTTTAAGGCTCCAGCACCTCGCATTGACGGTGATTCCCACCAAACGGGGGCCTCATATACCTCCATCCCAGCTTCTACTTTTCTAGCAGCATAAAGGGAAGTGATATTTTCATAGTCTCCTAATTCCTCAATGACAAAACAAGAATGCTCCATCCCACAAGGATCCAGAATATAATCCTTTACAAATTGTTCAAACGAGATTCCACTTACTCGCTGCACAATTGTTCCTAATAAGGCATAGCAGTCATTCGAGTAACTAAACTCCGTTCCTGGCTCACCCAACAGGTCAAAATCTAATCCAGCGATGAATTCCATCAGCTGTTCATATGTATCAATTGGTGGCTGCTGATCATCCTTCACAATTTGTAAACCCGGATAATCCTGAGCTGACGGATCAATGTCTAGACTTCTTTTCTTCGCATAAATAAGCGATGGAAGGGGTGGAATTCCAGCTGAATGAGTCATGAAGTGGTGAATGGTCATCTTATCAGTTGCATCAGTTGGTGTTGAAAATTCAGGTAAGTATTTTACAACCGGATCATGTACAGAAAGCTTTCCTTGTTCTTGAAGAATCATAATTGCTACACAAGTGAATGATTTCGTCACCGAGGCGATTCCATAGACAGTATCCATCGTTACAGGTAACTGCTTCTCAATATTTCGGTATCCAAACCCTTTTTCGTAGACAACTTCCCCATTATGAGCGAACCCAATAGCTGTCCCTGGAATCTGATACTTCTGAATTAATTCTTCCGCATACGTTTCAAACGCACTCATTGTTACTTGACCATTCATTTCATTTCCCCCTTAAATTATCATGAATTATCCTCATTCTGATAAAATGAAAAATAATGCTCACTCGATTGATTATAGTATTCCACTCTTGCCTCAACATTTTCTTTGTCCGTCACCGTTACACTAGAAATCAACGCATTTAAAATCGAAAACAAGGGTGTCATTCCTTTCAAACTCGTTGGATTCGGTGTAATGACTTGAAACGTCGTGTCAGCCATCACTCCAACCGGAGATAGCTCATTATCTGTAACGGCAATAACCTTCGCTCCCTTTTCTTTAGCTGCCTTGACGAAAGAAACCGTCTGCTTCACATATCGCTGAAACGATAAGGCAATAATGAGCCAATCCTCATTAATTTCTGTTAAAAGATAGTTGGCATCATCAATATCACCTTTAAATAAAATGGTTTCTCCCTTAATGATATTTAAGGTATAGGCAAGCCAATTAGCTGGAGCATGAGAAGTTCTAAGTCCAACAACAACTATTTTTTTAGCACGCACAATCTCTTGCACAGCTTCTGAGAAAAGAGCTTCATCGATTTTTTCATAGGTTTGCTTAATATACTCAATATCCTGCTCCATCACCTTAGTAATCGTATTATTCTCCGTTTCAATTCCTTTTGTAAATGCTTGAAATGGGTCTTCACCATCAGGAAGAAGCAGTGCCTTACGGATATCCTCCTGCAAGGCTGCATAACCAGAATAACCTAATGCTGTACTACATCTAATCACAGTCGTCTCACTTGTTTCAGTCAATTTCCCTATTTCCTTGGCTGGATATAAAGCGATTAATTTAGGGTTATCAATAATAAAATTTGCTACATGCTTTAGTCGTTGAGATAAGTCGTTATAATGCTGTTTCACTTGTTGCTTAATTCTTTTCAATGGATTCTCTCCTATCATTTATGTATCTATGTTGAGTGATTATATTCGGGGTCATACAAATGACAGGATACCACATGTCCAGGACTTAGTTCTATAGCCCTAGGCGCAATCTCTGTACATATTTCCATACATGAACGGCAACGAGGATTAAATGTACAGCCAGTCGGTGGATTAGATGGGTTAGGGACATCACCAGTTAGGATAATTCGCTCCTTTTTAATTGTTGGATCTGGAACTGGTACAGCTGACATTAATGCTTGAGTATATGGATGTGATGGATTATTGAATAAATCATCCTTTGAAGCAAACTCTACCATCCGCCCTAAATACATTACACCGATTTTGTCACTTATATGTTTGACGACACTAAGATCATGAGCAATGAAAATATAAGTTAATCCCATTTGATCCTGAAGATCCTGGAAGAGATTAAGAATTTGTGCTTGGATTGACACGTCAAGAGCTGAAACAGGTTCATCCGCAATAATGAGCTTCGGATTCACCGCAATTGCCCGGGCAATTCCAATTCTTTGTCTTTGACCTCCACTAAATTCATGCGGATAACGTTCATACGCAGTTCGGTTAAGTCCTACTTTTTCCAGTAAATCGTATACCATTTTCTTCTGTTCTTTAGAATTTTTACCTATCCGATGAGTCGCTAAGGCTTCTTCTAAAATCGCTCCTACTTGAATTCGTGGATTTAAAGAGGCATAAGGATCCTGAAAGACAATTTGCATATCCTTCCGCAGTTTCCTTAATTCTTTTTTGTCCATTGAAGTCACTTCAACGCCGTTGTATTTAACCGAACCACTTGTTGGTTCAATAAGACGGAGAATACTACGACCAGTCGTAGATTTCCCACAACCACTTTCACCAACTAGCCCAAGAGTATCCCCCTCTTCTAAGGAAAAACTAATTCCATCCACAGCCTTCACATAGCCATTTGTTTTCTTGAGCAACCCGCTTTTTATCGGAAAATATGTTTTTAAATCCCCTACTTCAAGTAAAGTTGTCCCCATTATTCTCCCTCCTTTTTCTCATGAATCCAGCATCTAACCGTTTGTTTTCCTAAAGAAATAAGAGGTGGGTTCTTCTCTGCACAGATATCCATTGCATCCTTACATCGATTCCGAAATGGGCATCCCTTTGTAATCTCTCCTAGATTTGGAACGTTCCCAGTAATCGGATCTAATCGAGTTTGCTGCTTAACCATATTCGGGATCGAGTTAATTAACCCAATCGTATAGGGGTGCTTCGGCGATTTAAAAAGCGTGTACACATCAGCCTCTTCCACAATTTGCCCATAATACATGACCATGACTCTGTCAGCAATATCAGCAACTACCCCAAGATCATGAGTAATTAAGAGAATGGTTGTGCTATATTGCTTTTTCAATTCATTCATTAAATCGAGGATTTGTGCTTGTATTGTTACATCCAAGGCAGTCGTCGGTTCATCAGCAATCAGTAATTTAGGATTACAGGCCATCGCCATGGCGATCATGATTCTTTGTCTCATTCCACCAGATAATTGATGTGGGTATTCCTTAATGATCTTGTCTGGTCTTGGGATCCCGACTTTTTTCAGCATCTCAATCGTACGAATTATACGCTCTTCCTTCGTACAATCAGTGTGCAATTCTATAACTTCTCCAATTTGGTCTCCAATTTTATGAACTGGATTCAGTGAAGTCATCGGCTCTTGGAAAATCATCGAAATATCACTGCCACGGATTTTCCTCATATGCTTGGCTGCTAGCCCATTTAGTTGTTTGTCACCTAATTTAATCATGCCTTCAACTGTTCCAGAATGAGTGGGGATCAACCCCATAATTGAAAGTGAAGTCACACTTTTTCCACAACCAGATTCGCCAACTAGGGCAACCGTTTCACCTTCTTTTAAGCTGAAGCTAACATTATTGACTGCTGCCACTTGTTTCTTGTCATTTTTGAATTTAATATATAGTTCTTCTACTGTTAACAGGTTGGGTCTTTCATCGACATTCTGCGCGAGTACATCCGAATTTGCTTGTATAGCTGCCATCAAACTCCCCCCTCATTTATTTTAATCTCGGGTCAAGTGCGTCTCTTAATCCGTCTCCTAGTAGGTTAAATCCTAATACCACCATCATAATTGCAAAACCAGGGAATAAGGTCATCCACCAGGCATTTAAGAAGAAGGACTTTCCAACAAAAGCCATCGCGCCCCATTCTGGTGTTGGCGGCTGTGCACCTAGTCCTAAGAAGCTTAATGATGCTGCCGATAAAATACTTGTGCCAAATTGTAATGTTGATAGAACAATGACAGGTGACATAACGTTAGGGAGAATATGCTTCCAGATAATCTTGAAATCACTCACACCTAATGCCTTCACCGCCTCAATATATTCCTTTTCACGGATAGACAATACTGTTCCTCGAACCACCCTTACATATGAAGGGATCACAGAAATCGCGACTGCAATCATCGCATTTGTTAGACCTACCCCTAAGACAGCAATAATCGCAATGGCTAATAAGAGGGATGGAAATGCAAGTAAGATATCCATACATTGCATAATATAAATATCTAATTTACGGTAATAGCCTGAAATAACACCTAATAGCACACCAAAGATTCCTGCAATGGACACGGCGACAAGCCCCATCATTAATGATACTCGGCCACCATGAATCATCCGCGACATAATATCTCGACCGAATTCATCTGTACCTAGCCAATGCTCAGCTGAAGGCGCAATGAATCGATTCTCCATTTTCATTTCCTCAACTGGATAGGGAGCAATAAGAGGAGCAAACACGGCTGTGATGATAAAAAAAAGCAGGATACCAGCTCCAGCTAGAGCTCCTTTATTCTTTTTCAACCGACGCCACACCAAAGACCAATACGAATTTGGCTTAGCTTCTACTACTTCAGGTAGCACTTGATCGGTTTTGGATTCAGTAACTATTTGACTCAATATGTTCAGCCACCCTTCTATTCGTATTTAATCCTTGGGTCAATGGCACTATAAATGATATCAACAATTAAATTAACGATAATGAAGATAAATGCCATAAATAACACCAAGCCTTGGATCGTTGGCATATCTCGAGTTGCAATAGCATCAATCGCTAAGCTTCCTATACCAGGCAAAGCGAAGACCGTTTCCGTCACAACTGCCCCGGCTAACAAGTTCCCAAATTGCAAGCCGATCATTGTAATAACTGGAATCAACGCATTCTGTAATCCATGACCGAATATTAATCGAAGTACATTTACCCCTTTCGCCTCAGCCGTTCTCATATAATCCTGTTTAATGACTTCAAGCATACTAGAGCGCGTCATCCGAGCAATATTCCCAGCTGTCGCAAGACCTAAGGTAATCGATGGTAAAATCAATGAATAGATACCGTCATAACCTGAAATTGGGAAAATTGGAATTTGATAAGCAAAGAAGTAAATTAAAAAGAGTGCAATCCAGAAGCCTGGTGCAGAAATTCCCACTAATGAGACAAGCATAGCTAACTGATCATAGATTGTATTTTGTTTCACAGCAGCAATTGTCCCCATCACAATTCCTAAAATTGATCCAATAACTAAACTATAAATCGCTAATTGGAAGGTAACGGGAAAACGATTAATGATTTCGTCCAATACGAGTTGATTTGTTAAATATGATTTACCTAGATTCCCTTGTAGGGCATCACCGATAAAGCTGAAATACTGCACGAGAAGAGGTTTATCAAGCCCAAGACTTGCTTTTAAATTTGCAATCGCTTCTTCTGTTGCAAACTCACCAAGTATGTTTAACACGGGATCACCAGGAATTAAGTGAATCATCAAAAACACAAGGATTGAAACACCTATTAGAGTAATAAGCATGGTGAAGCTTCGTTTAAGTAAGTATTTCGTCAAGTGTACATTCCCCCCCTAAAAAAACGTTGTTATCAATTAAACAATAAAGTTGGGAAAGTACTTGTCACTTTCCCAACCGACAGCCAAAAGAACGATTATTTCTTCAACTTCACATCAGACCAGATAATAGTTCCTGTAATCGGATGGATTTTGAAGCCTTCTAAATCGCGATAAGCTGTCACATTCTCACGAACAAATAATGGTACCCATGGAGCTTCTTCCACTAGAATCATTTGTGCTTCTTCATACATCTTCATGCGTTCCTCATGATCCATTGTGATACGAGCTTCTTCTAGGATTTCAATTAATTCATCATTTTGATAGTGAACACGTGTTGAAAGGTCACGACCAAACATAGAGTGCAAAATATCAGCATCATACCAGCCAAAGTTCCATAACAACATTTCATGAACCCCTTCTGGACTCTGAGCACGAATGGTTGCATCCTCTTGAACTGAAATCTGCATATCAATGCCTACTTCCTTCAATTGGTTCTGTAATACTTGAGCAATACGCTGCATCGTTGGTTCCTGTGTCACCCAAAGTTCAACTGCTAGAGGATTTGATTCAGAGTATCCTGCTTCAGCTAATAACTTCTTAGACTCTTCTAAATCACGAGCATACATTTGTGCTGCTGTATCCTCTACTCCTTGGTTATAACCTGGAATTGTTGGAGGTAGTGGACCAAAGATTGGTTGTGCTGCACCCTCTAATGCAAAATCAACAATTGGAGCACGGTCAACAGCTAAAGCAATCGCCTTTCTCACTCTTATATCCTGGAATTTAGGCTTCTTATTATTCATTCCAAGGTATACATGTCCATTAGCCAATGTTCTTGCTAGCTCTGTATTTGGATCTGCTTCTAATTCAGCAATATAGTTTGGCGGAACAGACAGCATTACTTGTGTATTTCCACCTTTAAATTCTAGTAATCTCGTATCATCATCAGCGATAAAACGGAACAAGACTTCATCAAAGCCTGCGGCACCTTTATTTTCTGAATACGGTGCACCTAATGTGAACCCATCAAAGGATTCAAAGGTAATTGACGACCCTCTATTAATCTCTTTTACACTTAAAATCCCTGCAGAGCTTGCATGATTACCAAAGTCATCTCCATGCTCTTCAATCGCTGTTGGATCTAATGGAGCTAAATAAGCTGTTGTTGCATTACTTAAAAATGGAGCAAATGGTTCACTGAAATGCATCTCCAAAACCAGTTCATCTGCTACAACCATTTCCTCTAATGGCCCGACCATGTAAGCAGTTGGAGATGATTCCTTAAATCGTTCAAACGATATTTTTACTGCTTCAGCTGTAACAGGCGCTCCTGAATGGAAGGTTGCTCCTGACTTTAACGTGAAAGTTATGACTTTTCCATCTTCAGAAATATCGTATTTCTCTGCTAATGCAGGGATAATCGTACCATCCTCATCAAAACGAACTAGTGGTTCATAAAGATGTGTATTCGCATCATCTACCCATGTTGTTCTCTGTACATCCACTGTGTCTGGCTCTCTAACTGATGTCACTGTAATTGTTCCACCACTTGCTCCTGCATCGGTTGTCTCTTCTCCAGAATCAGTTCCAGTATCCCCTTCCCCTTCATTTGCTGTATTATCTGCCGACGTACATGCAGCCAAAAGTAAAACAAATAACAATGACAATAACATTAGTAAACTTTTTCTCTTCATCACTTTTCCACTCCCTATTTAGTCGCTACTTGTGATACTGCTTTTAACGGATAAACATCCGTCTTAAGATTCGTATAATCAAAGGTTGTGAAATCTAATGTTGATAAACCTGGTGAATCAACCGTAATGATTTTTGAACTATTTGGTTCAAATCCTGCTCGAAAATGTTGACTAGATTTTATTGCAATAATCTTATATTCTTTCACATCAATTCCATGTAAAAGAAAAATTTGTTCATCTAATGTTTGTGATTTTACAGAGCAAACAATGATATCTAAGCCATCACATTGTAAACGAACAGATCTGCCAAGATTGATTTTTCCACCCTTCCCCATTGGAGAAGATTGGATAAAACGACCATCCGTTAGGCACTTAACATAAGCCTTGAGTGCTATTGGTTCACCGTGCAAATCATCTGTTTTCCCTCCAAGAAGGACATCGACGCTGGAACCGATTCCAGCCTTGAATGCTATATCAACGACCTCAGGATCATACATGAATCCAAATGCAGCATTGCTCACTTTTTCTTCGATCAAAGCTCTTAATAGAAATGTCCCGTCACCAGGTGTTCCACCGCCTGGATTGTCTGACGTCTCATTTAAAACGACAGGATGGCCATCATAGCTTAATGCTTGGGCAATTCCTTCTTTTGGTGATGGTTTCTTTTGATAGAATTGGTCTTTTATTCCCCATATATAGGAGGAAACATCTCTGGCTGCTTCCTTTGCTAAATCGGGATGATCATTTGTTGTGACTAGAACTGTAACGCCAATATCAGCTATATTTGTGTAAGGAAATCCGTGATAGAAGGTACAATCTACAATCCTCTCATTTTCTTCCCACTCCGAGCAGCGTGCATTAATCTCACTAGCCGGAGGTAAATTCGTTGTCGATGTTGGAATAATCATGGGTAGTTTTGCTAGATACATAGTTGGTTTGAGGTCTTTTTGAATGATTGTTTTAGCTATATTCACTGCTTCTTTGCCAATTTCATAAGAATCAGTATGAGGATATAAGTTATTACCTAGAAGTACATCAGCCTCTTGAACCATTAATTGAGTGACGTTTGCGTGTAAATCAAGTGTGACTACTAATGGAATCTCGTAACCAATAACTGTACGGATTTCTTTGAGTAGTTCTCCTTCTAAATCTTCTGTGCTTTCTGTAACACCAGCTCCGTGTAATGCAAGACAAATGGCGTCATAAGAGGTTGCTTTTGTAATCGCTCCGATTAGTTCTTCCTTTAGAGCTTCATAAGCAAGAGAAGTAATCACACCGGCTGGATATGCGAATGTTGAGAATGTTGGAATCACTTCAATCCCTAATTGCTCCGCACGATCAATCATTCCACCGACATAATTTCTGACTTTCCGGTTCTTCGAAATCACAGCTTCTCCTACATCCCAACCCCAAAGCTTAAACGACTCTTCATCTGTTTTGACATTTGAAAAAGTGTTTGTCTCATGTGCAATTTGCCCAATTAGAATCTTCAATCACTGCACCCCCTGTTTTATGTAAATATCAAATCGTTGTTTAAACTTCACTTTTTATCATTTGTGAAGTCTATCATTTACGATGATTTTATTATACATAGCTTATCTGTAACTTACAATACATTTTTCAGAATATTTTTATTATTGTTGTTAGAATATCTTACACTCTTCCCTTAAGATGATGTGACAAAGTAGTCATATGCTGTCAATGCTAGCTTTGCGATGACTTCCTCTCCTTGAGGTATTGTCGGATTATCCTTTGAAAAGACTGCGATAACAAATAATCCCTTTTTATCTGGTAATTGAACAATCCCACAATCATTCACAACGCTTCCTAACGTACCTGACTTACACCCAACCAATGTACCTTTTGGCAAGAGCCGAGGAATTCTATTCCGAAGCTGTTGCTTTGTCATAATGTCAAAAATCTTAGCTGAAGCTTCCTCTGAAATGACTTTTTTTGTGACAATATGTTCTAGTAAAATCCCCATCTCAATTGGGGTGCTCACATTATTTTCAGTAGTCTCTTGATAGACAATCGAGTCTTGATCCATTTCATCATGATTTAACAAATGGTTGAGTTTTTGATAGTAGGTTAGAGAATAAGGCTTTGGCTCTAATCCGACACAGAGACTAAGAAGCTCCCAGCAATTAAATCGAATAAAGGTTTTCGATAATCCAAGCTCACTCATATACTCTTGAACTCTCTCTTTTCCCACAATCGATAGAACCTGATCTGTTGCAAGATTATCACTAACAATAATCATCATTGTCGCTAAATCCTTGATCGTCACCTCAACACCTGGTTCAAGCTCTTTAAAAATGCCTGAACCAGGTACTATGTCCTCACTAGTTAGCCTTACCCTTTGATTTAAATCGGTTCTCCCCTCCACAACATCACGCATAAGTGTGGCTAAGATTGGCACTTTAAAGACACTTGCTGTCTGAAATAGACGGTCACCATTAACACTTGCAGATTCCATCGTGATAAGATGCTTCACATAAACACCAAATGTCCCTTGTTGCTGCGCGACAACCCTCTCAATGCTTTCTTGTAAATTCATTTCCTACGCCTCCATTTTCAATTAGACATTTTGTGTACTTGCAACCTTTGGGAATTCACGATAATGACAGGTGATTCTCACAGCACGTCCTAACTCATCTCTATGAATCTGGATTAATTCGGTCATATCATTCACTATTGCTAGTAACAGATTTTCTCCAACTGCCTTCACCGAATGTGTTTCTCCTTGATACATAATCGTTGGCTTCCCATTACAAGTACCAATCGATACCTTCATCCCTTCATTTGAAACATACTCTCCAGCAAATTCCTCAAGAATTTCAATTGGTAGGATCACTTCATCTAAATCAGCATGTGAGACATTTGCCTCTCTACCTTGATAATCATTAATTGCTAGCTCCATGATTCTTGAGGCAGGGACACCTGCTAAATTCGTAAGCGTAACACCTGTTAAACCAACCTCAGGCAACACACTTAGTTGAGCAGCAATCGCTTTTAAATTCCCACCATGTTGCACTAATTTAGTCCCGAAATAGTCTGGTGAGATCATAAATCCATACCCATAATACTTACCTGGTTCAACCTCAATATGGTGACTCGTCATCAAATTTACGCTTTCTTCTGATAAAATTCGCTTGTCATTGACAACACCACGATTTCGAAAAATCTCCGCATATTTCAGCATATCTGCAGCTGTTGATTTCAAAAAACCTGCAGCTCTCATTGCTGGCGCGTCCCACCAGATTGGCGCTTGATACACACTTTTATTTCCCTCTATAACATCTAAGGCATAACTCATCGCAATATTTTTGTCATCACCATATTCTTCGATCGTAAAATAACTGCGCTCCATCCCACATGGCTTCAATATGTGATCATAGACATATTGCTCATATGTTTTATTACTTACTCGCTCGACAATGACTCCTAATAAAGCATAGCAATCATTTGAATAGCTAAAATGATCTCCGGGCTTACCTAGTAACTCGATATCAAGTTCTCCAATGAAACTCATTAATTGCTCATACGTATCTACATAACCAAGATCTACCTCATCTACTTGAAGTGTTTTATGATCCTTCACAGATGGATCCATTTCCCTTGACCGTCTAAGAGCATAATATAACGTTGAAAGTGGTGGTAATCCTGCCGAGTGAGTCATGAAATGATGAATGGTCATCTCATTTACCGTGCGATCATCCTTCAGGGTGAATTCAGGTAAATATTTTGTCACAGGGTCATAGACAGACAGCTTCTTCTGCTCATGTAATTGCATAATCGCAACACAAGTAAACGATTTTGTAATCGAACCAATACCAAATACAGTATCCTCATTAATCGGAAGAGCTTCTTCAATGTTACGGAACCCTAATCCCTTCCCATAAACCACTTCTCCATCTTGAGCAAGTGCTACGGAAGTACCTGGAATCACATACTTTTCAACCAAGCTATTTGCTTCCTCTTCAAAATCGCTTAAGTCAACCGGCTTACTTACCTTAAGGCCCCCATTTGATTGAATAAAATCAATGACCGTCTCAAAAAATAGTTCAGGTTCATCTGTTGGTACACTATGGCTACTTTCTTCAAAAATCTTGAGCGTACTATTTGGAATACATTCAGCTATTTGTTCTGACTCACTTACAGGGGTAATCCAGTCATGGCGCCCTGCCATTACAAGGGTTGGTATTTGAATAGTTGGAAGTTGATCAACGACATCATAAGTTCTGAGAAAATGTCCAAACCCTTCATTTAATGCTTCATATGAACGATGACCTAAAGGAGGTGTTTGAGCTTGACTTGCTTTTGCTTTCTGAGAATAGAGGGGAGCCATCACTCGATAGTATTCAGATAATTGTTCTAGAGATTGAAATGCTCCTCCCCATAACACATTTGCCATCCTTTTTTGATCGTCATTCCCATTTTCTTCAATAAATGCTTTTGCTTTTTCTAAAAAGCGTGAGCTAGCTGAAGTAGTCAACAACAAGAGCCCATTCAGATTTTCCTGATATTTAAGCCCATAGCTTAATGCAGTCATGCCCCCATAGGAATGTCCCAATATGTAAATCTTGTTCAAACCGAGATATTTTCTCAATGCTTCTATATCCTCTACATTATTTTCTAATGAGTACGTTTCTTGAGGGCCACGATTTGAAAGGCCACTTCCACGGTTATCGATATAAATCACTTGAGCTGCTTCTGCCAATTGACTAAAATGCGGCTTGAAGCCAAGATGTGTGCCACCTGGCCCGCCATGAAGTACAAAGCAAACTGGTTTCTCTACTAATTTCGCTCCATCCTTCCTCCAGCCAACCCCTTCGACATCAAAGAAAATCCTTGTACCATTTACCTCTGCATACATCTAAATCAGCCTCCTTTTTCAACTTTTTTTCCTGTCACCCAATCCGTTATTGGCCAAGTCTCTTATTCCCTCAGGTTATCTAATACTTACTTGATCTTTTTGCAAGACATAATAGTGGACTTCTGGATGCTGACCCTTTAATAAGCCTGTAACAACATACCCTTTGTCCAATGCCAATGTGAAAAGTTCTCGCAAATGATATCGCCACTCCATCGCTTCATTGAGGTCATTTAGCTTAATCTCTTGAATGTTCGTTGGAACTGGTACGAGATAACCCGCGTCATCTTTGATGTCTTCTTTGTTCAGTGGCTCTGTATAATCGTAAACAGACGTCTGAAGGGAAAGAGTATTAGTGAGTGCTCTTTCTACTCTTTTTGAGAAGAGGTCCCATTCAACTAGAAATCGATCAGATGGCAATCCTTTATTCAGCTTGTCATCCATTTCCCCATAGTACGCATGGATATACTTACTCGTATATCCGCCCAATTTCATCAGATTAAAATAGGCATTGCGAGCTTCTAATGGGTCATAAGTCCAAACCATTTTTTGATAGCCGCCATCTTTCATTGCCCATTCCCGCTGTTTCAGCTTTAACGCCAAGCCAACACCCGCATTTTGATAGCTTGGATGAACGGCCGTCATATGTGAGATCAAGTAAGCATGACCCTTTTTGAAACCTGGGAATCCGTAAGCAAAACCAACCACTTGTTCCTCGTGAAATGCGGCAATTATGACTCCTCCATGATGATGGGCTGCCACCAATTGGGGCAAGGGTGTTACCACATCATTACTCCAAATGAGCGCTTGAAACGCAACAATCGCTTTAATTTCCTCCAAGTCATGAACTTCCTTATATACAATCGAGCTTGTCATCGTCATCAAAGGAGTCCTCCTCATTAATTGGTTCGTATAAAAGCTTTTTCAGCAGAGTCTTTTGTGTATTCCTTTTCATTCAGTACTAGCTGACCTATTAGATGCTCATTCAAATCAAAACCAAAACCTGGCTTTTCAGGAACTGTGATGAAGCCTGGCCTCGTTAATGTCACCTCTGGAACAATGATATCCTCATTAAAATAGCGACTTGACGCAGACGTATCACCAGGAATCGTAAAATTCGCTAATGATGCCAATGCAATGTTATGAGCACGACCCACTCCCGCCTCTAACATCCCACCACACCAAACAGGAATATTGTGTTGCTCACATAAATCATGAATTTTTTTCGCTTCAGTTATGCCACCAACTCGCCCAACTTTAATATTAATAATCTTACAAGCTCCTATTTCAATGGCTTTTCTGGTGTCTTCAACAGAATGGATGCTTTCATCAAGACAAATCGGAGTGACTAATTCAGCTTGAAGCTTCGCATGATCAATGATGTCATCATGTGCCAATGGCTGTTCAATCATGAGTAAGTGAAATTGATCTAATTGTTTTAAGAGATCGATATCATCTAACGTATAAGCTGAATTAGCATCAGCCATTAATGGAATTGAATATCCAAATCGATCTCGAATGGCTTGAAGTGGTGCTAGATCCCAGCCCGGTTTGATTTTCACCTTTATTTTTCGATATCCCTCATCTAGGAATCTTTCAACTTTTTCTACTAGCTTCTCAATCGTTGGTTCAATCCCAATGCTCACGCCAACTTCGATTTCCTTAGACGTACCACCAATGGCTCCCGCTAACGATTGATTTGTTTGCTTACTATATAAATCCCATACCGCCATCTCTAATACTGCCTTAGCCATATTGTTTCGGCGTATGAATGAGAAGATTTCAGAAACCTCGCTCGGATGCTGAATCTCCTTATCTAGTAAAATAGGAATCAGAAACTCCTCCAGCATATTTATAACCGTCCCAGTTGTTTCCTCACTATAAATTGGATACGGCATCGCTACACTTTCACCAATCCCAACCTTGCCCCCACCATACACTCGAACAAGAATCATATCCTTCTTCACAACTTTTCCAAAGCTCGTTTCAAAAGGAGCCTTTAAAGGCATCTTTATTCGCTGCCATTTAATTTTCGTAATTTCCATGTAAACACTTCCTCTCACAGGGTGTGGTAAGTTTGCCCCAAGTTAGTGCAAACCACAATGAAGTTAATACTTCTATAATTTGCAATAACAGAAGTTTAAACTTTATAAATGCTATTATATTACACACATTCACAATTGCAAGACTTATTATTTAAATTTTTAGACTATTTAAAATAAAAAAACAACCAATCCTTTTTGAATTGGTTGACTAATTTGGTGGTTTGGCAAGCTCGGGACGGTTCTCACACTTCTTCTCCATCAAGATCCCCCGCCCATTCTTCTCGCCATTTCATTCGTTCATGCTCTTCTACTTGTTTTTCAAGCTTTTCATCCCATTGTTCAAGCATCGTATTCCAAATACGAGAATAGAAGAGGTCTTGTTCTTTGTTGTACAGGATAAATTCGACACAAGGGACTTCAACAGCATGCTGCTCGAAGCTCACGATCTGATCAACAACTATTTGAAAGCCATCCTCATCCAGCCCATCCTTACTCTCTGAAAGTACTTGGAGAAGCCCTTCTGTATCAGGTTCATTTTGATCATTTGAGTACCGAAATTCACCCAATTTCTCCTCTTCTCCTGTGTCTGAAACAGTCCTCTCAGACCAATAGCCATCATGTGTAGGACTATAGAATAGTTCCGTCTGCTCTTCGTCGAGTTCTTCTTCAACAATCCCAGTTTCTAATTGTTCTTGCCCTTTTCCTGTTAACCGATAGATCCCTTTATCGATTGACACTAAGCCCGTTCGTTCCATTTTTCTCATTAAATCTGCGATAAACAATTCTTCAACTAACAACATCTCGGACAAATTAGCTGCTCGCCTGATATCTGCCTCTGCGAATGTCAGCATCATCATTTTCATCAGAATATCCATCTTTGCCCTTCTTACCCGCTTATATGTCACATCTACACGCAAAACAGGTAAATACCAACTCTTAGATTCCTTTATCTGAACAGCTGAGTTCTCAAGTAACCCCGTTCGCAAACGCTTCGTCAGTTTGTCCATCTAATTCACCTCTTCAAGGATACGTAACCCGTCTTGTTTTTTCACTGTATTTAAGACATGCGTATACATCTTTCTGGCTTCAGATTGCTTTGTACGCTCTGTAAACATTTTGGTACTACCAATTAACACAAGAAGCTCTTTCGCGCGAGATAGTGCCACATTAAGTCTCCGGTAGTCCTTAGCAAATCCAATATCATCCTGTTTTGAATCATGATTACGCACCATGCTTAACAAAATAACATCCATTTCCATTCCTTGAAAACGGTCCACTGTTCCCGTTCGAATCGTCAAATGACGAAGCTGAAGCTCTTGATGTAGAATACGGTCGATTCTCTTCACTTGTTCTCCGTAAAAACTGATCACACCGATGCTTTTTTTAGCATCTATATCAATTAATCCAGCTTCTTTTGCCTGTTCTGTCGCATCATCCATCTCCTGAAGCACACGACGAATTTCATTCAACTCCGCTGGATTATAGAGACTCTTTCCACCCTTCATTCTTTCCTCAAAATAAGCGGACTCATTTGGCATATCTACCCACACTAAGTGACTGTTACGCTTAATAAGTGGCGATTCAAGCAAATGATCTCGGTCCAAATCAGAGTTCATCAATCCACATTGTAGGCGTTCATTTTCATGCTCATAAAATGGAGCAATCGTCTCCATGATGTTTTCGTGCATCCGGTACTGAATCGCGAGCATCGTTTTATTGCTTTTCGGAAGGTTTTTATAAAGTCGTTCAAACAATGATTCCTTCAAAAGCTTCTTCAATTCTGCAATCCCTTCAAAGTCCGCACTTTGCTCCGCCATTTCCTGGAGCGTCTCTTCTAAGGTGTCATTTCCTAAAAGCGGTGGCAGCTGATGATGGTCGCCAACCAAAATGATTTTCTTTCCTTTTAACATTGGTAAGAGTAGCTCAGGTGGTGTCGCTTTTGACACTTCATCAATAATAACCACATCAAACTCAGGATATTGATCAATAAAATCTTTTCGAGCTGAAGCCACACAGGTTGTCCCAATCACATTCGCATGCTTCACATACAGCTTACGAATCTCATCAAGGTCATGGTCATTTGCCTCTTCTAATAAGGATAACCACTTTCCTTGGATTGACTGAAACAATGGTAACCTCTGCTGTTCCTGCTTTAACGACTCTCTTTTAAATGATAAACTCGCTAAGCTTGTTAAAATCTTTTCATGCTCTTTCTCTGGTTCAGTTGCAAGAATTTCAGCTAAAGGAAGCAGCTCTGCTTCCTTCTCTTGAATGACCTTCTTCAGTTCATTCAAACGCTCCTCTATTTGCGCAACTTCATGGAACTTTGTATGAACCTCTGTGTTAGCATTCTCTCGCTTCCTACAATTGGCTTCCACCTGCAATGTAACTAACTGTACTTTCTCTTTCTTCTTTTCTAACTCAAGAGCTAGTTCTACTTTTCGAGGTAGCACTTCCTTTGCGTTAGAAATCACTTCCGTTGTTGCCATCATCTGATGATATTGAGTTTGAACAACGTCTAGCTCCTTCTGCTTTTGTTCCAAAGACCTAGTCCATTTTTGATAATATTGGTCGTTCTCCCGCTGCCTCTGCAGAAGCTGGTCAACCATCTCTTGCTTCATCCGCCCAAAAGCTTGCTGTGCCATCTGTTTATAAACATCAAATGATTGGAGACGTTCACGTTTTTTCCAAATAAAGAGTCTTCTACTATACAAACCTTCTAGATGCTCGATCAACATTTGTGGATAGACCGTAGTCCCCTCAGCCAATTTCCTTTTCAAATCGTTTAAAAATTGATCGATCTCTTGTGCGGAATAGACATGATTTGTCTGACGCGGCTGCATTTGTTCATATGAAACCCTGTTCTTTGTTAATATTGATTCAATATAAGAAATCGCACTAGTTAATCGATCATTATATTGTTTTAATTTTTCCAGTTGTTCAATTCCTTTCCGACTTTCTTCTAATTGATCAAAAGACTGAATCATATCTAACGTCCGTTTCAAATTCTGTTCTAGAATGATCCATTTTAGTCCGTCAATTTGTTTGATCATGTTTGTTTTCTCTAGTAATGCATCTAATTGCTTCGTTGCATCAGACCATTTATTACATTCCATTGTTGCTTGCTCAGCACTTTGCCTTGCTTCATGAAGTTTATCCGCTAGTTCCTGACAAGCAATGCTCTGCTGCAGCTCACTTATAACAAGTTGGGTGTCATCCCACTCTTTTTGAATTGTCTCACTGTCAGGCTCACTACGAAGAAAGGCTTGATCATGTTCGATCAGTTCATTCAACGCTTGAATATTTACCTTCATTTCCTGAATAAGTTTTGTTACCTTTTCTTTCTCCGATTCAATTTCCGTTATCTTTTGTTTTTGCTCGTCTGTAGTAGATTGGATGACTTGATACTTCTTCTCTGCATCCTGTTTTGCTTTGACCAAGACTTCAACCCGTGTAAGCTCTGACTCAAGCTGCTGTTGTTCCTGTTCATTTTCCGCCCATTCTGTTTCAATTTCTGTTTTTCTTTTTTTACCTGCCTCAAATTGCATTGAGACTTCTGTTAATGTATGATCTTTCCAATATTGACCTACATTTTCTTCAATGAATTTTTTTCCTTCTTCTTCAATACTTTCCGTCCGACCAACACGTAGGATGCGAATATCTTTATTGGCAAGTAACCGTCCAAGTGCATTATCAACCGCCAAATTCGACTGTGACGCAACCAAGGTTCGAAGGCCTGCCCTCGCATTTTGCAGACAGATTTCTGAGATAACCGTTGTTTTACCAGTACCAGGAGGTCCTTGAATCACATACAAGTCCTCAGCTGCCATCGCCCCTCTAACTGCTTCCTGTTGGAATTCATTCAAGCGATTGTGAAATTTAAGTGATACATTCTTCTTTGGCACTCTTACTGGTGGTTTATTTTCAAACAAAAGACGCTCAAGCTCTGGATTGGCAGCCAAGCCATTTTCCAAATGCTTAAATCCTTGTCGAAGTCGTTTCACCTGACTGAGCGTAGCAAAGTTACTAAACACAACCTCTTTTAGCTTCAAATTGAAACGTTGCTGTCTAGCCATATCCTCCATATATCCGTTCAATTCCACTTCAACCGTTTGGGCAGCTCGATTTGCCTTAAGCACCTTACCGACATCTTGGTCAATCCCATTTAGCTTCACACTTAGATCCTTAAGTGATTTCCATTCCTGTTCCTTCAGCTGGCACCCAGTAATCGTCATCCTACTAAAATCTCGATTGAAAGTGAGCCCTGTATATGGTGAGACCATATCAGGAATATCAGCCGAACGCTCCTGGATGTTTAAATAGCCTTCCCAGCTTGCAATCCGCTTTCTCACATACTCTGAGCTCTCCAAAGCAACAGGCATTTCATGGATCATCTGAAGTAAATCCAGTGGAACCGATTTGCCACGTTGCCCCTTCAAATCAAAGCCTAGTAGTACTGGCCGACGCCAATTTGTTTCCACCGCTGAATATCCTGGTCTTGTTGTCACATTCGTCGCGACTAACCTGTCCTTTTCCACTACACAATGTAGAACAAACACAAGATCATTCACTTTAGCTGTCAGTGCATTCTTTTTAGGATCAATAAATAAAGCAACTGATAGAGGCCGATCTGCTGTCTCTGGATATTTTTCTATAAATATATGAAACGATGTCTCTAACGAAAAAAACGAGTCCTCGGCCATTCCGAGCTCCCGCATCTTATCCTTCGCCTTATTCGTTAATGCTAACGGACATCGATATGTCGTATTAAATTTCATAACTTTGCCCACCTACTTATTTCATCGCACCTTTGATGAGTCGATTTCTACAAACTAGAATTATAGCATATTGTCCTACTTAATAGGGTGAATTCAGGGTGGTTATCTCGCTACCATGTTTTGGCTAACTAAGGGGGGCGGCTGGCTAATTTGGGTTTGGCTGGTGAATTGGGGTTGGCTGGTGAATTGGGGTTGGCTGGTGAATTGGGGACGGTTCTTAATTTGCCAAAAGCAACAAATCAAGAACTGGCACTATTAGGAATAAGCGGAGATTTTCCGCTTAAATCTAAAATGGAGCTCATTTCGGGGTGAATAAGGGAAAGTTTTCCGGTTATTTGCTAAAAAAACTACTATTTAGGCCATTTTCCAGTCAATAGACGGAATTTCTCCGCCTATTGAAGCTCTTTCTAATACTAAAAACCGAATAAGCGAAAATTCTCCGTTTATTTTCAACTCATGGTTAACCCGGAACGGTTCTTACGCTTCCTATTTACGAACAAGAGATGATATTGAATTATTATTTACATATAAACAAAAAGAAGCAAGGGGAAATGTTGTCCTCTTGCTTCTTCAATAAATGATTTTACATACCTTTTTGAACATCATCTAGACTAGGTATTGCTGATATCGCACCAATCCTCGTACAAACCAACGCTCCCACTTTATTGCTAAAAGTTATAGTCTTTTGCAGAAATTCAAAATCCTCGAATATTAACTTAGAATCTACTTTTGAAAATTGATATAGTGTAGCACCGACAAAGGCATCACCAGCACCTGTGGAATCAATAGATTCTACTACAATACTTGGAATAATTGCACCGTTTTTCCCATTCGAAATATATGTTCCTTTTTTCCCCAATGTAACAGCTATCACATTTGCTCCCAATTCATGAAGAAGCCTGGTTCCTTCACCCAAATGGTTAGTCCCTGTTATTACATACAATTCATCATCACTAACCTTAACAAAATCAGAAAAAGCAATCCCTTTTTTCGCTAAATCAACAAAGGTTGAAACCTCATCTTTCCAGAGATTCGATCGAAAGTTAGGGTCAAAAGAGATAAATTGCCCATTATCCTTACCTAACTTCATCGCCCTCAAGTAAGTAGATTGGAACGGATCATTTAGCAAAGCTGTAGCAGATCCAAAATGAAGAATAGACGCACTCTTCATTTTCAATAAATCAATATCTTCTTCTAGTAAGTATGCATCTGCTCCACGATTAAAAACAAAATCTCTTTCCCCATTTGCCTTCAATGATACAAAGGCTAGTGTGGTGGGGTGACAATCATCAAGGATAAGCATGGACGTATCAACATTTAATTTATCTAGTGTGTTTTTCAAAAAATGTCCAAATGGATCGTCACCTACTTTTCCACAGAACTGAGCATTTCCACCTAATTTCACAATCGTTGCACACACATTTGCAGGCGCTCCACCAGCTTGCTTTTCAAAGTTCTTCCCATCAACTAAATCAACTTCTACTTCTTTACAGAAAAAGTCAATTAATAATTCTCCGATACATAGAATTGATGAATTCATTTCGTCCTCCATTTCACAAACTCTCTAAAGTTATGTCCATATAGATTCTAACGGAGTAATATTCAAATCATAAATAGTTGTAGATTCTTCACTCGAAATCAACACCAACTCTTTCTTCCCGTCGCTTGGATAAATTAAGCTAGTAATAACAGATTGGCCATCATTTGCAAAAATTTCAATGGATGAAGTATCAACAAACATTTGAAGCTTCACCTTATTATTTACAGGTTTTAATGGTGCCTCTTGAACGATTGAAAAGGATTCCGAGAAACCAACTTCTCCAGAATCTGACCTGTCAACTAATAACATTTTTTTCACAAAATCATAAATGACGACCGTCTTATCCGTTTCCGAATGTTGTATAACTATATCAAACTTACCAGCATCACACTGTTCAAATGTGAGAACAATTTCATTTAATTGATTCTTAAGGGGTATCCTAACTGGACTAGCTGATTCAACCGTTAGCCCCTTGTATTCAATCGTTGCTTTTTTTATCGTATCCATCTCTTTTACTGGATGTTGAACAATACGAACTCCTTCCTCACTTGTTTTCAAGGATAACTCTCTAGGAAGTGTCATTGCACTTCTCCACTCTTTTGTAGGAACAACATTCGCATATCGCCAATTACTCATCCAGCCTATATAAATTCGACGACCATCTTCTACAGGGATATCTGACCAGCATACCCCTGCGTAATTATCTCTTCCATAATCTAACCATAGTACGGTTTCTTTTTTGTTATCATTTACAAATGTTGTACCGTCAAAACTACCAACAAAATATTGTGTTCTAGACCCTTCTTTAAATCTAGGATTATCCCCGATACTTACAAATAACACCCATTTTCGCTGTTCAGGATTTCCGTCTACTTCTAATTCGAATAAGTCAGGACATTCCCACACGCCATCATGTGAACCAGCTTGATGACCAAACTCACTGGCGAACTCCCAGTTTTTTAAATTAGTCGAAGTATATATGGTAATTGTTTGTCCAGAGGCTATAACCATAATCCATTTACACGTTTCTTTGTGCCAGAAAACTTTCGGATCACGAAAATCTATCACATCTGGATTTGAAAGTACTGGATTCCCTTCATATTTCATCCAGGTTCTTCCATTATTTATGCTATAAGCAATACTCTGTGTCTGACATGGACGATCTGATTCTGGATACTTTCCAGCACTTGTATAGATGGCAACTAAACCTGGTTCAGTATCATTAAAGAAACCTGATGTATTATTCCAATCAACGACCACACTCCCTGAAAAAATATCACCATGTTCATCTGGATGCAGAGCAATTGGTAGATGCTCCCAATGAATCATATCATTACTAACTGCGTGCCCCCAATGCATCGGTCCCCAGGTCGTACCAAAAGGATGATGCTGGTAAAATAGGTGATATTCTCCATTAAAATAGACCATTCCATTAGGATCATTCATCCATTTTTCTTCAGGTGAAAAATGAAATTGAGGTCGATATAATTCTTGATATTTCCTTGTTGCGTCTGTAGTCAATCTAGATCCGCTCCTTTTCAGAGAAAAATAAGAGTCTATTACTCTATTATGTTTAAAAAGGCTGTACTGTAATAAATCGTTGTACAGCCATAGTTTTTATTATTAATTATTGGTTTCTATCATAACCAGTTTGTTTAATTTCTAACCATTCTTGTAATCCTAAACGGTCTAATTCTACTAAATAATCAGCCCATTCTTCTTCTACTTTTCCATTTGTAATCCATTCAGCTCTTTTTCTATTTACATATGGAACTAAGTCTGCCTCTATTGTTGAAAGTTTATCTAATTCCTCTAATGAGAAGAAAACTTTTGGATACATATTCTCAGCTTTCATATCAGGAACCATTACTTCTTTCATTAAATCTAATCTCCAGGCAGCATCGTCCGGCTTTGTCGTTACTGTTCCATAATATTCATCTAATATCGCTAAAGGACCGGCAACAAATGTTTTTTGTCTTAATTCCCATGGTGATGTATCACCTAATGGCAAATGCTTTAACATCCCTGATGCATCTAATTCAAAAATATTCTGTTCTTTTTCATCCCCATAAGTACCCCAGTTATTTTGTACAGATTGAGTAGGGTCATAGAGTTGATCAATCCATTTTGCAGTTAACTCTAGGTTTTTATTTGCACTTGTGATGACCATACGATTTCTATCAAATCCCATTCCATTTGTTCTTGCTACATTTTTATGGCCATCTGGACCAGCAAGGGCTGGCATTAGTTCATATTTATCATTCATCCCTGTGATATTTCCTTTATCCCAGGTAAAATACACACCATATCGATCTTCTTTTCCTTTTGCAATATACGTATTCCAATCTTGTTCAAAGGCTTCTACATCGATTAATCCTTCTTCATATAATTCGTTAAGAAATTTCATCCCCTCTTTATACCCATCCTGCGTTACAGTATAAATGACTTCTCCATCATCACTTACTACTGTATGATCATAGTTATCACCAAGACCAAATGAACCAAATAAGAATGCTAGATCCTCTCCACCATGATTAATGATAAATGACATTGGAATTTCATCTGCTTCTCCATTACCATTTGGATCTTGTGTTTTAAATGCAATTAAAACTTCTTTTAATTCTTCTGTCGTAGTGGGCATTTCTAGCCCTAAATTATTTAACCATTCTACATTTATCCAAGGAAAACCATCAACAGAGTGAATACTTTCTTTTCCGGAACCTAGCTCCTCAATCCATGGAAATGAGTAGATATGGCCATCTGGAGCTGTCATCATTGCTCTATATTCTGGTGCTTCTTCTAACACTTTTTTTAAGTTTGGCATATGTTCATCTATTAAATCTTCAACAGCTATAACACTACCATCTTTAGCTAATTTTAATAAATCATAATCTCCTAAAGCGGCATCCAGAATAGCATCAGGAAGTTCACCGCTCGCGACAGCTAGATTTCTCTTTTCTATAAATGTATCCCAAGTATAATTTTTCCATTCAATATGAACACCAGTATCCTCTTCTAATCGTTGATAAATTAATTTTTCATTCGGGTCTTCTGGTGCTAATGGAGAACTTTGTGTCATAAATTTCAGCGTCACCTTTTCCTCTAATGGCAACGTAACATTTTCTAACTCATAATCCTCAGAAGAAGCACTCTTACTGTTATTACTACAACCCGCTACAACCAATACACCTGAAATGAATAAAGCTGACATTGTTTTCATTAACACTTTGTTCATAATTTCCCCTCACTTTTTCTTTTAATATTTATTTTAATGACCCTACCATAACACCTTTTTCAAAGTATTTTTGGAAGAATGGGTACATTACAATCAATGGTAAGCTTGCTAGAACGATAGATGAATATTTAATCATTTCTGAAATTCGTTGTAGCTCAGCCATAGCTAGTTGATCTGAAATCATACCAGGTTGGACTTCATTTTGGATAAGGATGGCACGTAACACTAACTGCAATGGGTAGAGTGCTTGATCTTCGAGGTAAATCATTGCGTCAAAGTAAGCATTCCATTGCCCGATGAAAGCATATAAGGCAATAACAAATATAATTGGTTTCGATAATGGCATCACAATTTTAAGGAATATTTTAAATTCAGATGCCCCATCTATTCTGGCAGCCTCTTTCAGTTCATTTGGAATCGCTTTAAAATAAGTCCTCGCTAAAATAATAAACCACACATTTATGGCATTAGGGATAATGATAGCCCAAATCGTATTTAGCATCCCTAGATCTTTGATCACTAAATAAGTTGGAATCAGTCCACCGTTAAAGAACATGGTTATTAGGAAAAATACCATTATTGTCTTTCTCCCAACTAGCTGATCTGCAGAAAGCGTATAACCTGCAAGAATACAAACTAAAACTGTGACAATGGTAAAACCAGCAGAATAAAGAATAGAATTTAGGAATCCTCTTACAATTGATCCATCCGTTAAAATCCTTCTATACCCCTCAAATGTCCAATCTGATGTACTAATAAAAATACCTTTCTTTAGTAAAGCATTAGGCTCCAGAAAAGAAGCAAGCAACACATATAAAAGAGGAAATAATACCAAAACCACAATTAAACATAATATAACTTTATTAATTAACAGGATGATTCTATCAGATCTTGAATTATTCATTTTTCACACTTCCTCCTTTCTATAAAAGGCCTTCACCTTCATTAAGTTTCTTTACTACTTGATTTACAAACACTAGTAAAATAACATTGATTACGGCATTAAATAGACCAACTGCCGTTGCAAATGAATAGTCCCCTGCTTGTAAACCTCTTTTGTATACATATGTTGGAATGATTTCTGAAGTTGGTATATTCATAGATGTTTGTAATAAGTAAGCCTTTTCAAAACCAATCGCCATGATCCCTCCGGCAGCTAAAATAAAAAGAACCGCCATGACTGGTTTTAATGTCGGCAAATCGATATGCCAAATTCGCTGTAATAGAGAAGCTCCATCTACTGTAGCTGCATCATGTAGTTGAGGATCTACGTTCGCAAGTGCTGCTACATAGATGATGGATGCCCATCCAGCACCTTGCCAAACACCTGACCAAATATAAATCGATCTAAATGCATCTGGATTAGACATAAATGAAATAGGTTTATCCATGAAAATAGATAATATGGCATTGATTGGTCCTGTTGGTGATAAAAACAAAAACACCATCCCAGAAATAACAACGACTGAAATGAAATGTGGAGCATAAAGAACTAATTGGATATTCTTTTTCACTTTTGCTCTTCTAATCTGATTCAACATAAGAGCTAATATAATGGGAATGGGAAAACCGATAATTAGTTCAAACGAACTCAATTTAAGCGTATTCATAAAAATCTGCATGAAATTGGGTGAGGTTAAAAAACTAGTGAAATGTTTAAGACCTACCCAATCACTTCCGATAATCCCCTTCATCGGACTAAAGTCTTTAAATGCAATGACCGCCCCATACATTGGTACGTACTTAAAAACGATTGTAAGAATGATTGCTGGTAATATGAGTAAATATAGAATGTAATTTTTCTTAACGTAGTCAATTTGAGTCTTTATCTTTAAGTTCGCTTTCTTTGGTGTAGATTTCCTATTTTCTGGTTTGACTAATTCTTGCATTTGTACTCCCCCCTATCTATTTCTTAAGCGTTTATAACATTTATCACCAAAGTTGATATCACCTTACAGTCTTAATATAACAACGAAGAAACATAAAAGATTTCACTTTCTTCGGGTCTTATATCTTAAAAATTCAAGATAATTTATTGATAGATTTTTTCTAGAAACGATACTTCTCACCATGAAGGTTAAACCTAATTTTTTTCACTACGTCCTTCATTTCCTTTCCCCTTTCTAACAAAAAAAAACCAGCCAAAGGCTAGTTTTTCCTATTAATTCCTGTTATTTTCAATTCGTAGAATTTCTTGATCAATTTTTCTTACTGCACGATTTGCGGCATCTAGTACATTTTCATTAGAGACACCCACCTCTAAAAAAAGCTCCCTTATTGTAGCACTTACCGTTGGATATATTGGAGTTACTGGACGATTTTTTGAATACTTTTGAGATTGAATTAAAAATATATTATGTGGATATTGGTTAAACTTAGGAAATTCTTTTACAACCGAGTACCTTGCAGGTATATCACCCGTTTTTTCAACGTATATCTTGATCCCTTCATAGCTAGTTGCAAATTTCACAAATTCCCATGCTTCTTCTGGATATTCTGTGTTCGTTGATATTCCTAAGGCCCAACCTCCGTTTGCAGCAACTTGTTTCTCTGCTATAGGTAAAGGAGCAATCCCGAAGTCCTCCCCTAATGTAAAGTCCGGAAAATTATTTTGCAAATGTTCTAAAGCCCAAGAGCCTTCTATGCTTATGGCTACCTTTTCTGTTGCAAATGGGTTTGGAGGCAACTCAAATGCTGCCACTTTATGTTTATGATATAAGTCCTGATAAAACTGGAGTGCTTTAAGCGATTTTGGAGAATTTAAATAGCCATCTGTTGTTCTCCCATCTTCACTTATTATTTCCGCGCCAAACTGCCACATGAGTGGAAGCTTAAAATAAGCAGGTGCTTCTCCTACTGGAAAACCCTGTGCAGGATCAATCCCGTATACTCCTTTTTCTAGGTCTGTAAGTTGCTTTGCTGCTTCTAATACTTCGTCCCAAGTCCAAGGTGAATTTGGGTTTTCAGAAGGAAATGGAATCCCTTTTTCTTTAAATAAATTCTTGTTATAAAACATAGCAATACTTGAATCTGCGATAGGTGCAAGATAGATTTCATCATTGTATATTAGTCCATTAAGAATGGTCATAGGGATATCTTCAAGATTCCCTTCCGCCTCCATCCAAGCATCTATTGACCTTATTGCATTTGCATTTGCATATGTTGCAAGGTTCGGGCTGTCAATTGCCATAATATCAGGTGTATTACCAGCAGCAACTTCAGTACGAAGTCGTATCTCGTAGTCCCCAAATGGAATTAAGCTCATATTAATCTTGATATGCGGATTCTTTTCTTCAAAAGCTTCAATAATAGCGATAAAGGCTTTATTTTCCGCTTCGTTACCTAAATTCCTCCAGAATGATAATTCAATTATTGGGTGATCCTGTTTTCCATCTTCGTCATCAGTTACTTGATTAGATGGTTCATCTCGAAATGTGCATCCCATTAATAAACTGGTAATGATAAAAAAAATCATCAAAAATAATTTTTTTTGATGCATGACTACCACCGCTCTTTTCCTTTATTGACTAGATACAAATTTTTTCTTTTCGGTATTCAACGGGAGTTTGTCCAACGTATTTTTTAAATACCGTTCCAAAATAGCTTGAATTAGAAAAGCCGACCAATTGTGCTACATCAATTATTTTCAGTTCTGAATCTAGTAATAATTCTCTTGCTTTATTGATCCTTAATTTAATTAAATAATCACTGTACGTTTGACCCACTTGATTTTTAAAAAGCTCTGATAAATAAGTACCATTAAGATGAAATTGCTTCGATAAGCTTGTTAAGGTAATATCATTTGCATAGTTTTTTTCTAGAAAACGACGAACACCTTCCACTATATGTGATCCATCAGAAGCACGAAGTCCTTTCACTTCTTGAATCACATTTTGAGCCAATGACATTAATTTATCTAACACCTTCGCTTGAGAATCATGTTCTAATATACTTTGCTGGCATAGCCATAACTCTTGTTGAATCTTTGATGTTTCAATCCCATATTTGATAACTAAAGACATCAAAAGTAGGAATATCCTATTTGCTAAAAACGTAAAGGAACCAATTGAATACTTCTTATGTTTCTCTAAAATAGATTCTACATTTAATTTAAAGGATTCAAATTCTATTTTTTCGATCGCGTTAATTAATTTTCTTTCAATTTCAGGAGAAAACTCTATCATTTCCTTATGGAAGTCACCTTCAATGACCTGATCGTAGCTTCCAATGTCACTATTACTCCAAGATAGTAAACTAGAGATATAGGCGTTTTTAATTTCAGGTAATCCTCTTACTACATTGCCAAGTCCAACAATCGTAACAAGTTTAAGATATCTCGTTACATTCCGTTGAATCTCTTTCACCAATTCTTTTGTTTTTAATTTATCTGACAACTGACTATATATAAGAAAATGAATCATATTCGAGTAACTTGGGTTGTGAAAACAGTATGCATTATTTGTCCCAGCAATTTCCTTGCAAATGGTTTGGAACGGAAGTCGCAATTCATTTAACTTCATATCATCCTTTCCAGGTTCTCTAATTTCAACTGTAATTAACTGAAAGTGTATATTTTCTTCCGTTAAATCTGATAACTGTAATTGATCAAGCCTTTCAATTACAGGTGATATTTCTGACCAGTCCTCTTTCACTAATTGTAATAAATATTGTTCTTGGAGTCCTTGAAGTAATTTCTGTCGTTCATTTCGAATTCTAGCATTCTCACTAAACTCACTTTTTTCTTTTTTTATTTCAATCCGTAGTCTAGATAAGGTTTCAATCAATTCATTTCGAACTACTGGTTTCAAAAGGTAATCCTTTACACCCGCTTGAATCGCAGATCGAACATATTCAAATTCTGAGTACCCAGACAAAACGATGATCCTAGAGCATGGATGTTTCTTTTGACACTCGATAAAGAATTCAATTCCATTCATAAGAGGCATTCTAATATCAGTTAGAATCACATCTATATTATGCTCCTCTAAGATGTTTAACGCTTCTTTACCGTTGGAGGCTTCTGCACATATTGAATACCCTTGATCTTCCCAGTTTATCTTCATTTTCAAGCCTTTACGGATTTGAAGTTCATCGTCAACAATCATCACCTTCAGCATATTCTTCACTCTCCCTCGGCCAGTTTAATGTATAACGTAATTTTTGTCCCTTCCCCAACCTGAGAATCAATCGTATACCAAAACCGATCTTCGTAGTATAGCTTCAAACGGCCAATGACATTTCTAAATCCAATTCCTCTACCTGTACTGTCCAATACTTCAGTTGATACCAAGCCATCGGTCTTTCCTTCTTCTAATAAATTCGCTACCACTTGTGGCGACATCCCAATTCCGTTATCTTCCACCACAATTGATAAGACATCGTCTGATTTCTTCGCACTTATTCTTATATTCGCGTACACTTTTCCTTCTAAACTATACTTCACTGCATTCTCAACTAATGGCTGTAAAATAAATTTAATAATACGAATCTTTCGAACTGAAGGGTCTTCATCAATGGTTATTGAGACATTATCTTCGTATCGGAGTTTAACAATTTCACAAAAATGATGAATATATTTTATTTCCTCTTCTAAACTCACTAAATCACTATTTGATTGAAGGGAATATCTCATCATTCTTCCAAGTGATTCACTCACATCCATTACCTCATGATTCCTACCTTGAGCTGCTAATCCTCCTAGGACTTCAAGCGTATTATTTAAAAAATGAGGATTTATTTGTAAAAGCAATGCTTTATACTCTGCATTTTTCCTTCTAATCTTTTCCTCATACTCGGTTTTTATTAACTTTTCCAATCGGTCAACCATATGACTAAACCCTTTAATCACATAGCCTACCTCACTTTGATTAGAGCTTATCAATGGCAGATGTTGTTTTCCTCCACTAAAGTCACCCTTTTCAATAAATCTCATCGACTTTGCTAGCTTAGCTAGTGGTCTGGCTATATTAGAAGAAAGTCCAATAGAGGCAAGAATCGTTAACAAGAATAAGAATAAACTAATGTACAATAAGTTTTTTTGTAATGAATTGATCTTTGAGAATAGTTCATCTTGCGGTACTTCACCAATAAGAACCCAATCTTTCACATGTAATCTTTGATAGAAAACCAAATGCTCATCATCACCATCAGTTATATTTATTACACCTTTACTACCGCTTTCCTTCTCTTTAAGTTGCTGAATACCACTTTCAATCACCGTTTGTTTCGTTAACACTTCCTGGTTTAAAACACTTTTACCATCCCAATTCAATAGATAGATTCGACCAGTCTCTCCTAGTTTGATTTCATTCAGAGCATCTTCTAGAAGGGAGGTTGGGAAATTCACTTTTATTACTCCTTTTCGCTCTAATGTGTTGATATCAAACAGGGGAAATAAGTAGCTATTGACTCTTCTACCTTCAAATGGCTCATAAAGATCTTCATGTGTGTCCATCCAGCGTTGAGCACCGTCTGAGAAGGCGTTAAACCAATTACTTGTTACGAATTCACGATTATTTACCCAGGTCGTTGTACCATCATTTAGAAAGATAGAAATAGAAATACCATTAGAGTTATTAACCATAATTGACGAAAGAAATTCTTTAATCTGGTTATTCATAATCACTTTTTCTTCAAGTTTTGTGGTACTTCCCATTTGTGAACTTAAAAGTTCCTGTGTTGTTGGATTAACAAGTACCTGCTTTGCCATTTCTTCCGCTTGGGTGGTAATGGAATTAATATATAGAGTGTATTGGTCCATTGTCTGAAGAGTCGATGTCTTAATTTGATCTTCCATCATACCAGTGGATTGATATGGAATAACTATAGATAACACAATAATTGGGACAATAACTAAAATGAAAAATGTTAACATTAATCTACTTCTTAACGAAAACAACAACCCACTAACCTCTTTTCTTCAACATTTAAAGGACCTTAAATGATAAGTTAACCCGCAATTATATTATATCTAGACATGCACAACTTTGGGATAAATTCTTAAAAAGAAGCTCCTCATTCAAGCGGAGCTTCTTTTCGTTTTTCAGCACGGTTGCTACCTGATTTATTTTGCTTTAGTTCAAATCTGACGAAAGAATCCACTGCTGCCTCTTTAAATGTGGACTAGAGGTGTTTAACATTAGCATTCCTTCCTCCGATACCTCAAGAGCCTTCCCATTATGAACAGATGTGATTCTCACAGTACCATTATCATTTTTTGTAATCAACCAGCGTTGGTTATGATAACCAAGGTAGTTGTACAACTGGATTTTATTTTGACCAGTATCCAGATCAAGTGCTTTTGTACCCTCAGCTCGTATAGAAAAAGAACCAAGCTCATCACCTGTTGGTATTAATGTCCATTTAGTAGCAATGTCAGCTTCAGATGTAGTTACTGGTTCACCATTCTGAGACTTAGCAGTAAATATAGCTTGGCCGCTCGCTAGATTCGTAAAGCTTGTAACAGTTAGATTCGCTTTAGACATATTGGTAACATGCACATTCTGATAGGTTGCTTGACCTCCAAATACATTTAACCCAAAATGCCCCTCAGCAAAGGTACCATCTTGGACGTCCATGATTTTTTGACCATCAACAATAATTTGGATATGAGGTCCCTTCGCTTCAATCTTAACTTGATAGGTTTTACCAGGCTGAATAAAGGCTGGAACTTTTTTAATCACCATCCGTTCCTGAAAACTACCATCTACTTTATAAAATAAACGAAATGCTTTCATATTAGGATCAAGATTGAAATAATATCCGTTTCTACCATCTTCACTAGCACGGAACAGAATGGAGCCTGCTCCACCTGATTCGCCTAACATCATCTCTGCTTCATACGTGAAATCTCCTGCGGTTTCCTTAGCTATATAGTTCGCATCACTTGTGTGGGTGCCACGGATTCCATTTTCAGTAAAGGTCCATTTGGAGGCTGCTAGATCTGATTTCCAGTCAGTTAGATTTGTATAGAACTCTCCTTCATATACTTTTACAACCACACTGGCTGAAATCTTTCCATTTGGCGTAGAACTAGTAATAATCGCCTCTCCTTTGCTACCAGCTTTAAGTACCGCTTTAGAGCCAGTCGAAGTATCCACCTTAACTACTTTTGGATCGCTAGATTTCCATTTAATCGGCTGTTGCCCTTTCCCTTTTCCATTCTCCACAGTAGCAGTTAAAGTTAGTGTATCTCCACTATTCATCTCCCGTTGATTAGTATCCATTACAATTGATGTATCCTGATTGGAGTTCTGGTTAAATGTATCAGCTAAAGAATGAACTTTTAATGATACAACATTCACATTGCCTCCCTTAGTATAGAAGCTCATACCCCGGCTTGATGGATTAGGGAAAATCACATCAGAAAAAACAACTTTTCCATCATTAGCAAAAACCTCTATGGACGAATCATCCACAAAGATGTTCAATTTAATACGTCCATTCTTAGGTGTTAATGGGGCTTCATGGTAAGTTGAGAAAAGACTGGAGAAGTCTGCTTCCCCCGACTTAGAACGATCGACAAATAATTGATTTTCCGATACTTTATATCCAACAACAGTTTTTTCGGTAGATCCCTCACGAACTTGAAAACCAAATTCTGTCGTACGACTAGTTGCAGGGATTTCTATCTCAGCTTCAATTTCAAATGCACCTGAAGTTACTTCTTTCAACAAGTTGGAAGCGTTGGTTGGGTTGACGTTCTTGTTTTGTGTATCGTAGAGGCTATTACGAATGGACTGTAGTTCCTTAATTGGAGCCTGTACCATTCTAATACCTTCCTCTGTTTTCACTAATCCCACTTCCCTTGGAATCGTCAATACGCCCTTCCAACCATTTGTTGGGAACGCAAATGGGTAATCCCAATTGGTCATCCAAGCAAGCATTACGCGTCGGTCGTCAGGCATATTAGCAAAGGACATCGATGCATAAAACTCCTTCCCATAATCCGTTCTTAGAACATCGCCTACCTTATTGTCATTAATGAATTTACCCTCAGATGTTAATTCTCCGATAAAATACTCCGCATCAGATCCTTGTGTTTTTTGATTTGCACCTGTGCTAATCATTAGTACCCATTTTTTCTCATCAGTACCTTCTACCTGAAGTTCGAAAAGATCCGGACACTCCCATACACCGCCACGTACATAGTCTCCATAACCAAAACGATCAGTAAGCTTCCAATCAATTAAATTTGTTGATGTGAAAAAGCGTATATGATCTCCTCCAGATACAACCATCACCCAACGGTTGTTTGCCTCATCTCGCACTACTTTTGGATCACGAAAATCCCAGCCTCCTGGATCATCTCCATTCTTTCCTGGATTCTCTATTACCATTGGATGCTCAGTTGAATAGTTCCAAGTGCGACCTTGATCAGTACTGTAGGCGAGGCCAATGCGTTGGTTACCATTAGGTCCATCTGGATTAAAGGAAGTGTAATACGCAATAAGTCCTTTTCCGCCGGAATTAGTGAATAGTCCTGATGTGTTATTCAAATCTGCAACTGCAGAACCAGACCAAACATGCCCATAGTCATTCCATGGCAACGCGATAGGAAGGCGCTTCCAATTCACCATATCCTTACTAACTGCATGTGCCCACTTGCCCCCATCTTGATGAAACAAATGATATTCACCTTCATAATAGACTAACCCATTGGGATCACTAACCGAACCTCGAGCTGGTGTATAATGATAATCTGGTCTATATTTCTCTGTGTAATAACTTGACTGTGGGATAAGATAGATATCCTGGAAATAGGCGGAGCCTGATGTCACGGTAAAACCAGCTAATCCTGACAGATTACTAGAGTCACTCACCTTTATAGCTCCTTCAGAATACCCATCAACATAAAGTTCGATTTCGTTCCCGTTAGCTATAATTTCTACATGGTGTATTGTATCTTCTTCGGATATATAAGTACGGTTAGACGTTTTCAGAACCGTTCCATCCGCCTTCTTTAAATGTGCTTTGATAGTGCTCCCTTCTTTAACAAGAGTAGCTTTATAGCCAGATGTCCCTTGCTCATTCGTACGAAATGTTAGTGATGCTTCCGTTGCTTCTTGATCAAAAGAAACATTTCCTTCTAGCACGAAATCTTCTGAGATATGATTGTAGATTTTCTTTGCTTCTGTCCCACCAAACGCATTTCCCTTCATCCCTTTAATGGACGGCTCCCAACTCCCTTCTTCATATATGACTGTTCCTAGATTAGTAGAAAGCTCACTCACCTTAATATTTTGAAATAAGGCTGAACCATCCCATACATTAAGCCCTAAGAACCCCTTCCCATATGTAGTTGTTTTCACATCAATGATTGGGGCATATTGGTTCTCCCAATAAACTTTTATTTGATCTTTTACCACCTTCACTTTGAGATGATAAATTCCACCATCCTCTATATGAACGTGATATTCCTCTTTTAATCTACTTTCATCACGAGCATCTCGTAGACGAACAAGCCCTGCATTTGGAACAATTTGCACCATGTATGATTCCCAACCATCCTCATTAGAACGAAATAGTAAAGTGGCATCCGCATTCTTGTCTATTATTTTCACATCAGCTTCATAGATAAAGTCCTCAGATATCACACTTGAAATAGCCATCACATTTTCTTTAGGTTCTGCTGAAAGCAATAGTCCTTGTTCTGTGTCCTTTAATGTTCCTTTTCCTTTAACTTCCCAACCCGATAGATTAGTAGTTGCTTTGTATCCGCTTTCAAATATACCCGTTCCCTCCTTTGTTTCTTTACTTACCACTTCGTTAGATTCATTTGCTCCCACTTTCGACGGATGAACTAGAATTGAACCTGTGGATGAAACGATAAGTACTGTTACTAAGAATAAAGATGACCATTTTAACAAAGCTTCTTTCATTTTTCGCCCTCTCTTCCAAATAAATTTAGAATACATTTTGAATCAGCATAGTCATAGAGGTCGATTCTTTCCGCTGGGTGCTGCACTTCCTACCACAGCTAGAAATAGAAAGTGCTTCACTTTAAATACATGCCTTGCTTACAATTTAGCAAAAATGTAAAACAAGGTCAACAACTATGTAAAAAATAATGTTTACATTTGTAACATTTATTATTACAAATAACTTTCCAATCGTATTCCATATAAACAATAGAACCCTAATCTTTCATGATTTATTTATATGTTACTAGTAAAATCACTTTTCTAATTCACATAATGAATAATTACTCAATTGGATTTTACATTTGCAAACGAAACTTTCCATTTGTAAGTTTATTATTGCTATTCTTCACAATCTATTATACATTTGGTATAGAAAGTAAGATTGTGCTTTACTAAGAATACGTTAAGTAAGGGTGGCATAAATAAATGGCGAAAGAAAAGACAACGATACAAGATATCGCCGATGCGCTTGGGATTTCTAGAAATACTGCTTCAAAGGCTTTGAACGGAAATAGCAATATACCTGAGGAAACACGAAACAAGGTATTAAAAAAAGCTATTGAGTTGAAATATAAGCAATTTGCTCTTATGGATAGCCATGCGATTCTTCCAAAAACTACAGGGAATATCGCATTATTAACAGCTAATCTTCCTAACACCTCTTCTCATTTTGGTTCCAAGTTAATAAGTGGACTTGAAAAACATATAAGCTCTCATGGATATAATTTGTCATTCCATATTGTTAGAGAGGTTAATCTAACTTCTTTATCCTTACCAAAAAATCTCGACGCATCAAATGTTGACGGCATTATATGTATTGAGTTATTTGATCTAGATTATAGTACTCTCATTACAAACCTTGGTATACCTACAGTGTTTATTGACTGTAATGCAACCATATATTTTTCCGAATTTAAAGCAGATTTGCTCTTAATGGAAAATCAGCATAGTAGCTATTTCCTTACAAAAAAGCTAATTGAAACTGGATACCAAAGCTTTGGATTTGTTGGAGATTATAATCATTGTCTTAGTTTTTATGAGAGATGGATGGGCTTTAATCATGCATTAACTGTCTCAGGAATTCACCTTGACCCAAGACAATGTCTCATTGGAGAAGATTCCAACTTCTCGAATCACTATTGGATTGAGGAACAATTGAAAAAGATGACAATCTTACCTTCTGTTTTTATCTGTGCTAATGATTTCATTGCTGTAACCTTAATGAAGGTACTCAAAGATATGAATATCTCGGTCCCTGACAATGTTGCTATCTCTGGATTTGATAACGGACCAGAAACCAGTATTGTAGATCCGCCATTAACAAGTGTACATATCTACAGTAATGAGATGGGTATAAAAGCAGCTGAGATGTTATTATCAAGAATAAGCAACCCAAAACAGCCGTATCAGATTACTCATATTACTACAAAGCCACTATTTCGTGAGTCTACTCCTATTAATTTCGGATGATAAATAGACTGTGGAACAGCTAAATTGTTATTAATCATCTACATCGTACATATTATATTTCCGTTTGATGGTGGCATATTGGGAACAATTAAATTTATCAGAACAAAAAGGCACAACCCGCAAAATTGCTGGTGTGCCTTTATCTTTTTACCAAATGATAGTGCTTTCAACAGTTTCAATCACAAAACACCTTTTATTTTAATGGATATCCCATTGTTGACATAAGTGCCAATTCAGGCTGAGTTGAGTCTAAACGGCTGTATTGGACGATAACTGGAAGATCACTTTCAACTTCGATTGAATATGGAACACCGACTGGAATCGATTTACCATTTAACTCCAATGAAGACGTTCTCAAATGATTGCTTCTTTTTCCCTTCATAACGACAGGAATTCGTTCAATCGGATCCTGATCCTCAAAGTAAATTGAGATATGAAGGTTTGCCTCCTGCTCATTCAGATTTAGGATACAAATAGACTCATGGCTTAACTGTTCTCCAGAGCTAAGTGGTGGAATATATCCATCTGGAATAATCCAATGTGTTTCACCTTTTCTAGTACTCATCAGAAATAACCTCCTATTAATCGAAAAATCATAGATTGATAACCTATATCTACTATATTGACATAACTATATGAATTTTCAAGTGAAATTTTTGTATCGAAAAGCGCTGTATAAAATGAGGAGTTTTGTTGAACTTCCACTTCTTTTGATAGCTTTTGTCAAGCAGAAGGAAAACACTGATAGGTACGGAGAATATAGAGGTATCAATCATATCTGAAACTACTATCTGAAAGGGAAGGTAAAGCCATGAATTCTACTCAATTTGTAAAAGCATATTCTATTAATGAGGTTTCTAAGAAAATTAATACGCCAACTGGTACAATTAGACAGTGGGAAAAAGATTTGAACGGGGTACTAATCATCCCACGTACAAAGCAAGGTGCCAGATTTTATACGGATAGAGAAATCGAATTACTTTTAAAAATAAAAGACATGCGCAATCAAAATGTTCATAAAAGTATGATACGAAAACTACTCGAGAAGTATCTTCACTCAACTTCGGAAGCAGCTTCTGAATCATTCGAACCTGAAGCCGAAGAGCCAACAAACAATGAAGTTCAATTAGTAGGAGACCCTACTCCCATCCAACAGGAGCAAGATGTCGAAGCAGTTAATTTTCGGATGGAAGCATTTAAACAAGAATTATTACAAGATATTAAGTATGAGATGACACAAAATAAACACGAAATTATTGATGAGCTCAAAAATGAATTGGTGAATCATTCGCTTCATACTATACAAGGTGTTTCAAAATCAATTCAAAGGTCAAATGATAAGAGAAAAGCTGAAGTGGAGCAATTATCAGAGAGTATTCATGAGGTTTCGGAACTCACTTCCGAACAATTCGAAGCCCTCTCTACCAAGGTTGCGAAGTATTCAGAAGGGACTTCCGAACAACTTGAAACCATCTCAACAAGCCTTGCGAAAGATTCAGAACGTACTTACGAAGGGATTTCAAAGCAAATAACACAATCAATTAAGGCAACAACCACTAGTAACAAGAAAACACTTGCTAAAGTTAACCATTCCATCGGGGATATGAGACATGAGCTAAATGAGTTCTCAAAATCACTAGGAAATGAACAAAAACAAATAGACCAAATCAAACAAGCTATTCAAGAACTTAAAGAACACACAGAAACCATTCACCAAAGAGAAGAAGTCTTTCAAGAACTAGTTACTAACTTCCGAGAAGTCGCAGCATCAAGAGAAAATAAACGCTGGTGGAAATTCTGGTAAAGAAGATTCGGGACGGTTCTCACGCTTCCTTTTGGAAGTGTGAGAACCGTCCCCACTTTGCCCACCTTGCCCCAACTAAATTAAAGGAAAATTCCATCCATATTTAGGATCCTTAAATGAAGGTGGGCGTTTAGATGATTTTGGCATTGACCAAGAATCCTCAATATATTCCATCTTCACTTTCTTATCTGAGTAATCCTTCAATAAAATCTTAACCTCTGGGTTGTATTCAAATCGCATCAACATGTAGCCTCCTTCATCATACTTTTCTATCCTATTCAGATTTATCCTATTTTGAGCATGTGCATACACTTCGTTGCAGATTCAGTTTAGGTATATGCACTAAAAATGAGCTTTGTGCATAGGGTATTGAGACTTACTTTACTTATGCAGGAGGTTCTTATGACTAAACATCATCCAAAACAACCAGGAGATCACTCTAACTACGATGAATATACAACAAAAGATGCGCAAAAAATGGAGCAAATAAAATATGCACAGGAAATGTTTGAGGCTAATAAACAAGTAGATCCGTATCCGTTATATCCTAACTACGGGAAAATTGTCCGTTATGAGGAAGTACCACTAAATGCACCTGAGCAACGTCAATTATGCCATCCAGGATTAGAAAATCTAATGGTGCCAAAGCCAATTATTGAGAACGACCATTATAAAGGGAGCGGTAAATTAAAAGGAAAAGTTGCATTAATTACAGGTGGAGACAGTGGAATTGGAGCATCTGTTGCCATTGCATTTGCAAAAGAAGGAGCAGATATTGCCATTGCTTATTTAAATGAGCATGCGGATGCAAACCGAACAAAAGCTCGAGTTGAGCAACTCGGACAGCGCTGTCTACTCATGCCAGGAGACTTACGAGAGAAGGAACAATGTATTGCGATTGTTGATAAAACGATTGAAACATTCGGGCAATTAGATATCCTTTGTAATCACGTCGGTATTCAATTTCAACAGCTAAGTCTAACCGATATTACAGATGAGCAATTTGATGATACTTTTAAAGTGAATATCTATTCTCACTTTTACACAACGAGAGCAGCTCTCCCACACATGAAGCCAGGCAGCTCGATTATCAATACGGCTTCTGTTGTTGCTTTTGCCGGTGAAGAACAGATGATTGATTACACAGCGACAAAGGCAGCAAATGTTGGATTCACACGAGCGCTTGCTAATAACGTGATTAAACAAGGAATTAGAGTGAATGCAGTCGCACCAGGTAGAACGTGGACACCTTTAATTCCAGCGAGCTTTACATCAGATGATGTTGCTGTATTTGGATCTGATAATCCAATGAAGCGACCAGCTCAGCCATTTGAATTAGCACCAACCTACGTATATTTAGCATCAGACGACTCTCGCTTTGTGACAGGGCAAACCCTTCACGTCAACGGCGGAGAAATCATGGGATAAAAAATTCGGGACGGTTCTCATGCTTCCAAAGAAGCGTGAGAACCGTCCCCATATCACCAAATTATGAACTACATCCACCCCCACAACTAGAGCAGCTAGATCCTCCTGAATCGCCACCAGAATCCCCACCAGAGTGATCATCTGAGGAGCATGCATATCCAGAGCAAGCATAACCATTTCCCTGTACCCCTTTTTGAAATTCATTTGGAATCAAGTCGCTCATAAACTCCTGATATTGAAATTCCTCATAGATTGAATAAAAAACAGCTGCACCCAGTGCATACGTTAATAACTGAGAATTCCCTATTGATGATGGTGCCTTCAAGTCAGGCCCATCTCCTTCCTGCTGCAACTGGTCTGCCTCATGAATTTGATTTTTCATTTGCTTGATTAACGCCTTTTTGACATCCAACCAATCTTCATTATCACGAAAATAAAGACGAAGAAGCTCTTCTTCAGAACGCTGTTTAAAGTCCTCGAGAGTTTCGCGTTTAATTGGATTCTGCAAAAAACCTCCCCAAATCAATCGACTATTCGTTGTTTGCTCAAACAGGCTTAAATAGACCCAATCGAAGAACGCCCTCTCTCCAGGAATCGGTGTGCTTTCCATATTAGGAATATGATGCAAGGTTTCACCATAAAATTCCTTTGAAAACTTTTCATAATCCCTTGTAAACATCAGCATCTCATGCCAAATATCATCTACTCTAGCACTAAACATCGGAACTGATCGCAATAAGCTATTCATGACAAAATAACGCTTCATTTCTAACAAAGTCCATTCAAATTCGTAATCTGCCAAGCTAGGACGTTCCCTCAACACCCGGTTTTTCACATTATCGAGGTAAAAAGAGGTTAAGGACTTATCCAAAGCATGAACTATAGGTACTCCACCTTCAATACGAATCCCTAAATTCTCCGGAATCGGTTCATTTCGTAGCCCTTTTCTTCGTGTTGCCCGTGGCTTGCTTTTACTCACAATTAAAGCCACGATCAAGACAAACACAATCACTCCAATTAACAGTCCTATCATATTTTTGTCCCCCTCACACTAGATGTTTGCAAATAAGGTAGACTATAAAACACGTTGATACATTCTAAGTCCTAGAAATACAGCCCACGCTTCGCCATCATGATTCACATAAAATGTCATCGGTCTTTCATTCTTTTTTATTACCAATGTTTGAGGCGTACTCGCCCTTAATTCAACAACCTCACCAAACGCCTCAGCCATTATCGCACCATTGTCGAGGTAAATTCGAATTCTACTATCATTCTCAGGTGCCCCGTACGTTCCAAGCAATGGCTGTAATTCATCCTCTGTTATTTCATAGATTGGCTCAACACCAGGCTGTTCTTCAAGTGCTACACCTAAAACAGTATTAACCGCCGCCTGCCAAATAGTTCTCACTGATACCCCAGTTACATTAGTTAACACAGAAATGACTAATTTCTCCTCAGGAATAAAGCCGAAATTCGAGGAAACACCCGGCTGACTACCACCATGTTCAACAAGACTGACTCCATGATAATCTGGTGTCGTTCTTAATGCATATCCATAATAAGAGGCACGATCTACTTGGAATCTAGGCTCTCGCATTTCCACAAGAACATCTTCCCTCATTCCAAGTGTATCCATGATATCCTTATCCAAATACACTTGCCCATATTTCAATAAATCTATCACCGTCGAGCGAACTCCTCCACCCACCTCATAATTTCCAAGTGACGGCCACGATGCTTCCACTAATCTATTTTCCTCAGATTGAAAGTTATATGGAACGGTCACATTCTCATATTTACTTACTTCTTCAAGACTATAAGTAGATCGAACCATTCCTAATGGATTTAAAATATGCCCAGTCATATACCTACGATAGAGACATCCTGTTACCTTTTCAATGATCGCTCCTAGTAATAAAAACGTATCATTGCAATAGCTTAAATATGTGCCTGGTTCACCTAATGGTGTGTAGCTAGAAGTAGCTAAATAATGGATATGTTCATTAAATTTATTTAATTCCTCTTTCCGATCCATTGGAGGTAAACCAACCGAATGTGTCAAGAGATGATGAATACGGACGGTACTCATATCCTCCAAATGAGGGAGTGTGAAGTCAGGCAAATAAGTAATCACCGGGTCATCCACATGAAGTTTCCCTTCAGACTGAAGCTTCATAATGGCCAATGCCGTCATTGACTTACTAATCGAAGCAATCCCAAAGATTGTATCCTTTGTGACAGGATCTTTTGTGACAATGTCACGATAACCAAATCCATTTTCATAGATGAGTTCACCGTCCTTTGAAACGGCAACCGCTACACCAGCAATATGTTCTTCTTTCATAAGTGCTTGAACATATTCTTCAAAGACAGACCACTTCAACATTTCCCCACACCCCTTAGCCATTCTTTTTTATAGTAAAATATCAAACTCGTTTTATCCCATATTCACTTTTCTTTTTTCTAAAAGCGGCTCACTGACACCCTTTACTCCTACAAGTCCCATCATCGTAAGGAAAATTTTTTGTGCTCCAAAATACGAATCAGTCGGGTCAAAATATTCATTTAATGTGTGTACGCCACCAAAATCTCCTCCGCCACCAAGCGTAACCGCAGGAATTCCTAAAAAGATTGGAACATTCGAATCCGTACTACTTGCATCACCTAAGATTCCTTCGAATCCAAGTGATTTTGATGCAGCAACCGAAGCTTGCACAATCGCTGCATCCGCACGTTGAGAACCAGCCGGTCGGTCTCCCACACGCTTCACATCAACCGTAATCACATCCGTCTGCCAACGTTCATTTTCTTCGTCTGCTGCCCTTTGCAAAATGTGCAGCACTTTCTTATCTAATTTCTCTAATTCTTCTTGTGAATTTGATCTAAGATCAACTAACATCGATGCTTCCTCAGCAATCGTATTCACCGATGTTCCACCATTAATCATCCCAACATTGAATGTTGTTTTTGGCTCAGCCGGCGTCTCTAGCTGTGAAATCATCGCAATCGCTCTTCCCAATGCATGAATCGTACTTGGCGTCCCAAAATTGCCAAAGCTATGACCACCTGGCCCTTTATATGTAACCTGATAACGTGCACTTCCTGTACCTAAATATGTAATTCTTTCAGGATCTCCCGGCTCAATTGAAATAAAGCCATCAATTTCGTCATTATCTTTGAAGAGCTCCTTCACTCCACGTAAATCGCCTAACCCCTCTTCACCAACCGTTGCTCCAAAAACAAGGTCACCTTCCGTCTCTATCCCAGCATGATTTAGCGCTCGAATTAAAGTAAGTACGACAGCTAAGCCTCTTCCATCATCTGAAATCCCAGGGGCATAAATTTTCCCATCCACTCGTTTCGCAACCGTATCTGTCCCCTCAGGAAACACAGTATCAAGATGGGCACAAACAACTAATGTAGGTCCATTTCCCGATCCAGGCCTTATCCCAAACACATTGCCAACGTCATCAACTTTTATATATTGAATACCCAATTGTTCCAATCTTTTCTTATAATCTGCTCCACGAGTATCTTCTGCAAAGGTTGGAGCTGGAATCGTTGTAATTTCAATCTGTTCCTCAGCCGTACGATCATTATCCTCTTTAAGAAACGCTAATGCTTCCTTCACATCAACATTCTCTGTCACACGTTGAAATACATTTTCTACTTTTTCCGATAAAATAAGGTCCTTCCCCATCGAAATCGATTCCTCCTCCATATTCTGAAAATAAAATATATTCTATAATTCTACTATACTACAATCTCTTCCAAATCAAAAACAATCAAGTCTGTCATGTAAAAGCATTTCTTGTGACACAAAAAAACCCATCCTTTAAGATGGGCTTTCAGTACTTTATAACGTTACACCAGATTTAAAGATGCCAATTTCTCTAAAATGATTAATCTCATTATTCACTTTTTCCCCACTAGCTACTTTAATAATATACGAGATAAAGTCATTTAACAGCTCTTCTTGAGATTCACCATCAATTAATGTACCTGCGTTAAAATCAATCCAATGAGGCTTTGTTTCATAAATTTGTGTATTCGATGAAACTTTGATTGTTGGAACAAATGTACCTAGAGGTGTTCCTCTTCCTGTTGTGAAAAGAACCAACTGACAACCTGCAGATGCAAGGGCTGATGCAGCAACTAAATCATTACCAGGTGCACTTAATAAATTCAGTCCATTTGTACGTAGGATTTCCCCATACTTTAGCACCTCAACAACCGGTGATGTCCCTGCCTTTTGCGTGCAACCAAGTGACTTATCCTCAAGCGTTGTAATCCCACCAGCTTTATTCCCTGGGGAGGGATTTTCATAGACAGGCTGATCATGCTTTTCAAAATAGCGCTTGAAATCATTAATCAAATCAACAATTTGTTCAAACACCTCTTCGTTTTTGGCTCGCTCCATTAACAGCTTCTCCGCTCCAAACATCTCTGGAACCTCAGTTAATACCGTCGTACCACCATTAGCTACTAAAAAGTCGGAGAATTGACCTAATAACGGGTTCGCTGTGATCCCTGAGAATCCGTCAGAGCCACCACACTTCAATCCAACCTTCAACTCTGAAATCGGAACATCCTCACGCTTATCTTCTTTAGCACTCTCGTAAATCTCAACTAATAGCTTAACGCCTTCTTCCACTTCATTCATCACTGCCTGTGAACGTAAAAACTTCACTCGCGATGAATCAAAGTCTCCAAGCTGCTCTCTAAATTCATCAATTTCATTATTCTCACAGCCTAATCCTAATACAAGCACTCCTCCTGCATTCGGATGCTTAACCGCATTTGATAGAATGGTTCTTGTATTAACATGATCATCCCCAAGCTGAGAACAACCATAATTATGCTTAAGAACATGAATATGCTCAAATGGCGCAATGCTTCCGACTTTTTCATGAAACTGTCTTATAATTTGGTCAGCAATCCCGTTTACACAGCCCACAGTTGGAACAATCCAAAGCTCATTACGTATTCCAACCCGTCCGTCTTTTCGACGGTATCCCTTGAAGGTATAGCTTTTGTTTTCGCTTCGTACTTTTGTGAGATTCGGAGCATACTGATACTCCTCCACACTAGATAAATTTGTCTTCGTATTATGAGTGTGTACCCATTGTCCGACTTCAATATCCTCTGTTGCATGACCAATTGGGAAGCTATATTTGATCACATCTTCCCCACGACGAATCGGTTTTACCGCAAATTTATGCCCTTTATTAATTGCTTCTTTGAGTTCGATGATTGTCCCATCTATATCCAATTGGACATTTTTATCAATTGGACGAATCGCTACTGCAACATTGTCTGACTCTTTGATTTTAATAAACGCTTTCATTTACTTCACCCTCTTCCTGCAAAAATTCAGCTAGAGCCTCTTGCATTCCCACGTTATGAATCAAGGTGACGTACCCTGTAACGACATCCGCAACGTATGAAAGGTCGATTCCCCATAATTCTTCCTTAGAAAGAACCGTCTTGACTAACTCTCCAATCTCAACCGATTCATCCTGCCACAGCTGTTGAAATAACGCCAATGTTGCTTCATCATCAACAAGCTTGATCTCTTCATCCCCACGTTTTCCTTTATAAAAATAAAGCAATGCACTTAATGAAAATAGGATTCCTTTTGGTAGTTGATTATAGCTTTTTTCATAATCAAGGAACGTTGGCATGACTCTTGTTTTGAATTTTGAGATGGAGTTTAACGATATACTCGCTAAATAATGATGAATGTATGGATTTCTAAAACGATTAATCACATCTTTAGCATATTCATGTAATTCATTTTTTGCATATGGTAATGTCGGGATAATCTCATCATTCATTACTTGTTCTATAAACGTTTTTGTTGCTTCGTTTGTCACTGCTTGTGAAACTGTATCTAATCCATAGAGATATGCCACTGGAGTCATCGCTGTATGAGCACCATTTAGCATTCTGACTTTCTTTGTTCTGTAAGAACTCAGATCATCTACTATATGAACATTCAGACCAGCCCGAGCCGCTGGGAATTCATCTTTAATCCATTCAGGACCTTCAATCACAAACAGTTCAAATTGTTCACCAACAACCATGAGCTGGTCTACATACCCTAACTCCGCTGTTTTTTCTTCGATCGAATCTTTTGGATAACCCGGTACAATTCTGTCCACTAATGTGTTACAGAACGTATTTGCCTTTTCAACCCATTCGATAAACTCCTCTTCAAGCTGCCACTCACGTGCAAATTGATTAACTATCCTCTTCAATTCAACCCCATTATTTTCAATTAATTCGCATGGGAAAATAATAAAACCTTTCTCAAGGTCCCCACTAAAAGCCTGGAATCTTTTATATAAAAATGCCGTCAACTTACCTGGAAAACTCTTTTGGGGTTGATCAGTTAATTTGTCGTCTGGATTAAATGCAATTCCAGCTTCAGTCGTGTTAGAAACGATAAAACGCAAATCCGGATTCTGAGCAAGCTTTAAATATTCTTCATACTCATCCTGTAGATTCAAGCCTCTGCTGATACTACGGATTACCTCATGCTCACTTACCGGTTTGTTGTCTTTAATTCCTTGCAAGTAAAGAGTGTAAAGCCCGTCTTGCTCATTCATAGTCTTAACTGTGCCACTTGATGTCGATTGCACCACCACCACTTGACCGTTAAATAGATTTTTTTTGTTCATGGTATGAATATGATAGTCAAAAAAAGCTCTCAAAAAATTACCTGTACCAAATTGTAGAACCCGTTCTGGATAAGCAACATAATCCTCTAGCAATTCTCTTTTCAAGTGTTCCAAATGAATACCTCCCACTTTTCGTGTTGCCGCAACGCAGAATAGTTGAATCATTTCTATGATTCAACTACTCTCGTTAGACTGCTACTCATAACTTGTGATACTCTATTTGTTCAAATCTGCTACTAACGCCTCTTCAAATTGAAAATATTCCTTTGCATTGTAGTAAGATACGCCTTGAATAATTTCACCGAGAAGGTCTGGGTCATTTGGAACCTCACCATTTTCAACCCATTCTCCAACCATCTGACAAATAAGTCTTCTGAAATACTCATGTCTTGTGTATGATAAGAAGCTTCTAGAATCCGTTAACATCCCAATGAATTGACTGAATAGCCCCACATTCGCAAGGGCCTTCATTTGATCTAGCATTCCGTCCTTATTATCATTGAACCACCATGCCGTACCAAATTGCATTTTCCCTCGGATTCCGCCTCCTTGGAAGCTACCGATGATACTAGCAAGCACTTGATTATCTTTTGGATTCAAAGAATATAGTATAGTCTTAGGAAGTGCATTTTCTTGTTCAAGCGTGTCTAGTAATTGAACCAATGGCTTTGATACAAGATCATCATTCATACTGTCATAGCCTGTATCTGGTCCTAATTGGCCGTACATTCTACTATTGTTGTTTCGCAGTGCATTGATATGGAACTGCATCGCCCAGCCTAAGCTCGCATATTTCTTACCTAAGAAAATGAGGGTAGAGGATTTATATTTCTTTTCCTCTTCTTCAGTTACTTTTTCACCCGAAAGCGCCTTCTTAAAGATATCATCGACTTCCTCTTGAGTCGCTGGAGCAAACATCATCACATCTATCGCATGGTCTGATACCTTTCCTCCAAGCTCATGGAAGAACTCAATTCTTGACTCAAGCGCTTGTAAGAACTCATCATATGAAGTAATCGAAACATTAGAGACATCTGACAGTAATTGTACCCACTGAAGGAAGCCTTCACGATTAATCTCTAATCCTTTATCCGGTCTGAAGCCTGGTAACACTTGTGGTTCGAAATCTTTATCTTGTTTAATTTTTTGGTGATACTCTAATGTATCTGTTGGATCATCTGTCGTTACGATCACATTAACCTTTGATTTAGTAATCAGCCCACGAACTGACAATTCATCTTCAGCTAATAAGGCATTCACTTTTTCCCAAATCATTGGTGCTGTTTTTTCATTTAAAATATCGTAAATACCAAAGAATCGTTGAAGCTCAAGATGAGTCCAATTATACAATGGATTTCCAATCGTCATAGGAACCGTTCTAGCCCAAGCCATGAACTTATCATAATCACTCGCTTGCCCAGTAATGAACTCCTCTTCAATTCCATTTGCACGCATCACACGCCACTTATAATGGTCACCATACAGCCAAGCTTCTGTGATGTTTTTAAATTTCTTATTTTCATAGATTTCCTGTGGACTAATATGACAATGATAGTCAATAATCGGTAAATCCTTCGCATACTGATGATATAAATCAACCGCTACATCGTTTGACAATAAAAAATTCTCACCCATAAATGGCTTCAATCTCTTCATCCCCTTTGCAGTTTAGGGACGGTTCTTGTTCTTCCTAATGTAGCCTTGAAAAGGAAGCATGAGAACCGTCCCGAATTAGCCTAGCTTAAAACTTAACTAATTGATCAACTTTGACTGGTTGCCCAGTATTTAATGAGATATTTCCTGCAATTCCTGTCAGGATTGACATTGCTCCATCAACATGTGAAGCTGCTCTGTTAAATTCGTCTTCAATCGGTGTACCAAAAAGGTCTTGAAGTAATATTGGGTCACCACCACCGTGGCCTCCTACTCCTTCTTCTACTTCCACTTCATATGGTGTGTCAAACATCGGCATTACCGTAATTGTCTTTTGCTGTAATTTACCTTCGTCTTCTTTCTTTCCACCTGAATTGATATAAGATTGTTCAACAACCTTTACTTCAATTCGTCCTTTGCTACCATTGAACGCAACAGTGTACCCTTCCCATGGTAAATATGCATTTAATGAATAGTTTAGAATCGCTTTATTTTTGTACTTAACCATTACACCTAATGTATCTTCAATATTAATTCCATCTCCGAATACACTTTGGTCACGCTGATAGCCATCTTCAACCTCAGCATCTAAGTACATCGCCTTCAAATGATCATTCTCTGATAATTGAATCGCAAATGGATCATCCATCGCTACTTCACTACCATGTGCACGTTGATAGAATTGAGTCACGCCTCTTGCTTCTGCATTTTCTTTGCCATAAAAGCGTAATCCACCTTGAGCATAAACTGTATCAGGAGTTGTGCCTAACCAGAAGTTTACTAAGTCAAAATGGTGAGTTGATTTATGAACTAATAATCCACCACTATTACGCTTATCACGATGCCATCTTCTGAAGTAATCCGCACCATGCTGAGTATTTAACGCCCATTCAAAATTCACTGAGAATACTTCACCAATCACACCATCTTTAATCAATCCTCTGATTTTCGTATTATGTGGTGCATAACGATAGTTGAAGGATACGCGAACCTCACGCCCAGTACGATTTACAGCATCAATGATTTCTTGGCATTTCTCAGCATCTATTGTCATTGGTTTTTCTGTTACAACATCACAGCCAAGCTCCAATGCCTTAATAATATAAGTATGGTGAGTACGGTCAACTGTCGTAACAATCACCGTATCTGGTTTTTCAATTTCAATCATTTTTTCAAAATCATGTGCAAGATACGTTGCAACCTGTGGATGATTATACTTTTCCTCTAATAAACGATTAGCATAATTCATTCTTGTTTGGTTGCTATCACAAAACGCGACTAATTCACTTGTTTCTCTATAATCACGCACAAGTGATCCATAGAAATATTCTGCTCTTCCACCAGTTCCAATTAGTACATATCTTTTTGCCATCAGAAAAAACTCCTTATTTATATATTACTCAGGGTTATGTATGCGCTTTAATTTCAATCAGCACAAAGCCCCAAGTTTTCTCATACCCACATTATATTTAAGAATTTCACACGTTTAAATATAAAAAACCGTTCATTTCTACTAAATAACAGTGTTTTTACAATAGTTCAAATAAACAGGTCCAAGTAATCCTGACGGTAATCTTGCATCATCCATTTCATTAGCACGACTATTCGTCACCTCAACCACAAGCTTGTTTGCCCCTTCATTCAGATACGTTGGGTTAATGTCAAATCGATAAGGTGACCACATCTTCACGCCAACCTCATGATTATTCACTGATACCTTGACAATTTCATACGCTTCACCTAAATCAAGCTCTACAGCTGCAATTGAGTCCGTTTCTTCCATTAAAAATTGATTTTCATAGACAACTGTTCCCGAGAAGGATTCAAACCCATCCCAATTCACCCAAGATTCCAACTGAAGGTCTTGCTTGCCATCAACACTCCAGTTCGTCTTTAGCGCTAACTGTTCCGAAGTATAGCTTGGCTCCTTCTCATCAGCAATGATTGGCTCTCGTTCACCATCAACCATAAACACAATGGATCCTCTTCGTTCAACATATAGAGGTGCAAAAAAGGCATTGTCATCTTGCTTTAAATGTACTGGAATGGTCTCAGCAGTCCAGGCATCCCACTTTTCAACATACCCTTTTTCCTTCACACGGAATGATCCTGCATAATTGTTTTCGCTTTCATTCACAAACAAGTAAAAGATCTTTCCATCCTTTTTCACCTTACTCACTCTAATATCCTTACTAGCTGGGAAAATACTTACCTCGTCCAGGTGAACTTCAGATAATACACGGACTACATCTTCAGGCTGTTGAATTAGCTTTGCACCTTGAATTCTAGATGCTTCCAAAGCCCCATCTTGAGCAATAACACTACCTCCAGCTTGAATGAACGATTCTAGCTTCTTAATGACAGCGTCCTCTAGCTTAGAACCATCCTCGATCACAATCGTTTGATAGACTTGCTTCTCAATCACAATACTTCCATCAACAACCTGACTGTTGGCTAAGAATAATGATTCCTCTAAATAATTGAATTCTACTTGATGTTCAAATAATGGTTTTGCGATTTTCCAAGGTAAATGATCTTCCTCACACAATATCGCAACTCCCGTCTGATTAATACTATCTGTCATTAACCAGCTGAGGCGCTTCATATATTGAGCATATTGCTTATAATATGGCCACCAAAGATTATTTGGACCAACATCTGGTGGTCTTTCATGACTTCGTCTCTCTCCTTCAATAGAATAATAGAAGGCATGTGGACAGAGAAGGTTCACACCTCTAACTAACAACCAATCCGTATACCACTTCATATCCCCAGGAGAAAGGGCCCATGGCGTTTCTTTACTACAAACACCCAAGAATTCATTTAGGTTTCTTCTTCTTCCACGATGACGTGCTGCATCAGCTGAACACTTACCAGCTGTTGAATGCTCACCCTCTAACCCCAAACCATCCTCTGGAGCAACCCATCGCCACACAACATCCTGACCTGGAATTTGAAACGGCTCTAGTAATCCAATGTCATCACTTGCCGCAGGATGTCCAGTCAAAGCAATCCCGTGAGCTGCACACCAATCACTAATTGGCTTATAATAAGCTTCTGTCAGTCTTTTATTAACCGTTTTACGATAGTTTTTCCGTAATGAATCCGTCTCATCTCCAGCATCTAACCATAATGCAGCCAAATGGACTTCCTCATTTCCATCCTCCTTATAAAAGGATAAAAACCCTCTTGTCCAAGGCTTTAACTCTTTTGAAGCGCCTCTTCCTAAGATATCAGGCTCATCCGTAAACATCGCAATTACAGTATCACCAAAATAATCCTTTAATGTGCGATAATACGTGTCATGTGTGATTTCAATAAAGGTGCTAACTGCCTCTGGGTTTAATAAATCAGCTGATGCAGGAGTATTCTCTTCCCCATCATCTTCTCCAAAGTGAATCCCTCGAATATTTCCACCTGAATAAACCTCGATAAATACAAGAATTGACCAATCATCTTGATCAGGCGGATTAAAGAATACGCTTCCATTATCAAGAGTTAATAATTGAGATGTTGATAAATCAATCACCCCCGTCTCTAGCTTCTTCACAGCCTGTGCTGAAACAAATGTATCTCTCTCGTTTAACTCAACCTTCACTTCATGTTCTTGAGTACAAGGATATTCCACCATTTTCAGCCCTCTGCTAGCGAATTTTGGATTACGTTTCACTACATAACCCTTCGCAGCACCTGATGGATACATCGCTTCATCATATAAAATAACGGACATTTCTAACCTTTTTGCTTCCTCAACAGCTGTTAAAACCAATTCCATAAAATCATCTGATAAATAAACAATTTCTTCTGGAATCCCTATCCTCGGATGTAGGACAAATCCTGTAACCCCTTTGGAGTGAAAATCATGAATTTGCCTTGTTATTTCCTCTTTTGTTAAGTGGTCATTCCAAAACCAGAATGGAATCGGAGTAAATTCCTCTGGAGGATTCAAGAATGTCTGCTGTAATGTGTTCGTCACTATATTAAACAACTCCTTCCTCTTCTTTATCGTCGTCATCTGTAAAAAAGGAAATAATAGTTTATCTCTATGTCTACATTAATCCTTAAAGGAATTTAAAACAATCAGACTTTTTTAACATTCGAAATATATGGGATAGTACTTTTTTTATTTATTGATACAAATTTGATGAGGGTTGATCTAATAAGGGTTCACGGGGTGTTTTATCCAATCACATAAAAAAGGATAAGGTGTTAATCATCACCTCATCCTTTAGTTTAAATAATTTGTTTGCGATTCATTTCTCTAAATTCACTTGGTGTAATTCCTTCTTGTTTTTTGAATATGCGATTGAAATAGCTGTGATTATAACCAATACTTTCTGCGACATCCTTGATTTTCGTATCGGTCTCCACTAGCAATTCCTTTGCCTTGGTTAATCTGATATTCGTTAAATAATCAATGAAATTCCATCCTGAAATTTCTTTAAATACTTTACTTAGAATCGATGGATTTAAATTCACTCGTTCAGCACATAAATCTAGTGAAATATCAGTCATATATTCCGCCTCAAGCATATCAATGACCTTCATGACAATAATCCGTAAACGCTGGTCCTGATTATTCGAGAGCTCATTTATGATGGGAACGATTACTTTTTTCTTAAACCAATGAGCCATATCATCAGGGTCCTTCAATTTGTAGAGTTCTTCATACAAGCTAGCACCCTCTTTAACAAAATCCTCAATCAAGCCTGACTGAAGAACAATGTGAAAGATGCTTCCTAATAGCTTCGGTGCACCTTGCTTCATCATTGCTTCACTCACATTTTGTTCAGCTAATGTCTTGAAGAATGTATCAACAAGTTGAATTGCTGCCTCCTGATTCCGTTGTCTAATAGCATGAGTAATTTCTTTTTCAAGATCGAATGGATATTCAAACGTGCACTTTCTATTAAGCAAGTTATCTAGCTTTGAAAGCTCAATAATTTGATTTTCCTCTTGTAAGTTACGGAAGCTTAATGCCCCTTTTATTTCTTCAAAGTGACTTGGAACAGATTTTAACGAATCATTCATTTTGCTTACCCCGATTAACACCTTCATCTTACAAATATTACTTATACATCCAATAAGCTCTTTGCTAAATTGAACAATTTGTTCATTCACTTCACTTTCAGATTCATCTGCATCGAATGAAACTAAAATTCCTAAAGATAGATCATGAAAATTAATAACATCTGCTTCTAATTGATAGGATTGCAATAATTCTTCTGCAATGTTCACTGCCGAAAAGGTCACTAATCCCTCTTCACCTTCTGAGAACCTTCCCCTAAATATCGAAAAGCCTATTAGTTGAACAAAGATGAGCACATGTTTTTTATCTGAGTAATCTGAACCGAACTGTTGCATCTGTTTCTGCAGGTCCTCTTCACGATATGTATACAAAGAACCTTGGAATAACTGAAGTAAAAATCCTTCCTTTAGATGCGGAAGCTGCTGCTTTAAACGATTCTGCAAATCAAGACTTTCTGTTGATAAATGATTTAGCTTTGTTTCAATAAACTCGAATTCATTTTTCATTTGAACTAAATTATTTTCACTAAACGAGCGTGTTAGCTTATCAATTGGGTCATATAATTTTCTTGACGCAATCAATGTAAGTAGAATCGCAGAAATAAAGACAAATAAGCTTAAATAGATAAATAATTTAGATATAAACACAACAGGTGCCGTAATATTTGTCAAAGGAGCAATTGATACGTAGTACCACTTTTCTCCCAATCTATTGAAATAATCATATGTTACGGTATATTTTATTTTTTCATAATGAAAAATGAATGGTTCCGGTCGATCAGGTCTTTGTTCGATTTCATCCATAATTGCTTGTTGTAAAGGGTCTGGCTTTGTTTGATCTTCCTTCCCAAATAACCATTGCTCATTTTCCTGTAAAAGAAAGACTGAGCCATTTTCATATGGTGATTGTAAAATCGATGAAAATTCATCCTTATCCAAAAAAACAATGAGCGAGCCAAATGGATCATACAAATTATTATCTACATTATGAACCATCGATAGTGATGCATATCGATCTTTATAACCGCTTTCAATGCTTGACACGGAGCGCGTCCAGGACATTTTCCTCTCACGCTTAAGCAGTTCACGATATCCTTCAATTTGATCTTCATTATCTAAATACGTATAACCATGCTTTGAATACACAGTTGGTTTCGGTTGATCTATATATAATTCAACTCGTCCAATTAATGGGTTATATCCTTCCATTGACACCAAGGTACTATAGATATCTCTAATTTTTTGGTAATCAAAGACAACATCTAGGCCACTATAATCCTTCATATTCGCTCTTAAAGCCCAGTTTGCCATAAATAATTCTAAATGATAAAACCTATTATCAATCGAATCAATCGTATTAGTCATATGGTTTTGATGTACTTTTTGTAGTTCATCTTCCATTTGGTTTTTGCTGACTATATAAAGTAAGAAACTAAAAATAATTCCAGGTACACTAGCTAATAACAAGAATAATACGAGATTTTTGCGATATTTTCCGTTTAAATGCAAAAAACGTGGCAACTTTTTTAGAATCCTTTTTTTCAACAATACCCCCCCTGTACTGAAAGCGCTTTATATAGTTAGTTTACCACAATTAATCTCTCAATCAATCAACAAAATAACACCCTAAGCAATAAGTTCTATTCCTTAGGGTGTTTTTCGTTTAGTTTTTCATCACCAATTGCCTTGTAATTTGAGTAGTCCTAGCAGTTCCCCAACAGTAAGATCAGCACTTGGGTTGAATTCTTCACTCAGCAAATATTGAATATTATCATGAAGCATGAACTCAACTTCAGGTCGTTTTAAATTCTTTACAATATTAAAAGTCGTAACATACAGCTTTCCTGCCCCTACCTTTGTTTCAAATGAATAGGCTAAATGCTTTCCTCGGTTATGATTATCAATCACTTCAACAATCGGTTTAATTTGTGGGACCGTTTCTAAATTAATGGCTGTTGCTCGATCGACCAAGTGAAACCAGTTCCAATTAGAACGTCCATCATGTGGAACATTTTTCAGTGATGGATGGTCATGAATAATCGTACCCATTGTCGTTCCGATTTGAGATGGAAACCAAATATAATTCCAAAATATCGGTAAAAACCTCGTTTTCACCTCATCAAATTGATTTCCTTCCTCAGCCATAATCCAAGCTTTCCCACCATCAAGCAAATACTGTAAGAGCTCGGTTGATAAATGGTCCGAAATGGCAAGATCGATTTCCTTTTCCTCTTTATAACTAAATCCATCAAATCCTATTTTACCTGTATATTTTGCTCCGAATAATGAGTTCCCTAAGCTGCCAACATCAGTCCAAATCCTCTCCACATCCTTATGAAGAGTTGGCCTTTCATAGGTCCAGAATTCCCAGTCGTTTGTGAACACTTTATTCGTACCAACTAGCTTTACTGTTAGATTAAGTGGATGGCTACCATTTGCAGGTGTATCTATTGCCAACACTGCAAGAGAACTCACATCCCCTGGTGTAATTTCAGTTACCCGGATCATGTCCGAGCTGAGAATTTGCTGATTTGACTTCAACTCCCAGATTAATTCACTATCCTTAAAAGAATCCTGACTGAAATTAGAGACATCAATTGTTACTCTCAGCTTTTCACCTGCATAATGCGTACGATTAATCGACCTCATCAGAATTACAACTTCATCATTAAATCCCTTGAATTGTTCAGGTGTAATCGTTCCTTTGGAATCCCAGAATGCATCTAACACCCCTGTTGTTGCATGCCCCTGTCCAGGAAAATCTCTAATGTCTAGTAATTGAATCCCTGAAAGACCCGCTGTTCTTCGGGCTCTTTCGATATTTTCTTTATAGGCTCTTGCTTGTAGAGTTCCTGAGGCTTCTATATATTCATCAATCCGCTCAAGCTGCCCCTTCTTTTCTAACGTTTTCAGCGTGGTTTCTAGCCAATGTGGTCGAAGAACACCTTGATATTTCTCAGCTTCTTGTGGGCGAACATACATCGTGAACTGTCCATGCTCGTGCGCAATAATTGGGCGATCCGATTGCATTGTTATGACATTATAATCTTCATATGTGTTTGGTGTTCCAGCATAATTATTCGTCAATGGTGGATGTGCATTGAGTGTCGGAACATAGAAATCACCTTCACGGTCATGAGCTGGAAGACGCCCAAACCCTGTATTATCAGTATACAATCTCGTTGAATCAAGCATTCTACATGTTCTTACTTGTTCATTTAAGGCAGGATGTCCTTGCTGTCCAATTAACTCATTACCAAGCGATAATAGAACAAATGAAGGGTGCTCATTTAGTGTTTCAATCACTCGCTCTAGCTCTCTTGATAAAAACTCATGAACCTCACTAATTGGTTCGACAGCTCGGTTCGTATACATTTTCGACCAATGTGGTAATTCCGTTTGAACAAGCATCCCCTCTTCATCTGCTGCCTCCCAAAAAGGCTTTGGCGGTGTCCAACCATGGAGTCGAACATGATTGAATCCATATTCCTTCACCGTTTGAAATTGCTTCAGGTAATCTTCCTTGTTCCAGCTAGGATAACCGGTTTGTGGAAAGATACAACAATCTACATATCCCCTCAGAAATTTCGGCACACCATTTAAGAGAATCTGCTTTCCATCTGCTTTAATCTCTCTTATCCCGACTTTCCGAGTTTGCTGATCAATAACTGCTGATTGAACAATAGATGCACTCATTTGGTAGAGATATGGATTATGATCATCCCAATAAATCATATCATCAGGGAGGTCAATCGCTACATGAACCTGATCAGAAACAATGAGCGCTTTTACATCACTAATCAGTTCTAGATCCTGATCAACGATTTGAATCGATAGAAAACCATTTGAATGAAGTAAATGACTATTTTTTATACTTACATGTACATCCATATATTTTTCTTCAAGTCTTGGATAGAATTTAATGTCTTGTATCCCTATCTTCGGTGATGCCTCCAAATACACGCCACCCGTGATTCCGCCCCAATTCGTTGCAGTATGGTAGGAATGAATATGACTATCATGAAGTGGATAGATCATATCATTATTGACATAGATAACCATTTTATTTGTTTGACCTATTTGTACAAACTCGGTTACATCGAATACATGGTCACTTACCAGACTTTCACCCTCACCAACAAATTGGCCATTCACCCATACTTTCGTTATCCAACGAACTCCTGAGATAACTAGTTTAATAGATTGATTTTCTAACTCCTCTGGGATCAGCAAATCTCTTTCATACCAAGCACTTCCCACATATTCGCGAAGCTTTTTCCACGTTCCAATTGGATTATGTGTAGAGGGCTCTCCAAAGCCTTGCTCCTCCCATGAACCTGGTACGTTGATTGTGGCTTTAGTTGATGAACCGATAACAGATTCTGCCTTATATTTATTGTTTGGATCTAATGTGAAATACCACTCACCATTCAATGAGAGTTTCTTTCTTGTCTCAACCTTTACCGCGTTACTCAACATAATCACTCCTCGATATTACAAGTTCATGCTCATGAATTACTTTTGTCTTAATTGATGAGATTTCTGCAATTTGCTTATTGATAATTTCTGCTCTTGCAGCCATCGGAGAATCGCTCTTAACAAAGCTTCCCTCCTTCAATGGAGAAATATAAAGATACATCCCCTTTTCTAACAGTTCTTCCTTATACTGCTTTAAGCCAATTTCCCATGTAGCCTGATTACAAAAATGATCGTGTATCAATTCTCCATCTATGAATGCATAACCAATGTCACCGACATAGTCAATCTGAAGCAGTAGCTCCTTTGTTCCTTCAAAAGCTTCAGGCTGGAACTGGATGATCGCTTTATTTTCGCCAACTATTCTAACATCCAATTGTGGTTCAGCTAATTTGATTGTTTTCTTATATTCATTAAAAACGCCCTCACCACTACAAGGCAGTTCAGCACCATCTAAACTAATAGAATCGCCTAAGCTAGGATATACCTTTAAATCAAGCTGCTCTATTCCCACACATTCCAGCCTTATTTTCTCATCACTAACAAGGACTGTGGCATTTGAAATAAGGACATGTTCTTTTCCTCTATAAGGAAACTTCCAAAACTGTAAGCTCTGTTCATTAGTCATCGTACAAATATGAAGAGTTTTTCCTGATGTTAGCGTAATATCAATTAAACTAAGTTCATGATCGCTTACCTTTATCAAGCTTTTGGATATAACCGAGCCCTTATGAACCTGAATATCTCGAATCTCGTCTCCTGCAAAACAATACTCCCCCTTCATCCCTTTAGGAATGAAGAAGAAATACGTTGTTTTCCCATCATGCTCTATACTAGTTATATATTGTGTCGTCGCATATTTTAGACGTAGCCCTTGTAAATTGAAGTTAAAAGGGAGAATACAGCATTCATCCTTTGCTAAGGACATTCCTCCTTGAAGTGGAAAACGAATATCCTCATTCTCAAGGTTCACCGTAATCGCAAAGTCTGTTTGATCCTTTGTCTCAACATGATCCTGATAATTATTGATAAAAACAAAACCAGAATCCCCACTAGCCCTCACTGCATATCGAAGTGTTTCAACATCACGCGGGTCCATGTTCGATGTATCATAAGGAAGAATCGTTTTTGTTTGACAGAACTCTTCTTCCACTGTTTTATAAAAATAGTGTTGGCGTTTCAACCTTTTATAGGAATCTCGTATTTGTCCAAACTCTCCGATTGGAGCCTGATAATCGTATGAGATTTTTGGTGTTGCATGTTCATTCAAAAATGGTGTCTTATCCCCTTTTGGATTTGATCCACCGTGGAATACATAATAGCCCACAAAATTACAGCCTCCAGCGACCTTCATCTCCGCCATTGCATCAACACTTTCATATGGTAGCTTGAAGCGATATTTATAGAAAACCGTCATCCCACCACCCATCTCACAGCAAGCAAACGGGAGGCTCTCTGGGGGATAAGTAGGAGTAAATCCGTAGTTTTCCAGTTTGTCATTATGATAGTCTCTAAAGATAAATTCAGGTGTAGCTGGGTGCTCCGATACGTCTCCGTAGAATATCCATGGCCAAAATGCATAACCTCCCCATAATGGCAGCACCTCTTCCACCGGAGCTGAAGCACCTCCCCAGCCAGTACTTGTATAGATTGGTGTTTCAATACCAGCTTCTATCGCTAATTCCTTCAATTTACTAATATGAGCATCCCCATCTCTTCCTGCTGGTAACCACTCAATACTTGTTCCATTCGTGATTTCCCATGGTGCACCTGCATGCTCATATTCATTCTCAATTTGAGTTCCAATAATTGGACCTCCATCTTTAAACAACAGCCCTTCAATTTGCCTTCCAATTTCCTGATAGAATCGATTCACAAATGCTAAATATTCTCCATCATTGGAACGGAGATCAAATGGGCGACCAAAAAGCCAGTCTGGCATTCCACCATTTCTTGCCTCCCCATGGGCAAATGGGCCAATTCTAAGGATGACACCTAACTCATGCTTTCCACATAGCTGTACAAATCGACGAAGGTCTTTATCACCGCTCCATTTAAATAATCCACGTTCCTCTTCATGATGGTTCCAAAAGACATATGTCGGGATAATTGTAATCCCCGCCATTTTCATCTTAATAATTTCATCTTCCCAAGCTTCACAACGATAGCGACTGTAATGGAACTCACCGCTAATCCCGAAATACGGGCGACCATTTTTCTCGAGATAATAATTCGTTAATTGATAGCTTTCCTCAAATTTATTTGTTCCACCAAGTTTTGTATTTAATGGATAAATCTCTTTTTTCGTATCGATGACCTTTATTTTATACTCTCTCATAAGGGTTTCCTTCCGGCATAAATGATTTATGAATCATTGCACCTTGGTGATTTTGATCAAGCTCTTGCACCTGATCAAGTAATTCTTGGGCATTCTTGATTTGATTCATTCCAAGGAATCCAAGTGCTTTCATATAAAGACAGTGAATTTCGTTTCTTTTATTTAAATCATCTTCAAAAACAAGAAAATCTGGTAGAGAAACTGCGAAATAGTCGATTCTTACATCATCAAAGATGTGCTTATCAGCATAAGTGATTAACTTATTAAATCTTCTTTTCGCTTCCTTCTTATTTTTTAGTTTAAGCCATGCTAACCCTTGATAGAAAATCATATCAGGTGGCTGATCGTTGTAATACATCGCACTAGCCGGCTCCTCCAATCCTCTCGAGGCAACTGTAAAGGCTTCAAGTACTTGCTCGTATTTCTGTATTCCCTCATAAGCACAGCCGATATAATAATAGATATTATTTTCTTGAGCTCCAGTTAGTTTTCCTTCACCAAGATTATGCGGATAAAAGAGTGCCTTTTCTAACGTTTTGAGTGCATCGTCATATTTTTGTTCAGTTATATATTTTTTTCCAAGCTCGACATGTGCTAATACATATTGACCCGTTACTTTCCCTTCTCCCCCTTCCCAAGGGTGGAAGATCCGATTGGTTAATAATTCAATTGCCTCTTCATGTTCACCTAACGTATTTAATAGGGTTATATATTCAAGAATTAAATCATCTCTCTCTACTACTAAGTCCATATGTGCCTGTAAGTGATTTAATCGCATGTCAGGTCGATAGCTTAGTTTTTTATATAATTGATCTAATTCAAATAAGATACGAGCGTCAGTCACATCCAGTTTAAAAGCGGTTTCAAGAGAAACCAAGGATGCTTCTGAATCGTGAAGAATATTGTAATAGGCTAACGCTAGGTTACGATGGACCGTTGCAAAACTTGGTTGAAGATCCCTTGATTTCTCCCAATTCTTCACTGCTTCTGCGTGTCGCTTCTTATCAAATAGTAAGCTCCCTACATAATAATGCGCCTTATCATCCTGTGGATTTTGAGTGATTGCATGCTCTAATACAATGAGTTCAAATAAGGTGTTTGGAAAACAGTAATCAGGAGAAGCCTGATTTCCCAACTCTAATTGATGCTGAGCATTCTCTTTCACACTTAATTTCTCATACAAATATGCTAATGTATAATGCACGATTGGATATGTCGTTTTCCCATCTGATACACGTGCAAGTATCTGAATCGCTTCTTCAAACAGACCACATTCTGTGTAATCAGCTGCTAGATGAATGTGATTATGAACATCAGCACGCATTAGTTTTTGTAGCTCCTTTAATATCTTCTCCGCTCCTGCCATTTCTCCCTGCTCTTTCAGAATAAGAAATAACTCATTATAAGCAGCAAAGTCAGCAATATCGAGCTTCAATGTTTCTTCAGCAAACTGTCTCGCTTCATCCAATCGTTGACATTTTCTTAATAGTGCTGTTTTAAGCAGCCGTCCTTTATAGTTCCGAGTATTACGGTTCAGTGATTGCTCAATTAACTCTAAAGCCTCTATGTTTGCTCCTTTTTCGCAAGCAATTTGTGCTAGTAATAAATAGCCACTATCCTGCCAAGCTGAAGACCAAATCGATTTATATAAATATCCATACGCCTCATCCAGTTTCCCTTGTAATTTAAGTGTTAGCCCAAGCTGATAAAAGGCTTCTGAATCATATGGATTTGGATTTCGTGATGTTATCGAATGAATCGCTTGACGAAAGTATTGTTCACTGTCTTCAAATAATCCTCTACGTAGTAATAGTCTTCCATAAGCTACATTGATCCGACTATCCTTCGGCTCCCGCTTTAATCCCTCTAAATAATAAGCATCCGGTTCAAAGGTTGCATGTCGGTACTGCTCTAAATGCAAGCCTGCAAAGTAAAGCTCCTCTGTTGTTCTTATTTCCTCAGGAGTAGTTAGCGGTTTAGCTGGCTCTGGAATTTCCTCTACCTGTTCTTTTTCAGGCTGATAAGAGATTAATAGACGACCAGTTTGATCCTTCACTTTTAAAATGAGGTCATGAGTCTGTTCTTCTTCCTCTAACTGTACCTCCATCTCAAATGGTTGAGTTGGTGAAATCGTTGTTGTTTCTTGAAGATAACTCTTACCAGTGCTTATTAATTCAATCACGGAGGCTTCGAAAACCGATGTTGCATAGACATGTACCTTAGCCCGCTTTGATTGTTCATCTACCTCTAAATTAACCGCTGCATCTATGGATGCATTTTTTACAACACCTATGTTCTTGTAAGGCATAAAATACTGCTTAAATGTTTTTTCCTCATAAGGAGCTAGCCAAGTGAAATCAGGCTGATTATCTGTAAATACACCTGTCATTAGTTCGATGTATGGTCCATCCTCATCAGTTAAATTCCTGTCCCAAGCTTGACCAAAGTCACCATTTCCCCATGTCCACTGCTTCTTCCCCGGAGAAATATGATGGTTAGCAACATGTAAGAGTCCTGCTTTTACACCATGGTCATATCCCCCAACGAAATTATATTTAGACTTGTATGCCATATATGATGTAGGGACGGGGATATTTTTGTAACGTGAAATATCTACGCCTTCTGAATAATCCATCTTATAATACGTCCCTGTTGCAATTGGAAACGTTGATACATCACGCTTGCCATGATCAAGGACTGCATGAACATCTGGTGGAAACACTGATTGCGTATGATCATTGACAGCAACCGCAGGATTTGCCCACCAAAGAAATGTTTGTGGTTCTGCAGTCCTGTTATAGAGTTGCGCTGAGATTTCTAGATACGCTTTGCCAGGATGTAATGTAAAACCTGATGTCACCTTCGTCCCATACATTCGGTCAATTTCACTCACCCAAACGGTGACACTACCATCCTCATTTTCCGATGTTTTGTACTCCACTGGACCAAACGTATTTGGTCGATGATGCTGTGGCCAATTAAATTCGATTCCACCAGAAATCCAAGGTCCAGCTAATCCAACAAGTGCTGGTTTAATCACACGGTTATAGTAAACAAAATCATAATTATTTGTCTTATCCAGGGCTCGATAAATTCTTCCACCAATTTCAGGCATCACTTCAATTCGAAGATATTCATTTTCCAAGATCACTAATTGATAGGTTTCTAGTTTCTTTTCATCCTTAATTTTGTCAATGACAGGATGTGGGTATACCTTCCCTGAACTCCCTTGATAGACTCTCTTCTCAAGAAACATTGGGTTCTTATTCGGTTCACCTACTCCATAGGTAGGAATCTCTCGCTGTTCTTCCCAAATTCGGGTCGTTCTTTGACGCTTTTCCATAAAATCACTCCTGATGATAACGCTTTTTTATACTCCTTACATTACCGATAGAATCGTAGATTAACAATTAATGAAGTTCTGTTTATGATGGACTATTTTCGGATTTTAAATTACGATAGAATGACAATTATTGTAGGAGTGAAGGAAATGATAAAGAAGCAGGATGGATTTGAATCTGAAAAGTTATTTATTCTTCCCGAATATGTTATCGATGATATTAGTAAACACCCTCTTATCAATCCACTATTCGTTACTGATATAGGTTATTTCCCTCTTGCCAAACACCATTACAGAGAACGATTTGATGGCTGTGACACTCATATTATTATTTATTGTGCGGAGGGTCGTGGATGGGTGGAGCTTCATAATGAAAAGAAATTCATCCTAGAAAGTCATATGCTGATGGTGATTCCAGCAGGGACTCCCCATCGCTACGGGGCAGATGAAGAGCATCCATGGAGTATTTATTGGTTCCACCTAAAAGGTGATGAAATGCTTTCATTTATCGATAGCTTTGGATTAAATGACGGACCCTTGCTAACGCCATTAAGCAGTTATGTCACTTTTACTGAATTGTTTGATCAATGCTTCCTCTCTCTTTCCGAGAAGCCCTATTCATTGATACACCATATTAGAATTTCACAGGCCATGAAATATTTACTAAGCTCACTTGGATTATCAAGTATACGGACAGGACAAGAGGAGCGAACTGAATTATATTTAGAAAAAGTCATTCATTATATGAACGATCATATCCATCGCTCCATTAAGCTTTCAGAGCTTGCAAAGGTTGCCGGATTATCAATTCAGCATTTAACTCACCTCTTCAAACAAGAAACAGGCTTTCCACCGATTGATTATTTTTTACGTTTAAAAATTCAGCGTGCCGGACAGCTACTTGATCTAAGTGACCAATCGATAAAAGAAATTGCAAGCACAATCGGAATTGTAGATCCTTATTACTTTTCAAGGATTTTCAAAAAAATAAACGGATGCTCACCTACTGAATATAGGAGCAGGAAAAAAGGTTGATTATGATAAGTTGATCTCTTTTTTCATAACTGCTCTTGCCTTACTAGCTTTATACCAATGAAAACAAAGGATGGAAATAAGGAATATATCTACAATATCACCACCATAATACATCAGCATGGCTCCACTTTCTGCCTGTTGTGCAGTGACACCTATTGGAGGATTAGCATAGATGTATTTTGATAAAATCCCATGACTGGTAGATGCTAGAACTAATATGATCGCACGAGTCAGAAATGGTGTTCGATGTGGTGTTGGGTCGATATAAATCATCGAGGCTATGTACAGGTATCCTGCGATGAATACATGAATGTGAATAAACAAATAAAGAAAAAGACGTTGATGCATCGCTGCATATAGCTCGGTCGTGTAGAGAATCCATAACCCTCCCATATTAATGACAGCAGCAACAAGTGGATTTATTAGAATTCGTAAAGGGAACGATTTTAATAATTTTGAAAGTTGTCGCGCTGCTCTCACATTTAGACTTCTCATTAGAAGTGTCATTGGTGCAGATAGGACAATTAAAAACGGAGCTACCATTCCAAGGAGGACGTGTCCAAGCATATGAAATGTAAAATCAACATGAGAACGATCCGCAATCGGACCTATAAATATAGCTGAGATACATAAAACTCCCAATCCCCATGAAAACAAGCGATAGGTTGGCCATCTTTTATAATGACGATTCGATAAAAAGACTGAAATAACATATACAGCTATTAATAAGCTAAACAGAATAACTAGGAGTAGAGTGTGCTCTAGACCAAAAATATGAGATGAATGTTCATTATGCATTCGTTTGTTGACTCCTTAATGTTTTTGTTTGACGAATCAGTAGAATACCGACCAACACCATGATGATGGCTAAACTATTCCAAATGACGTCGTAAATGATCACATGATCCACATAACGAATCTGATGAATTTTCATAAGCTTATGTTGAATGGTACCATCGTATAGTTGGAATACACCGCCACCAAGGAACACGCCACCAATCCATCTTTTTAACAAAAATCCATCTCTACGCTTCAAATCTGCTAGCAGGAATAGCCCCCCTATTGTTGCGAACCAACTAAAGGCATGAAACAATCCATCCGAGACCAGACCAATGCTTAATGTACTTTTATCATAAAAATGATGCCAATGTAGGAGTTGGTGAAACACAGTTTCATCGAAAAACGCCACCAGACCCAGACCAAATAGAATACCTGACCACAAGTTTCTTACCATATATTGATTCATTTCAGTAGACACGTTTTCAACCTCCAGACATCTACAAGCCTATTACAAATATTGACAACATCTATTGGATTTAGTCATTTGGATATTTTCTAAAAAAACAAGGCTGTTTTTGTACTAATTGTTGCCTTTTAAAACCGCAGCCGGAATACACTCCGCGTCCTGCGTGGGCCCACTATTCCCGCGGGAGTCTCCGTGTATTCCGGACTAGAGAATTTATTTATAATTTATTAAAGTCTTAAACAACAAACTTTTCGAAAATAGCCAAAAAGAAAGATTCTCCCTATCGAAGAATCTTCGTCACCTCTAGTTATTTGTTTTTTGAGCGAGGTCAGTTGCAGTCATTGCTGCCGTAAGGTCTACTTGTAGCTGCTCTCTAATTTCGTGAGGATGGTAGTAACCTTTGGAGATCATATAATTGGTGATGTTCTCATGAGTTTGGATTGCATCCTGCAATTGTTCCTTTAATACACTTCGTACTGTTGGAGTAGCAGCTTCTGTAATTGCGATTGTATAATTTCTAACAGATTCTTTTGCTGCAATTAAGAAGTCTGTTGCAATCACTTGCTCAGTCATACCGCCCATCCCAACTAAGTTTTGGATAAATTGATTCATTACTGTGCCTCCCTATTCGTGATGAGCTCCTGTAATTGTTTAATATGCTTCTGCCCTAAAGCGGCCTCATTTGCAAGTATTGCTTTGAGTTCCTCATCCGCTACCAAACCACTCATTAAGGTAGATTTTGTTAAACTAATATTTTTAATCGTTAACAATTCATGGACATCCAGAGTCTCGTGTAATCCTAAATACTGAACCATTCTGCTCACCCCATCCTTATTACTTTTCTCTTTTATATTCTCAAAAAGGCAAGGTCACTATTCCTACATCTACTTAGATTTGGGATTTTTGAAAATAACTTACTTCTTTTTGGAGAAAATATAGTTGTTATTTAAAAGTCGGAGGTGATGAAATGAATCAGGACAAATTAGCATTACATGAAACAGTAGAACTACACGAAATAATAAATATGAAAACCGTTTGTTTACTTCGTTCTAAATTAATGCAAGGTCTATGCTTCAATAATGAATTAAAGCAGTTAATGGAAAAAGATGTGAAACAAACCCAAGAGGATTTAAATGAACTACTTCCTTTTTACAAAAATAGTCAAATCATTCAATAACTCTGGAGGTGCCATACGTGCAGGATTACTTAGACCCTCGAAATGCTGAAGGCATGCCTGATTTAGCAGACTCAACATTTGCACTTGATTTCTTAATCTCAGTAAAAAATGGCATTCGTAACTACGGATTTGCGATTACAGAAACGACAGACCCTGAGCTTAGAAGGGTGATGGCAAAGCAATTAGAAAGAGCCATTGATTTACATGGAGAAATATCAGATCTTATGATCAAAAATAAATGGATACATCCATATCATTTTGAGGATCAATTCCCAATTGATTTAAAAGGAGTAGAAACTGCTGTTCAAATAGCACAAATGACGCTCTTCCCAAATGATACGGATCGCCGCGGAATGTTTGCCACACCAAATGAATAAAGGAGGGACATCATATGAAAGCTGTAACCTACCAAGGGATTAAAAACATCGAAGTCAGGGAAGTTCAGGCTCCTTCGATTCAAAAATCTGATGATATCGTTGTAAAAGTTACGTCTTCAGCTATTTGTGGATCTGACTTACATTTAATTCACGGAATGATTCCGAATACACCAACTGACTTTATCATTGGTCATGAACCAATGGGTACCGTAGAAGAAGTTGGACCAGAAGTGAAAAACTTAAAAAAAGGTGACAGAGTCATTATTCCCTTTAATGTGAGCTGTGGAAGTTGTTGGTATTGTCAGCATGACTTGACTAGTCAATGTGATAATTCTAACCCTCATGGAGACATGGGTGGATTTTTTGGCTATTCAGAGAACACGGGTGGTTTTCCTGGTGGTCAAGCGGAGTATATGCGTGTACCTTATGGAAACTTCACCCCTTTCAAAATTCCAGAAAACTGCGAGGTTGAAGATGAAAAGCTTGTATTACTAGCTGATGCGGCACCAACAGCCTATTGGTCAGTGGACCATGCTGGTGTGAAGGCTGGTGACACAGTCATTGTACTTGGATGTGGTCCTGTCGGCTTACTTTCACAAAAATTCGCATGGCTGAAAGGGGCAAAAAGGGTGATTGCTGTAGACTATATCGATTATCGCCTGCAGCATGCCAAGCGTACAAACAATGTAGAAATCATTAATTTCGAACAACATGAAAATACTGGAGAATACTTAAGAGAAATAACAAAAGGTGGCGCGGATGTTGTAATCGATGCAGTAGGAATGGACGGAAAGTGGACTCCTTTAGAGTTCTTAGCTACTGGTCTGAAGCTTCAAGGTGGGGCAATGGGTGCTCTTGTTATTGCCAGTCAAGCGGTGCGAAAAGGCGGTACGATTCAAATTACCGGAGTTTATGGTGGACGATATAATGGCTTTCCACTTGGTGATATCATGAATCGTAATGTTGATATCAAAACAGGACAGGCACCTGTGATTCCTTACATGCCATTCTTATACGATTTATTCGCAAATGGAAAAGTGGACCCTAGTGATATTGTTACACATGTCCTCCCATTAGACCAAGCAAAGCATGCATATGAAGTGTTTGATACGAAAACAGAGGATTGTATAAAAGTAATTTTAAAACCATGACGATTAAAAACCCAGTACAAATGCTGTGAAACTGGGTTTTTATAATGATTAAGGTTGGTTGATATTATTAATCACCTTCTATTTTCAAAACACTTTTCTTTTCATATCATCCTTATAGATTTACAATATATTCAAGTATTTCATTATAAAATAGGAGGTCTTCAAGTTGACAATATTAGTAACTGGGGCAACAGGTAAACTAGGTTCAAAAGTTGTAGATTTGCTATTACAGTCTGTTCCTGCTCATGAACTTGCTGTCAGTGTTCGTGATCCACAAAAAGCAGAGGGCTTGCGTGAACAAGGAGTAGATGTTAGACAAGGCGATTTTGACAAGCCTGAATCATTAGATACTGCATTCAAAGGAATTGAACGTTTGCTATTGATTTCTGCAGATGGAGACACCGAAACTCGAATTCGTCAACACTCTAACGCAGTAAAAGCCGCCAAGCAAGCAGGCGTTAAATTTATTGCATATACGAGCATTGCCAATGCACAGAAAAGCACTAATTTCCTTGCCGAGACACACAAAGCAACGGAAAAAGCCATTCAAAATACAGGTATTCCTTATTCTTTCTTACGTAATAATTGGTATTTAGAAAATGAAATTCCTAGTATTCAAGGAGTTCTAGCTGGAGCCCCTTGGGTAACATCTGCTGGAACTGGGAAAGTTGGTTGGGCACTACAGCAGGAATATGCCGAAGCAGCAGCTACAGTACTCACTAGTAAAAATCACGAGAATACAATTTATGAACTATCTGGCCCGTTATTAACTCAAGAAGAACTGGCGACTGCACTCGGGCAGGTAATAGGAAAAGAAGTACCTGTACAACAAGTTGATGACTCTACATATAGTAATTTAATGAAAAATGCTGGAGTACCTGATTTTCTCCTTCCAATGCTTGTAGCTATACAAAAAGATATTCGAGAGGGATCTCTCGAAGTTGAAAGTAATGATTTCGAGAAACTCTTAAAAAAACCAAATACGTCAATTACTGAAAAACTAACAAAGCTTATTGAAGATATTAGATAAACATTTTTGTTACATCAAAAAAAGTGAGGAACAAATGAATTCATTGTTCCCCACTTTCCTTATTTTTTAATGAATAACCTTAATCACGTCATTACCCGTAAAGGTGACACCATTATCGAGATAGCCTACGATTGAAGCTTCAATTTCTCCATTCATTTGATCAAATGCTTTGATTAAATCCTGTCGATTGAATTTCACCTTAAAGCTCGAAGTTTTTTCCTTTCCAGTAAGCTCTCCAAAAATGGATTGACCGTTTACAACTAATTTAACCGTATTTATATTACCAGTTACTTTAGCTGGTAATTCAACTGAAACAGTTACTGAATTCTGTCCACCATTACTCTTAAGATTTAGCGTTTTAGGTTGAATCGAAATAGAAGCGTTTTCCACTTTGCTTGTATAGATATTTGGATAAGGCGCTCCGTCCATATCATGTCCTAAGAAATACGATGGATGTGGTGGCTGATTATAGCCTACATTCTGCCAAGCAATCGCCACACGATACTGAGAGTCATGCATTAATGTTGGAATACGATGCTCAGTAACATCTGTTGTTGTATAGACACGTAATGCACTACTATCATTCAATCTCCAAATCGCTTCTTCTCTCCAGTCACCTAGAAGATCAGCTTGTAATGCTGGGTTACCCTTTGTCCAGTTGCTTGAAGTCACTTCAGTATCTGTAATTAAATTATCAAGACTATTTGTCTCATAATTCCATTTATCAATTTTCGCTGCACCTAATCCATATCTCGGACTGTCAACTGGTGCGGCTTCATCGAAATCATGGTCTAATAATTCACGAAGTAAATCACCATCCCACCAAATAGCAAAGTTTGATGTTGGAATATTGTCTCCGATTTTCTCACCTTGAGCTGTGTAGATTCCACCTGTACGTGAATTCCATGCTCCTCCAATTGCCCAGGCTTCAGCACCAGGGTAACGTGGGTCTACATCTGCAGCTAGACCTCTCCCAGTATCTGCACCTGTATGAATACCCCAAATGATTTCACCAGTTACTCCATCTCGGAATGAAAGGCCATATGGTGAATTACGATCTTCATGCACACCAAAAATCTCCAAACCAGGTCTAGAAGGATCTAAATCACTAACATGCTGTGCATCTCCATGTCCCCAGCCTGTTGTGTGTAAGCCTGTTCCATCATTATCAATCGCTGCAGCACCATAAATGATTTCATCTTTCCCATCACCATCTAAATCAGCAATACTCAAGCTATGGTTACCTTGTCCACTATAAGCTTCATTACCAGGCTTAGCGCTATCAAAGTCCCAAAGCTTTTCTAGTTCGCCATCTTTAAAGTTATAAGCTGTGACTACAGCCCTTGTATAATAACCTCTAGCCATAATAATGCTCGGTGTTTTCCCATCAAGATATGCCACACCTGCTAAGAAACGATCGACACGGTTTCCATAATCGTCGCCCCAATCACTGACTTTTCCTCGTGGTGGATAATAATCAGTTGTTGTAAGTGCTTTACCAGTTTCACCGTCAAAAACAGTCAAATATTCTGGACCACTTAGCACATAACCACCAGAGTTTCGATAATCTGCGTTCTTATCTCCGATGACCGTACCCTCACCATCAATTGTTCCATCAGCTGTTTTCAAGACAACCTCTGACTTCCCATCTCCATTGAAATCATAGACTAGAAATTGTGTATAGTGAGCTCCCGCACGGATGTTTTTCCCTAAATCCAATCTCCATAACAACTCACCATCTAGCTTATATGCATCGATAAACACATTACCAGTATGACCTGATTTAGAATTATCCTTTGAGTTAGAAGGATCCCATTTAAGAATGATTTCATATTCTCCATCACCATCTACATCACCAACGCTAGCATCATTGGCACTATACGTGTAGTCAACTCCATCAGGTGTTGTGCCACCTTCAGGCTTTTGGAGAGGTATATCAAAATACTGATTACTTAACACCGTTGTTTGGCTCTCTGTACCTTGCTCTTTTCCATTCAAAATTTCTCTCACTTCATATGTTGAATTGACAGTTCCTTTTGAATCAACAAAATTCGTACTTGTCGTGATTGGCTTATCATTCACTTTTTTCCCATCACGATATAAATTGAAGGCAATGTTGTCTGGATCTGTTCCAAGTAAACGCCAGCTTAAATAGACACCTTCATCTACCTTTACAGCTACAAGGTCACGCGACAGTTCTTCCATTTGACGAACCATCACATTAGCAATAGGTGATTTAAGAGACTGAGACTGCTCTGAGAATCCCCCTAAATTAACGGCACTCACTTTATAATAATAATTCGTTGTTGTTTGAACAGAATCTATATAAGATGGTTCCGTTGTCGTATTAATCAACGAATAAATTCCTTCTTTCGCTGTTGAACGATATACATAATAAATGACAGCATCTTTAATTGGGCTCCATGACAGTGATACTGAATCACTTGTTGCCTTTTTAAGAGTTAACCCAGTAGGTTCACTAGGAATTTTTGTATTTTGATCAAATACATTAACAGTAATCTCCCCACTTGGAGTGGACTCGATGTCTTCACTATTAATTTGAGTCACTGAATAATGATATGTAAAACCAAGTTGCGCTGTTGTATCTGTAAAACTAGCTGATTCTGTATTGCCAATTTTCAAAGCTTTCGTTTCACCTTCAAGTTTCCGATAAACATGATACCCTTTCGCACCAGCTACCTCATCCCATTTAAGTGAAACAGCTGATTCTACTCCAAGCTTAGTATCAGATACATCTAATCCCTCCGGAGCAACCATTGGAATCAGTTCAAGTGAATTGATTCGTCCATTATCACCAATCGCTACGTTTAGCTGTCCATCTGTAACCGTAACACTAGGAGATAATTCAGCAAAGCTCCCTGCACTAGAAGAGATCGAACCATATGATGTCCCTTCAATCGTAAAGCTTGTCCGATTAAATGCATCTGCGTCACCGGCTTGAATCTTAACTAAGTAGTCTCCATTTGGAACATCTACTTTAAATTCTTGTCCCGCTGCCAGCACAAAATCTCTTAACAGCTCGTCTGGTTTCCCACGGTCACGAAAGTCTACTCTTGCACTTAATCCATAGCCTTTTTCAGAACTATAAACAAGTGTATTGGCTACCTGTTGATACCCTTGTGCTACCGGACTTGTCTCTGATCCAAAATCAAATTTCAAATTCTTCGTTTCTGTATTCTCCTGCGCTGTAGCAGTTGTTGTAGCAAATGGTGCAATTCCTGAGAACATGGAAGTTAACATGACTGTACTAGTTAAGATTGATAATCTTTTGGTCAAACCTTTCCTCACTACAAATTCCTCCCTAATGTTAATCGCATTTTTTGACTACTAAGAATCTACGAATTTCTTACTTTCACCTCCCTCTCACATTTGTAACCCCTTACATTTCGTTGGATTCTAAGATGACAATCGATATCAGTTTAATGGGAATTGTAAGCTAATAACATGTAAAAAACAGATATTTTCATATAAAAAACAGTGATACTTCGATACACGAAACTATATACCCAATCCAAAAATCCTATAAAATAGAAATAATTCCCAACTACAGATAACAAAGGCTCACCATACTTTTTTTCAATAAAAAACGACTCTCTTCAAATTAGAAGAAAATCGTTTCCTTTTTTTCTATTTATTTCTCTAACAATCTATTAATCAACTCATCATCAGTCAGCTGCTTCGTCTTATTCGTTAATAACATGACTGTTTTTTCTCGTTCACTCGTAAGATATTGTTTTTCCCAGGTGTAAAATGATGGACTGTCACCTATTATTCGAATATATCTTCTTAATGTTTCAAGTGAATAATAGGTTAATGAAATATTGGTTAAACAATCATTATCATGAAAACCCTTCCATTTTGTAATTGTTGGGTTTTCCATCATAGCTAATGTCTCATCAATTTCTTTCATTGCCTCATTTACTAGCACAAAGGCCTCTAAATAATCATTAGCTTGAAACCTTTCAAATGCTTTTGAAAATGAATAAAGAGCTTTACAGCCGTTTTTATGAATCTGTACCTGAAGTAGAAACTGGTCGTGGATTCGTTTTTGTTCAATATCCTCACAAGTCCCGACTAAGCTTTTCCCATGCTCTAATAAGGTTTCCCACTGAGATACTTTACCTTCCACCTTCTGCTGAAACCATTTAAATTGTTCATTTAAGTTCAACTGTCCAGTTGCCCAAAATAAATCTTTTGCAGGCTCTACTCCCTTTGAAGCAATCCATTGATGAGCTAATTTACGAACTGCAAAATGATAGAATTGTTCTCCCGCTCTTTCATCTTCACATCCACCATACTGAATTATCGCCTCTAAATACTTATTTAAATACTCACTCATTTGTTGAGAATATGATGGATAGTAACGGGAAACATATTCTTTTTGAAATTGCTTTGAATCCGTATTTCCATTACTCCATAGCTTGCTAACAAAATCCAAATAGTAGAGATGTGGTCTTACATTCCCACAGTTAACTATTAGGAATTCACTCATGTTATGCTCAAACGCTTCCTTCAGCTCTTCTTCAACAAAACTCGTTGTATTAGGTAGCATCGTCAAATGATTAGATGCTTGTAGATCGTAAAACGTCACATGATAGTAGATTCCGTGTGGCCCTTTATCTGAAGTAGATGCAAGAGAAGGTACTCTTGGATTGTGGTCTCCTTGTCTTCTTGTGACCATCTTACCGTACCCACTATCAGCCCATATTTTAATGACTCCCTCAGGTAATTCTAGTAGCCCCTTCTTGTACAGTTCTGTGATTTCTCCATAGAGATTCACACAGCAGATGGGATCATCTTGATAGCTTGCGATCAATTCATACTGATCCCTCATGATTTCTGAGATCAATGCTCCGCGTTTTTCATCTGTGTCAAAAGTTGGGTCATCGATCCAAAACGGACGATCTCCCTGACCTCTAAAACCGATATTCCATATAACCTTTGCATCCTTCTGTTCAAGAATCGCTTCCTTCCACAATTGTTGGAACAATTCCTTGTGTTCAATATATGAAGCCTTTTTATCTGGATAGATTCTTGAGAACATTTGAGCACCAAGTGGCTCGGCATGATGATGTGTTACCCATAATCCCATTTGGATGGCAATGTTTTTATAGACTGGGTTTTCAATGTCCGTTCCAGGTATCACCATATTTCCATGACATCTTAATAATGACTCAAAAACCATTTCCCATACGTTGCTGTTTGAATTCTGATATTTCCAGGTTGAAATAAGTACCTCATCATTGATAAACCAGCCTCTAAATCTCACTTTCGCTTCCGTAGAAAGATAGGGAATAGGTCTAATGCTGACGGTTGATTTTTCCTCGGGCTCAAGATCATTCCAAAACCAGAATTTATCAACACCGAGAAACTGTTCACTGACATGAAGAATACCATAAATCATTCCTAATTCATCAGATGCAGATACTTTCATTTCAGTTAAATCATCCGCAAAGCTTATTTCATATTGTTCTTCTTTCAAACGTTTCTCATTTTCATGAAGGACGAACAATATTGTATTTTTATCGGTGTCATTTGCTTGCTGTAATACCTTATTTTTGTCTCTAGTTAATACATTTAAAAAGTGTGAAACTCCCTTCAGTTCAGGTCCTTGGTAGTCCAATCTCGTATCCTTGCTAAAAATAAAGTATTTACTAGGATTCATTAGTTTGTATCCTTTCTATTTTTTCTATAAGTTCTTTTGAAATCGAACGATTTTATGCTCAAATGGCCCAATTTCGATTATACCTTTTGAAAGGTTTGCACCAGTTAGTGCATCAGTCCCTGTAGTTGGCAGAGTGACGCTTCCACCTTTTCCATCCATGTTGATCATTACCCATACGTCTTCTTCATCATTATGTCTTGGAGCAACAATCGTTCCTTTAGTTACGTCCGTATGTAACTGGACGTTAGCCTCTTGTGCGTAATGATTCAACAATTCACTTACTAACAGGTCACCAGCCTCACCTTCTGGAAGGGAGCCTAACATCACAATTTTCCCTTGTCCTCTCTTATGTTCAGTAATAAATGCATCCCCAATCGAAATTCCTTCTTTAATAACCCCTACTGCTTTTGCTTCCTTCGGATTGAACACGGCACTCCATAAGCTTAAAGGTGCTTCTGTGTTCATAAATTCTCCGACAGACTCGGTCCCATCCATTGGATAAGTGTATAGTGTTTCAACACCTGCAATCTCTTCTATTGCGCCAAGTGCTGCATCAGTATGAATCGTATGATTCTCTGTTCGGCCTCCAGTTAGAGGACCCACCACCCATACTCCTCCATCTTCAACAAATGCTGTTGCCATGTCTAAATATTCACTTGATACATGATGTAGGAATGGTGTAAACAATAATTTATAGCCTTCTAGATTACTATGTTCAGGAATAAGATCACGATGATAACCGTTTGAAAGAACTCTCTCATAGAAGTTAATCATTAATGAACGATAGTCTAGACCTCTATGTGGCTCTGTTATAAAAAAGGCTCTAGAAATATCTGAATAAGTAATCGCTACCTCTGCTTGAGCTGGTCTTGTCGACAACATGATTGACTCAATTTCTTTACGTGCTGCCTCTACTTCCTGCACATTTTCAAAGCCTATTGTCGGTTTACCCCAAGCACTAATGACAGAGCCATGTGGTTGTTCACACCCTGATCGTTGTTGTCTCCAGAGCCAATAACAAAATGCTTCTGCACCCAATGCATAGGCAGCAACGGCTTCTGCTTTGAGATATCCATTTGGATGTGGAGCAGAATGACTCTCAAGTGATGCCGCGTGTGACGGACTTGTTTCCATAATCCAATAGTCTCGATCTTTTTTCAGATTTCTCCATAAATCGTTATTGAATAAGTAAGAAGCAAAATTACTCTTTTCTGCATACGTATCAAATGATGCGAAATCTAAATTCTCAAAGATTCTTTCATTATCAACGTGAAAGAATGTCGTGCTGTTATGTGTAATAGGAGCCGAAGAATACTTTCGAATAATCGCTGCTTGCTCATCAGCAAATTCTGCAATCTTCTCAAATGAAAAGAGCTGATACATTGTTCTTAATGATGAGTTATGCAGAAATGGTGCTTTCTTTGGTTGTGGTATCTGATCAAATCGATGATAGTATTGACTCCAGATATCAGTTCCCCATGCTTCATTTAACTGATCAATCGTTCCATATTTCTCTTCTAACCATTGATGCCAAAGTGATTTACATGTTTCACAATAGCACTCACTTACATGGCATTTAAATTCGTTATCCAGTTGCCATGCAATCACTTCTGGGAAGTGACCAACAGCTTTTGCTATTTCCTCGGTAATAATTGCCGATTTTTCTCGAAAAACAGGGTTATTTGTACAAATCTGCTGTCTAGATCCATGGACCATGACATTTCCCTCTTGATCTACGTGCATACGTTCAGGGTGATTATGTGTTAACCAAATGGGTGGAGTCGGAGTTGGAGTACACATCACTGTTTCAATTCCATGTTCATTTAACCTTTTAATCATATTTGCAAAGAACGTAAGGTCGATGTTCCCTTCTTCCTTTTCCATCGTTGACCATGCAAACTCACCTATTCTGGCTACATTAATTCCTGCTTCAAGCATAAGCTTGATATCTTGTTCGATTGCTTCTTCCGTCCAAAGCTCAGGATAGTATGCTGCACCATGATATAATTTTTTTGTCATTATTATTCACCTATCTTTTCTGTTTTTAAAGTTAATATTTTTATATATACCCACAGCCTGAATACACACTCCGCGTCCTGTGGGGCAACACACATCCCACGGGAGTCTCCGTGTATTCAAGCTGCTATTCAGGCCTTCTCCAAATGTTATAAACGATAAACTAAACTCGTTTACCTCTTAGCCTTATAATCTCAAACATAGATTCAAAGAATGTAGCTCGAATTTCTTTAGTTCTTCTACTACTAATTTAGCAATAAGATTCGCTCCGAATTCTTGAAAGTGAGTGTTATCATATACACCATTTGGAAAGTTTAGAAACTCTCCAGGGACACCCCACATGAAGAGTGATTTTGACCTTTCCGGTCCTAGTTCTTCATAAAGAGTCTTCGTCTTTTCAGCTAAATCAACTAGCAAGACTCCTTCTTCTGCTGCTAGCTCCTTCATGGCTACAAGATAATCTCCATGACTATCGATTATTTTTCCTTCCACATCGAAATTTCGACGATGGACCGATGTGAAAAGAATTGGAGTCGCCATTCGTTTTCGAGCTTCATCAATATAAACCATTAGGTATTCCTTATAGGTTGTCAAAGCATCTGTATGGCGAGCTAGATCAGGCTTTTGATCATTATGTCCAAACTGGATGAACAAGAAATCTCCAGACTTCATCTCGTGAAGGATTGGATCTAATCTCCCTTCCTCAATAAAGCTTTTAGAGCTTCTTCCTGAATAAGCATGATTACAAACGACGCCATCTGCTTTAATGAATTGAGGGAGACATTGCCCCCACCCTGCATATGGATATCCTTCTATCGGTTGATCAGCAACTGTCGAATCACCAGCTAGAAAAAGTGAAACTGCTTCAGGCGCTGGTTTGATTTCGATTGCATTGATACGAGGTGCACCACCAAAGAAGGTAAGCTTTATCTGCCCCTCATTAACCCGGACGGTAAAACTATCATGTACAAAATGATTTGGATACGTATTCAATTCTTGAATCATCACTTGACTATCATTGAATTTAATTGTTGTATTAGTTTCTAAGATGGCATCACCTACTGTAACAGTAATGGTATACAATCCATTAGGTATATCCACAATAAATGTGTTTCCAAGCGGAATACAAAAATCACTTACAAGCGGCTTTGGTGTTCTGCGATCAACCATACACATTTTGTCCGCATGAATAAAACCAAAACCAGTCTCTTTTTGATAGACACTACTCTCTGATACTTTCGTATAACCTGGGTAAGCATCTGCCAGTCCAAAATCAAATAAATAGTTCTTTGACATCCCTTTTCCTCCTTTGGGATATAAAGGAAAAACCACGATCATTTTTCGTGGTTTTTTTAATCTTTTCATCTACCTAAAGCGCATTTCAAAAATTCTTTTCACAACAAGATCAATCAAATTTAAGTGTCGGCATCGTTTGCCTGCCTTCTTGATTTATCTGTTTTTCAATATCTCTTCAGCCTGCTCCCGAAACATTTTAGCTCCCTCTTCAGGCGTAATTTTCTTAAATAAGATTTGGTTAGAAATTTCTTTAAGTACTTCCATCACATGTGAACTTCCTTCAGGATCAGGTGGATATGTTTCATTTGTCATCTTAGATGCTCGATTCACATAATCCAACATCTTAACTTCACCTTCTGTAAGTACAGATTTCATTTCTTCTGATACTTTTGAAGAAACGGGTACTCCGCGCTCAGCCTTCATTATTTTGTTTGCTTCGACATTGTTAACAAAAAAATCAATGAATTTCGCTGCCTCTTCCTTCACCTTAGAGCTTTTTGGAATTGAAAATAGCATACTAGGCTTTAGAAATAACGCTTCATTGTTAAGATGCTCTGGTGGTAAATGAAGTGTTAACGGTGCATCTGTAAGCTGATCAAATCCAGCATACTGATTTGAATAATTCCATGTTAATGCTGATGTTCCTTGAACAATAAAATCGTATTCCATCCCTCTTACTACCTCTGATTCATCAGGAGTCGGGATTGCTCCTCCATCAATCATTTTTAGCTGTCTGTTAAAGTAATCAATAAATAATTGATCATCTGAATAGGCAAGTCCTGTTCCCTCATCATTATAAAACTGCTCACCTTTTGTTCTTAAATAATATGGAAAAAAAACATCTGGTGGATTCATTGCATTTGACCCATAGACGCCAGTCTTCCGTTTAATTTCTAGTGTTAAGTGTTCCATTTCATCCCATGACCACTCATCTTCATCTATGGCTACTCCTGCTTGATTTAGCAGGTGGTCATTTGAGATAACTGATAAAACATTAATTCCAATCGTAAATCCGAATAGCTTGTCTTTGATTTTCCCACTTGAAATGACACTTTTTTCAATCGCAGAAGTATCGATAATTCCTTCTTCAATATAGGGTGTTAAATCTTCTAGCATACCCTTCTCACCATATTCAGCCAAATACGCAAGATCCATTTGGATGACGTCTGGAAGTTGATTTCCCGCAGCCATTGGAGCTAAGTTTTTCCAATAATCACTCCAATCGGCAAATACAGGTTCAATATTTATATTTGGATGCTCTTGTTCATACAGTTCAATCATCCTTGTTGTGTACTCATGTCTCGGTTGACTTCCCCACCATGAAACCTTAATTGTGATCGGTTCATCATCTTGTTCGTTCTGTGATGATCTACCATCACTACAAGCTGTAGTGAGCAATAGAATCAACGTGAGGAAAAAAGGCAAATGTTTTATCACGAAGACCATCCTTTTGTAAATGTTAACTAATGTTAGTTTATTAGATGTTATCCTCTATCTAAATTGAATTTTTAGAGAACATTGTATAAAAAACAGGGGGTTATCCTTTTAGTTAATTGTAAACATTTACAATGATAAGGTCTACTTCCTATTAATTAACTTAATAGGTTTTGTTTCTCTAGCTCTTTTGCCATCGCCTTTTCATATTTACGGTTAACATGCTCAAATGCGTTCATTGCTGGTTTCATCATCATTAATGCAAACACATTTCCACTACATATGATAAGAAGCGGCGGGGCAAATGATAATAGAATCATAAATCCAATCCCACAAACAAGGATCATTAATGTTGATAGAGGCCTCATTACCATAACAACAAATGAGTTTTTAAGAACATCTCTTATGCTCATTTCATAATGAACATACATTGGAAAGACATAAAACAATGTACAAATAAAAAGAATCAAAATGAGAAGAAAAGGAACGAATAAGAAACTTTGCACTTCAGGTGAAGCTTGCCTTAGAAAAAGAAAATCAATGAAGACAACAAGTCCTACGGATGAAATAACGCCTCCAAGCAAATTACTTTTCTTAAATTCCTTTTTGTAAGAGTTCCAAAACACTTTTGTAACGGAAGCCTCAAAATCTCCCATTGCCCACTTTCTTACTACTGAAAACATTGCAACAGTAGCTGGATAGAAACCAAGTACAATGAGACCAAGGAATGTGAAGAAGATCCATAGTATATTAAGCAGTGCCAATCTTGAAATCCATTCCAGAACATTATTTACAGCACCCATAAATCCATGTGTTTCCACCATAATTACTCATTCCCTTTTTTATAGATTCAATCATTCATACATTGCTGGATTTAGAGGGCTAGCTTTAGAAAGCTTAACCCTTTAATCCACTTGTGCTAATTCCTTCAACAACATGTCTTTGGAATAAGAAGAAGATTACAAATACTGGTACTAGAGAAACAATTGACATGGCAAACATTGCACCCCAGTTTGAAACTGTTTCATTACTTAAGAACATATTTAATGCCATTGATACTGTGTATTTATCAGGACTATTCAAGTATAGAACTGGTCCTAATAGGTTATCCCAAGTCCAATAGAATGAGAAGATCGCTGCAGTTGCTAATGCTGGTTTAATTAACGGTAAAATAATCTTATAGAAGATTTTAAATGGTCCACAACCGTCAATTGTTGCAGCTTCGTCCAATTCTCTTGGAATTGATTTAATAAATTGTACGAGTAAGAAGATGAAGAACGGATGTCCGAAATACGCTGGAACTGCAATCGGTTTTATCGAGTCTAACCATCCAAGCTTCGCAAAAATGATGTATTGAGGAATCATAACAACCTCATATGGTAACATTAGCGTTACCATCATTAATGCAAACCAAAATCCTTTTCCAAAGAATGATAGTCTTGCAAATCCATATGCAATGAAAGCTGAGGAAATCACTTGACCTACCATGGTAAAAATTACTAGAATCACCGTATTCTTAATAAATACGCCAAACGTGTTTCCACCAATTCCTTCCCAACCTTTGAAATAGTTTTCGATAATCCAAGGATCTGGAATCAATGATTTTGCAGTTACGAAAATCGTATCACTTGGTTTAAATGAACTCATTAATAACCAAATTACTGGATAAAGCATAAGAACTGCAAACGTACCAACTAACAAATGGTAGATCCACCATTTTGGTGACTTAACATTTGGAGCTCTCATTCCTTTTAGTTTTGCAAATGGTTTTACATTTTGTTCGGTTTGCATATTATTTCCCCCCTTCAGATTCATAATGAACCCAGAACTTCGATGAGAAGAAGATGATTGCGGTTAGAATTCCAACGATAATTAGCATGATCCAAGCCATTGCTGACGCATATCCCATATTGAAGAATTCAAAACCTTGAATGAATAGGTATAGTGAGTAAAGAAGTGTTCCGTCTAATGGACCACCTGTTCCTTTTGAAATAATGAATGCTGGAACAAAGGTCATAAATGCAGCAATTGTTTGCATGATTGTGTTGAATAAGATAACTGGAGTTAACATTGGTAGAGTAATCTTTGTTAACTTTTGGAAATAATTCGCTCCATCCACACTCGCTGCTTCGTAATACGTAACTGGAATGCTTTTCAGACCAGCTAAGAAAATTAACATGGATGAACCAAACTGCCAAACTGATAGGAAGATAAGCATCCAAAGTGCTGCAGTAGGATCTCCAAACCAGCGAACATCTGGAATACCTAAGAATCCTAGTAATAGATTGATAATCCCTTCATCTCCGAAGATGTTACGCCACATGATTGCGACTGCAACACTTCCTCCAATTAAAGAAGGTAAATAGAATAATGAACGATAAAGTCCAACAGCTCTTGACGCTGTATTTAGTATCATTGCGACCATAAGTGCGAATGCAAGTCTCATTGGAACTCCGGCAAATACATAAATGAGAGTAACTTTTAGAGATTGCCAGTATCTTGGATCAGCTGTGAACATTTTCTTGTAGTTTTCTAATCCTATCCATGTCGGATCTCCGAATAGGTTATATTTTGTAAATGAAAAATATAAGGAAGCTAGGATTGGGATTAAGGTAAATGCCAGAAATCCAATGATAAAAGGACTTATGAATAAATAGCCTGTTAAATTTTGCTTGGTAGCACGTGAATTCATACGATCATTTCCTTTCTAGGCTAAATTACATCCTATGATAAAGGATGATAGCTGACCAACCTTTGATCAGCTATCAGTCCCCTTTTTGTTATTATTTATTCTGAGCTAGAATACTTTCTGCTTGTTGTCTAAATTGAACTGCAGCATCTTCTACTGAAAGCTGACCATAGTTCATTTGTTCAGAGAAGCGATCAAGTGACTCAATAATTTCACCCGCTCCGATTGGATCTGGACCATCGAAGTTTGAACTGTTTTGTTCAGCCCATTCAACGCTTTCAAACACTTGAACTTGTTCAGGTGAAAGAACTGGCTTAAGCGCTTCCTTCACAGCAGAAGAACCAGGAATACCACGATCTCCTAAAACTAATTTGTTTGCTTCTTCATTGTTTACAAAGAAATCAATGAATTTAGCAGCTTCTTCTTTGTGCTTTGAGTTATTAGCAACTGACCAGAACATACCAGGCTTTAGATATAAACCATCAGCTGTGTTCGGCCCAGGCATATTATGAATTTTTAGTGGTCTGTTTGCTACTTGTTGTAAACCAACGAACTGATTAGACCATTGCCAAATACCGATTGCATTTTCTTTAACTACAGGATCATCTTCAATTCCTTTTACTTGTGCTAAGTAGTCAGGAGTTGGAACTGCACCTTCTTTAACTAAATCAGAAAGCATTCCGAAGAAGTCAATAAATAGTTGGTCGTCATCATAACCTAATCCAGTGCCATCAGCGTTATAAAGAGTTTTACCTTGTGTTCTTAGATAGTAATTGAAGAATACATCAGCTTTCATACCAGTATCTGCAAAGATTCCAGCATCTTTTGCTTTTAGTGCCATCTCTTTGTAGTCATCCCAAGTCCAGTTTTCATCTAGAGCGTCGATTCCAACGCTTTTTAAGATTGCTTCATCATAGTGAAAACCAACTACGTTAACTCCAGTGTTAAATCCGTATAATTGATCACCGATTTTTCCACCATCGATGTAGTTATCAGTGAAGTTTGTTACATCAATTTGGTTCCCAATATAAGGAGTTAGATCTGTTAATTGCCCATTCTCTGCATATTGAGAGAAGTATGATAAGTCCATTTGGATGATATCAGGCAATTGTGATGCTGAAGCTTGAGGTGCTAACTTCTTCCAGTAGTCATCCCAGCTAGCATATTCAGCTTGAATTTTTACACCAGGGTTTTCTTTTTCGTACATTTCAATAACCTTTAGTGTGTAATCATGTCTAGGCTCTGATCCCCACCAAGCAATACGAAGTTTAACTTCTTCTGTCTTTCCATCGCCTGAACCACTTCCTGAATCAGAAGGTTCACTTGAAGTACCACTATTACATGCTGCTAAAGTGAATACCAATAAAACTGATAAAAACAACATTAACCATTTTTTCATTCTTATTTCCCCCTTTTTTCTTTTTTGTCAGCGTTTACATTTCTTATTTTATAGGCTTTTGTATTCTTTTAACATGTAAAAAACAGAGTACACTGTTTAAAAATCAGTGAACTCTTTCTCCTAAAATTTATATTTAGTAAATACAAAAAAACTCATTATCTATTTTAAGATAATGAGCCAGAGTTAGTTTGCTTTTTTGTAATCAGTTGGAGAATATCCAGTTAGCTTTTTAAATACTTGACTAAAGTATTGCGGGTTATCGCCAAACCCGATCATCTCTGCTATTTCAAAAACTTTAACCTCTTCCATCTGATGAATTTGCTCTATCGCTTTATTCACTCTCATTTGGGTCACATAGCTAGAAAACTTCTGGCCCATCTCCTGCTTAAAGAGTTTCCCTAAATAATCAGCATTCATATAGACCTTATTAGCTACCCATTTAAGTGAAAGATCAGTATTTGCGACATTTTGCTCAACAAGATCAATGATTTTTTGAATGATCACAGAATGGTTAGACTTATGTCTGTCATAATGTACCTGAGTTATCTCCTTTGCAGCAGAAAGAAAGAACTCTTCCATTTGTTGTATCGTATCCATTTCAATCAGCTTCGACATTTTATCAATATAACTCTGAATTTTAATAGAGTCAGAGTTTTGAATGATGGCAAGAAATACTTGCATCACATGAGCACGAACTACATTAATCGGGAATCTTCTCTCAGTTAGATCATGAAAGAAGCACGTAATCTCAGCTTCTACTTTTTCTAGATTGCCTGACTTAATAAACATGCTCAAGCTTTGACCATCATACTCGTAATTGTTGACCATATATTGATCTTTATGGATATCATTTTTCGTAATAATACTTCCTTCACCTAAATAAAAGCGATGATTCAAACATTCTAGAGCTTCTAAATAAAGGTTTCTCACTCTCGCAATACAATCATATTCACTGATTGCCACAGTCATATCCATTCTGTATATCTCGTAAAAATGATCTCTTAATTGCTCAATCTTCAATTGAAGATGATTAAATTCCTGTTCATTTACAAGGAACAAGACATTATCGCCTATACTTGTTGATAGAATCGATTTAGAGAATAAATCCTCTCCGAGATTTTCAATCACAAACATATGCTCATAATGAAATTCCCCTTCGATTCGAAACATAATAAGACGAATATATTCTTCTTGGAAATTCATTCTTAGAAGTTTTTCATAGAAATAGATGCCTCTATTATTCTCTTGCTTGCTTGAAATAAATTCTTTTAACAATTGCTTTTTGACTAATGGCTGTACTTGATCAAGTCGGCTCTTCGTTTCAATTAGAAATTCTGCTCGTTTTGCATCACGATTTAAATCTTCAATAACCTTCGATAGCGCATCTGCAATACTTTTCTCATTACATGGCTTAAGTAAGTAATGTTGCACTCCAAAAGCCATCGCTTGCTTCGCATAATTAAAATCATTAAAGCCTGACAAAATGATAAATTTGATAGAAGGAAATTCCTTTGACATCATCTCAACTAGTTCAAGACCATTCATTCCTGGCATTTTTATATCACAAATCACTATATCTGGTTGTTCTCTTCTTATAAATTCACAGCCTTCTATTCCATTTCTAGCTTTTCCTATCAGCTTAGTCCCCAAATCCTCCCACTTAATGATTTGTGATATTCCTTCTAAAATTATTCTTTCATCATCAACCAATAATACTTTGTACATGATCCCACCTCTTCTGATATGGAATAATTATACTTACCTTTGTTCCTTTGTTAAGTTCGCTATCAATCGATAATCCATATTCTGGTCCGAATACAAATTTGATTCTTGAATCAATATTACGTAAACCAATGCCAGTTCCTCTTGTTTTCATTTTACCAGTTCGTACCAATCCAAGATGCTCTTCGTCCATTCCTGGACCATTATCTTCAACATTGAGATGAAGATGGTCTCCCACTCTTATCAATGAAACTTGAATCTTACATTCCTCAATCATCGTTTCTAACCCATAATTAATCGCATTTTCAACAAGTGGTTGAATGACCAATTTCGGTAAGACACAGTCCTTAACGTCTTCATCTACATTTAACGAAAAATCAAGTCGCTCTTCAAAACGGAATTTCTGAATGGTTACATAATGCTCAACCATCTTCACCTCTTCTTGAACTGTGATGACATCTTCTTTGATACTTATCGCATTTCTGAGTAAAAAACCAAGAGATTCCACCATTTGCGATATTTGCTGTTGATTATTCAACTTTGCTAACCAATTAATCGATTCCAGAGAATTATAGAGAAAGTGTGGATTAATTTGAGACTGCAACGCCTTAAATTCTGTATCCTTTATTAATAATTGTTTTTCGTAATTTTCTTTAATCAGTTCATTAATATGCTCAATCATGTGAAAGAAATTACGATGTAAGATCCCTACCTCATCATCTGATTGAGATGGTGTGAATGTATCATTGACCTTAAAGTCGCCTTTTTGAACAAATTTCATCGCTGAGACTAAATTCTCAATTGGATTTGTAATTCTTTTTGAAAACCTAATGACTAATAAGATAGATGAAATCATAATGGTTATAAATAAAATGATTACCATATACTTTATTGCAGTTACCTTTGCAAACATGGAGCCAAATGGAACAATTCCCCAATATGTCCAATCCATATAAGGAGATTTAGAATAGGTGATAAAGTGACTGCGCCCTAAAAGGTTTTGTATACTGTAACCTTGTGAATCACTTGCTGAAAGTTGAAGTCTATTTGGGTTAATGGTCGGATCTTCCACGAAAAAGAAATCGTCCCCTTTAGAAATGGCAATAAACCCTTCACCTTCCCATTTCGTAGAAAGCTCCTTTACAATCTCATGTAATCTTACTTCCACAATTAACGTTCCAAGATGCTCGAACTTTAACCTCTTATACGATCTAATTTCCCTCGTAGAAAAAATAGAGTTATTGGAGCTTTTTAGGGACATCCAAATATTGCTTCCATTCTCGTACTCTGCTGCATTTATAAGCTGCATCTTTGATTCATATAAATGTTTAGAGGGGGATCTACCAGCTCTAAATTCTTTCCCATTTCGATCGAATAGATGGATTGATTGAATATACTTCTCTGATCCAATATAACTAGTAAGCTTCTCCCAAATTTCTTGTTCAATTCGGTACTTATCATACTTTGTCAAACTCTCACTAGATTCAATTAAAGCATTTTGGATGACAGTATCAGTCGCTACCCTGTAAGTAACATCCTCTATATTCTTAAGTTCATCTTCTATTCGATTTGAAGACATTATTAGTACTTGTGATGATTTGCCATATATTTGTTCATCATAAGTGTTAAATGCAACTTGAAAGCCAATGATGATAAAAAATAGACAAACAAGTAACAGGATCAAAATAAATAAGATCAGCTTATATTTAATTTTTAAGTGTTTATATTCTGTTGGTTTTAACAATTTTAAGTTCTTCATCATTTTCATCAATTAGAACCCCAACCTTAGATTTTTACTACGACTATACAGGAAACGCTTTCATTTAAACCAAAAATATTGGTCATATACTTACGATTTAATACACCAGAGTTCAATTGTAAAGAATCAACTTCTGAATGATTAATCGCTCCTTACACAAATAGTATATAAACTATTAGATTATTAATCCATACTATCTATATTGACATAATTGCAAGATTTTTCAAGTTGTTTTTTAATATACTTAAATTTGGAAATGACAAACAGAGTACACTTACCAGTCTTATTGTCATTTGACATGATTTATTAGTCAGATTTACTGACAGAATGATTTATTATTATAGGATTTTCATTTACAATAATGAATAATTGGTTAGTGAAAGGACGAAGGCTATGATTAGTAAAGCTGATGTAATTGAAAGATTAAGTACTTTAATAGGAGAAGAATTAACGAGCGAGAAGCTCCACGAAGGCTTGTTCTGTGAAGATAAACATCAAAAGATACGACGACGTTTTCATTTTGGTACACATACTTATGTAACATATACGATACATCTAGAATCAGATCAGGAAAATGCTTCATTTGCAGCTATAACGATTCCTGGAAATCCAAATAGCTTCAGAGTGGGCCTTAAAGAGGTTGACGGGAAACTACTCATCAATTCAGCACCTAGAATTAATTATTCGTACCTCTAAACAACTAGTTCAAACAAAGGAGATTTACATATGAATCACTTCAACTTATCATTCCCAAAGGACTTTTTATGGGGTGGTGCAACTGCTGCAAATCAAATAGAAGGAGCTTATAACATAGGGGGAAAGGGGTTATCCGTTGATGACGTATTAGAACGCATTAACCCAAAAGACCGTGATAAAGGACTCCATCTTCCATTCCCTTCTTCTACTGATATAAAAGAAGCATTGGAAAATCAGGAGTCACGACATTTCCCTAAACGTTACGGAATTGATTTTTACCATCGTTATAAGGAAGATATCGCTTTATTTAAGGAGATGGGCTTTAAGACATTCCGAATTTCAATTGCTTGGACCCGTATTTTTCCAAATGGAATTGAAGCTGAGCCAAATGAAGCAGGACTGGCTTTTTATGATGATTTATTAGATGAATTGCTATATAATGATATTCAGCCGATTGTCACTTTGTCTCACTATGAAATGCCTCTCCATTTATCAATGGAATACGGTGGTTGGACAAATCGCAAAGTGATTGATTATTTTGTTCGTTATGCTGAAACGGTTTTAGATCGTTATAAGAAGAAAGTAAAGTATTGGATTACATTTAATGAAATTAATTCGATTTTGATGAGTCCGTTTATTAGTGGTGGGATCTTAAGTGATCAAGTAAAGGATGATCATGTTCTTCAGGCAACATACCAAGCCGCCCATCATCAATTTATAGCAAGTGCATTGGCTGTTGAAGCTTGTCACCGCCTCGTTCCTGATGGACAAATTGGATGTATGGTGCTTGGGATGATCAACTACCCAAATAGCCCACATCCAGAAGATGTGCTTGCAGCTTTTCAAGATCAACATAAAACCTTCTTCTTTACAGATGTTCAAGTTCGAGGTCATTATCCAGCCTATATGAATCGTTTCTTTGCTGAACATGGGGTTAGGATTGAAACACAGCCTGATGATGCAGCAATCCTGCAAAATAACCTTGTAGACTTTGTGTCACTTAGTTATTATATGTCAACGGTTGCAGCTAGACCTGAAACCGCTGGTGAGCAGGCAGCTGGAAACATTCTTACCAATATGAAGAATCCATACTTGAGTGCTTCAGATTGGGGTTGGCAAATCGACCCTGTTGGGCTCCGTACGCTTCTAAATATGTTCTATGAGCGCTATGAAAAGCCACTTTTCATTGTGGAAAATGGACTAGGTGCCTTTGACAAAGTAGAGGAAGATGGAAGGATCCATGACCAATACCGAATCAATTATCTAAAACAGCATATTGAACAAATGAAAGAAGCAATTGGAGATGGTGTTGAGTTACTAGGTTATACCTCATGGGGGCCAATTGATTTAGTAAGCTTCTCTACCTCTGAGATGTCTAAGCGCTATGGTTTTATCCATGTTGACTTAGACGATGAAGGGAACGGAACACTCAAAAGACGCCGTAAGGATAGCTTTTATTGGTATAAAAAAGTGATTGCAAGTAATGGAGAGAACTTATAAATATCATCTAATTTCATAAACTTCCATTCACGGGCCTCAACTTCATAAATAAAAGTTATTTTGATAATACTACATAGTAAGAATCTTGATTGTACTGTTTATTTAGACTGTTAGAAGGAAGCGTGAGAACCGTCCCTACGCTTCCTTGGAGGTGAAGAAATGTCTACTAGAGAGGAACCTTATTACATAACAGAATCAAAGCGATTGTGTGAGGCTAGTGGGATGGATCCAAATATCATTGCCAAGCCCAAAAGGTTTATGACCAAAGAAGAACTCCAGAGCAAACGGCAGGCATATAGTGAAATCTTGTCAGTTGTTAACTTCTTTTCTCATAAACTGCTTGATTCTTTGAAAGGGACACCTATATTGGTCGTAATCTCTGATGCGGAAGGCTATTTATTGGATATGGTCGGTGATGAATCAATTAAATCCACAATTGAGCAATTTGGCATAAAAGAAGGTAGTCTCTTTACTCAAGAAGATACTGGGACAAGCGTTGTAAGTCTGGCCCTTCAACAAAAGCATCCTATTACCTTAATTGGTGAAGATCACTATCATAGTTTTCTTTATGAGGTTGCTTGTTATGGTGCAGCATTTCATTATAAAGATGAAGACCATCTTCTTGGAAGTGTTTCGATTATGATGCCGATTCACTTTCAAAACCCTCTTTTTTTGGCAATGCTTTCGCAGAATGTCGATGTCATTGAACGTGAATTATTGCTACGGAAGCAAAATCGAAAGCTGAACATTATGAATCAAATTATGTTAAGCAGAACAAGAAATGGCATTGTTATTACGGATGAAAAAGGGATAACCACTGAGTTTAATGACTTTGCCCAAAAAATTTCAAATCACACTCGAGAAGATGTTATTGGAAGAAGTATTCTCGATTCAGACATTACAGGAGAATACTTCAAAAAGGTGATTGAGCACCAAGAACGATATGAGAATGTCGAGCTTATGTTCGAAAATTCCAATGGTAAACCAGTTGTTGTATTATTTGACGCTCAGCCTATTTATGAAGAGAACAAAATGGTTGGAGCTTTTGGACAATTCCGTGATATCACTGATAGATATTTAATTGAGGAGAAGTACAACTATTTAGCTTATCATGATGATCTTACTGGATTACCAAATAGAAGATTCATTCAAAAGGAAATCGAAGCTCTCATTGACAAGAAAGACCCTTCTCTTGCGATCATGTTTTTAGACTTAGATCGCTTCAAAGTCATTAATGATAACTTCGGCCATTCTAATGGTGACATTCTACTAAAAGAAGTAACGAGACGATTGAAAAGATGTTTAGGAAAAAACGATCAGCTTGCTAGAATGGGTGGAGACGAATTCATTTTTCTATTAAAAAATGTGAAGAGTGAAAAAGATGTCATTACAAAAGCTAGAAAAATATTAAATCAATTTACCAAGCCTTTTAATGTGAAATCAAATTATTTTCACACAACTGTCAGCATTGGTATTGCGATCTACCCTGATAAACCTATCTCATTAGAAGAATTTATGATTAATGCTGATAATGCGATGTATCAGGCCAAATCACAAGGGAAAAATCGATTCTTTATTTTCAAACCTGATATTCTTAGTCACCTGCGAGAAGAATCCAAGCTTGAGACTGAATTACGTAATGCCTTAGAAAATAATGAGCTTGTGATACATTATCAACCACAAATCTGTAATGAAACTGAAAGTCTTGTTGGATTAGAAGCTCTTATTAGATGGAATCATCCAACACTTGGGTTAATATACCCCGATAAATTTATACGCCTCGCTGAAGAAAGTGGTGTGATCACTGAAATTGGTGAGTGGATTATCAAAGAGGTTTGTATTCAAAATAAAAAGTGGCAAAAAGCAGGTATTGAACCTGTAAAAATTGCTGTGAATCTTTCTGCACAACAATTCTTGAAAGATAATTTAGTTTCATTTGTGCAAAGTGTGCTTGAAGAAACCGATCTTGATCCAACATATTTAGTCTTAGAAATAACCGAATCAATGGCTATGGATGTTAATTATGCCTTAAGGGTATTAGAGGAACTCAAGGCTATTGGAATTAGTATTAGTATGGATGATTTCGGGACAGGCTATAGCTCCTTAAGCTATTTGAAACAGTTTCCAATCGATTATTTAAAAATTGATCGTTCATTTGTGAAGGATATTTTAAAGGATGTTAACGACAAGAATATTGTAAAAGCAATCATTACATTAGCTCATAACCTACACCTTAAAGTAATTGCAGAAGGTGTTGAAACTGAAGAACAATTAACCTTTTTAAAAAATAATAATTGTGATTCCTTCCAAGGATATTTATTTTGTAAGCCAATACCTGTTGAACAACTGCAGGCATGTCAATTCTTTAAAGAGAGGTGAATTTATAATGGTTGAAACTTGCGCTACCATCTTGGCAAAAAACTTCAAAAGATGGGGAATTGATCAAATTTTCGGGATACCAGGTAAGCCTATTTCTCCTTTAATTTATGCGTCTGATGCAAATGGAGTTCAATTCATTCTAGCTAAGCATGAAACAGGAGCTGGTTATGCTGCTGCTGGTTATTCCCTTATGAATAAAAAATTAGGTGTGGCACTTGGTACCTCTGGTCCAGGTGGAACGAATCTTTTAACTGCTGCTGGTCAAGCTAACGCATCACATTTGCCAGTATTAATCATTACTGGGCATCCTGGTTCAAAGGGAACTGGAAAGCCAATGGGACAAGACTCCTCTATATTCGGGACTGATTTAGTAAAGATGTTTGAACCTGTTACAAAATTCAGTGCCAGAGTCGAACAAGGTGCGATGCTACAGCCACTTTTACAACATGCATTGGAAAAAGCATATTCAGGAGTAAAAGGGCCTGTTCATTTATCAATTGCATTCGATGTTTTATTAGAAGAAATTGAACCATTCGAGCTTGATTTACCAGAGATTCGTCAAATGGTTTCACCTTTGCTCGATGAAGTAAAAGAACTTCTTAATACGGCAAAACGCCCCCTAATGTTTTTAGGAAAAGGGGTTCATTCAAGTCAAGCGTATGATGAAGTTAGGCATCTTGCTGAGCATTGGAATATCCCAGTCATGACAACACCTGGAGGAAAAGGAACATTCGTTAGTAACCATAAGCTTTCCTTAGGTGCCTTTGGTTTAGGTGGTACACCTGAAGCTGGTGAATTCCTACAACAAGGTGGAATCGACTTGTTACTTGTCATTGGCTCAAAGCTAAGTGATATGTCAACCGCTGGATTTGCCCCGTCGATGTATCCAAAGCAATTAATCCATTTTGACTATGATCAAACCTTTATTGGAAAAACAGTCCAGGTACCTACATTACCTATTCTAGGGGACATTCGTTCAAACCTTCAATTACTGCTAAAAGATGTACCAAAGAGCGATTCTTCTGCTTTTGATCAACCAAAGCAGTTATTACAAGTTGAAGAAACGAATCAAGCAGAGTTGATGTCAGCAGAAACAACCATCAAGGTCATTCGAAATGCATTACCAGATGAGGCCATTTTGTTTGGAGACGATGGCAGTCATACATTTTATGGAATCAAATATTATGATATTTTCAAGCCTGGAAGCTTCTTTTTTGATGATATTTTTGGGGCGATGGGGCATGCTATAGGTTATTCAATAGGAGCAAAAGTGGCAGCACCTGATGAAGTTATTGTATGCTTAGTCGGAGATGGCTGTATGTTCATGCATGGTACTGAAATCTCAACTGCCATGAACTATCAAGTTCCTGTCCTCTATATCGTCATTAATAATGGTCGATTAGATATGGTTGAAAAAGGCATGAAAAAAATGAATGGAAAATCAATTGGAGCTATTTATGAAACTCCGTTAAATGTTTCTTTATTTGCTCAATCCATGGGCTTGCAGGCCTATAGAAGTAATAATCCAATTGAATTAAAGGAAGCAATCTTCAAAGCACTACAACACACTCAAGATACGAATCAACCAGCAGTGGTTGAAGTCATTGTAGATCCTGAAGAAATTCCACCAACAATGGGGAGGCAATAACGTTGGAAAAGAACAACACCAGTTATGAGACAGGAATCTCAACATTAAAAGAAATGTTTTCTCAAGATACAATAAACCAAATGGAAGGGATTAAAAACATTTCTCCTGACCTCTGGCAAATGATTGTCGGATTTGGTTTTGGTGATGTATATGGTCGCCCTGGTCTATCATTAGAACAAAAGGAAATCATCACATTAACTACCCTTATTACACAGGGTGCCTTCGAACAGTTTGAAGTTCATGTGCATGGCGCCTTAAAAGTTGGATTATCAAAAGAGGATATCATTGAGATCATCATCCAATGTGCAGCTTACTGCGGATTCCCAAAAGCCGTTCAAGCCATGGGCATCGCAGGCAAAATATTTGAAAGCTATAAGTAGGGACGGTTCTTACGCTTCCATATATGCAAAAAAAGCAATCGAATAATATCGATTGCTTTTTTTATATCAAACTATTAATTATGAATATAACTTAGGACTTCTTTCCTTGCATTACTATCTGTTTTAAATGCTCCACGGACTGCTGATGTCACTGTTTTCGCACCAGGTTTTTTAACCCCACGCATTGTCATACACATATGCTCTGCTTCAACGACCACCATTACGCCATGTGGCTCTAGTGTTTCCATCATTGTATCTGCTACTGTCGAGGTGATCCGCTCCTGTAGTTGTGGACGACGTGAAACAGCCTCAACTGCTCTTGCCATCTTACTTAATCCTGCCACACGACCATTTCTAGGTATGTATGCCACATGTGCAACCCCATAGAATGGAACAAGATGATGCTCACACATCGAGTGAAATGGAATATCCTTCACTAATACAAGCTCCTCATGGTCTTCACTAAAAATCGTTTCAAAATAGTCTTTAGGGTCAATCGTTAATCCAGAGAATACTTCCTCATACATTTTTGCCACACGTTTTGGCGTATCTAGAAGACCCTCTCTATTTGGATCTTCGCCAACCGCTTCTAATATTAATCTAACTGCCTCTTCAATTTGGGCATGATTTACTTTTGCCATTTTACTTCCTCCTACCCCTTATCTACAAAATCTTGTTCTCTCTCATACCGAAATTATACGCCACGCTTATTCCCCCAAATATAGGTATGAAGCTGAGGTAGTACTTTTACGTCGTTTAATTCAGTATCTTGCATAACCTTGTTGATTAACCACTCATATTTTTGTAGTAAATGATTGACTAGATGTCTATCATCAGTTGTTTTATTATCATCATTCCCTACCTGCAAGAAAAATGGTACCTCTGGATATAGCAGATGCACTTTTTTTGCATAAGCATAATCCAAGTCATTAAACACAACAACCTTTAAGCTCAAATTATTAGTAGGATTCCCAACTTTTAGATTGTTAATAATCATGCTCAGCACTTCGAAATCAGTCACCATTCCAGAACTGGGTGGCTTTGGAGAGATCGTTAATTCATCAATCTCCAAAAACCAATCCTGCCATTTGCTTCCTTGTGTCTCTAAACCAATCTTCATATTATTTTCTTTTAAAATTACAATTAAGTCACTTAGATTCCTTAGTAAGCCAGGATTTCCCCCTGAGATGGTTACAAAAGAAAAGCGGTTTCCACCAACTGAAACTAGTTCTTCCCAAATCTCTTCTGCATCCATCTGTTTGATTAGCTCTTTTCCTGAACCATCCCAAGTAAATGCAGAATCGCACCAGGAGCAGGAATAATCACAGCCAGCCGTTCGAACAAACATTGTTTTTTGTCCAATGACCATCCCTTCTCCTTGAATCGTTGGGCCAAATATCTCCATGACAGGTAGCTTACTCAACTTCCATCCACTCCCGTCTTGCTTCTCCATAACTAGTAGGAGTTTCATAGAGACGAACAAATTCAACTCTTGCTCCTATATATTGTTGCTTTCGATCAGCTTTATTTAATGCTTCTTTCATTTTTTCATATATCCATACTACCATGTTTTCGGCTGTAGTGTTCATTGGTGGTAGGGTTTCATTTAAATAGCGATGATCGAGATAGACTTCAATCTCATTCTTCCAGATTTCTTTGATATCACCAAAGTCAATGAATAGTCCGCGTTCATCTACATAACCACTAATCCCAAAAATCACTTTGTATGTATGTCCATGTAAATTCATACATTTACCATCATAAGCGTGCAAATGGTGGGCTGCATCAAAAGTGAATTCCTTACTGACCATTATTCTCTTGTTATGGTACTTCAACTGCTCACGCATAATATCTTTATCTATGACCTGAAGCTTTTCTACTATACGAAAATCAGTCATCGCTTATTGCCCCTTTCGAATAGCTAAATAATCCTCAAGACCTTTTTGACGGAGCTTACATGCAGGGCACTCACCACAACCATCAGACACAATTCCATTATAACAAGTTAATGTTTTTTCACGAACGAAATCAAATGCACCTAATTCATCTGCCATCTTCCACGTTTCCTCTTTGTTAATCCACATGAGTGGAGTATGAATAACAAATTGTTCGTCCATCGAGAGATTTAGAGTGACATTTAATGATTTAATAAATATATCACGGCAGTCTGGATATCCGCTGAAATCAGTTTCACAGACACCTGTTACAATATGCTTTGCTTTTACCTGACTTGCTAGCACACCCGCAAATGACATAAATAACAGATTTCGTCCTGGAACAAACGTATTAGGAAGTTCTCCTTCTACACCATCTTGAACAGCGATATCATCTCTAGTTAATGCATTGGGAGCCAATTGATTTAAAAGGGACATATCTAAAATATGATGCTTAATCCCTAATTCCTGCGTTATATTTCTTGCACATTCAATTTCTGTAATGTGTCGTTGATTATAATTAAACGTTACTGCTTCTACTTCTCTAAATTGCTGCATTGCCCAGAATAAGCAAGTCGTACTATCTTGACCTCCGCTAAAAACAACAACCGCTTTTTCATTTTTCATCATCCAAAATTTCTCCTTTTACACAAAAAAACAGCACCACTAAGAATGCAGTCCTGTTTTCCTTAGTTTTTTTTAGAGGGTAGCTAGAACCTCCACCGCAAATGCGGATTTCAAATTTAGTTTCCGTTTCATTATAACATAGTCGTGCTAATTTTTTTATTCTAAGTAAATTTCATTAACTCGGAATGGATGGTGCTTGATGTTTATCATAGTCAACTCTATTCATTTCTGATTTTCCATTTACCATAATGACGTACAATATTCCTTGTAGAAAAATCGTTCCAAATAGAACGAAAAAGATTAAGTTTGGTGAGACTGAATGAAAGAAGATAAAACAAAGGACTGAAATCGTACGTCCCAAATTCACAAGCCACTCCCGGTAGACTAACATTTCCGTTCGAAGTCCAGAGCGCTTCGGCAGAACCTCTACTACCTTCAAGAAATACCCAAAATATGACACACTTAATAAGGCCTTACAAATTTCATTCGCAATGATGAAAACGAATACAGAAAACAGATTCACATTAAACAATAAAGGAGCTGCTGCAATGACATATAGAATCCATGTATATAAGACCGTCTGATGCTGCTTCTCAAACGGATTATGCTTGGAATGCCATAAGCTAGAAACAATCGCAATGACTCCAAGAAGAATTGTTGTTAGTCCAACTAAAAACTCACTATTTAACTCTTGGTATATCAGCAGCATTGGTAAGAAGAAAATCAATCCTTCACATCCACCCCAAATGATCCATCCGGGCCACATTTTCTTCATAGTAAAGAACCGTCTATTAAAACGAAAAATCAATGGAATACGCAAATTCCGTTTTGCATAGTGATCTCTAGGTAGCTTAAAACTTAAAATAAATCCAGTGATAAACAGAATCGTTGCAAGCGTGAAAATAACTGTATAACCTATTAAGGAATCAAACCTTGTAATGACAAAACCTGCAAATGCAGGGCCAGTTGTTGTCACAGTCCCTAACACAGCCATTTGTTTTCCCATAAATGCAGATCTGTCTTTTGTTTCCACAATATCATATAAGATAACAAAAAAGCCTAACCAATACATTCCTGTAGAAAATCCACTAAGTACACCAATCCAGAAAGGAATAGTTGCCACTGTTTCTTGCAAAAGGACAACTAATATATAGAAAAAAGCGGTTAGTGCAATCCCAAGCTGATAGCTAAAGAGGCGATCGAACTTTTTAGCTATTTTACCTCCAACCCAAAAAGCAAGTGGACCAAATAAAAACGTACCAATCATATAAATCGCGTTCACATTCATATCATTGCTAATACGCCACAAATATAAATTTAAAAACAAACCAGCCATAGTTGATGCTAACCCGTATGCACCATGAATCCAAAGTAATCGTTTTTGATGGCTATTCATGATATGAAGTCCTCCTGTTCTCTGATGAGAGAAATCTAATTAGCTAACGATTTGAATCAAAAATGGACGATCTAGTAGTTTGAAAGACATATTGATTGGTCAGTCTCTCACTCCTATTATTAAAACTTTCTTTGGTTTAAATTTAAGCTAACAAATGTCGGTAGTCAATTTGATTATTTATAAAATTATGGAGATTTTTTGTCCAGTCTCTCCGCTACTCAAAAAACTGTCTACCTTATTGATTTCCCCAAAACTGTCAGAGCTGAAAATAGACGTCAAAATTTCGCTTATTTAATCATTCTTTTTAAAAATAGCTTAAATAGAGGAAGAATTTCCTCCTATTGTCTCAAAATCATGCTAAAATGACAGGCTTCGCTTTACTTAACCGGAAAATCTTCCCTTATTCTGATTTGCTTGTTACTTAATTTAGGACGGAGACATCCTACTTAACAAGGGAGATTTGAGTTTCATCTTAAAATCCAAGTAATCTTCATTTTAAAACACTAAGAGATAAACCACCTTATCCCAATCAGCGAACTTTATATAAATAAAGGCTGTTTTCGTATGTATTGTTGCTTTGAATACCGCAGCCTGAATACACTCCGCGTCCTGTGGGGTAACCGGTGAGCCTCCTCGTCGCTAACGCTCCTGCGGGGTCTCACTTAGGCTACGCATCCCACGGGAGTCTCCGTGTATTCAGGCTGCTAGAAATCTATTTTTAATTAATTTATCTCAAAAAACAACAAACTTTGAGAAAACAGCCTAAATAAAAAAACTCGCCAATTACTTTAGCGAGTTTTACTTATTATTCAATACTGTTAATATCTCAGTTATATAAACACATATTTTTGAGAAAAAGCTTAAGCGTCTTTCATATTGAAATTAAACTGTTTTCCTATCTTGATGGGTTTCAAGGATGTCTCCATAACGTTCTTTTTCAATTTGCTGTAGGGTTTTCCCTTGTGTATTTGGTGCCATAAAGATACCAATGATCATATGGATTACTAAAAAGACAATCATAACCATACCTGCTACGGTAAAGCCAAGTGTATCCATCAATAATGGTAACATAAACGACCAAATGGCAATTCCAGTTCTAACGATAAAATACATAAGCCCTTGTGCACTTGCACGATAACGTGTTGGGAATAGTTCACTCGTCCATAAAGCATAGAAGGCTTGAGCACCAATACCAGCAGCTGCCCCCCAAAGGATAACGAACGAGATTAAAGTTGGCCACGTCATCGGCATGAAGGTTAAGATAATCCAAGCAACTACCCCCATTCCAGCACCGATTCCAAATAACGATTTTCTACTTACTTTGTCACCAAGCTTCATAAATAAAAAGTATGTCGTTACAACAGTTATTAACCATAAAAATGATTGTAAGATATTCGCTTGTGCTGTACTTAGGCCTCCAACATTTTCATAGATGTATGGCATAAAGTATCCCATGGCTCCTGCTGTTAAATTCCAGAATAAGTAGATTCCTATTAATAAGACAAGAGCTTGACGATTTGCTTTTAATGTAAATAATTCCTTAAGTACATTTGGTTTAATCTTGCCCTCAATCGCTTCTTGCTTTTCCTTTTCTTGTTGCTCTTCCCAAATTTTTGATTCATCTAAACCACGTCTAATATACCAAGTCGCAAAAGCAATCACTAGTAAGTGAAGAAAAATAAGTCTTGAACCAAGCAATCCAAGTGGAGCCAAAATAACGGCTAGCGCGAATGTTAAAGTTGGTCCAATCGACCAGGCAAGTTGTGCTGTTCCAACATGTGCGGCCCGCTTATGTTGTGGAGATTCCTCTGCGATATAAGTCCATGATACTGGCACCCCTGCACCAACAGCTAATCCAGTAATAATTGTACCGATTAACAGCATCGGGAAATTTACCGAAGCCGCAATTAACGCAACACCAATCATATAAACTAATAAATCATAGCTAAAGATAAATTTTCTTCCATACTTATCGGTTAAAGGTCCACCAATTAACGCCCCAATCGCAGCACCGAAAGCGTTTGCACTTAATGCACTTAACAACCCGATTCCCATGCTATCAATATTTAGATACGCTTGCCAAAGTGTCAAACTACTTGCAGCAGCTATAATCGAACCTGCTTCAATATAGTTTGCCATCGCAACTGCAATCGTCGCTTTCCAACCGCTTACATTTTTCGCAGCAAATTTCTTATTTGCCATTGGAATTTCCTCCTCTTTTTGTTTGCTTTCATGACAGTTTTTATTATTTAAACTAGTTTATACTAATCTCTAAACCTAGAATAATTGAACTTTATTGTTAGTGGTAGGAGACAAAACTAAGGTATAGGGGACAATTTTATGGACTTGAAAGGGGTTTCATTAAATCGCATAAAAAATAAGACAGCACTTCATGTGACACTGTCTTATCAATTATTTATTCACTATTATATTTCCCATGAACCATTCGGTATTGAGAAGGAGACTTTCCTTGCCACTGCTTGAATAATTTACTAAAATACTTTGTATCCTGATAGCCGAGCATCTTAGAAATATCATATACTTTTAAATCTGACATCTCTAATAGTTCCTTCGCCTTCTTTAATCGGCACTTTGTCACGTAATCGAGTACAGTTTCTCCTGTCTGAGCTTTAAATAAATTACTAAAATAGGTTGGACTCATAAATACATGATCAGCGATTTGTTTAATTGTTATAGCTTCACCAAGATTTTGATTAATCCATTCTTTGGCCTGACTAATCGGACTAGAATCACGCTCTTTTAATTTGGCAATTCCTTTCTTCACCTTCAATACCCAGTTCTTTACTCCATCCTTTAACTGCTGGAAGTTACCTGCGTATCTAGTAATTTGAAGGGCCTCTGATAATAATTTTGATTCCTCTGTAAATCCATCAAAATCCATCCAGTGGTCTATGATTCTAATCGCTAGCAAGTGGATCGCGTTTTCGATCATATATGGAGATTCTGCCATTTCCAATTCACGGAATAACATTTGCAATGCTCTAATAGTCTCTCCATCTTCAACATTTTCCATTGTAGAAATGATTTGCTGAACATTTTTAAAAGTGGTGAAATGTAATCCTTTCTCTAGTTCTTCCTTAGTCCTGTCGCTTTGTTTATTCATGTAAAAAACATGATTTCCACCAGTAACAATTCTTCGCTGAATCAATATTCGTAATTCATCACGTACCTTCTGGATCTCACTCAGATCATGTAACTGAATCCCAACACCTATAGATACAGTAATGGGTGTTAAACGATGTATCTCGATCTTAACATCATTAATAAATTGATGTATCATAGCCTCTGAAACAATATTATTTTCATGCTCGGTGTATAATAACAGCCAATAGTTAAATTTTCCTGCTCTCCACCACCAAGCATGGACCCCTTGCCCTTCTAGTTGCTCTCTATTTAACTTTGAAATGACCTCTTGAATGGTTTGATTACAGATTTCCCAATCATTAATCTCCATCCTTCTTGAACCAGGTATAAACTGATCAATTCCAATATAGATTAGCCTATACAACCCACTAGGAAAATGTCGGTTCCAGTCAATTTGTGGTTGATCTATTTCAGCACTCCATGTCACTTCACTTAGTAACTGAGTTTGCTGTGTTTTTTGTAATAAAACTGCCTTTTCTTGTACCTCTTCCCATTTTTGCTCTTTATCTCTTTTAACTATGATTTTCTCTTTCACTTCACTTAACTGGATTCGAAACTGTGTCCTATCTACAGGCTTTAAAATATAATCAACAGATCCTTCACGCATGGCTGTTTGTAAATAGCTGAACTCATCATACCCACTGACAATCATTGGAAAGTAATCATAGCTTTCATTCAGTTTTTTAACTAACGTTAACCCATCCATCTCCGGCATCCGTACGTCAGTAATTAATAGATCAAACTTAAGTTTCACTTGATTAATAGCTTCATAAGCTTCAAGCCCATCAGAGAATGAACCAACCACTTCCCACTCATCCCCACAGGATAGAACCTGTCGCTCCAGTGCTCTACGTATCCTTGATTCATCATCAACAATGATTGTTTTAATACTCTCCATGCTGCACCTCCCCTGCTCCTAATTGATCATTCTCAATATCTTTATGATGGATCACTGGTATCCGAATGGTAATCTCGGTTCCATCCTCTTTTTTACTATCAATCTCTAAACCGAACTCTATTCCAAACATCATTTTGATTCTTGAATGAACATTAGTAACCCCAAATCCTGAATCACTTTTAAGCATTTGTTCAGAATTCAATTTTTGCATAAGACTTGCAAGTGTAGTTTCTTCTATTCCTGGACCATTATCAGAAATACATAAATCAATATATTCAGTTCCTTCTTGACCAATCGTTTTTTTGATAATGATTGTTAGCTTGAGACTTTTTCGGTGCTCTAAGCCATACTTAATGGAATTCTCTACAATAGGCTGTAGAATAAATTTTGGCGTATAGTAATCTTCTTTTTCTAGATTATTAGTAATATCAAACATTATTCTATCCTCGAAACGAAACTTTTGTAATGTTAGATAATGTTGAATATGCTCAACTTCATCTTTCATAGGGACAAGATTGTCCTTATTACTAAGAGAATACCTTAGCATTTTTCCAAGGATGGCTACCATATCTACAACAAGATCCTGTTCCCCTTCTTCAACGGCTGAACCAACCGATTCTAAGGTGTTATAGATAAAGTGAGGGTTAATTTGTGATTGAAGCGCATACAATTCTGCTTCCTTTTGACTGATCCTGATTTGATAATTCTTATGAATTAACTCTTTAATCTTATGTAGCATTGATCTGAAGCTATTAGCAAGAACTCCAACTTCATCTTTAGCGTCAATCGGAATATCTACGTCAAAATTCCCTTTTTCTACATCCTTCATTCGTTTTGCTAACAAATTAATAGGACGAGTTACCGACATTGCCAGAAAAATAGAAATGATGGTTGTAATCAAAACAAGAATCATAAATATAATAACACTCACATTCCGTACAACATCTGTTCCTTCTGTTAAATATTTCAGTGGAATACTATGGACAATTATCCACTTGTTTTTTTGCGTTTGATTGACACTTATTAATGTCCGTTCAATTTCCTTTTTCGTTCGAAAACTTCCATTTAACAACGGATATTCATTCATTTCATGAAAAGTTGTACCAATCCTGGATTCATCCGTATGATAAACAATTTGCCCCTGTTCATCCATAACCCACATGGTCGCATTTTCTTCTTCGTCCACATCCTGAAGGACATCCTTAATAAAGTCCACTTTTACAGCTAAAATCAATGTCCCTAGATTATCACGATTATCTAAATCCTTTAATTCTTTGATTAATAGAATATATGGAGTGTCATCTTCAAATCTCAAATCAACTTGATGGGGTAGCACTATTTTCACTTCATCATCTAAATCATATGGTTCCCCATAAGGAAGGTAATTGTCTTCAAGATGAAACCCTTCATATTCAAGCGTCGTACTAACAAAAGCTCGATTATTAGATAATAAAAAAGCACCAAGAATTTCCGATTTACTTCTCCCTAAATAAGTACTCGAGAGAAAACTTTCAACAGTAAATTTATCCTCTAAAAGGGCGGATTGTTCTTTATAAGGGCTACTTCTTAGAACTGCAATGACATCCCTTGAATTGTAAATTAAATTAGGCAAATTCTCCAAATCATTGATTTCATTCTCAATATTTTGATTCGCTTGTTTTAATAATCTTGGAATATACTCCCCGACCTCTTCTTCAATCGATTTTATGTTTTGATAGTAAATCGCTAATCCCAATACTGCCATAGGGATAAGGGTTAGGAGAACATAGGTAATCATGAGTTTTGTTTTTAATGGTAGATTAGTAAGCTTGGATGACTTCCACTTTCTAGAAATCATATTCGTCTATATTCTCCTTTGTTATATCAATTGGTGGACCCATAATGATGGTATCGTTCTCCATTTTAATCACACCGACATTTGCGATTCGTTGATTATCAACGATCTGTTTCCCTTCAAGTATGTGTAACATCACACTAACAGTTAAATACCCAAGTTTTTTAGGACTCCAAAGAGTAATCATTTCTGCTGTTCCATCTTTTATATACGATCTCATCAAATTCGGTGTAGATAAACCGACAACTTTGATCTCTCCTACTTTCTCTAAGTCTTTTAATGCTTGAGATGCAGCTGGAGGCCCAACAGATGAACTACCGATAATGCCCTTCATATGAGGATGTTCCTTAATCATTTCTATAGCTGCTTTGTATGCCCTATTGGGATTGTCATTTGTTTCTACCACTTCTAACAAGGTCATATTGGGATAATATTCTAATTGGTGGACCTTCATCCACTGAATCCATTGATTTGTGTTAGCTGCCTCTAAAGAATCTGTTAAAATCCCAAACTCTCCCTTTTCTCCAATACTAGCTGCTAATTTATCAACAATATGTCTGCCAAGCAATTCTGGATCTACCATACTAATGTGTAATTCCCTATCTTCAGGTTTTGTATCTGAGTCCCATGTCAAAATTTTGATTCCATTTAATTTGGCTTTCTGCAAGACCGGGCCAAGTTTTACAGGATCAATCGCTGAAATCGCGATGGCATCTACCTTCATTTCAACAAAATTTTCAATTAGCTCTTCTTGCTGTTTCCAATCCGTGATAATAGGTCCTTTATAAATAACATGGATACCTAAATCCTCCCCTGCCTCTAAAGCACCTTCCTGGGCCGCATTAAAATAGGGTATCCCCTCAACCTTAGGAATCATGGCAACTGTATAATCATTCTTTCTGTCAATTTGCTCATTCCTTTGGGTATTTTCTATTCCGTTATAGATTACTTCATATTTTTCTGTATCAAACATTTTTGCTGAACAACCTGTTATCAAAATTAGTACAGTAAAAACTAAGAATATCTTTGAATCCATCTTTCTCCCCCGGTGAGCATAATTTATATCACAAAACGAAAAGTGCTTACGCTTTCATTTTTCTCTTCTTCATTCATGAGTTCTTAGTTTAATTATGTCAAACTTTAAATTTATTTGAAATGTTTTTTTTGAATTTGGCTGTTTTCGTATATATTGTTGCTTGCTTTGAATACCGCATCCTGGATACACTCCGCGTCCTGTGGGAGCCAACGAATCCCACGGGAGTCTCCATGTATTCAGGCTGCTAGAAATCTACTTTCAATTAATTTATCTCAAAAAACAACAAAGTTTGAGAAAACAGCCTTGAATTTAAATATGAACTAGTTACACCATCCCATTTTCAAAAGCATATGATAAGTTGACATTTTATAATTGGGAGGAATCTAGATTGGGTCCAAGTCAGTATGACTATCATTATGATGAATCATATTCTCGTTCACAACACGACATTAGGTTAGCACAGGAGATTCATAAAGCGATTAATGGAGAGTATAGTGCAATTGCATGTTATGAAAGATTGGCCACTATGGCGCCAACAGAAGCTGTACGGAATCAATTATTAGAAATCAGACAGGATGAAATTCATCATTTTGAAGAGTTTTGTAGAATTTATAATCATATTACGGGGCGAGCTGCTCATCCACAAATAACTGAGACATGCCCAAATACCTACAGTGATGGGATAGAATTTGCATTTAAAGATGAGCAAGAAACAGTGGATTTCTACTTGTCGATGGCTGATGTAGCAAAAAACATACTTATTAAAAAGGCATTTAAACGAGCAGCAGCAGATGAACAAAATCATGCAGTTTGGTTTTTGTATTTTATACAAAAAAACAAATGATCATTATTGTATGATCGTATGATTAAAGAGCAGAGTTGCCTCTGCTCTTATGAAATACTTACGGCTGAATTCAATTGTTCTGTAGAGGCTGTGACAGTATCCATAGCTTGACCAATTTCACTAATCGTTTGCACTAAATAATCAATTTCTCGCATTACCTCTTCAACACGTTCAACACTGAGATTCATGGAATCACTTATATTGCTGAATACATCATTTGTGCTGATTGACTTCTGTCTTCCTTCTTCTACTGCATTATTCACATTCTTTAACGCATTTGCTACATTGATTGTATATTCATTCGAAATTTCAATTAATGACTCTATGTTTGTAATAGATATTTTCGTTTGATCTGCAAGCTTTCTAATTTCATCTGCTACCACCGTAAAACCTTTTCCATGTTCTCCCGCTCTTGCCGCTTCTATAGCAGAGTTCAACGCTAGTAAATTAGTTTTATTTGCGATATCCTCTACTATTTTTATCACGTCTTGTATTTCCCGTGATGAAGACATTAGCTTCTCAACCATTTCGACCATCTGCTTTGTAAAGGTGAGCATCAACTCGATTTGTAAAGTTAACTCGCTCAACTCAGACTTTCCATCAGTTGCGAATTTCTGTGCAAGCTGCGATTGCTCATTTGTCTGTAGAACTAGCTTATTCACATCATTGCTGCTCCCAACTAAGGTTTCAACCGATGCTGATGTTTCTTGGACAATTGCCACTAAATCAGAACTAACATCAAGCACTGCTCCTTTTATCTCTTCTTTTACTTGTTCATTTTGAGCTTCAATGTTACTTATATTTTCAGCTTCATAAGACTCTAGAACAATTTGCTGTTCTAGACTAAGAATTTTCGTTATTGCTGAAATAATCAAATGTACTTCCTCAATATCTTCTGAATGTTTAAAAACAAGGGATATCAATGAAGCTTGTAGGTTTTGGAAAGCCCCCATATACCATGCAGGCTTCAAACCAATATGAAAGTGTATTTTAGCTACTCTTTCTCTTTTAATAAGGAATTCTTGGTTAAGCTGCCCATTAAAAAGATCAATAATGTGATCACTTAAAGTTTTCCGAAGACGCTCAACCGTACTATGGTCTTCGATTATTTTCTTAAGCTCATCAATTTCAATAATTGTACGATAAAAGTCATTTACTAGATTTGTTATATTTTGTTCTACTATAGGTTGAATCGCATGAATCACATGCAAATCTTCTTCTGTTAAATGAATCATTTTAATCTTTGATTCTAGTTTCTCATCAGTTATTTGCATTCTCATCTGTTTAACTTGAATATTAGTTAATAACAGCTTTTTTGACTTTTTCCAACTAATCGCCATTGGCATCCCCCTATAAATGAATCTACATTGTTCGACATTTTTCTCAAATGCATAATCATATTCTAGTTCTTTTTACCCAACAAAGAAATACAATTTTCAAAAAAATATAATATTTTTTCATTAAATCGCTTTCATATCAGGATTTTATTGAAAATCAAAAAACCTAGGCTAAGTAGAGTAACACTACTTAAGACCTAGGTTCATTCTATTCATGCCTTATTTAATTAACCTTTACCAAACCTTCAACCGCTTTTTGTAAAGAAATTCTTGCTTCTGCTACTTTGTCTGTTGTACTTTGTGGGTTCTTTAACACTTGTTTCGCATTCATTAATTCTTTATGAAAGACTTTCCAGCTGTCCTTGGTGTATTCTTTATGGTTTCTTGCTTCATTTTCATCATACAATGTCTGAAGCGTTTCTTTGCTTACCTCAACCTTATTTACTCCATTTATCACATCGAGTCCATCAAAGATATACGTACCACCTTTTATCACTATTCGTGCAGTGTGTTTTGTATCCTTAAGTCCTCGAAGTGAATAAGATGTTTGTCTGTCTCCTTTTGCATAAACCCTATAATCTTCATCGATTAAAATATCGTCTACGTATACATCAATTAAAGCGTCAGAGGTAGCACCAAATAAATTGAACCCTGATCCTTCAAAATGGAAGACCATGCTACTATTTGATCCTTCTATTATCGGAGTACTATAAATATTTACTCCCCGATAGTCCATATAGGTATCTAATCTTTCATTATCTTTCAGTGATACTTTCAATGTGTGCGGTTTTTCTTCAAGACCTCTTACAGAATACCTTACACCAGTGCTTGAATTCACGGCAAAGTCTCCTACCTCTTCACCATCAAGCTCAAAATGATATTTTGTTTTATCTCCTGTTCCTGAAAGATAATCTATCCCTGAACCAGTAAAGTTAATTAAAATATACGGCTCGTCATCAAAATTTGCCCAAGCATTCGTATTATTTGATCCCCACACATTATTCTTTCTAAATGCATAAACAGTATTTTCTTCATTGCCTATTTTCGATTCATCATCCTGAACCTTGACGATATCATTTGGACCGATTTTTTTAACAGCTAATATTGGGTCTGTTGTCTCTATTTCAGCTTTACTAAAGCTTGTATAGCTTTCTTTTGCTACAACTCTAAGTGTGTGTTCTTTATCTTCTAGTTGATCAGCAGACCAAACCATCTGTTCAATCTCACTATTGTTCAGATAATTAGCTTGTCCAACTAGCTCACCATCAAGATACACATCAGCTGTTCCATTTGATGGATTTGTGACACCATAAAGTCTAATTTCAGTGCCTTTAAATGTAATTTCAAATGATGCTCCATTAGAGCCCCAGCTATTAGAATTATTTGAACCCCAGCTACCTGTATATACGACTTTATTTAACGTACCTTTTTCAGTTGCTGTGTCTCTGTGCCCAACAGTTACCCCATTCCAAACAGGAATATCTGTACTTGCTGTCATTTGTGTACGGTTAAAATGTGCATAACCTGCTTGTGTATAATCCCACTTTCCAATGTATCCGATTGGATTCAATGAATCGATATTGTTGAGGGCTACTTCTTCTGAGTCATATTTCTTCCCTTGAGCACTATCATACTTTTCGGATTCATAGGTATAACCTTTAATCGGATCGATACGTAAGTTGTCAAATAGAGTTTCATAATATCCTGATCCAATCACTACCCGACCAGACATCACTGTTTGATCCTTGTCTGTGTATGATGCAATTTCTTTCCCATCCAAGTATAGTGTAAACTGATTTTCCTTTGCTTCAAATCCTAAGTTATGCCATATTTTGTTATCAAACTTATCGATTTTTCCATTCTTAACTACATTCCCAAGTTTAAGAATTTCATAGCGACCATCAGAGTATACTCGAGCATTGTATGGAGCATGTGAATCTGTTCCCCCAGCTTTCACTTGTCGCACACCAATTAAGGCATAGTTACTTCTGCCATTAACCTCAGGCGTATGGGTATCTAATAAGAAATCATAAGATACTTTATAGTTGACCCAACGGAAATCACCAATGGTTGTGTTCGGATTACTATTTGAAGCAGATCCGTCTGTACCTCCCCAAACTGCCCAGTCTGCCCCAATGATGTCATGAGTAATTTTCTGCTGCAGCATATTTCCATGAGCCTTTGCATCAGGTATTTTTAAATCAGCACGTTCGGCACTACCACTTGCGACTGGTTTCGTTGCCTTTTTTACAACCTCAAAAGCAGCAAGCTGATCGGTTGTATAACGTGGTGTTCCTCCACGACGGTCAACATAATCTCTTCCTTTTTCATCAACAGGATAATTTTTGTATTCAAAATCGTCTGTATATGGTAACGGAAGAATCGTGTCCTTTGATACATCAACCGGGTCTGATTGATATTCGAAGCCTTCGACCTCTGATTCCTTATCTAATGTAGAAATGGTTACAATCGAATACGGTTTCACCTCAAGCTCATATTCACCATTCTTTGGAGTGATTACATCTACATTTTTGAACCAGTTTGCATCATATGCTTGTCCTGCATCTGGACCACGTGTTTCCCAAACATACATTGGTGCATTTTCTTTACCATTAAGGTTTTTTGCGTTGATCTTATAGTGACGTGTTTGCTTTGTATTATTAGCAAACACAGTTGTATAATCATCGGTTTCTGGATCTTTTAATGTTAAGTAATTATGAGTACTCGTATCGACATCAACACCACCATCGAAGAAGTTCCCATCACTATATGTCGCATCTTTCACATACATCCAGCGCTCATTCTCAGGTGTCGTATGGTCATCATATCCAACGAAATTCATTACATGACGAACCCCTTGAACTCCACCATCTACTTCATAGAAACCTGACCATGGATCGAACGCACTAATTAAGTGCTTCGGATTGTAGGCAGACCCTTCATAAAAAGCAGCGACTGATGGTTGAAAGTCAAACGAAACTGCATTCAGTGGAAGGTTTCCTGCACCAGTCCATGAATACACAGATATGATACGAGAGGTAACATCAATTATTCCTGCTTTTCCTCCAAGTCCATTATAATGCGGCTCCATATTTTCACGGTACCTTGCATTAACCATCGGTGCAATACCCTCTGACACCCAATTTTCTTTTGGCTTTTTCCCTTCTGCAATGAGCTTTTCTTGTAACTGCTTCATCTCATTTGAACCAGTTAAGCCATAATGAGAACTGATAATATCTATTTCATCAATCAGATCTGGATTATCTAAAAGTGTACGACTTATCGTTGCAGTATCTCGATAACCATCAGCAGCTACTAGCTTAATATGTTTGTAGTCTGAATCATAATTAGGCTCTTCTTTAATTTTTGTCGTAAAGTATTTCAGCCACTCTACTTCATTTCTACCATTATTACCTTGAGCTCTTTCATTTTGCGAAATACCAACATAATCTAACTTAAAGCCATATTCTTCATATACCGCATCTATTGTTTGTTTATACCATTGGTAACGATTTTCATACTCTTTGTTTGCAGCACCATTCCATGTAAAACGCGGCTCTCCCCAGCGTAGAATCTCTGTCGTGATATCCGGGTTAATTGATTTGGCATCAGCTGCAAATTGGAAACCTGCTCCTCTCAATACATTTGCAGGTTCATCTGCATAACGCATAGTTGCAGGCTCAGTTCCTGAAGATGAATTGACATCTGCACCTAACTCTACTTTGACATGAGCTAATCCAGCCCCTGTATCTTTATTAAATAACTGATTCATAATTTCCCAATAAGCCTCTGGGTGCTCTTCTTTGTAATCTAGCATCAAACGAGATGTGTTATTTGCCGTAACTGTCCCGAAGCCTTTAAATCGGTTATATTCATCTACTTTGTTTCCATCAATTGTTAATGTTTTTGTAATCACTTCCGCCTTCGATTCCATTGGTTCTACAAAGGCTAATGATCCAAATACCATTGAAGTCGCACATAACGTTCCAATAAGTTTTTTTAACTTTCCCCTTTTCCTTGCCATACGGTTTATCGTTCCTTCCCCTTCGCTAAAAACGATCAACTTTTGCTTTAGCGACTCTAGTTTTTTAATCTAGTTTTAGAATAATAATCATATGTAAGAGTTCATGATGTACGATCATTTCTTGTCTTTCTATGAAGCAGTGCTAAAAAACTTTTGACTAAATATAAATTGCTTACTAATCCCTCCTTTACACATATTTCAGACAAATACAAATACTACCTAATGTATCTTCTCTTTCAACGAGGAAACAATGGTAGCGTTTTCATTATTTCATATTAAGAATCTTTTTATATACAATTATATTGACTTTATATACGATTATTTTTACTTATTGTTCTATTAATAAAGAGGCTGGAACAAAGTTTTTTGTCCCAGCCTTCTTACTTCATTTCAACGTCTACTTTCCCATGAACAGAGTTTTTGACGGTTTTATCTTCATTATCTGTTTCAATCTAATAAAATGACGTAGTCCCTAGGAAACACTCCAATTTTCATTCTCCAGAAGGAACTTTAATTGTAGTTGATGTAGCTAACGGATTTCCGAAATTTGGTGTTCCATCAGAATTCCAAGTGAATTTCTGAATTCTCATGCTTCGTTTTTGACTTCCACCATTTGATTCAGAAATGGCGTGATATACAATCCAATCCTCAGTACCATCTGGAGATTTCGTGAATCCATTATGTCCTGGCGCATAAACCTCATTTTCAATACTCTTCTTAAACACAGGTTGGTTAGTTTTATACCATGCCTCAGGATTTATTACGTCCGTATCATCTGAAGCCGTTAACATTCCAAGACAATAATCATCAGACCAAGTGGTGCTCGCTGAGTAGACTAAGAACAGCTTATGATTCCGTTGCAACATGACTGGCCCTTCATTAATTGCCATTCCACCTTGTTTTTCCCACTCGTACTCAGGCTTTGATATTAATACATTCGGTCCAGTTAATGTCCATGGATTCTCCATTTTAGCAATATATAATGCTGATCCATACTCTGGAAAATTGCCATAACCTGCATAAACAAAATAGAGGTCACCCTTATGTTGAAAAATCGTTCCATCCAAACCAGGATATTCTGTATTCACAAATCCTTTCTCGACCCATTTGTCCTCAAAAGGGTCTGCTGATGGATTCTCCAACACAAACACTTTTCTTGTTTGATCGTCGCCTAATCCATCATTTGCGGTGAAATAGATATACCATTTCCCATTTACCTTATGGATTTCTGGCGCCCATATATTTGCACAATTGATTCCCTCTGCCGGTGCATTCCATAAGGTTTGGCATTCTCCTTTGTGAATTTCACTCAATGTCTTTGACTTCCATAGTTCAAGCTTTGTCCCCCTAGTTACCATCAAATAATAAGTGTCATAATCTTTGTAGACCCAGGGATCTGCTCCAGGATCTAGAAGTGGGTTATGAAACGTATCCTTCATCATCCCTTGCCTCCTTCGGCTTACTCTCAACCTTTCCCTTTATTACATGAACCTGCCAGCAATCTTTAGTTAGTAAGAAATAACTATAATTGCTGGCATGAATAGCTACTTAGAGAACTGAATATAGTCTAGTTCCAACAAACCAGTAGTTTGTGATAATGCAATAGTGTGGGCTCCTTGTTCTAGCTCTATAGGGATAGACACAGTGCCCCATGAATTCTCACTTGTAGGAATGTACTCTATCTTACTAATCTGTTTCCCATCAATTAAAATGTTCTTAGTAGTCACTTCATTTGTTTGATTTTGATAGGTTACTAGTAGGTGATATGTTCCTGCCTCATCCATTTTTATACGATATTCAATCGAGCTATCTCTCTGATCAAAGCTATCAAAGCTTACCTTTTGCTTATTCGATGCAGCGAAGGTATTATTAATTGTTACATTGTTAAGTACCGCATGCTCTGCCTCATAGCGATATTCTGGCTGCTTTGGAACAATTTCAATAAAATCTAATTCAGTAAATAAATCCCCTTTTGAGATTCTAATTTTATTCTCTTGTTTTGATAAGCTAATCTCTTTCTCAACAAAATACCAGCTATCCCAACCATAGCTATCGTAAACAACATCACCGACACTCACATCATTCACAGATACCTTATGTGTTGTTTTCTCTCCCATACCATTTGCATATCGGATTTTCAAGGTATACTCTCCTGGTGGCACGTTTACATCAAATTCTACAAAGCTATCTGCAAAGTCTATATAACCAACCTTTTTTCCATTTGAAGCTGATGTATTCGATACGATTCTTGCACGATTAACAGTCGCATCCTCCGCTTCGAACTTATATCCGACTGGAAGTTTAGGTGTTAATGTTCCTGCTAGTTCACCTGATGGAACAGCTTGTAATGTGCCAGTAGCCACTGGTGTGCCAAAGTTTGGCGTTCCATCTTGATTCCAAGTAAATTGTTGCATTCTTACATTTCGATCCCAACCAGATCCATTAAATTTAGCAGCGTGGTAAATAATCCAATCCTCTGTCCCATCTGGAGACTTAAAAAAGCCATTATGACCAGGACCAAATACCCCAACCTCAGGAGCCTTTACAAAGACTGGTTCTGAGCTCTTTTCCCATGCATTTGGATCAAGAGGATTTGACCCTATGAGTGTCAACATCCCTAATTTATAATCATCTGTCCAACTTCCACTAGCTGAGTAAATCATAAATAGCTGACCATCTGGATTCTGTAAAAATTGTGGCCCCTCATTGACATGTGGTTCCCCAATTTTCTCCCAATCAAACTCTGGACGTGATAATTCCACTCTTTCTCCACTCACTGTCCAAGGATTTATCATTGAGGCAATATAAATGTCTTGACGCACATTTACATCCCCTTCCCATCCAGACCATGTAAAATAGTATTTTCCTTCGTAATTCAAAATCGAACCATCAATTGCCCACTTGTCATCAGGTGTCGTGATTTTTCCATAAGTCGTTCCGTCTGGATAGGAATAAGTACTAAACGGATCTGACGTCTCTGATTGCAAGACATGCATTCGTTGTTTTTCCATGTCTCCACCAGATGCCGCAAAGTAGATATACCATTTCCCTTCGATAAAATGCATCTCAGGTGCCCAGATGTGAGAATCATTAGGTGCACCATTCTCTGGAGTCCAAACGACTTTACTTTCAGCGTTTTGTAAGCCAGAAATCGTTTTAGATTTCCAAATTGTAATATTATTTCCTGTTGTATTTGTGTAATAATAATATCCATCGTTATGTCTTACTATCCACGGATCCGCTCCATTCCCTATAATTGGATTCTCAAATATCTGCTTTGGAACTTCTTCATAGTAAAAAGTAATATGACCGATATCCGGCTGTTTGCCGCCACCATTTTTAGGGGCATGTAAACCATTATCCATTGTGTCCTCCTGATTATAGCTATAAAGATTTCCGGCATTACCACCCTTAACAAATACATACTTAATCCCAAGATTAGATTGCCAACCGAAGGTTTTAGAATCATCAAAATTGAGATTAATATTGCCATTAAGATAGGATCCACTTTTATCTTTATGGCCTTCTAATTCAAGCTTAAATTGCTTTAACCCTTTTAGATTCTTTGGTATCTGTTTGTCATTACCAATAATTTTGACTGGTGTTGAAGACGCTAGAATGCTAGATTCATTTACAATAAACAAAGTGAACACTAAGAAAATAAGAAGTACAATACTTACAGTTTTTTTCATAAATGAACTCCTTTAATAATTTATTTATAAGTCACTTCTTGTTGTCAAATTCATCTAATCATGTACAACTCTATTCTGCCTATTCTCTTTTGGTTTACCTGCTAATATCATAATAAAATACGTGATCACAAATAGGAGAAAAATCGTAAAGAATAGTCCTCTCCACGGCCCTATAATAAACGACTCAAGTACACTCGCTAAAGAAAATATAATTACGTTACTGATTATTAAATAGAAAAGGACATTTTCACCCATGATTTTGAGGAATCCTGCCCCTATTCCCCACCGATTCAATAATCTCGACACTAAATAATAGATATATAAGAAGAAACTGGGACCAACAATCCAAAAGATGCTTGGTGGAAACCTTCCTGGTAGCTGCCCTTTGTAAACCGCTAAATAAACAATAAATATAATCGTTCCGAGTGATGAGGCAAATACGTATCTCCATTGAAACCCAATCTGAAATTTCCCAAAATACATTCCTATTAAATAATAGGGCATGTATTGGATGACCGGAAATGTAGGAAATAGATCTGTACCAATCAGTATCCCTAAATAAGTAGATTCCACTTGACTATAATTGATGAAAGTAGTTACTAGAAGAAGTAATGAGAAGCCCAATATAGCTTTCGGTCGTCTGGATAACCATATAAATATTGGAAAAAAGACAAGTCCGATAAAGATAATTAGAGTAAAGGAAACTAAAAACTCTGACCAACCCGGGATTACCTGTAATAGAACGATTGGCATGACCGTTTCGAATGTTAGTGGTAAGCGTCCAATGAAGACTTGAAACGCTAATCCTGAAATATAAAATGCAACAATTGTTTTTAAACCAGTAAAAAACATTTTCTTACCTACTAAGCTGAATGGTTTACTATAATAAGCAAGCTGATTAACATAGCCAAAACAAAAAACAAATCCAGAGAAAGTGATTAAATTAAAAAACTCCGTACTGATATGAATGGATGGGAACATAGAAGGATCGCTAAAAAACTGCAAAGCATGTGTATATACCATTCCAATGACTAATAAGCCTTTGAAATAGTCAATTGAATGATCTCGTACTTTACTTATTTGTACCACTTCCCTAAATGATGATTAATTTTGCAGTTGATAGTTTGTTAGTTTGGCAATTGATTTATTTTTAGCTAGTGCTAGAATCCCTGCTGATAAAAACAAAATTGACGCTAAGATATCCATCACAAAGTATGAAGCTAAGCCTAAAGAAATAAACCAAATGGGTTTCTTAACCTCTGTTTGATCATCCTTTAATGTTCTAGCTAACACAAAGTTCAGAATCCCAAGAATGACAAAGAGCATCCCAAAGGAAACGGAGAACATATATAAACTACCAAAGATTGACTCCGCCGCCTCAAGGTTTACAAAAGAAGTATATGAATCTTTTAATCCTTCACTTTTGATATATGATGCATATACAAATATGGTAAGAAGACCCGTTGTTATTTGCCAAATAGAACCAATCATAATTAATCTTCTTTCTAGCTTTCTATTCACTTCAAAACCTCCTTTTAGAATGGAAAGATTCCCCTAATTATCCTTTAACTCCTGATGACAAGGAGAGTGATTCCATAAAGTATTTCTGTGTGAATAAATACAGAATAAATGTTGGTACAATGGCAATCAGCGCCCCAGTTAAGGCATGAGCAATTTCAAGTGTTCCATACATTCCTTGAAGCAATTTCAATCCTGGAGTAATTGGCATCATTTCAACATCATTAAACACAATCGACGGCCAAAGGAAGTCATTCCATGCACCAGTAAATGTAAACAATGCTACGACAGTTAATACAGGTCTTATAAGCGGTAATATTAACCTGGTGAAAATTTGAAAGTCAGAAGCCCCATCTACACGTGCAGATTCATCGAAATCCATTGGAATCCCTAACATAAACTGTCTTACTAGGAAAATACTAAATACCCCAGCAGTCCCTGGAACAATAGCTGCTAAGTAATTATTTACCCATCCAAATGTATCAACAATTTTGTAAAGCGGAATAAGATTTACAACAGCAGGAAACATCATCGTTGCCATTAAAAAGACAAATATTGCATCTCTTCCCTTGAATTTCATTCTTGCATAACCATAGCCTGCTAATGAAACAAGAACTAACACTAGAACAGTTTGTGATACCGAAATAATCATTGAATTCATAAACCACTTTGCCACTGGAGCACTTGTATTTGCAAAGAGAACATCCTGATAGTTACCAATAACCCAATTAATCGGTAAAAATGTAAAAGCATTTGACTGTATGTCCGCTTCACTCTTGAATGAAGACAAGACAGTATACAATAGTGGAACAACCCATATTAGCGCCATTATTACTAAAAATATTAATGAGATATACTTAGATAGCTTTTGTCTCTCCATGGTAAGCACCTCCTAATTACGTTGTCTTAAAAAGAAGAATTGAATGGCCGAAACAATCATAATACAAATTCCTAGAATGACTGCCATTGCTGATCCAATACCAGCAATTGAAATACCTGAACCAAATGCATTCTCTTGAATGTACATTAACAATACTGTGGTAGAGCTTGTTGGCCCACCTTTTGTTAACATGAGCGGCTGTCCATATACATTAAATTGAGCAATGGTCGTAATAACGACGGTATATAATATTTGCGCTCTAATTCCTGGTAAAGTAATCCTAAAGAATTTCTGAACACTATTTGCTCCATCAATCGACGCAGCTTCGTATAGATCCTTTGGTATCCCATTTAGCGCTGCTTGGTAGATAATCATATTCGCACCAATTGTCCACCAAACAGTGACAGTTACTAATGTGAACCAAGCATAGGGCTGAGTTGCCAGCCAGTTCGTATCACTATTTAAGTAATGATTGAGAGGTCCAAAGGAAACACTATACAGCATTGAAAAGATGATCATTACTGCTGAAACTGAAAATAACGTTGGCATGTAAAACAATGCTTGAAAAAACTTCATTCCTTTAGGTTTTGTATTAAGTCCTGCCGCTAATAACAATGGAACAATAATACAAGCTGGTACTGTAAAAAGAACAAATTTAAATGTATTTCCCAGACCTGTCCGTAATTGTTCGTAGAAGGTTGAATTTGTGTTAAATAAAATTTCTTGGTAGTTAGCAAACCCAATAAACTCTGGATCCCCAATTAGATCCCAGTTTGTGAATGAAATGTATATACCAAATATCGTCGGAAATAAGAAAAAGATACCAAACAAAATAAGGTGGGGACCTATATAAAGGAATGGTGAAAGTGTTAAACGTTGCTTACTCTTATTTCTCACCAATTCTTTAGACATATTAACTTTCTTATCTGTGCCAGTATTTATCATATTATTAACTCCTATTCTTCTGTAATCGAATAGAGAGAGAATTCCTTATGAATTTATAAGGAATCCTCAATAGTTTATTAGCTTTGAATAAAGTTACTTTTTATTATTTGCTGCTATCTTATCCTCAACCGCTTTTTGTGCCTTTTGCAAACCTTCATCAATATCAAGCTTTCCAAATATTGCATCCCCTACTAACTTATCAACCTCTTCAGCTACGAAGCCATTATACTTATAATCAAAGATTTTAAGTGACTTCTGTAACTCAGGATCTTCGATTAAGAATGAATGTGGTAGCTCCTTAAATTCAGGATTTTCTAAAGTTGATAATGACGCTGGATTTTGTCCTGCCTGTGCCCAAGGAAGTGAATTTTCTCTGATATAGTCAAGAAAGTCCATCATACCCTTTATTTTTTCTTCAGATCGACTTTCGTCCTTGAACATCACGAATTGGTGAGAGGAAGTCCAGTTTACAATGTTGTCAGGTGAAACCTGTGGGAAGTTTGTTATACCCCAATCTAAGCTTTCCACATCATTTAAACTATTTTGCATCCAAATCCCCTCTGGATAAAAAATTGCTTTATTCGACTTAAATAACTGACCAGCATCTTCCCCATCTTTATTCGTAATCTTGTCATCAACCAATCCTTTTAATAACTCAAGTGCCTCCTTCGCTTCTGGAGTATTTAGCGTTGGGGTTTCACCATCACTTGTAATATCTCCACCTAATTGATGATAAATTGATAAGAATGTTGGACGAGTCCAAGTAACTACTGTACCTACAACCCCGTCATTTTTAGAAACTTCTCCCGCTGTTCTAATTTCATCAAATGTAACCACATTATCATCAAGTGCATTTGGTGCATATTTTTCTAGTAACTCCTTGTTATAGTACAAAACAAAGCTATGAACATCTAATGGAACACTGTATCTACTACCATTAATATCCCCAATGTTCCATCCAGCTGGCACATAGTTATCTTCACTTATGTCAGGGAAGTCAGCTAGTACATCATCATAAGTTGCTAGCATCTCATTATCAACAAACTGTTTAATTCTTTCAGCATGCACTACGGTCAAATCCGGAATCCCCTTTCCAGAATTTACAACTGTAGGGATTTTTGTATACATATCATCTGCTTCGATTGAAACATTCTTAATCTTGAATTCTGGATTTGTCTTATTGTATGCATCTACGATTTGTTTCATATTCTCACCGTCAGGACCTGTAAATACATTCCAAAATAGAATTTCGTTTTTAGATGACCCAGAGCTAGATGAACTACAACCAGATAATGCCATAGCAAACATGAAAAGTAATGAAAACATTAATACTGCCTTTTTCATTTGTAATTACCCCCTAAGAAATGTGAATTTAATTTAAAGCTAAATCAAAATAAACCCCTTCCTGTTATCCACCACCCTAATTAAAGCGTTTACATAGAAGCGTAAAAGGTTGTTCATTCTTGCCATTTATATAAATCCCTGACTGAAAATCAACTAGATTTCAGTCAAAGAGATCTAACATGAATAAAGCTACTCAGACTTTGAATCGTTACTTTATTGTTTTTAAATGCCACATATCATTTATTCTCCGAATCTCTTTTAAGTCACATTTAGATTTCCGGTCATATGTCAACAGTCCATTAATCTCCTGTTCCACATCTGTAAGCTGTGTATAGCAATAACCATGTAATGAATAGGATTCGTATACTGCTTTCATGACTCTTTCATAATCAATGATATAGTCCTCTTCATTTGTAACAGACGTATATCCCCAACCACTTTCATCTCCCACTTTGAATCCAATCCCACCAAACTCTGTTAATAGGATTGGTTCACCACAATGTTTGAATCCTATTGCATAGATTCCTCTCCCAGCTGATCTTGAATGAAGAAGAGTATCGGTAGTTGATAATGAATCTCGGAATTCATCATACTTCTCTACTTCATCTATGTGGCCATGATTATAATTGTGAATTGCACAAATATCGGTCCTCGTCATTTCCCAACCGTCATTGGAAATCACTAATCTAGTTTTATCAACTGAATGGATGAGATGATACATTGCTAGCGAGTGATGCTGTTGCTGTTCATTATTAGCAATTGATGGCACTCCCCAGCTTTCATTAATGGGGACCCAAGTAACTATACAGGGATGATTATAATCTCGCTCTATTATTTCAAGCCATTCATTTGTTAAACGTGCAACCGCATTCTCACTATAGGAAGGAGAAGCTGCACATTCTCCCCATACTAAGAAGCCTATTTTGTCTGCCCAATATAGAAATCGAGAATCCTCAACCTTTTGATGCTTCCTACAACCATTAAATCCCATTTCCTTTGCTAATTCGATATCCTTTTTTAGATCTTGATCAGTGGGTGCGGTTAATAATCCTTCTGGCCAGTATCCCTGGTCAAGTACTAGTTTTTGATAGTATGGTTTGTTATTTAAGTACACCATCCCATTTTCAGTATGTATTTTTCTCATCCCGAAATAAGATGTAATTTCATCGATGACAACATCCCCATCTTTCAAACAAATCGTTACATCGAATAAATGTGGATTTTCTGGTGACCAATTCCATCCAACACCATGAAATCCTGTTCTAAATATTTTCCGATTATAGAGATTAATAGACCTTTTCGTATAACCTTCATATATTTTCACAGAATCATTTGCAACATTTTCGTCTTTAAAGCTAATATCAATTTCAACTCTTTTATTTACATATTCACCTAAAATGTCAAGCTCAATTGATATTTCACCAGTATCAATATCAGGAGTAAATCTTACTATTTTTATGTGAGTTTTATTTACTGCCTCTAGCCATACGGTTTGCCATATCCCCGTTGTCCGTGTATACCAAATCCCAGCTGAATTCTCCATCCAAAACTGTTTGCCACGAGGTATCGTTTCGTCTGCTGATGGATCTTCTACTCTAACAACTACGGATTGTTTCCCTTCAATTAAATAGTTCGTAATATCGAATGAAAATGGTGTATGTCCTCCTTCATGAGAACCTACTAAATGGCCATTAATGAACACCATAGCTCGATAATCAACTGCTCCAAAATGCAAGATTATTTGCTTATTTAACATCGATTCAGGAACTTCAAACTCCCTACGATACCATACCCAATCATGAAAACTAGAATCATGAATACCGCTAAGCTTTGTTTGATAAGCAAATGGCACGTTGATTTTTTTTGTATATGTTGAATTTTGACGATACCACTTTTCGTCTAGCCCAATATTCTTATCATCAAATTCAAATTCCCATTCTCCGTTTAAATTTTGCCAATCATCTCTTACTAACTGAGGTCTTGGGTATTCAGTTCGCCACATTCTGTTATACTCCTTTTTTATATAAATAGGAATTATTTACCGTTAATTTCTTTGATCTTACTTAAATCTACTTTTGGATTTCTATCTTCATCCAAAAGACCATTCACTTCTTGTTGAACATCCGTAATTTGCGTATAACAAAACCCACTTATATATGGCATGTTTTTGATTGCTTGAGTAATAGATTCATAGCGATATAGAAAATCCTCTTCACTCTTAACTTGATTTCCATAGCCCCAACCTTTTTCCGAATTAAAAGCAATTCCACCATACTCACTGATAATAATTGGTTGCCCTCGATATTCATAGCCCATTGCCATAGCGTGTTTATGTTTATTAAAAGCAATTTGGTTATTAACGACTTTTTCTTTATCATGATAACGTGCTGAAAATTCATCGCCATATTCTACATAATCATGGAGTGTTAGGATGTCTGAAATCGTATGCTCCCAACCATCATTTACAATCACTGGTCTCATATGATCAATTGCTTTCGTAAGATGATAAATTCCTTCCGTAAACTGTTGTTGCTTTTTATCTGTAAAGATATTTTTCACACCCCAGGACTCATTAAATGGTGTCCATGTAATGATACTTGGATGATTATATTGTTGTTTAACTACCTCAATCCATTCCTCAGTAAAGTTTTGAATCGCTTCATCTGAAAATTCGTAGGTGGCAGCCATTTCTGACCAAACAAGAAGTCCTTTTCTATCTGCCCAATAAAGGAATCGTTGATCCTCCACCTTCATGTGCTTTCTTACTCCGTTAAACCCCATTTCTAAGGTTTTATCAATATCACGGGTAATTGCTTCCTCTGATGGTGGTGTTAAATGTGATTCCCCCCAGTATCCCTGATCAAGTAATAATTTTTGATAAAGAGGTGTATTATTAAGCAGAATATTTCCATTCTCGATTGAAATCTTTCTCATTCCAAAATAAGATTGTACACGGTCAATGATTTCATCATCTTTATACAAGGTAAATTCCACATCATATAAATTAGGATCCTGTGGACTCCAGTGAAGGACTCGCCACGCATAAAATTCACTTGCAATATTTGTAGAGAGTGTCATTGTAGAACGGTCTACAGGTTGCTCTATCGATTTTATTTGCTGGCCATTAAAGGAAATAGATGTCTTCAAGAGTAAGCTGGAATCAATGTTTCCTGTGATCTTATAGGAAAACTCAACTGCCTCTGTATCGATATCTGGTGTAATCTTCACTGACTCAACATGAACTTCATTTAGAAACTCAAGCCAAACAGTTTGCCAAATCCCAGTCGTCTGAACGTACCAACAACCAAAATTTGTTTCCATCCAACGTTGTTTTCCTCTTGGTTGAAAACAGCTTTGACTATCTTCACATTTAACGACAATATTTAATTCATTAGAATCATTTAAGTAGTCAGTGATATTAAAAGAAAATGCGATTTGTCCACCTTTTCGTTCACCTACATAATGACCATTTATCCATAATTTTGTAACATAATCAGCTGCTTGAAAATGGAATAGCAGCTTCTTGTCATCGAATTCATTTGGTATAGTTATCCTTCGTTGATACCAAATATTAGGACAGAAAACTTCTTCACCAATTCCACTAGCTTTTGTCTCATATGTAAAAGGAACAATGATTTTTTGATCAAAAACCTTTGTATTACTGTACCATTTAGCTTTCTCACCTTGATTATTCTTATCAAATTTAAAATTCCACTCACCATTTAAGTTGATCCAATCAGTTCTTACAAACTGTGGTCGTGGATATTCCTTCCTAGGAATATTTATCGTCTCCATGTCATTTAACTCCTTTAACTTAATAAATTTAAAAAAAGAATGAAAGACTTACACGGCATATCCCAATTTTGAACTCATTTTATTTAATACAGATATTCTGTTTAATTACAACTTATCTGTATTTAATCATAGAATACGCTTTCATTTCGAAATAGTCAATCTTTTTTTGGAAAATACTTGTTTAATAGTTCCAAATTTTACAATACAAAAAATCCATCAAATATGAATTGATGGATTAATAGAGAGCTTCAATTATCACTAAACGTCATTTTTAATTTAATATCCTGAGGGTGATCACCAAATTCTTTGCCAAATATGTTAAAGCCACCTTTATGAACCGCATCATCTTTGATACCGATTCGAAAGGTTAGAAATTGATTCTCTAACAAATTTAAATCATTTAGCTTTATATCAGATAAGCTAACATCGTCAATCGTTGTTTGGTGGTTTGTTACCTTCCATGTTTTCAATACCCCATATTGAGTACTTGTCGTCTCACTCCATGATACCGGATTGAGTTTTCCAGGACGATCGCCATAATCTCCAGGACTAGTCCATGTTCCAATATCAATACCATTCAACCATACTGTGATGTCAGATGGCCAATTATGGTCATAATTAGGTGCTTCTGAGCAAATTTCTAATGAGATTTGCAATTCCTTAATCTTTGTGTCCGCAGGTATGGCGAGTGGAAATTTATATTCAAAATAACCTTTTCTTGTCCATAATAATTGAGCATTGGTTCGCACTGGACTATAGAAATGAACAGGTTCATCTTCTGGAATGATGATTCCTTCGTGATTAGCTATGCCACATGTTGGTGAAGCATGAAAATCGATATATTGTCCAATTGGCATCTCTAATTCATAATATTTATTATCCTTTTCTTGATCTTTTACGGCATTTAACTGAATATGAATGTCATCAAAATTACGTGCACAAACCTTCATAGCGCCTCTAGTAGCTGGCCTGAGCTCTGTCAAAATTAAACCACAGTCCTCTAACACTTTCACATGTGCAGCGATGGTAGAAACTGGTTTATCCAAGCTTTCTGATAACTCATGTACATTCATGGTTCCTTTGTTTAATAAATAAATAATCTTCAAGCGAACTTCTGATGATAAAGCATGAGCAACCTTTTGTAAATTACTCAAATTATAAATCGATAATTCTAGCATAATACTCTACCCCAATCCTATATCAACAAAGTAGTTATAAATTAAATATAAACCATTTTTTTGTATTAATACAAACTTTTAATATTAATTATTAGTTTGAATGTTGATTCATACAAAATTTTAGTACTAAAACATTTTTCTGAAAGAGTAATATTAAAAAACCTGCCCATTAGGACAGGTTTCATATTATAACAACTGAAAGCGAAATTCTAATTGAACAATCGATTTAGGTTCATTTACTTTAAAATCTAGCATTAGTAATTTTTCTACTTTACCAGAGTGATTGATAAATTCAGCCTCTTGATAATCAAAATCTAGCATACTTCTATCAAATATAATTTTCAGTTTTCGTTTACCTTTCAATATCACACCATCCTGCTCTTCAGTGACATGAAGAACTGGAGCTATGAAGCGTTCAATAATGCAGGATGGTGTTTCTTTGAATAAATAGGCATCTGACAAAATGAGTTTTCTATTGTCATCTTTCTTCTTCCAGCTAAATGTTCTAACCAACTTTTCCAGTGACTTAATTTCATAAGCTTTTGTCATTTCGATTTCCACTCGATCGATGTCATCGTGCAATGAGACATCTGTGATTGTCGCGAAATGTGAGATTCCTTCAGCTTGAAACTGATTATTTATAATCGGTACAGAATGCCCTTGTGAACCATTACATAAGAATGAATAACGCTCCTCACCGAAATAACCATCACAGTACATCCCACTTCCTAAATCCTTAAGCAAAGTTTCACCATCTGCTTGTAGAATAAAGTGACCTATATCGTTATGATTATGAGGTTCGTCATTATGTCCACCCTTACAAGCAAAAACTAATCGATCATTCCTCGAAATAAGCCACTGTGAATCGCTCATATAATAAGTTGCATTTTGCCAAGGCTTCCCTGTTTCATTCTCATTAAACCACAGTAGATTTCTGAAGGCTGGTGCCCATCTGCTGCAATGGTCTGCTGTAAAAGGAGCACGAAGGTCTTCTTCCGGCACCTCTACATCTGAGTAGATATCCTTTAAATAATGACTTAATCCTAAAAACACTGTTGCTTTCTCCGTTGAATCGGAAAAGTTCACAACCTGATTTCTATGAATGAAACATTTTTGTTGAAATAAGGCGATGTGATGTACTTTTTCTGAGGTAAATAAATTTAATGCCCCATCCGTTTTTTTCTTTAATAAATCAGCAAAATACGTAAAATAGCCGAAACCATATTGCCAGTATCCATAGCCTTCCATACACGTACCATCTTCATTGAATCCCTGTAAATAATAATTCAGCGAATGAAGAACACGTTCTAGTATACTAGTTAGCCTTTCTTCATCATTGATAAGGTGTAAGGCAGCAGCTCCAATAGACCCTGCACATACTGCCGCCCAATTATGAGTGGAAGTTTCCCAATGAAAGCTAGGCTGATTACAGAAAGGTAATAATACTCGACGATAAATCTCCTCAACCATTCGTTTTTGTATGAGCGGATCAAGGAAATTCTCCGTTAATTTATATATTTCACTTAGAGTAAAAGCTGTTTCGGAAGCAAATAAATCAATCGTATATTGTTGGTTATAAATGGACCCAAGCATTGTTTCATCAAAGCTTGAATCCATCTCAGGACTATTTTTTAAATGAGCAGGTAAACACCAAGTATATTCATTACAGATTGACCAAATAGAATCTTGAAGCTGCTCTTGATAAATTGATTGATTAGGCTCAATCAACGTCATTAAAGCAAAAACATTCAGTCGATTTCTTTTTTCAAAATAAACCTTCTCGTACTCTAGGCGTAATCCTTTGTCACGAAAGATAGAAAACGTAGAGAATGGGATTTCATGGACTGGTTCCTGTAGTAACCTCTCAGCTTCTTCTATGATTTCTGCAAGTAATGGCTGATAAGCTGGATTTGTTTTAATAGATTTGAACCATTCGTCTTGCTCCACTTTATTTGAAAATAATAGAGATCCTTTTTGTTTTCCGATCACTTTTTTTATTTCATCTATTTTTGTAAACAACTGTGAACTCACCTCGACTCGTTCAGCAATATCTCGATTGGATGACCGGCTTCCATACAAATAGTTATTTTTAAATCAGTTACTTCAACTGTCGGGATCTGTTCCCATGACTTTTTACTATTCACTTCTCCATACACAGCACTTACTAGCAGGCTTGTGCCAGGGTGAATTCTCGTTTTGATGGTTGGAATCACTGTGCGAGAGTTTAATAGGTTTGTATTAGCATTAGGGAAGATTAACTCAGCTTTCCCACCACCAAATAAACGTTTGATTCCACAAGCACCTACTGGCATATTGGCAAGACATTCTTGCTCTTGTTCAATACGTTCGAGATTTACCTTCCCAACTTTATCCTCGATACCTAGCGCAAATCCTCCATCAGCAGTATCTAAAAGTCGATTTGTTTGAATCTCATGAACTCGAATATGCCAAGGATTCCCTGGAATAAGCCATGTTTTCACCTCAACATCGTGCCATGGCTTCCATTTTGTGAAGATATAATCTTCAGTTATGTTATATTCTTCACTTAGTCTTTTTACACGGTAAATATTGTCCCCTTCGCTCAATGCAAGCATTGAATCAAAGGCACCCTGAGCAAGCCCCCACTCTGCTCGGGGAACACTAAATCCAAAAACATTCGAATAAGCAAACTTTTCATATTTAGCAGAAGTATGCGTATGTTCATTTGTTCCACTATGCCCTGAGTTAAATGCAACAAGGTGCTCACTTTCTTCATCTCGACAAAACACTAAATGCGGTTCTTTTTGAATTGATTTCTCTTTTAGCATTGGTAATGGTTCTTCCTCGACCTGCCAAAATGGATGTTCTTCTGTAAGAGCTAAAGGTAAAAATGTTTTCAATGCCCAGTAAGGAGAACCTGGAGAATTGTAGTTTTCTGCCATAACTAAATTTGGATATGCATATCCTATTGTTAGAAGGCCGTTGTCATCTAGAATTTCTTGATCAAACCACCAACGGAGATTTCTAAGAATTAATCCTTTCATCACACCGAGTGAGAATGGTTTGATATCAGCAAATACTGCAGCACTCCAGAACGAAGACTGGGCAAATCGATAGGTTAAGCTTCTACCATATGGAAGTGCTGAACCATCTTTAGCAAACCAATAGATAAAATCTTGCGCGAATTCCTCTGCTCTAGACTTATACTTTTCGGAACGTACAGGATCTTCCTTCTCCATAACCTTTGCATAAATCAACCCGTAAAAATGAATCGCAAATGGGATGTAATATTCACTATGACCGTCGATTCCGTCCGAATACCACCCATTTGATAAATAAAACTCATCAATTCGATTTAAATTATCTTCTACTTTTTGTCGATCATAAGGCTCACCAACATGCTTTAACCCTAAATTAACAAGGATCGGAAAGAACAACCAGTTACAATCCCAGACTGGATGTTCATTAATTTGTTGGAGCCATGTACTAAAATGATGTTTTTCTTCAACACTTAACGGTTCCCATATTTTATCTGGGATGAGTAGAAGTGCTAGACCATAAACAGCCATCTCTACCATTCGTTGATCGTAATCATTGATTTCTCCCCAATACTCTTCATGAGTTGGATTTGTTCCATTCTTGATTCCTTGAAGATGCAAATCCCATATCTCATACTCTTCATTTGTACCAGCGAGAAATGGAGCAAGCCCCCATAACACTCTAGAGAAGCCTTCCATTTCAGCTACAGAATCAGAATATGCTGCACCGGTCTTTCCTAATCGTAATCTTGCACGTCCATTGCTGTAATAAGGCTTTAATGGATCACAAATTTGTTTTAATAGATTCGCAACATCTTCTCTTGTTTTAATTGGATTCGTTGCAACAGGGGAATCACTTATCATCATTTGTTCAGTCACTCCTTATTTATTGTTCATAACCGCAATCTATCGATTTACCAAAATAGTTCCTTATAACCTTTTAAAGTAGATAATCCTTCTACAAAGTAGTAATCGCCGTATATAAGTGGTACGTCTATATTTTTTCCTTCAGGGTAATGACTTGTTCCATGTAGAATTAAACCGTCCTGACCTTGATTATCCCAATCACCGTAGTTCTCATATAATGACTTAAGAATTTTTACTCCTGCATCTTTGTAGATTCCCGCTTCTATTGAATCTACCTGTTGAGATATATGCAGTAATCCGCATGCAGCAATCGCTCCTGCTGATGAATCCCGATATTTTGTCACCTCTTCAGGAAGTCTGAAGTCCCAATGCGGTACTGAGTCATCTGGTAAATTTGCGATAAAGAAATGGGAAACTTTTTTTGCTGCTTGTAGATACTTATCTTCTTTTGTATATTGGAATAACAATGATAAGCCGTATACAGCCCATGATGCCCCTCTTGACCATGCTGATTCAGGTGCAAATCCTTGTCCGCCAATCGCCTCTATTTTCTCACCCGTTTCTGGATCAAATCGAATGATATGGTGAACCGAGCCATCTTCGCGAATAAAATGAGCCAATACCGTTTCACCGTGTTTCTTTGCTACATGACTAAATCGCGGATCGCCAGTGACCTCAGACGCCCAAAATAAGAGTGGTAGATTCATTAAACAATCAATAATGGCCCAGCCAGAGTTTTCGTCCCCTTCACGCCAAGGATTCCACGCACGAATATAGTTACCTTCAGAATTAAATCTTCCCATTAACAAGTTTGCTACTAAAAGTGCGCGTCTTTTTGACTCTTCATCTCCTAGCAGCTTATATCTCGCAACACTAGTTAATGTCCACATGAATCCCATGTCGTGGTCGAGCTTATAATAATCTGTAATGACTTGATCTAATCGTTCCTCACATTGCTCTGCAATTTCTTTTAATGACTCATCCTTTGTATCTCTGTGAACTAACCAAAGGAGACCTGGCCAGAATCCAGCGGTCCACCAATAAGGCTCCTCACATTTATATGTTCCATCTACACTTGCATGCGGAAAGTTAGCGCCAATCTTTTTACTCGTTCTCACTACTTTTTCGTTTACTTTTAGTATGGCTTCATCAACCCATTGTAAATGATTTGTCATGTGATCCTCACCTTTTCGCTTATTTATACTTTTTCTCCTCTAAATTCGATTGGGGTGACTCCAGTATAATTTCTAAATACTTTTATAAAATAACTCTGATTATCGTAGCCTAGTCGTTCACAAATTTTCCCTACTGGATCAATCGTTTGCTCAAGTAATTCTTTTGCTCGATTAATCTTCGCTTTTGTGACGTACTCAACAAACGTTTCTCCAACCTCTTTTTTGAATAACCGACTAAAATAACTTGAATTCAAATAAAGGTGCTTTGCTACTTCATCTAATGTGATTTTCTTTTCCAAATTCAGTGACACATATTTAAAGGCTTCGATTACTTCTTTGCGTTGAGTCCTTGTAGAGATTTCGTCAACTGAAGAAAGAAGTGCGCCAAAGTAGGTAATAAGCCATTTTTTCATTTCTTCTATTGAATCGATCTCTACCATTTCTTCATGAAGAATCTCTGCAGAATATTTCGTCCCAAAAATTTGAAGCGTCTTCATTTTCACTTTTACATCTAATAGGAGTTTTAACACCCAGTCCTTTACACTTTCTTGAGAGTACTGCTTTTCTCTAAATTCATCAGTCCATTTTGTAACAAATGAATCGATTTTTTTAGCATCTCTTTCTATAATGAATTGCCTTATTTCAATAGATGCCTCATCATACCAAGCAAATAATCCTTCCGTAATTGCTTTATCAGCTCGTTTTTTTTCAATACTTCCCTTACTCATATAAAAACGTTGATTAGTGCTCTTTAATAAGCTATCAAGTTCTACTTTAAATGCAGGAAGATGATGATCAAGCACCTCTCCTACTATAAAAGACAATGAAATATTTAATGTATTTAATACGTTTTGTTGTATTTTTTTCATGCACTCATTTGCTTTTCCATAACAATCTTTTTTTACATTTGAACTATAAGGGAAGAACAAAAATGACTCCTTATTACCAAGTGTAAAGTGAACAATGTCTTGATTGTATTCCTGTAACACTTCACCAATTACGTTTTGAATCGAAAACACTAAAGTGTCTTCAGTAAGATAAAGATTCTTTGCCAATCGGTACTCTTGAATCGTGCATAGTACAGGAATATATGCTTGTTTTTTTAATGATAAGCCAAATGAATTTGCCTCTTCATACCATTCTTTGTCATCATAGATTGGTTGATATATAGATTTCCTAATGAACTCTTTTTTGATTGATTCACGGTTTCGCTCGACGATATGCTCTAACTTACAGCTTTTTAAATTTTTTTCCTTTTCTATGTCAAGATTTTCCTTTAGTTTTATTAATACTGTTGATAAGTCCTTGGGATTAAGGGTATCTTTAAGTAAATAATCTTGCACTTTGAGCTGTAATGCCTGTCTTGCAAACTCGAACTCACTATGGCAAGTTAATACACAGACTTGAATGGTTGGCCTTGATTCCTTTATATGTTTGATTAGCTCTATTCCATTCATCTTAGGCATGCCAATATCAGTGATTAATATATCTGGCATTTCCTGGAATGCATGCTGAAGTGCACTAGCTCCGTTTTCATGAATACTTTGAAGCTTCAATCCAAGCTGCTCCCATTCAATTGTTTCTGACAATAACTCTAATACTGGATAGTCATCATCCACTAGCATCACTTTATACATAAGGTATGTTACCTCCTCTAGAAACTAACATAATCACCTTTGTACCGCTTCCTTCTACACTATGAACTTCCATTTTGAAAGATTCACCAAAGGTCATTCGCATTCTTTCATATACATTAGAGATTCCTAGACTTGAGAAACCTTTTTTGTTTGTTACAAGGCTAGGGTCTTTGTGTATCACTAGATTTTGCCGAAGTCTTTGTAGGGTTTCCTCATCCATGCCTTGGCCATTATCCTGTACAATTACGACAAAATCATTTTGTTGGATATATGCTTCAAGTGATATTGTCCCTGCACTTTGATTTAACCCATGAATCATTGAGTTTTCAATAATAGGCTGTAGAATAAAGCGTGGAATCACTTCCATATAGGCCTCACGCGATACTTCAATATCAAAGGTCACTTTTTCCTTCTGGCGCATATTCATGAGCTTAACAAAATCCTCGACAATTTCTACTTCTTCTTTAAAAGTAATCATGCCTTTGTCCTTATCAATTGTCAGCCTTAACAATTTTGAAAGTGAACTGATCATTTCTGCACTATCATAATCACCTTTTCTCATCACCTTCATTCTGATTGAATTCAGTACATTGAAGAGAAAATGAGGATTAATCTGTGCCTGTAACATCGCAAATTCTGCTTTCCGTTTTCTTTTATGGGTTTCTGTTATTTCTAGAATCATCTCATTAATTCGATCTAACATTTGATCAAATGAGTTTGAGAGTTGACCAATTTCATCCTCTGTTTGTATGTTGGAGCGAACTGTTAAATTACCACCTTGTATCGCCGCCGCTACATTTCTTAAATGGACAAGTGGCCTTGTAATCGTTTGTAGTACAGAAGTTAATAGAAGAAAGAAAATGATGAATGAAATCAATTGAGCAAAGAATACTTTGTCAAAGATTGTGTTTATTTTACTAATAGCTTCCTTATATGGATTTATAGAAATTAGCTTCCATCCTGTATTTGCTATGGGATGATCTGCATAAAGATAGTCTTCGTTTGATATTTCAATAATGTTTGAAAAGCTATCCTTCTGTATTTGTTCCAAATAGGGAAACAATCTACCAATTTGATCATTATTTTTGTGAGATATTATCTCATTTGTAGTTGAATCAATTAGTAAGATCTCACCACTACCTGGTATACTTTCAAAAGCTTGTTTAATTTTACTTTCCATTATAGTGACAATCACGTAGCCATAAATTTTTAAATTCGCATCACTTAATGTTCGTGCTACAGAAATCTGATAAGGATTCCTCATTACCTCTGATTTAAAAACCGTCGGCTTACTTCCAATCCATACTGCCTCATAGCCATGGACATCTTCTAATTCCTTAAACCATGATTCATGAAATAAGTTCTCCGGGTCATAATCATATACCGGGTAGTTTGTATAGTGCTTTCCATTTCGTAGAAGAATGGTCACATATGATTTTTCACCTAGTAACGTAATATTATCAATTGTTTTTGCAACTTTTTGATTTTCAATATAATCCTCATATTTCTGATTTTCAGGTAAGTCAGAGTGATTAATAGCATCTTCTCTTGCATTTTTCTTTAAAATGGTATTAATCTCTGAATCTAATTGTACAAAATTAGCCGCGTATAGCATGTCTTCAAGTATTTTTGAAACATATTCACCCGCTAACTTCAGCTCACGATCAGCATTTGAAATCGCTTGTTCTTTCATTGCATCTTTTGTTAAATAACTATTAAAAAATAAAGTCATAATAGCTGGAATAACAACACATATGACAGAAGTCAAAATGACTTTAAAACGAAAAGAATGGGGCGTCAGCTTTTGCTGAATCCGATTCCACATAACCCAACCTCCTCTAGTCGAAAACCTTAGATGTTCGCCAAAGAAAGCGCAACCATCTTCGTTTCTCTTATACTATCACGAAATGATTTATTCTAATAGTAAAAGAAAAAGAAGGGGGCAGAAACGGTCTACGCCCCAACACTATTTTTTTATCAATCTATTATTTGTTGTTATCGATAATTTCTTGTACACGCTCTTGAGTTGAATTTACAGTTGCATCAACATCTTGATCGCCTAAGATTAATTTTTCATATTCATCATTAATAACTTTGTAAATCTCTGATTGATACTCAACTGGTGGAATAATCTTAGATGATTGAGCACTCTTTAGTACTCTTAATAGAGAATCTTTATCTACTTTCTCTGGACTTACAGTTCCTGCTAGGATACCATCAATAATTGTTCCAAGGTCATCTTCACTTACACCATTCCATGAAGGAACGTTTTTACCTTGTACAATTTGTCCTTCTGTTGTATACCAACGAATAAATGTATATGCTTCTTCTTTAAGATCTGAATTTGCAGCTACTGCCATAAAGTCAGTTGTTACAGGAGTATAACCAGGTGCACCTGCTTCATTTGTTGGATATGGTGCAACAGCTACATTAAAGTCTAATGGGAATTGATCAGTTCCACCTAATTCAGTATTCATCCAGCTTCCAATTAGGATTGTACTTGCATCTTGAGCAAAGAATTGATTACGATAGTGAAGTTTTTGTGAAATAATATCTGTGTAAGGTACAGCCGATTTATCTACTTTTTCCATTTGTACACGCATCTCTAATGTTTTACGGAAAAGTGGGCTATCAATGTTTGATGTACCATCTGCTTTTACGAATTCAGTATTATCCTCTTCACTTGCTAGAGCCAACTTCATAAATTCCATCCAACCGCCACCCTGTGGTCCGTGGAAGAATGTTCCATAATGATCATCTGTCGTTAACTGCTTCGCATAATCCATAAAGTCATCCCAAGTCCATTCAGTTGGAACTTCAAGACCCGCTGCATCTAAATGATCCTTATTAAGTAAGACATACCAAGGATTGAATTTTCCAGGAAGTGCATAATAGCTATCATTTAATTTCGTATCTACTTTGTATTCCTCAGTTAATACATATCCATCTTTCTCAATAAATTCATCAATAGGTGCTACCATTCCTAATGCCACACGTTGAGCATAACTAGCTGGATCACTGAACATTAATACATCTAATTGTTCTCCAGAAGCAGCAGCTAAATCAAGTTTTTGAAGTGATTCTTGGGTATCACCCTTTTCACTAAGAATAACTAGATCTACATTAATCTTTGGATATTCTTCTTCAAAGGCTGCAATTGTTTCTGCCCAGTTATAACTTGCTTCGTTACCATGAGTATGGAATTTAATCGTCACTGTTTCTTCTGAAGATCCATTATCACTGCCACCACTTGTACCAGTTGTCGTATTTCCTCCATCTCCTGAGCATGCAGCTAAGCTACCAAGTAAAATCGTTGATGCAAAAATCGTTGATAAAAACTTTTTCATTTTTAATTCCCCCTTCTCTTTTTGTAAGCCCTTACTTTGTATTCACTTAGAAAACCCTTACATCACGAATTATAACAAAGGGCTTTCTATCTGATATGAAAATAATTTTACCTAAACTATAACTATTTTGACTTTCATTTCTATTTTTAGATGATTTATCCTTTTACTCCACCTAATGCAATGCCATCTATTACTTGTTTTTGTCCAATCACAAAGATAATTAATAAAGGTAAGATCGCTGATACAGCGGCTGCCATGATGAGTGAATAAAACTCTCCATTAATAGTTGTGAATTTCTGCATCGCCAGCTGGATTGTATAAAGAGCGTCAGTACGTAAGAAGATTAATGGATTTTGATAATCATTCCATGTCCAGATGAATCTCAAAATTGCGTACGTTGCAACAGCTGGACGAACAATTGGTAGAGCAATCATCCAGAAAATTCTCCAATGACCTGCGCCATCAATCTTTGCAGCTTCAATATATTCATTATGAATCCCCATAAAGAATTGTCTAAGCATAAATGTTCCAAGTACACTAAAGCTACCTAATAAGACAAGTCCTAGATGACTATCAAACAATCCAATATTACGATATAGAATAAACTGTGGAACTAAGCTTGCTTGTGGTGGAACCATATAAGTTGCTAATACGATGATAAACAGCCACTTACCAGCTGGGAAGTTAACTTTTGAAAAACCGTATGCTGCCATCGCAGAGATAGTACATGACACAACAGTCGTTGAGACTGCTACTTTAATAGAATTCCAGTAGTAGACATAAAACGGAAACTGCCCGAACCAAACTTCTTGATAGTTATTAATCCCATTCCATCGCTCTGGAATCCATTGAATTGGAAATGTAAATACATCTGCTTCTATTTTAAACGAAGTAGAAAGCATCCAAGCAAAAGGTAATAAAAACATGATACTAACTATAAAAACAATAACTGTAGTTATAAGCTTTGGTATACTTAATTTCTTTAACATGAAGTTTCCTCCCCTCAATAATTAACCCATTTCTTTTGACCGAGCCACTGAAAAATAGTGATCAAGAATACGATAAAGAATAAGATGACGGCCATAGCTGATGAATAACCAATATCTAAGTTAACAAATGCAGTATCATACAAATGCCATACAAGCATACTTGTTGAATGTAATGGACCACCTTTTGTTAGTACAGCAATAAGATCAAATACCTTAAATGTAGAAATGATTCCTGTTATTAGTAAGAAAAATGATGTTGGTGATACCATCGGGAATGTAATCTTTCTGAATTTATCCCAGGAGTTTGCTCCATCCATTTCAGCTGCTTCATATAACTCTTTCGGAATTGATTGAAGACCTGCAATATAAATAATTAGATTGAACCCAACTGATATCCAAACTTGAATTAACATAACAGAGAATAAAGCAAACTGTGGGTCTGCAATCCACTTTGGAGGATCTGTAATACCAAGTGACATTAATGTTTGGTTAATTGGTCCTGCTGAAGGGTGAAATAGTACTTGCCATACTACAGCAATTGCAACAACACTAGAGATATATGGCATGAAGAAGGCTACTTTAAAGTAACTCTTCATGTAAACGCTTTTATCAATGACAACAGCTAACACAAGGGAGATGATCATACAGATTGGTACTGTAAATAAGAATATCCCATTATTTAAGAGCGATTTCAAGAAAACCCTGTCATTAAACAACTCTTTAAAATTATCCAGCCCCACCCACTTCAGCTGATCAATATTCTGTATAAATTTCCAATCAGCAAAGCTTAGAGTAAAGGTCGCGAAGATTGGTAATAGGACCAAGATTGACACACCAATTAGCATTGGAGCTACAAAAAGAACCCCCGCTAGATTTTCAGATTTTTGAAGAGATGATTTTTTCTTATTTGAAGTTTCACGCTTCACCTTTGAGGAACTAGTTATTTCTGCCTTTGTACTCATAGATTTTCTCCTCTCATTTAATATAACTCTATTATATGAAAATAAAATTGCTAACACTTAACGCTATTTTGATGAGATATGCAATTATTTTTACTTTTTTTACAAAAGGCTGTTTTCTCAAAGTTTGTTGTTGTTTTGAGACGAATTATTAAGAATGAGATTTCTAGCAGACTGAATACACTCAAGATTCCCGTGGGATGCGTGTGTCCCCACAGGACGCGGAGTGTATTTAAGGCTGCGGTATTAAAAGCAACAATATATACGAAAACAGCCTTAAAAAAATACTCTTCAGACGTTAACATGACAAATAACGTCTGAAGAGAGTAAAGTAAGATCCCTAATTGGCTTTTGGTTTAATTGTCGCAAAGATTGAATAGGAAAAGTACATAAGTACAAAACTTAACCCGCTCCCAAAGAAGAGTAGCGCTACCCCTGGAAACATAATACTAATTAATATCCCTGTTGCGATCGCTAGTGCCATGATGATTGTGCGAATGGGAAAAGATGAACCTAATAGTATGGCAGATTTATAATAATGAAAGATACTTCCCTCAAAATGCACATACACCGGGAATATATATATAAGTACAACTGATAGTAAAATAGAAATGATGATAAAACACACTAATAGGATATAATGAAGCATACCACTCATTGCATGGATTAAAACCCAATCAACATACATAATTCCTAGAATAAAAATAAGTGAAAACGATAGTAGATTTGACTTTTTAAACTCTCTTTTATAAATTGACCAGAAGGTAGAGAATATTGGTAGATCACTCTCTCCCATAACTAGCTTTCTGACGATAGAAAACATCGCTACTGTGGATGGGGCAATTCCAATGACGATAAAGCCTACGAGTGTAAAGAACATCCATAAGAGATTGATATATGCTAGCTTAGAAATCCAATCAAAGATTCGGAATAATCCACCTGTTAAACCTGTTGTCTCCATAGTTATCCCTCCATTAAAGGACATTATAGCTTTATTTTAATTGAAAACGCTTTAAATTCTTTTGTACTTTTTTTACTTCTTTTAAAAAATTTTTACATCTTTACATTCTACAACTCCATTTAAGAGAATTGTAAAGTAATTCTGTTACTGCCTCATCCATCATCGCCACTTTGCTATGTCCAGGTGTAATACAAATAACTCGTCCTTTACCATATTCATGTGACCATCCTGCAATGGAGCTTCCATCTTGTGAAATGGCACGGAGAAATACATTGGTGTGCTGCTCATCACACGTAACAAAATAATGCTCATCTTTCATTTCAAATGGTTGGATGTCAGTAATTGTGTTAGTATTTTCTACTGGGAAATAGGAAACAACTTGTTGTTCCGACGGATGATAATCAAATTTCCCACGAACCATTGAATAATAGTTTCCTACCATTTCATATGACGAAAGCCCTGAATGCCATACGAACCAGCCTCCACCATTATTCACATACTCACAAACCTCCTTTTCAATCTTTAAATCCATCCAATAGCTAGTAGGACTTTCAACCGGATTTAATTGATTTGCCTTAGAAAGAATGACTGCATCAGGACGATCTTTTAGTTTAACCATTAACTCTTCATATGTAATGTACTCTACCTCTACCGGATTCCCCTCTTCAATCCCCCTTTTAACCACAGCATTAAGGGCTTCTACTCTACTCACTTCTTCATGATAATAATCTCCTAGAATGGCAAGAACTCGTTTCATCAGTACACTCTCCTTCCATAAAAATAAGTGCCTAAAACCTTTGACTATGACTTCATAGTAAGGGTCTTAGGCACTTTTATCAATTATTTTAATTCATCCATTGCTACAGGATCCATGTCTGTGAAGGTATAGTTCTCTCCAGCCATTGCCCAAATGAATGTGTAATTGCTAGTTCCTACACCAGAATGAATAGACCATGGTGGTGAAAGAACGGCTTGCTCATTCTGAACCACGATATGACGTGTTTCATTTGGCTCACCCATGAAATGGAAAACTCTTGAATTTTCGTCCATATCGAAATATAGATACACTTCCATACGACGATCATGAAGATGAGCTGGCATTGTATTCCACATATTATTAGGCTCTAACAAAGTCATTCCCATCATTAATTGACAGCTTTGAAGGCCATCAGCATGAATATATTTGTAAATTGTACGCTTATTTGATTCACTATCTGAACCTAAATGCGTCGGCTGTGCATCTTCAATCGGTGCTTTCTTAGTTGGATATTTCTTATGTGCTGGTGTTGAAACAAGATAGAATTTAGCTGGATCAGCCGCATTACTACTTTCAAATAATACTTCTTTATTTCCTAAGCCTACATATAAACAATCTCTTTTGTTTAATGTATGTGCTTCTCCATCAACTAATACAGTACCCTCTGCTCCAATATTAATGATCCCGACTTCTCTTCTTTCTAAGAAGTATTCAGTCTTAAGTGTATCTTGGTCTTCAAGCTTAAGAGCTTGACCTGTTGGAATCGCTCCTCCAGTTACAACACGATCATAATGAGAGTATGTCATATTGATTTCTCCTGGAACAAACAGTGATTCCATTAGAAAGTCACTTCTTAATCGTTCTGTTTTATATGTAAGAAAATCTGTTGGATTTGTCGTATGTCTGATTTCCATTTGATATTACCCCTTTCGAAATGAAGTATCTTAAGAACTCAACCATCCACCATCAACACATAAGATATGTCCATTGACATAGCTTGAAGCATCTGATGCTAAGAAGATAACTGCTCCTTTTAAATCTTCTGGTGTTCCCCAACGTCCTTGAGGAATTCTTGATGTAATGTATTCATTTCGTTCTTCGTTCGAACGAAGCTGTGCTGTATTATCAGTAACCATATATCCTGGGGCAATCCCATTAACATTTACACCCCGTTTGGACCATTCATTTGCTAATGACTTTGTTAAACCTGCAATCGCATGCTTACTTGCTGTATAAGCAGGTACTCTTAATCCACCTTGGAAGGATAACATCGATGCTACATTAATAATTCTACCTGAACCATTTTCAAGCATATGCTTACCTACGTCTCTGCATAATTTAAAAACAGAGTTTTGGTTCACATTAATGACGTCAAACCAATCTTCATCGGAATAATTTTCTGCATCTGATCTGCGAATAATTCCAGCATTGTTAACCAAAATATCAATCTTATCAGTTAAAGCAAGCGCCTCTGTTACTAGCTTTGCAGTAGCTCCATCTTCAGATAAATCGATATTTATTTGATGAAATGTTCCACCAATCGCTTCAATTTGCTTGCGCGTTTCAGACATATCACTTATTCCAGCCCCAATGACGACTGCACCAGCTTCAGCGAGACCTACAGCCATACCTTGCCCTAAACCACGACTAGCTCCTGTTAATAAAGCTACTTTACCTTTTAATGAAAAAAGGGATGCCATATATCTTACCTCCTCTAGTTTACTTTTGTTTCAAAATGTTCATTAATGTTCAATATAGTTTGTATTATATCACAAATAAAAAAGATGACAACGGTTAATTCTTCGTAGTCATCCTAATCTAAACGATATTAAATAGGTGCAATATGTATACTCATTTGTTTACTCTCAAGTTTCTTATGTGCTGCCTTATCAAGAGTTGAATCAGTGACAATTTCATCAACTTCTTCAATGGAGGCAAACTGAATAAGTGCCACCTTTTCAAATTTTGTTGCATCTGCTAATAAAGTAATATGGTCAGCAGAAGCAATAATTTGTTTCTTCCAATCCGCATGAATGCTATTAAAAACAGTTAATCCATGTTCAATTGATATGCCTGTCGTTCCAAAAAACAAACGATTTACTCTCATTCTCTTTAACATATCGGTGGCTTGAGCTCCCATTAAAGAGGAAGAATCATCAATTCTAGTTCCACCTAACACCAATAATTGAACATTTGGTTTACTGAGTAATACGTTAGCAATCTTCAGATCATTCGTAATTACTGTTATTGGAAAATCTCCTAATAATTCAGCAAGTTCAATCGTTGTACTTCCCCCATCCATCAAAATGGTTTCATTTGGTTTAATCAGTTTTAAGGCAACCTTTGCAATGGCATGTTTTGCCTCACTGTAGCCTGATTGGCGTTGTGCAATTGGCAGCATTTCCCCTTCAAGCTCTTCTAATATGGCACCACCATGTATCCTTTTTAAGAGTCCTCGATCCTCAAGTAACTCAAGATCCCCTCTAATTGTTTTTTCAGTGACCCCTAACAGTTTACTTAGCTCTGAAACTCTTATTACTTTATATTTATTTAATTGATCCAAAATTCGTTCATGCCGTTCAACTGCAAGCATCATTAGTTCCTCCGATAGTTACTAATCTATAGATAGTGTTAAAGTGTTAAATTGTTCTTTTTTTATCTTTTTTGTTCGTTTATTACAATAGTATATAGTTTCTAGTATGATTTCTCCACTATTTTTTATTAGTAAATTATTCAAAAAAAGAAGGCCGGTTAAACGTTGCAATCTGCATACGATTAAACAGCCTTCTATTTCATATACGTTGTTCATAGCCTTGATGAACAGTTGTTGAAATTAACCCTACTACTACAGGATACAGGTAATTTATAATATTACCGTCTCTTTGCTTAATTTCATCAATTCCCTTACTTAGTTCGTGAATATCTTTGTATGTTAATTTTTCTTTGAAAAGTTCTTCTATCTTTGTTCGATTTACTAAATACGTTTTGTTCTTAATTTTCACCTTAAATTGTATAACTTGGTGTTCACCAATTGATAATAATAATTTGTTCATTTTCATTACTCTCCTCTCAATTTAAACATTGAAATTTGAGTCTGTGCACCAAAGAATATTGCGATTTATTCATTTCTAAGAATGAATTCCAGTTTTGTTTTCGCTTCGATATAATCCATTCTCAAGCCTGTTAAGAACTCTAGATTGTAGTCTCCTTTTGCTTCCATTTTTAATAAATGAAAGATACGAGGTTTTTCATGTTGTAGGATTGTCATGATTTCAATCGTTGGCAAAACTATCGTGGAATTTCTAGTTGATCTTATTAGCTGTCTTAAAAAACTCTTGAAGTAGTGAATGGACTCCGCTTGGTCTGGATATTCTTCCATCAATTTACAGAACTTTTGAAGTTGTTTCTTTAGTTCTTCCGTATTTTTAGTCATCTTAATCCCCCCGTAAATAAATTACGGGTTACCAAATAAACCTATGAGGTAGCCCGGCTATCATCGCATTTTCCTTCATACATTAGACCCGTGGTTTTGCGTCCTTACCTTTCAGTAAGTTTGCCATTTTTCTCTTTTTTGTAAATAAAATACTTCTTATTACATGGACAAATTATACCCTTCATATGACTTTTGGTATACAAAAACTTTCAAAATCTGACATTAATAGTTATAAAGAACTATAATAATTCCAATTAATTCTATTACTTTAACATTATTAAACCACACGCTACTATAATCCTTGTTTAACAAACAAAAAGGCTGCACCAAAGTCATTTTAACAGTGACTTTCAGCACAGCCTCATCAGTATTAATTCAATCGTTTTCTTCTAATTAAAACAAAACTTCCAATTGCTAATAACACTAAACCTATTAATAAGCCATTATATAGATTTGTTGCGGTATTAGGTAATTGTGCTCCTTCTTGACCTTCTTTGTCTGTGTTGATGTCTTGATTATCGGTAGACTTTTCTCCACCATCCTCTTGCTCATCCGTCACTTGATCTTCTGGAACAATGATCGTATCTTCATCATCGCTAGGAATCTCCTCTGCTGGTGATTCTTCAGTGATTTCCTCTTCCCCTTGATTACCATCTCCAGGGATTTCTTCATTTTCCACGTCTTCTCCTGGTGTTTCTTCGTTTCCATCCTCTTTTCCATCATTATATTCACCGACATGATACAGATAGAAATCGTCAATTGTTCCCCAAGCACCTGCATCAGCCTTAACTCTAGCACCAATGGTGATTGTTCCATCCAAAATCAGGATGTCAGATAGCTCAGGATTTTGCCAATTTACCCAACCATTCACACCAGTTTCTGCTTTATATTCTTCTCCATTAACTTTAGCATACAGATACATTTCAGGGTGATTCGCATCTCCGCCTTGAATAAACATTGAGAGATTATAGTACCCTGGTTCTAAACCAGTAATTGTTTGCTCTACCTTGAAGTCTACTCCTTCACCAGAATAGTAATGTAAAGAATACTCTCCAGATTTTGCATCTGATGCTTTTTGTTGATATGTTGCATGCGGTGTTACACCTTCATCATATAGAAGGTTCCACATGCTGCGATCATTGTCTTCAAAGCTTGGATTCAATGTAAAGTTTTCTGGATTAATCGTTAAGCGTGCTTTAACTGTCAAATCACCATCAACAATTCCAGAGATGACATAAGTGCCTGCACCATTTGCAATCGCCTGATCTAATGCATTCTGATCCCATGTTACCGAAGCTTGCCCTTCACTACCATCATTGTAGACAACAGTTACAGTATTCGGTAGAGAAATCTCATCTCCTAAAATAGCACTTACTGTTACATCTTTCACTTCATCAATTTGCAATGGCGCAACTGCTCCTGTATCCACATATTTAAATACATTTAAAGAAGGTAGTGGAGAACCGTTAAAATCAAACAATGCTTGGTTATCAACTGCACTTCCACCATACCACGCACCTGCATCATGTGGATCATATTCTGCTGCAAAACTCGTTGCCCATCCAGACCCATACTTTTCCCAGATTGCTTTATTTTCTGTTAGATTTTCTGCTGGTCCTACAGGTATCCAAGCTGGTTCCCAGTAAAATACACCTATTCCTGCTTCACCTACATTTACAACTGCTTCAATCACATCTCTTACTGCCGTTGCTTGTCCTTGAACAGTAACTGGGTAATTTAGCGTTTGGCCAGAGCTCTGTGGCGCAGTATTCCCATGACCATCACCATCTTCAGCTGTATATGCATAAGAAGTTTCAGCCACCATAACCTGCTTATCATACGTATCTGCAACATGCTTCAATACCGATGTTAAATTACTTAATGTACCATGCCAGAAAGGATAATATGAGCTTGCAAATACATCATAATCAACATTATTCGTATCTAGTGTCTTTGCAATTGTTGCATATCTACCAGACGACTCTGGATTAGTAAAATGTAACGCTACTAAAATACTAGAATCTAATTCCCTAATTGCTCTACTTCCTTCATTAAATAGAGCACTCATCTTAGTCCAGTCACTTTCTCCAGCCACTGCACCATTTGTTTCATTTCCTACCTGAACCATGCCGATATCGATACCTTCATCGATCATAGCTTGTAAGCTATCTTTCGTATAAGAATATAACGCTTCCTTTTTATCCTCGAAGCTTAAATCCTTCCAAGCTTTTGGTGCCTGTTGTTTAGCTGGATCTGCCCAGAAGTCTGAGTAATGGAAATCAACAAGTAATTTCATTCCATTAGCTGTCGCTCTCTTTCCAATTTCAATCGCTGTTTCTAAATCATTATTTCCTCCACCATACCCATTTCCTTGGGTATCATAAGGGTCATTCCATACACGAACACGGATATAGTTTACTCCAGCATCTGCTAAAGTTGTAAAGATATCTTGTTCTTGACCTTGTTCATTATAAAACTTCACACCACTATTTTCTAAAGCAATAATACTAGAATTATCAACACCCTTGATAAAATCTTCACTTAATCCTTCTACTTTCTCTACAAAAATATCAGCTTCAACTGGTTGTGGACCATTTCCACTCCCATTAAGAGATGTTAATTGAACACTATCAAGATATCCCCAAGCTCCGGCTACTCCAGTTACAGTCGCACCTACTTGAACATCTGATTGATCCTCAGACACCTCAAACTGAACACTAACTGTTCCCCAATTATTATAGCCAGTAGTTGTCACTGCTTCAGTTGTCTTTTCACCTGCAAAAACACTTACAGCTCCAAGCTCTCCCATCGATTTAACTGACAACTGATAGCTTCCAGCTGGAAGACTTGAAATCGTTTGTGCAATCGTAAATGATTGAGCTGCATCCGATTTATCGTTGATCCAATATTTGAATGCATGATTTCCCTCATCAGGAGTCATCCACTCATCGTCTGCGTATGCAAAATGAGATAAATCTACCAAATCCCAATCATCAGTGGTAACATTCCAAGACCCATCACTCCAGAAATCAGCTTCGAATCCCCCATTGGTTATGTAATTCTTTGAGGTTTGAGCCGAAACACCAGAAGTGTTTGCAAAAAACGAACTAAATACGATTAAAAAAGCCAATAACAATGCTATACTCTTTCTACTTTTCCCCATATTTCCTCACCTTTACTATTAATTTTGGATAAACTATTACTATATTAAAACTTACCAATAGTAAGCGTTTCCACCTATCCTCAAAAAAACTCACTGAACAATAACTAGATCTATAGATAGATTGGTAGTTTACTCTCATTCAGTGAGTTCAATGTAAGGGGAGAAGCCCCCCTTACTTAATTCGTTCTTGTTTTCTCAACAATTCGAACTTCATATTTTTCTAATGTCAATTCTCCAGTGATCTTCTCACCTGTCACAACATCTTTTACTTCATAGTCAAATGCGATTGGTTGCTTTTCTTCAGTAAAGTTCATGACAAAAAGATAGTCAGAATCTGGAGCTTGTCTTACTTGAACTGAAACGCCTTCACCATGCTTAACAGAAGCAACAGGTTCAAGCGATAATTCAGTAATTAACCCTTGATAGAAATCCTGTTGGAAGGCATGCTCTAAGCGTCCACCAATATAATATGCTTTTCCTGCTTCATATTTATGACTAGTAACAGCTGGAGTTTCTGCATAGAAATCATCTTCATAGACAGCTTCTACGTTTGCAGAATCTACTTCTATTAATGTTGCATAATCCTTTAACACATAGCTTTTGCCATTAAATGTAACGGCATTTTGGTCTTTAGGATATAACGTGTCTGTTTCAGTTGGCTTGATTCCGAAAATATCTTGGAGATCTTTATGCCAGCCACCTAGATATGTTAGGTCATGTTCATTAACCAAGCCACTAATATATGTCATAACTAGCGTACCGCCACCTGCAACAAATGTTTTCAAACGAGAGATTGTCTCTTCACTTACTAAATAAAGCATTGGGACAATCAGTAATTTATAAGATGAAAAATCTTGTTCCTTTGTGATGACATCTACTGGAATATCCTTTTCCCAGAAAGCTTTGTAATGCTTCTGAAGTGTTTGGGGATATAGCTTTGTTTCCAATCCGAAGCCTTGAGCATCATTCAGAGCCCAATTGCTTTCCCAATCATATAAAACCGCAACATCGGCTGGTCTATTTGTTCCGATTACATCAGTTAGCTTCTCTAATGTTTGTCCTACTTTTGCAACTTCTTGGAATACACGATTTTCTGAACTATTATCATGATCGACAACAGCCCCATGGAATTTCTCAGAAGATCCACGTGATTTACGCCATTGAAAATAAAGAACACTATCAGAACCATGCGAAATCATTTGCATAGATGAAAGTAGGTGCATTCCAGGGCGTTTTGCTTTATTGACATTATGCCAGTTAACACCACTTGGAGTAGACTCCATTAACAGAAACGGCTTTTGTTTTAAACTACGATATAAATCGTTAATAAATCCAACCTTAGAAGCTAAATCAGCTGTCGTCTCCCAATCATTATGCCATGCTGGATACGCATCCCAGCTAATTACATCTAAGTGCTTAGCAAATTTACTATAATCAAGTGCTTGGAATGGAATTAAATCATGTGTATCAGCCATAAAGTTAGTTGTAATTGGTACATTTGGCGTAAGTTCTCTTAATGGAACAATCTCATTATTATAGAATGAAATCGTTTGATCAGTTACAAATCGACGCCAATCTAAGTTCAATCCATGTACCATGTTTTCTCCAATTGGAGATGGTGATTCAACTTGTGACCAATCAGTGATTGTATGGCTCCAGAATGGTCCCCACCAAGCATCATTTAAAGCTTTTAAATCATGATTATACTTTTCTTTGATCCATTCTCTAAATGCAGATTGACACTTGTCACAGTGGCACTCGCCACCATATTCATTTGAAATATGCCACATTAACAATGAAGGATGATTACCGTATCGCTCAGCAAGTAATCGATTCATTGTTTGCGTTTTTTCACGATAAACTTCTGAAGTAAAGCAATGATTATGTCTGCCACCATGTAACTGTTTCACTCTCGCACCATTTACACGAAGTACCTCAGGATATTTCTGTGATAACCAAGTAGGGCGGGCCCCACTTGGTGTAGCTAAAATCACACGTCCACCAATCCCATGGATATTATCAATAATCTCATCTAACCACTCAAAGTTGTACACTCCCTCTTCCGGCTCAAGAGCACTCCAAGCAAAGATTCCTACTGAAAATGTATTTGTATGGGATAGCTTCATCAATTTGATATCATCTGCTAAAATATCAGGTCGATCTAACCATTGATCTGGATTGTAGTCTCCTCCATGAAGCATGAAATTAGCGTTCGTTACGTAAGTTTTTTCATGTTTTGACATAATAATCTCCTTCTAACACTTATTTGTATCCAGTCTTATTTATCCTTTTGTACCACCCGCAGTTAACCCTGAAACAAAGTTCTTTTGAAGAGCTATGAAGATAATTGCAATCGGGATACTAATTAGAATCGCTCCAGCAGCAAACGTTGTATAGCTTGCTCCCATTACTTCATTAACTAAATTATATAAACCAATCGGTAATGTATAAGCTTCTGGTTTTCGTAAAATCACTGAAGACAATACGAAATCTCCAAGTGGACTTGTAAATCCAAGCATTGCTACTACAGCTATCATTGGTCTTGATAATGGCATAATAATTTGCCAAAAGATTCGTGTATTACTAGCTCCATCGATTTTCGCACTCTCATCTAAATCCAGTGGAATTGAGTCCATATACCCTTTCATCAAGTACGTATTCATAGGGATAAGACCACCGATATACAAAATGATTAACAACCAATGATTGTTCATCATTCCTAGTAACTGTGCTAAAACAAAAAGTGCAATTAGAGCTGAAAATTGTGGAATCATTTGTAATAACAAGAATAGTGTTAAAGCATTTTGTCTTCCTTTGAAACGGAAGCGAGAGAATGCATAAGCTGTAAATGATACGCTAATCACTGTCCCTATCATTGTGAAAATACTGATTTTAAGTGAATTCAAGTACCATTGTCCATACTGTAAGCTAGACTTACCAGCAAATAACTCTCTATAATGATCTAACGTTGGGTTCTTTGGAATCATCGAGGTACTAATCAAACTATTCCCTGGATTAAAGCTTGCCCCAATTGTCCATAGAAGTGGATAAACAATGATGACCACCATGAACGTTAAGAGTGAATACGATAAAAGGAGACGAATAAATTTTTGTGTTTTCATATTGTTCATCATCGCTTAAGCCCCCTCTTTGAATGAATTTGTTCGTCTAAATTGCCATAATGCTATCCCGATAACAAAGATTGATAGTAAGATTGTTAACGCAGCAGCAAGTGAGTATTGACTTGATTGCATTGTTAGTTTGTAAATCCAAGATACTAAGATATCTGTACCACCGGCATTTGATCCTGGAACTGCTGGTCCCCCACCGTTGAATAGATAGATAATATTAAAGTTATTAAAGTTAAATGTGTATTGTGTAATTATGATTGGTGCCATTGCAAGTAAAATCATTGGTAATGTAATGTTTTTAAATTTAGCAAAGATAGATGCTCCATCAATCGTCGCTGCTTCATACAAATCATCTGGAATCGATTGCAGTACACCTGTAGTTACTAAGAATACGTAAGGAAATCCTAACCAACCTTGGATAAGGATAAGTGCCACCTTCGTCCAATTTTCATCAGTCAGCCATGGAATCGCATCAACCCCAAAGAATGCTAAAATATCATTATTAATTGCTCCAAAACTATCATTAAATAATCCCGCAAAGATAAGGATTGTTACAAACCCCGGAACAGCCCAAGGTAAAACTAAAATTGTACGATAAAAACGTTTAAAGCGAATGTCTTTTTGATTAACAACAATTGCTAGGAAGATTCCAAGAGCCACTTGAAGAGTTGAAGCTACAAGTGTCCAAATAATAGTCCAAGATAATACATCAAAGAAGGTTGATCGCCAAATATCGACCGTGAAGATTTCTAGGAAAGTCTCGAAGCCCACCCAGTCTGCCAAATTTGCAGGTGGGGAGTGATATAAATCGTAATTAGTAAATGCTAATGCAAAACTAAATAAGATTGGAAAGATTACTGCAAAGATTAGAATAAAGAGAGAAGGACCACTTATGACGTATGGATATCCTTGTGCAACTAGATTATGGTAATCTTCTTTAAGAGAACTTAATCTCATATTCTGATCACGAAGTTTTCCATTTTTATAAGCATCTTTGAAATTTAAGTAATAAAACGCAAGACCAAAGGCAGTTACAATAACAGCGATAATCCCTTCCGCTAATAGAAAGATTGAGTTATCTCTTGGTACTTCAGTACCCAATGTGAATAGTCCCCAAAATCCCATGTTTAACAAATCGCCAAATACCGCAAAGAATGATATAGCCAGTACAAGGAATGTAAGACCTTTTACTATTTGTTTATTGTAAAATTGACCTAATCCAGGAATAATCGATAATAATACGGCTATTTTACGATGGTTCATATTGCTCACCTCTTCTATATAAGGCCCAGTTTGCCGGCCATGATATTCAAGCTTAAAATAAATGGTGTCAAACAGAATAAGCGTTTGACACCACTATTCTTTCTTAATGGTTCGATCTAATTATTTATGTTTTGCTTCAATTTGACTTTTAATTGTTTGTGCTGCTTGATTTAATGCATCTGTTGGTTCTGCTTTACCAGTAGCAATTGTTTGTAGCGCAGCATCTGCTGGTGTCCATACTTCATTCATTTGTGGAATATTAGGCATTAACTCAGAGAATTGTGATTGTTCAGCAACTGCTTGTGCTGCTTCACTTTCAGTTACAACTGGGTCGTTAGCTAAAGCTTGTACAGCTGGAACTTCTTTTGTAATTTCATATCTTGTTTTTGAATTTTCTTCATTTGCAATGAACGCAACAAACTTTTCAGCAAGATCAGGATTCTTTGAATAAGAGCTTACATTATAGCTTTTCACATTAACGAACGCACTCATATTTTCGCCATTTTCTAAAGCAGGTAACTTCGCTACTCCAAAATTAATTCCTGCTTTTGTGAATGGTTCAATGTTCCATGGTCCAGAAATGATTGCAGCAGCTTTACCTTCTGTAAATAATGACTCAATTACATTAATACCCTGCTCACCAATAATTCCTGATGGGAATAATTTTTCGCTATAAAACTTTTGAATAAACTCTGCACCTTTGACAGCGCCATCATTATTTAAGCCAATATCATCTGGATTAAAGCTTCCGTCCGCATCAGTTCCAAAAATATAACCACCATAAGCACTCATTAACCCTTGTGCATAATAAATTTGATCAAATAAAGCTAAGAAACCGAATTGCTTACCATCAGTCACACCTTTAGAATACTCATACCACTCTTCAAGTGTTTCTGGTAATTCTTCGTCAGAAATTAGGTCCTTGTTATAGTAAAGCATTGTTGTTTCTACAGCTTTGGGTAACCCATAGATTTTCCCATTAACTGTTTGTGATTGCATTGCTGATTCAGTGTAGATTGAAGTTACATCTTCACCAACATTTAATTCTTTTATTAACCCTTCAGTTACAGCTGTTCCAATTTGATCACCAGGCATTGTTAATACATCTGGGCCAGTACCTCCAGGACCATCTAAACGTAAGTCTTCGATTTGTTGAGCATAAGCTTTTTCAATTACAGTTACTGTTACTCCATTTTCTTCTTCAAACTTAGCAACAGCGTCTTTAATTCCTTCAGCTTTCTCTTTGTCTTCCCAAACGATTAATTCCTTATTTTCCGTAGTTTCCTTACCTCCAGTGTCCTCATTACCGCTGTCTTGTGGTCCGCAAGCAACTAGTGAAACTGTTAATGCAAGACCAGTAAGAATACTAAAATACTTTTTTAACTTCATGGATATAACATCCTTTCAAATGTAATTAAAAGCGCTTTAATTTTTTGTCGAAATGTGAAAGCGCTTTGATAAATATAATATATCACCTTAAAGAAAACGTGTAAACAACTTTTTCACCTAAGTTAGTAAAAAGTTTTACGAAAATGTTACAACGCTAGTTTGTGCTCTTTCTTATCACAAGTTCAGAGCCTAAATAAAGTGTTTTGATTAATTTGCGTTTCTCCACAACCTGTTCAAGTAATAGCTCTATCGCATTTTTACATAGTTCCCTAATATCAATGTGAAAAGTAGTGAGGGGAGGAGAAACATATTTAGTTACACTTATATTATTAATACTGATGATGCTCACTCTGTTCGGAATCGCGATTCCCTCTTCATTTAATGCTTGAAGACAACCAACTGCAATTGGGTCTGCGGCAACAAAGAAGGCTGTAGGTAACTGACCACCTAATTCTTTAATCGCTTTCTTCATCAAATAATAGCCATTCTCCACTGAAAACCCTCTATGAGAAAAGATATACGCCTCCTTCAACAATCCTTTTTCTTCCATATAACTTCTAAATACTAATTCTCGTAAATCCATTTCATCTTCTTCTGTATTAGGGTTATGAAATGTACCACCTATTAATCCAATCTCTTCATGTCCTTTTTCCGTTAAAAAGTCCACCGTCTTTCGCGTGATTTGTGTCAAATCTGGTCTGACTGAATCATAATGATTAGGATCAGGTGATGAATCAATAAATACTCCATTAGAAGTAATCCCTCTTAAATGAGCTAACTCTTCATCGGAAAATGTTCCTACTGCAATAAAGCCCTCAATGTTATCCGGAATTTGATGAATCCCATTTGAAATTTTATAGGTAATCAGTTCAATATTATATAATCTTGCCAACTTCTCAATTTCGATTCTCATTGTTTTAAAATAGACATCTTCTAATTCCTCAATATCAGATAGCCAATATAGAAAAGCTATATTTTTTACTAATAGCCTAACTGTTTTTTTGCGATAATTTAACTTTTCTGCTACTTCGTATATTTTTTCTCTAGTCTCATCGGGGACTGATAGGCTTTGGTCATTATTTAGTACCCGAGAAACTGTAGAAATCGAATAACCAGCTTTCTCTGCAATATCTTTAATTGTCGCCACTCTCGATACCTCCGTTTATCTCAATATAGTAAAACTTTTTACTAAATTTTACTTCATATTCGAAAAATGTCAAGTTCTCCCTTCCATTAATATTTCACCTTTACATAAAAAAACATGTAGAGAAGATAAACCATTCTCTACATGTCGGTGTTCACGATATGATTTCAAAAAACTGAGAGATTCTCTGAAGATTTTCTGTATTACCGGGAATACATAAGACAAAGTCATCGTTATAAATGACATTCTCGAATATTTTCATACCAGCTGGATTAAATCCAATCACCTGATCTTCTTTTAAAGCTGATGAATACAACTCACTTTCATTGAAGCTAGACAAATCAATACCCGATATTTCTTCAAATGGTAACAGCTGTCCATCATTATTTAATTGTTCAAACAATGCTTTTTCAACAACAAAAATATCAATCGACTTCGTTGCTACCTCAGCTGCCATTTTCTGAAGTCCAACTGATGAGTGCATGTCCATTTGTCCACTGGAATATTGGATTGAACGTACTGAAACAGTGTAATCCTTGCTTTCATCTTCTGTTAATAGTTCACTATTCATTGTTTCTTTCAGTGATTCAAGACTTAATGAATCTACTGACTCACCCATCACTACAAGATTTAGTACAACATCCTTTTTATCCCCAAAACTAGTAGCTGTAGCAATAATCAAAGCAATGATGACAATAGAGACAAGAAGATGAATTTTATAGTACTCCCATAAATACGCCCTTTTTTCTGAAAAGCTCATTGGTGCTAAGATTTCACTCAGTTTCTTTTTCATTAAATCAAATCCTTTTACAAGAGTTAAAATATAATAGTCTTAGAATCTATACCTACTATACCATATTTAAATCACTACGGGAATCGCTTACAATTTACAAAAAAAGAAACGATTACTAATCATGTAATCGTTCAAGTTCAATGGAAACTACCATTCAGCAATCGTTCCATCCTTATGTCTCCAGATAGGATTTTTCCACTTATGGCCGATTTCAGCCTGTTTTCTTACATACTCTTCATTAATTGCAATACCAAGCCCTGGTCCATTAGGTATTTCAACAAAGCCGTCCTTGTAATCAAATACACTTGAATCTTCAAGATAATCCAGTAAATCATTTCCTTCATTGTAATGAATCCCAAGACTTTGTTCTTGGATAAATGCATTATGAGCAGTTGCGTCAACTTGAAGACATGCTGCTAGTGCAATCGGCCCTAATGGACAATGTGGTGCGACGGCAATATCATATGCCTCTGCCATTGCGAAGATTTTTTTACACTCAGTAATTCCACCTGCATGTGACAAGTCAGGCTGAATAATATCAACATAGCCGCTTGCTAGCAGATTTTTGAAATCCCACCTTGAAAACATTCGCTCACCAGTCGCAATAGGAATCGTTGTTGCTTGTGAAATCTCGCGTAATGCTTCATTATTTTCAGGTAAAACTGGTTCTTCGATAAACATCGGACGAAATTGTTCAAGTTCTTTTGCCAGTATTTTTGCCATTGGTTTATGAACTCTTCCATGAAAATCAATACCGATCCCGATATCTTTACCTACATATTCACGTATGGCTGCCACTCTTTCAAGGACATCATCAATTTTCTTATAGGAATCAATGTACTGTAGCTCCTCAGTCGCATTCATTTTAACAGCTGTAAATCCAGCATTTACTTTTTCTTCAGCAGCTTTTTCCACATCACTCGGTCGATCTCCACCAATCCAAGAATATACTCGGACAGAATCGCGACAGGATCCTCCTAATAATTCATAAATCGGAGCATTAAAATACTTTCCTTTAATATCCCATAATGCTTGATCAATCCCTGCTATCGCACTCATTAAGATTGGTCCACCCCGGTAAAATCCCGAGCGGTACATTAATTGCCAATGATCTTCAATTCGCATTGGGTCTTTACCAATTAATTGCTCTCCAAGCTCTTCAACCGCAGCCTTCACTGTATGTGCCTTGCCTTCAATAATAGGTTCACCCCAACCAACGATGCCTTCATCTGTTTCTATTTTTAAAAACAACCACCTTGGCTGTACAATAAAACACTCTAAACTGGTAATCTTCACGGTTTTATTTCGCCTCCGTCAACATTTCATTTATCCAACGTTTAGCTCCACCATATCTCCAATGACCCTTGAACCAATAACAGTAGATTGTTCTGCTTGTTCATCTGTTGTTTCTATAATATTTGTGAAATTGAGATAAGAAAAAATCTCACAAAATGCTTTTCTTAATTTATTCTCGCCACCTATTACAATCCAATCGATACCATTGAGCTTATACATTTCCATCATCGCATTGATATCAGAAGCAAGAACGGCTCCAACAAAATAATTAGCTCGCTCATTTTCATTCATTTCATCAAAAAGGTGTAATAATCTTATATGGTAAAGTGATCTTGATAATCCAAATTTAACGCTGGCTTTGTAACCAGCAATAAGGGGCTTTTTAGCAATACTGGTAATTAATCCGCAATTTAAGGAGCTAGTTAAGATTGTATTCTGACTGATTGCTTGTAGAATTTCACCACTAAGTGTTGAGAGTACAGACGAGATTTCCCCATTTTCAACTGCGACACATTTTGTATGAGACCCAGGCAAAATCATAAAGCCATTGCCTTTTAAATTTAATAATCGTAGTAATCCAAATGTCTCCACTTCTTCCCCACGCATGACATCATATTGGTGAATATGTTTGTAATGCTCTTGGTTAACGGGCTCAATCTGATTCTTCATTCCTGGGACAAAAATACAAGGGATATTTAAAAAGCTTTGCATGGTTTTCACAGTAGCAGCTTTGGCAAAGTCTGAAATTCGAGATGGTCCTTCTACATGGGGTACTTCACAAAGCCCTAAATTTGAAGTAATCATGCCAGACGCAATGATATAGCGAATATGATGAATCTCACATTGATTCCTCCGAATAATTTCTTGAAGACCTTCTGCGAGCTTTGATTCTAGAGCCATTGTATTTCCATCTATTGCTGAATTTTTCACTCCGACGGATTTCTTAATAACATCTAAGATTCTATTGTTCTCTTCATCTACCAGTCTTATACGAGAGTTCGTAGTACCTGAATCAATTGCGATATAATACATATTTTTCACCACTCGTATTTGAATTTTGTTTTCAGCCTTTCGTCTCTTTTATTTCGGTGACTATCTTGGTTACTTTTTTCGCTCGTTCCGTGATCTCAGCAAACCGCTTTTCTTTTATAAGGTCATTACTTACCAATGATGAACCTAAACCAAGAGCAAAACAATCCACATCTAAATATGCACTTATATTATCAATGTTCACTCCACCAACTGGAATGAGATTCACATGAGGTAACGGTCCTTTTATGTCCTTCACATATTGTGGACCAAGAGAACTAATTGGGAATATTTTCACTACTTGAGCGCCAAGTTCATACGCTTGAACGATTTCAGTCGGTGTAAGTACGCCTGGGATCAATGGAACATGATAACGATTTGCCAAAGTAAGTGAACCTTTATGTAGGATAGGGGATAGAAGAAATGAAGCACCAGATAAAATACACATTCGTGCTGTTTCTTCGTCCAACACGGTCCCTGCACCAACTTTCATGTCTGGAAATTTCTTTCGAATCATTTCAATTCCTTTTAGAGCACCGGGGGTATTCATTGTGACTTCTACTACTCGAATTCCACCCTCGTATAATGAATGAACAACAGCCTCCAACTCATCCACCGATTGACTACGGATAATCGATATAATCTTTTCAGAATGAATTTTTTCTAAAGTTGAGTTCATACTGTTCCTTTCTTCAAACGTTTTTTGTAAAGGCTGTTTTCGTATAGATTGTTGCTTTTGATACCGCAGCCTGAATACACTCCGCGCCCTGTGGGAGCCTACTAGTCCCACGGGAGTCTCCGTGTGTATTCAGTCTGCTAGAAATCTATTCTCAATTAATTCGCCTCAAAAAAACAACAAACTTTGAGAAAACAGCCTTCGTCTTATACAAATTGCTTTGCTATTTTACGTGTTAACGTCATTTTGCTTAATTCGATTGGGGTATGCTGATCTTTTGAATATGGTTTTAATCGGACTTGGAAGTCAAATTCATCTGTGATTAGCTTATATTTGTCAAGTACATCAGGTCCACAGCTAGCAGATCCAAGACCATGATGTCTGTGATCTAGGTTCAGTGTAATAAAATCTTGTTTCTTAAGGTCATAGGTATGCTTTGCTTCTTCAAAATCTTTAATTGTATAGTAATGTGCACTAAAGTTTAGATGTGGATCACCTACGGCTAGAAATCCCGCGCCTCTAGTATCCGTGATTGAAACCCAATTAACTTGATGACGATTTCCGTTTTCTTGTGGATAGACATATGGTGTGTATAATTCTTCAACTGTCTTAGACCAAATACCCATACGGGTAGCCAACTGACTATCAACGTATGCTTCACCTGGTCCCAATCCATACCACTGAACAGTCTCAAATTTCTTCGGCAATGTCATCTTCAGGCCAATTCTCGGTAGCGTTTCTGGAACTTCTCCTTCTGGCTTCCCGCTTACATTTAACACAACATCGCCACTACCATAAACCGTATACGTGTATTCTGCATTAATTGCCCATGAATAGACAGGAGGAGCAATACGTACCTTCACTACAATCGTTGCCTTTTTACTGTCCTTCGACAGTGTATATGAAACTTCCTCCACTCGATTTGTGAGTGAGTCTACGCCGTACTTTTTCCATGTGTCTTTAGATGGAATAGGCTTAAAATTGGCATTGCCAATGCTATCATTATCAGTCGGGGCTCTCCAGAAATTTAATCTTGGTCCTTCTTCAATCATTTTAATCCCATTAAATGTCCAGGAATCAATGACTCCATAAACCTTATCAAAGCTAATCTCAAATTCTTCACCTGAAATATCTAAGGTATTCGTCTTTTCTTCGATAAAAAGTACGCCATATTGTAGTTCGAACTCATTTGAATTAGCTACATATACAGGTAATTCAAATTGAGCCCATGCAACCTCATGCCCAGCTCTTGCCCATAAGGTTTCAACTGCATTGACAAAGTTTAGATTCAACCAATAATCCGTATTCTGATTTACGGATTTAGGAAGTGAGATTGGAACAGTGATGACTTTTGAATCTCCAGCTGCAATATAAGGAATTGGAAGGACTCCATCATCCATGATTTGTCCATCAACGATTACTGACCATGACAGCTGCAAATGATCTAACGAAATAAAATCATAACGATTTGTAATTTTAATAGTTCCTTTTGTCAAATCAACTGCATCGACTTTAACAGGTTCGATTACTTTCTTATATTCAATTAATGCTGGAGATGGGGTACGGTCAGGCATGACTAGACCATCGATGACAAAATTAGAATCATGTGGTGTTTCCCCGAAATCTCCACCGTAGGCAAAATATTCTTCACCAGTTTCAGTTACTTGACGAATACCATGATCAAGCCACTCCCACACGAAACCACCTTGTAATCTACGATGCTTATAGAACGTCTCCCAATATTCTTTAAAACCTCCTGGTCCATTCCCCATCGCATGGGCATATTCACACATGATATGTGGCTTACTTAAATCCGTTCTTGCTCCTAATTGATCCATTACCTCAACAGATGTATACATTGTCGTATGAACATCAGAAACAAAAGGATCACTTGGATTGTTCTGCGTGCGATTCATTAGTTCTCTACATTCACCCTCATAATGAAGCGGTCTTGTTACATCTCTTTTTCTGGACCAGTTTGCCATTGCTTCATGATTTCTACCAAAACCAGATTCATTTCCTAATGACCACATAATAATAGATGGATGGTTTTTATCACGTTCAACCATTCGCTTCATGCGATCAACATACGCTTCCTCCCAAGCTGGATCATCACTAATTTGATGAGGGTTATTAACAAAGATAAAGCCATGACATTCCAGGTCTGCTTCATCAATCACATAAAGTCCATACACATTACATAACTCATAAAAACGTGGGTCATTTGGATAATGAGAAGTTCTAACCGCATTAATGTTATGTAGCTTCATTAATTTAATATCCTCAATCATCCAATCTAAAGGAACAGCTCTGCCCAAATCGGGATGATGATCATGTCGATTGACACCTTTGATCATAATTGGAACTCCGTTAACTAGTAACACACCGTCCTTAATCTCGACCGAACGGAAACCAGTCTTAGTTGGGATGACCTCTATCTCTCTGCCATTCTCATCCTTAAGTGTTAGTAATAAATGATATAAGTAAGGTGTTTCAGCAGTCCACTTTTCTGGATTCTGAATTGGAATTTCAAGTGATAGTTCACACTCTTTCCCTTGATCCACTTGAATATTTTTCAACTCTGTTCGTACGACCTCTTCATATTTTGCATTTAACACTTTTACTTCAACCTGATAATTGTCTAATGGTCGATTTTCATTATTTAATAGATTTAAATCAACCTCTAACACTGCATCTTGATAGTTTTCATCTAACATTGTTCTAACAAAGTAATCCCTAATTTGAACTTTAGGACGTGCAATAAGGTAAACATCGCGGAAAATCCCGCTTAGCCACCACATATCCTGATCCTCAATATAACTAGCCTCAGACCATTGGTATACTTGAACAGAAATCGTATTTTTACCTTCAATAATATATGAGCTTACATCAAATTCACTCGGTATTCTACTCCCTTGGCTGTAACCTACTTCTTGGCCATTCACCCAAACATGAAACGCGCTATCTACACCTTCAAATCTAACAATAACTGACTGATTCATCCATTCAGCAGGTATATGAAACTCCCTTCTGTAGGAGCCTGTTGGATTTTCCGTTGGAATATGCGGCGGGTCTACTGGAAATGGATATTGCACATTCGTATAATGTGGCTTGCCATAGCCATTCATCTGCCAGTTTGATGGAACTTCAATCTCATCCCATTGACTCGTATCAAATTTATCATCGAAAAATTGCTTTGGTGCAGCCATTGGATTTTCTGCATAATGAAATTTCCAAACACCATTTAATAACTTAAAGCCTTGGCTTTTTCCACGGTCATAGGTTAATGCAGATTGTTCGTCTTGATAAGCAAAGAAATAAGCTCTTTCTGGTAATCTATTTTGGTGAAGTACTGATAAATTCTCCCAGTTTGGAACATGTTTAGTCATTTTATAAGACCTCCATTTATTCTAGTTCAAATGAATGATATTGAAAGAACACAACTTTACCCTTTAACAGAGCCTCCAAATACGCCAGATACAAAGTGTTTTTGAAAGAATAGGAATAGTAATAGCATCGGAATTAATCCAATAACCGCTGCCACCATCACTTGCCCATATTGAACGACCTGGCCTGGCTGAACCATCATCGATAACATCAATGGTAATGTGTACATTTCTTTTGAACTAACGGCTACTAATGGCCAGATGAAGTTCCCCCATTGTTGCATAAAGGTAACAATTCCTAGTGCAGCACAAGCTGGCTTCATGACTGGTAGGACAATCCGAAAGAAAATACCGAAATCTCTACAGCCATCTATTCTTGCAGCTTCAATTAAATCATCAGGGAATGCTAACATTTGCTGCCTCATCAGGAACACACCAAATGGTGTCACAAGATAAGGAATAATCAAGGCAAAATACGTATCAATCCAATTGAAGTTCATCATGATAATGAACATTGGTACTAACATCACCTGAGTTGGAACCATCATAATTAATAAAACAGAAAAAAATAATGGTTCACGCCCTTTAAACTTATATTTGGCAAAGGCATATCCAGCCAATGCTGAGAAAAAAATGGTCGTAACCGTCGTAATACCTGATACAAGTAAACTATTAAATAGAGCCTTCCATAATGGCCAACCACTCGCCAGATTACTTAGATTTGTAAAGAAATTGGTACTTGGAATCAAGGTCGGAGGGATTTTGAAAATTTGGGATTCCTGTAATGTCGATGCTGTAAACATCCAATAAAACGGAAAGACAGAAATAGTAACCCCAATTAGTGCAAAGATGTAAATTAATAATTTATTAAATTGCCGTCTTTGATTCACTAGATTTCCCCTCCTTTTGAAAGTTTAATTTGGAAATAAGATAATATCGCAATAATACTTGTAACAATATATGCACCTGCTGAAGCTAACCCGAAATTGAATGATCCAAACGCTTTATCATATAAGTAAAGGATAACCGTTTGCGTCTCATTACGCGGTCCCCCTCCAGTTAACACGAATGGTTCTGCGAATAGTTGCAACGTGCCAATCGTTGATAAAATCGCACAAAATAGAATAACAGGCTTTAACATTGGGATTGTTATTTTAAAGAAACTAGTTAACTTACTAGCCCCATCGATACTTGCAGATTCGTATAAATCTTTTGGAACAGATTGAAGTCCAGAAAGAATGATGATTGCGTTATATCCAGTCCATCTCCATGTAACAGCAATCATAATTAATACCTTAGCCCAAGTACCATCTGAGAACCATTTCACTGAGCCTAAACCAAGTGCATTTAATAACTGATTAATCATTCCATAGTGTTCATTAAAGATGAGTGAAAATACTAAAGCATACGTCACTAAATCAATTAAAGCTGGAAGAAAGAACCCTAATCTTATGGCTCCTTTGAATTTCAACATATCTGAGTTAATCACAGAGGCAATGACTGTTGCGAAAATCAACATAACAGGAACCTGAACAAGTAAGATGATTCCTGTTGTACTCAGAGATTTCCAGAATAATGGATCTGTTAATAGAATCTTATAATTCTCCAAACCAACAAATGTTGTTACCCCAGCTCTCCATTTACTAAAACTTAAAATCAAGGAATAAATCAGTGGGTATAACATGAAAATAGCAAAAAGGATAAAAAATGGTGAGATAAAGACATAAGGACTTAAATCTAGGATTTGAAATTTCTTTTTCTTATTTAGGGTGATATCTTCAAACTTTTGCTCTGTATTTTTCTCCTGTTTAATCGAAGCCACTGTTCCACCTCCAAGACATTGATTCTAAAGTTCCAGGACACAGTCTTAGTTATCTATATAGGCTGTTTTCGTAGGATATTAATATCTAACACACAACTATTTTTGAAAACATCCTCTCTAACAAAGTGTCCTAGCCACTTTAGACCTAACTAAATACAGTTATTCACTAATTTCTAAGCCAGTATCTCTGGCTGCCTTTTCTTCTGCTGCTTCAAAGGCTTCGACAATATCCTTGCCATCCAAAATTTCACCTAAAGCCTCAACGATTGCTCCATTCACATCAAGGAAATGTGAGCCATAATCAATTGTCGGAATGTCAGCTGAAAGATTACCAAAGAACTCTGATAGAGCAAGGTCAAAGTACTCATCTACTTGCTTGAAGTTTTCAGTTTCATGGTAAGGTAACCAAGCAGGGAATAATCCGTACTCCATTTGAACATCCTGACCTTCATTTGTCATCAAACTGTATTCAATGAATCTCCAAGCTAATTCTTTATTTTCTGATTGAGATGAGATTGCCAGAGTAGATCCACCAGAATGTGATTGATTTGGTCCACCTTCAGTGAATCCAGGCATTGGCATTAGTCCCCATAAACCTTTTTGGTCGGCAGCTTGAGTCTTAATTGTTCCCGCATACCACACAGGGAAAACAACCGATGCATTTTGACTATTTACAAATGCACGAATTCGATCATCCCAAGTTGGTGCATCAATGACTAAACCTTCATCTACAAAACGCTTAAACATTTCTGCTGCTTGAATACTAGCTTCATCTGTAAAATCAATCTTTCCATCTTCAGTGTAATAATGACCACCTAGCTGATTTAATAACATACGATAGATTTCAGCAATATCATCAGAGCTTAAACCAAGTGCAAACATATTTACTCCAGCATTTGCTTCTTGGATTTTTTTAGCTGCTTCAATATATTGATCCCATGTTTTAATGGATTCTGGGTCAACGCCAGCATTTTCAAAGAAGTCTTTGCGGTAGTATACAGCTACAGGTCCAATGTCCCATGGCAATCCCATAATGTTTCCGTCTTTATCTTTTACTAGATTTAGAGCCACCTCTGCAAATTCTGATTCTCTACCTTCTAAACGATTAGACATACTAACAAACTGACCTTCAAATACATCTAAGAAGTTTGCAAAATCACGCTGTTGGATTTGCATGACGTCTGGTGCACCCTTTCCAGAAGTCAAGGGAGGTGTAATACTGCTATAGTCACTTGTAACATACTCAACAGTAACCTTTGTATTCGGATGCTCTTCCATAAATTTCTTGGCTGTTTCAGTTAGCGCATCTGCAGCAACATTCCAGCTTGCCACTTTAATTTCTCCTGATAATTCACCCTCTGGCGCCTCTTTCTCTAACTCGGCTAAATCACCGGAAGATGATTGCCCACCAGAACAAGCACTTAGAATTGAGATAAGCAAAACACTAACTAAGAAGATAGACAACAAACGTTTTTTCATTACAATTTCCCCCATTTAATTTGATTGTATTAAAAAAACAAACGTACTTCGTCTTTCATCTCACCTCCATTTTCCACCAAGAGTATTTATATGAATATGTGGATACCAAGAATAAGAATTAAATAAAGTAAAGCGTTTTCATTTAGTTGAATATATATGTTAGGTACTATGATTCTTTTAAATGACTAAGTAACCTAGAATATTTTTATATGGCTTGATTCCCTAATTCCTTTGAAATGTTTCGAGCACAATTTGTTATCTTTTCAGCATAAAGCTCCACCTTTGTTAATTCCAAACGATAAATAGGTGCAGCAACACTTATCCCGGCAACTACCTTATTTGAATGATCAAAGATTGGTGCTGCCACACAACGGATTCCTAATTCATGCTCTTGTTCATCAACAGAATACCGATTATTTCTTATATTACGTAATTCATTTAAAAGGCTTTCTCTCGTTATATGGGTGTAGTCAGTAAACTTTTTTAGTCCTTTTTCCATAATGATTGTATCTATTTCTGAAGGATCTAAATAAGCTAAAATTGCTTTCCCTACACCTGTACAATGAACGGGTGCTCTTTTTCCTATTCTCGAATACATTCGTATGGTTTGTGGACTTTCTATTTTATCTATGTAGACTATTTCTGAGTTTTCTAGGAAGACAAGGTGAACAGTTTCTTCTAATTCATGTGCGAGGTCTTTTAGATGAGGTGATGCAATAGATCTTATATCAAGAGATTGTAGAACTGAATCTCCTAATTCTAACAATTTTAAGCTAAGGATATATTTCTCTGTCACTTGGTCTTTCTTCACATAACCGAAGTTGGACAGAGAAGTTATCAGTCGATGTGCAGTGCTTTTGGAAACCTTTAATTGCTTAGCAATGTCTGTAATTCCTAAACCACTCCTTTCAACCTTTAATAATTCTAAAATGGATAAAGCTCTTTCAACAGATTGGATTGAAGTATTATTCTTTTCTGAAATCATAGGTTACCACCTTAAGTATTCAATTGTTTTATCGTTCCGCTATATGGAACATAGTTCCATTTTTACCTTAACTTTAGTTTAATAGGTTTTAGTAAGCGTTGTCAATAATGATTCAAAAAAATAGGACTTTTCTAACAACTTGTCCATAATAGATATTTTCCTACAAATTAAAGAACCAATCAAAGAGGATTTCATCTCTCCTTGATTAGTTCTTCTGTTAGCTTATAAAATCTCTTTAAACATCTGAATTACTTCTTCTTTTGTCGGTATAAATGGATTACCTGGTGCACATGCATCTTTTAAAGAGTTATCAGCTAGCTTATCAAGATCAACGTCTGTTACACCTAATTCAGACAGCTTGCTCGGGATTCCCACTTCTTTTGATAATGCTTTGATTGCTTCAATGACTTCTTCAGCACATTGCTCATCTGTTTTCCCTGCTACTTCTAGTCCAGCTGCTTTAGCTATTGCTCTAAATTTCTTCGGATCACGCTTTGCATTCTCACGTTCAACAATTGGTAATAACATTGCATTACATACACCATGTGGTAGATCATACACTCCACCAAGCTGATGTGCCATTGCATGAACAAAACCTAAGCCCGCATTATTAAAAGCAATTCCAGCTAAGAACATCACATAGACCATTTGTTCACGAGCCTCTATATCATGTCCGTCCTTGACTGCTCTTGGTAGATAATTAAATACGGTTTCTACTGCCGCAAGTGCTGTAGCATCTGTAACAGGAAATGCACCAGGTGTAACAATCGCTTCAATCGCATGTGTTAAAGCATCCATTCCTGTTGCTGCTGTTAAGTCTGCTGGTTTATCTAACATCAATTCAGGATCATTCACTGATATGGTCACTAAGCTATTTTTATCAACCATGACCATTTTCACTTGGCGCTCTTCATCTGTAATGACATAGTTAATTGTATATTCAGCTGAAGTGCCAGCAGTAGTATTCATTGCAACGATAGGTACAGACTTTTTCTTTGTTTTTCCGACACCTTCATATTCTCTTACATGACCACCATTTGTTAATACTAGCCCGATTCCTTTTGCTGCGTCTTGTGGGGAACCTCCACCAACAGAAACGATAAAGTCGCATCCGCTATCTTTAAACATATCTACTCCATCATGAACATTAGTCGTAGTTGGATTAGGTTTCACTTCATCATATACTTGATAGTTCACTCCCACACTGTCAAGCACCGCCAACACCTTACCTACAATTCCACTTTTATTTAGAAACTTGTCAGTTACTACAAACGCCTTTTTAAAGCCTAATTCTTGAATAAATGGTCCTACCTCACTCAGGCAGCCTCTTCCCATTAAATTTGTGCTTGGTACATAAAATACTCTTCCCATTTTTCCTCTCTCCTCCGTTAAAGTTTGTTCAATATTTCACATAAATGTCATTTAATCAAGAGAGACATGGAAATTGTCTCTCTTTCTTTGATGTACTTATATAGAAAGTACTCCTTCAATTGGAGTAACACCAAAGGCTTTGGCTAAATCAGCTAGGTTTTGATCTGTAATAACTTGCTTCACTCCACCTTGATGAGAATTTATGATTGTATAAATTTGCGCTGCCTTCTCTGCTGTTTCAATTAAACCAAAGGTTTCATCCATTGTAGTACCTGCACCGAAGATACCATGGAATGGCCAAATCACTAGACGGTGGTCTATCATTTTTTCAGCTGTACGTTGTCCAATCTCATCTGTTCCTGGTACCATCCAAGGTAAGATTCCAATTCCATCAGGGAATACAACAATACATTCTGTACACATTTGCCAAAGTGTTTTTGTGAAGCTCTTCTCGTCTAGTTCATGAGTGAACGTCATTCCAAGAAGATTTGAAGCATGGTTATGCATAATGATACGATGGTCTTTATCGACTTTTAAACGAGCAATATGGCTCATGAAATGTGATGGTAGTTCACTTGTTGGTTTTCCATCATTTTCAAGTCCCCATAGAAGCGTAATTGAATTTCCTGTTCCATCTACACGAATAATACCAAGGCAGTCTTCTGGGTTGTCTTTTACATTTTTGAAGTATTTACCTGAACCAGTTACGATAAAGTAACGATTAGCTAATTCTGGAACTGGGAAATCAAGGATAGCTGTACGAACAGCTTGATTTACATCTAAATATGGCGCTACTTCTTCTTCTGTTAGTAAGTAGCTAATGTTCCCACCATTACGCTCATCCCAACCAAGTCTCCACATATTATAAGTGGCACTCATCATTTCTTGAACGAATGGTGCTGAAGTAACTGATACATTTAATAGATCCTTTTCATTAATCATTTTAATCTCTCCCTTTCCTGAGTTCATTGCTCTACATCTCACATTAAGTGTTTATGGAATATCTTTTATCTATATATAGGCTGTATTTAAATCTTTAATCTTTCTATATTTATATATTACAAACAAAACAAAGAATAGTCAACATAAACACAGATATATTATTTGTTTTATTTTTGTTTAGTTCTAATTTTAGACACAATTAAAAATAAAGCCAAATAAAAAAACTAGATCTACTGATCTAGTTTTTTATTTTTGATTATCGTTTAGATAATACTTCTTTTTCATAGCTCTTTACTTCTTCAAGCCATGATTCTTTTACAGGTACACCCATTTGATCACAGTAGTAATCCCAGATTGCTCCAAATGGATATGTTTTAAATTCTTCCATTAGTGCTAGTCTTTCAGTGAAATTGCCTTCTTCTTGTAATTGCTTTAAGTGATCATTTGGTACAAGCATTGCAGCTAATAATGACTTAATCATGTTTCTTGTTCCAATGGTCCAAGCTGCGATACGGTTAATACTTGCATCAAAGAAATCTAAACCAATCATTACTTTATCAAGTGCATCATTTCGAACAATTTCTAATGCGATTTCTTTAAGCTCATCATCTAAGATGACAACATGATCACTATCCCAACGAACTGGACGAGATACGTGAAGTGCCACTTTGTCACTGTATAGTAGCATTGATGAAATCTTATTTGATACCATTTCAGTTGGGTGGTAATGCCCTGTATCTAGTAAGCATAATTTATTATTCTTTAATGCATATCCAAGGTAGAATTCATGAGATCCTACAACATATGATTCTGAACCAATACCGAATAATTTGCTCTCTACAGCATCTACATTGTATTTTTCATCAATTTCTACTGCAAAAATACGATCTAATGATTCTTTTAATCTCTTTCTAGGAGTTAATCGATCACTTGGGATATCCTTATATCCATCTGGAATCCAAACATTTGTTAAACATGTTGTACCAAGCTCTTTTCCGAAGTATTCAGCAATCCTACGGCTTGCAATACAATGTCTAATCCAGAACTCTCTGATTTCTTCATTTGGATGTGATAGAGTAAGTCCATCTGCTGCTTTTTCATGTGAAAATAGCGTTGGGTTGAAGTCTAATCCTAGGCCTTGTTCCTTTGCCCAGTTCACCCAGTTTTCGAAATGCTTAGGATCTAGTTGATCACGTTCTACAACTTCTCCGTTAGTTTCAGCATAGATAGCATGTAAATTAACACGGTGCTTCCCAGGAATAAGTGAAAGTGCCTTTTCTAAATCTTGACGAAGCTCTTCTGGTGTTGTTGCTTTCCCAGGATAGTTTCCTGTTACATCAATTCCACCGGATAATTCACTTTGGTTTACTTCAAAACCAGCTACATCATCACCTTGCCAGCAATGAATAGAAATCGGAACATTTTTTAATTGATCTAATACAGAATCAACATTGATTCCCCATTTTTCATATTGCTTTTTTGCTAATTCGTAATTTTCTTTAACAGTCATGATTAACTTCCTCCAATATATTAATTTACAAATGCTTCTTTATGTGTGTACTTTTTCACTTCAAATGAATCTTTGATGATGGTTCTAGCTTCATTAATGTCACTTATTTCATCTAGTGCCATCAGCTGTGCAACTAGGTTACCGATAGCCGTCGCTTCTACTGGGCCAGCATAGACTTCCTTCTTTGTCACATCAGCTATAAGTTGATTCAGCATTTCATTTTGACAGCCACCACCGATGACATTAATCTTCGGAAACTCTTTTTCATAAATTTCCTCAATTTCACCAATTGCTTGCTGGTAACTAACTGCTAAACTATCAAACACACATTTAGCAACTTCACCCGGAGTATTTGGAACTGGTTGGCTTGTCTCCTGACAATACTTTCTTATCTCTTCAATCATATTGTCTGGCTTTAAGAAGCGATCTTCATCTACATTTACTGTTGATGTAAAGTCACTAGCCTGTCTTGCTAATTCAACAAGCTTTGCAAATGAATATTCATCATTGTAATTACGCTTCACTTCTTGAATCATCCAAAGACCCATGATGTTTTTCAAGAAACGATAGCGGTAATCGATGCCACCTTCATTTGTAAAGTTGTAATCTAACGCCTTTGTAATACAGATTGGGAAATGATTCTCCACACCAATCAATGACCATGTACCTGAACTGATGTAGATTGTGTCATTTAATTCTGGTACGGCAATAACAGCAGATCCTGTGTCATGAGTAGCAGGTAAGATGACCTTCATATTGAAACCAAACTCTGCTTCTAATTCCTCTGTTAAATCACCTAAAATTGTCTTTGGCATCTTGATGTCGTGGAACATTTCGTTATTGATTCCTAGAGTATCTAATAGCTCCATATCCCATTTCTTCGTAAAGGCATTGACCAATTGAGTTGATGTCGCATTTGTGTATTCGTTTGCTTTTTTACCAGTTAATAGATAGTTAAAATACTCTGGAATCATTAGAAATGATTTTGCTTTATCTAACACTTCAGGTTGTGAGAGTTTCATAGAATATAATTGATAGATGGTATTGAACTTCTGGAACTGAATTCCCGTTTCTAAATACAAACGTTCTTTAGAAATTGTGTTGAACACTTCCTCCATCATTCCATCTGTTCTAGCATCACGATAAGCAACGGCATCTGTTAGTAGCTCATCATTTTCATCTAGTAAAACAAAATCGACGGCCCATGTATCAATGCCGATACTATCTGGTGTAATTCCCTTTTCTCTGCATTTATTGATTCCGATTTTTATTTCAGCAAATAATTTGTCTATTTCCCAACAATAATGTTGTCCTTTTAGTACAATTTGATTTTCGAATCGGTGTATTTCCTCAAGCTTAAGCTTTCCTTCTTCTATGAAACCAAGAATTAATCGTCCACTTGATGCACCAATATCAACGGCTAAACTGTATTTTGTCATTATTATCACCTCTTAGTGAAAGCGTTTGCTATACTGCTATACTACAATCATAAATGATTTATCATGACTTTATAATGTCGTTAATTATTTTATTTAGTGTCCTTATTTGCACTAGTAGTGAAATACAAAATAAAGCTTTTGTATAAAATGTTGCTTTTAAAGTCGCAGCCTGAATACACTCCGCGTCCTGCGGGGTGAGCGGTGAGCCTCCATGTATTTCGTCTGCTAGAAAATTTATTACAATTTTTTTATACAAAAACAAGCTTTTGGAAAACAGAAAAAAACATCTGTCCCTTTTAATTTGACAGATGTTCTCTATATTTTTTAGGGGTATATCCATATTTATTTTTAAAAATTCGGTAGAAATAACTGATATTATCATAACCGACTTGTTCTGCAATGGAGGTTACTGAGAGTTTAGTGCTTTCTAAAAGTTCCTTCGCCTTGCTTAGTCTCTTTTCCTGCAATAGCTCTTTAAAGGTAAACTTGGTTGCTTTCTTTATGTACTTACTCAATGAATAATGAGGCTGATGTAGCATCTCAGCTAATTCGAATAATGAGGCTGTTGGATAACGTTCTTCTATATATTTTAATGATTCCACAAGAATATATGGTTGAGATAATTCTTCCTTTGTCTGAGCTATTTTATCAGAATGCTTAATTAAATTTAATAATAATAAGCCCATGTATAACTTACTTGTTGAATCCGACAAAAAAGAGGGCTTCATAATTTCAACAATGATTTTCTCGAGTAACTCTTGGATTTCTTCTACTTCCGCTACGGCAAAATACAGGAATTGGCCACTTTGGGTATTGTTATAGATACTATTGATTAAAAAATCACTAATAATATTGTTAGATGACAGATAGGAGAAGATAAATTCAAAGAATTGAGGTTGAATGATAAAATTTAAAATAATGTCCTCTTTTGCACATGCAGAGATTTCATGCTCAATATGCTGGTTCAGAAACAAAAGCTCCCCTTTCTTTAGGGTGATTGTTTCATTTCCTACTTTTTGGGTGAGTGATCCATTATACACATAATTAATTTCAATGTAATTATGCTTATGTTTTGGAAAATCAATAAAGCGCGTATGCTTTCTAACCATAATCATTTTTTCTTTACTAAGAAATTTCTCGCTCTCAATGATGAAATTAGCTTGGCTCGTATAAATATCTCGTAATACTTCTTTGTTCTGTTCTAATAATGCTTGCTCTTCATCAGTGATTTCCATTAATTCTTCTAATAAATCTGGCATTCTTTGCTTTTCACCTCTAGCTTTCACACAACACTCAGTTCATTTTATCGTATTTTATCATGAAATGACAAACGCGTTAGAGGTCTTAAATGATATTTAAGATCTCTAACGCGTTTGTGAGTTTTAATCGACTAATTTTAGTTTAATATTCTTTTCTTTCAATACCTCTATGAAATCTGGAGCAATACTTTTGTCCGTTAGAATTTGATCAACTCGGTCTAATCCAGTAACTTGAACAAATGTACGGATTCCAAATTTTGTTGAATCCACCATTAGGATTGTTTCATCTGCTATGTTCATCATTTGCTGCTTAAGCAATGCTTGCCATTCATTTGAATCACTTAATCCAGCATCTAAATGGACACCTTTACATGAAATAAACGCCTTATTTACATGGTACATTTGTAGAGATCTCTCTGCAAGAGGACCTACATATGAGAGGGATTCAGGTAACAGCATTCCACCTGTTGAAATCACTTTAATTTGTTCTTTTTTGCTTAATTCTAACGCTACTTTAATCGAGTTAGTAATAACGGATAATGGCATATCTGGTAATTCCTTTGCCATGTACCAAGCCGTAGTACTTGCATCTAAAACAATTTGATCACCTGGATAAATTAATCTAACCGCTTCCAATGCAATTCTTCTTTTTTCAGCTGCGTTCATGATCTCTCTTTCTAGATAAGGGATCTCAGCCTCTTCTTTTTTTATACTAACTGCTCCACCATGACTTCGTTGCAATTGGTTTTCTTTTTCTAATTTCTCAAGATCTCTTCGAATAGTTTCCTCAGTCACACCAAATAACTGGCTTAACTCAGACACTCGAACACTTAATTTTTCATTGACTAATTCTAGTATTTTTTGATGACGTTCCGCTACAAGCACATTGGACACCCCTATATCAATCGTTCTTCCGAAACAATTGTGAGGTGAGCAATCTACCCACCTCACGTTCTTAAAAATACTATATCATATTATCTATTATCTAGTAAATGCTGCTGGGACCCCGCCGTCTACTGTTAACATACATCCTGTTGTCTTGTCTGCTTTAGATGAAGCAAAGAATGCAATGGATTCAGCAATATCACTCGGATAGATATTCACTAATAATGTCGTACGTTTGCGGTAGTGATCTTCTAATTGATCTGGATCAATTCCATAAGCAGCCGCACGCTCTTCGCGCCATCTTGAACCCCAAATGGCAGAACCTTGTAATACCGCATCAGGTAAAACTGAATTTACACGAATTCCGAATTCTCCACCTTCAGCTGCAATACATCTAGCAAGGTGAGCTTCAAGTGCTTTTGCAGCACTATATGCAGATGCATTTTTACCAGCATATACTGAATTCTTAGAACCGATAAATACCATGTTTCCACCGATTCCTTGTTGTTTCATTTGAGAGAATGCTTCACGAGCAACAAGGAAGTATCCTGTGCCTAAAACATTCATATTTAAATTCCACTCATCCAATGTTGTTTCATCAAATGGACTTGAAGTTGCAAGACCTGCATTATTAACGATGATATCAACCCCACCATAAGTTAGAGCTGTTAGTTCAAATGCGGCCTTTACTTGTTCTTCTTTTGTTACGTCCATTTTCACTGCGATTGCACGACCTTCACCATATTGCTCATTAATCTCTGCAGCTACCTTTTGTGCACCTTCAAGATTTAAGTCAGCTAGTACGACATGGGCACCTTCTGAAACAAAGCGACGGCATGTTGCACTACCAATTCCACCTGCACCACCAGTTACAAATGCAACCTTACGTGAGAATTCAGCTTCAGCTGGAGCTAGTGATAGCTTATAAAGCTCAAGTGGCCAGTACTCAATATTATAAGATTCATTTTCATTAAGAGATACGAATTCTCCTAGAGTTGTAGAACCTTTCATAACTGCAATTGCACGGTGATAAAGTGCACCACTTACGTTTGCCATCACAAGATTTTTACCTGAGTTAATCATTCCAATCCCTGGAATTAAGATAACTCTTGGAGCTGGTTCAAACATTTGATCGCCTTCATTTTTGTTGCGTTCAAAGTAGTTCTTATATTCTTCTTTGAAGCTTTCAACACCAGCTTTGATGCTAGCAATTAACGCCGCAACATCCTTTGTTTGTGGATCCCAGTCAATAAATAATGGCTTCATTTTTGTATGAACTAGGTGGTCTGGGCAAGCTGCACCTACTTGAGAAAGGTCTTGAGCATTATAGCTATTTACAAATTCAAGAACGTCTTCACCATTATCATATGTTAATAGCATTTTCTTCTCGTCGCTAACCGCCCCGCGGATAACAGGCATAACTTGAGCAGCAATGCTTCTAGCTTCTTCTTCTGAAAGTGATTGGTATTTTGCACCACCAAATACTTTAGAAGCATCAATCTTACTAGTAATATATTGTTCTGCTTCATTAATGACTGAAATCGTTTTTTCATAGCTTTCTTGTGCTGTATCACCCCATACAACAAGACCATGCTTTTCCATAAGTACAAGTTCTGCGTTAGGATTGTTTTTAACACCTTCAGCAATCATTTTTGATAACGTAAATCCTGGTCGTACATAAGGTACCCATACAAAACGATTTCCGTAAATTTCTTCAGCAATTTGGCGTCCGTTATCAGCACAGCAAAGGCTAATAATTGCATCAGGATGAGTATGGTCTACATGTTTAAATGGTAAGAAAGCATGTAGTAAAGTTTCAATTGATGCACGTGGATGCTTGCTATCGATCATACAATGACCTAAATATGCAACCATTTCTTCATCTGGCATTTCATCTCGTTCGATAAGTGGTTTAATATCCTCAAGATTCAAACCAGTAAAATTATGCGCTTTCATTGTTGCTAAATCTGATCCACTACCTTTAACCCACATGACTTCAATATCGCGACCACGGAAATCTTTTTCCACTGTCTTCATTGATGTATTTCCGCCACCCCAGTTACAAACAGAACGATCTGTACCAATTAAATTTGAACGATATACTAACTCATCTAACCCCTTAGATAAGCCTGCTGCTTCTTCTGCATTCCATAAGCTTTTAACCATCATTTATTCCCCCATCTTTAATTCCTTTTTTCAACATGGAAATAGTATTTGTTTGTTTCTGTTTTCATTCTACAATATCTTTGTTTGTTTTGGAATAGTTTTTTGTACTTTTTGTGTCTTTTTTGTTTTGGTTATTTTTGTATTGTTTATTTCCTTTTATATCCACAGCCTGACTACACTCCAAGTAATCAGACTGCTAGATTTGGGAAAAGGTTCTTTATTTATCATTCACAATAATATAAGAAGCTTTGATTGGGCCATGTACTCCAACTACGAGGTTTAATTCAATATCGGCACTATTACTTGGACCTGTTATGAAATTGACACATGAAGGAACCAATTCGCCTTCCTTTACCTTGCTACTAAGATAGCTTGTAGCCTGTGTCATTCGAGGAACAATCGTGCTTTTTGGGATAATCGCCACATATGTTTTTGGTAATAGACTGACTGATCTCCCTTTATCTGAGTTGCTAAACAATACTACTGTTCCAGATTCAGCAAGTGTCATATCACTAAAAGTAATGCCAACATCTGCACGCTCTGCAATTTCAATATTTTCTTCACCCTTAGCTAAGTCCCACTTGTGAACATCCTTGCCATCGTTTGGAAGCTCCTCAAATAAAAATTCGTCAAGAGCATACTCCTTAAAACGGTCATCATTCCAAGTAATAACAGAATTTGATTCATACTGCTCGATGATTTTACTGATTTGATCCTTTAACTGAGAAGTATTGACCTCATATACTTGTGTATGAATGACCTCACATTGCTTTTTCAGTACTTCTACTAACTCATCTTGAGTTGCATCTTTTAAAACGTCCCATTGTGGTTGACGTTTCCATACTGGTTTTTCAACAGGGGTTTTAATTCGTTCACGCCCGAACTTTGTTGCTACATTTGCTAAGAATTTATCCTTGTTATAGATCTTTCCTGTTTCCATGTTTTACTGCTCCTCCTTTCGATTTGATTTAAACCAATCTCTAAATCTCTCTTTAGTAGGTGCAGGGAAGTCACGTACATCTGTCCATGGCTTCATTGGACCTGGTCCTTTTTTAATCGAATGGTCTTGAGTAAAGGGTGACATAACGGTATTAGCTGATTTTGTTCCAGCTTTATACAATGTAGGTGTGCTTGCAGCAAGCTGATAGCCTTTCATCGCAAGCTTTTCACCAAAGCTTGATTTCCCCTCATCTTCAACAATTTTACGACGGTGCTTAATAAGTAACTCATGTAATGGAATTTTCACCGGACATGCTTCTGTACATGCTGCGCACAATGAAGATGCATAAGGTAATTCTTTATAATCCTCATATCCACCTAATAATGGAGTAAGGACCGCACCAATTGGACCAGGATAAATAGAACCATATGAATGGCCACCAATATGACGATAGACAGGACACACATTAATACAAGCTGCACACCTGATACAGTGTAGGGCACTTTGAAACTCAGTTCCTAGTATATTTGAACGTCCATTATCAACGATAACCAGATGGAATTCCTCTGGACCATCTATATCTCCTTCATCCTTTGGACCTGTTAATCCAGTGATATAACTTGTTAACTTTTGACCAACGGCACTACGGCACAATAAGCTTACAAGAATATCAAGCTCTTCCCATGTTGGAACAATTCGTTCCATGCCCATCACCGTAATTTGAGTCTTCGGAAGAGTCGTTGCAAGACGTGCATTCCCTTCATTAGTTACAAGACTAATCGAACCAGATTCTGCAACAGCGAAATTACAGCCTGTAATTCCTATATCTGCACTTAAGAACTCTCCACGCAGTTGCTCTCTAGCAAATAATGCAAGTTCCTCTGGGATTTCTGATTTATCGTAGCCCTTCTTCTCTTTGAACGTATCCCTAATTTGTTCTTTATTCTTATGAAGTGCAGGAACAACAATATGTGATGGTGGGTCATGATCATCTAACTGGAGAATATATTCCCCTAAGTCTGTTTCAATGACCTCACAGCCAGCTTGCTCTAACACTTCGTTTAAATTGATTTCTTCTGTTACCATCGACTTTGATTTTACGATTTTTTTAGCTTCTTTCTCTTTTACAACCTTTGTGATATATTCATTGGCTTCCTCTGCTGTTTCGGCAAAAAACACATGTCCACCACGTTTAATCACATTCTCACTTAATTGTTCAAGATAGTAATCGAGGTGTTCAAGCGTATGAGTTCTAATCTCTTCTCCTAATTCACGCCATTCTTCCCAATTCCCTAACTCTTCAGCTGCATTTAATCGTCTACCTTGCATTCTTTCCTGGGCAGATACAACCGCATTTCTCATAAAGCCATTATTGATCCCCTTATCAACCCGGTTAAAAAACTTCTCTTCCCCTATCTTCATTGGCATGCTTTATCTCACCTCACCTTGACTATTAAGTACTTCTGCAATATGCATCACTTTAATTGGTTTCCCTTGACGATTAATACGTCCACCGATATTCATTAAACAACCACAGTCTGAACCAATTAAGATTTCTGAATCTGTTTCCTCAATATGTTTAACTTTCTCATCTACCATTTGTTCGGAGATAGGAACCATTTTCACTGAGAATGTTCCACCAAAACCACAGCAGTTCTGACTGTTTGGAAGCGGTGACATTTCTAATCCTTCTACATTGTCAAGAAGCTTCAATGGAGCTTCCTTTACTCCTAAAAGACGTGTCATATGACATGACTTATGATATGTTGCCTTCGCATTTAAACTCGCATTCAAGTTTTCTACTTTTAGAACATCTACTAGAAATTGTGTTAATTCAAAGGATTTATTAGCTAGCTTTTCTGCTCGTTGCTTCCATTCTGTATCATCTTCAAATAAGTGTTTATATTCATGCAGCATTGAGACACATGATCCAGAAGGTGATACAACATATTCCGAATCTTCAAAGGTACGGATCATATGCTTTGCAACCTCTTTTGTTTCTTTATGATATCCACTATTATATGCAGGTTGTCCGCAGCAAGTTTGGTTTTCTGGAAAATGCACCTCACACCCTGCCTTTTCTAAAACCTCAACCGTATCTTTACCAACATTAGAATAAAAGATATCAGCAAGACATGTTATAAATAATGAGACTTTCATCATTGTCCCTCCAATAATTCTATTTAGAATCTATGTTCACAAATCATTCAATAAATAAAGTATACATGAAAACCCTTATAATTTCATCCGTTTTTCTTTATTTGTTTTTACTTTCTTTTATTTGTATGGTTTTTACCATTTTAAATGAAAGGCTGTTTTCGTATATATTGTTGCTTTTGATACCGCACCCTGAATACACTCCGCGTCCTGTGGGAGCCAACTAGTCCCACGGGAGTCCCCCGTGTATTCAGTGTGCTAGAAATCTATTCTCAATTAATTCACCTCAAAAAACAACAAACTTTGAGAAAACAGCCAAATGAAAAAAAGGAAAGCTACACGATAACATGCAGCTTCCCTTTGTGAGAATTAATATTTAGGATTTGGTCCGTATTTGTTTTCGCCATCCTGACTATCTAGGCAAGTGAAGACGATTAGAATAATGACACCGATTAGTGGGACAAAACTAATAAAGAACCACCATCCACTTCTTCCGGTATCATGAAGTCTACGAATCAATACCGCTAAAGATGGTAATAGAATAAATAAAGAATAAAGACCTGATAAGATTTCCGGCATGTCTAGCAACATTTCAACAAGAGATAAGACTAAACCGATTAGGAAGTTAAATAAGATAAACATCCAGTATTCAGTACGTCTAGCTCTTCCATCGAATCCTACATAATTTTTTACTACTTTCAAATACCACTGCATAAGAGCACCTCCATCATCATAAAAAGTTTAAACAACTTTGATTATATCGATTCCCCTCTTTGTTGTATATGGTGAAATTACCAAAATTATTCATAGAGAAAAGAAATTGAAGCCGCCCTATACCTATATTACAGATTTACAATTTTTTGATCTGATAATGCACGACGTCGTTCTAATTCAATACTCATTTCTGATCGTTTATCATCTAGTTTATAGAACAAAGTCGTTACTACAATCAGTAAACAAATAACTAGTGGGGTCCAAATAAAACTAATTTCAATAAATTGCAAAGCAGTCGCAGTTTGTGTTGCATTTGGTATATATCCACCGATACTAAGTAGCAATCCTATAAATGCACTTGCAAGACCCATGCTTCCTTTAACAAAGAAGCCTTGGAAAGCTGCAATCATCCCTGAAATACTCCGATTCTTCTTATACTCTGAGTAATCTATAACATCTGGCTGAATAGAGAATGTCGTTCCAAAGATTCCATAAATACCAAGTCCAGTTATTGCTAACCCCATTATAAGTAAAACAGATGAAGACTTTCCGATAAAGATCAGTAAATCACCAGCTATAAATATCACCGTACTAAGTAAAAGAACATGTTTCTTTGACATTCTCCGTTGAAGCGAAGGCAATACAAACAGCATCGGTAATCCCGAGAGAATACCGAAAAGTCCTACAAAGGTTAACCAATCCGTTCTCCCTAAATTATAGGTGAAATAATAAATCACCGTCGTATTTCTAATGACAAAAAGAGCGAAATAGAGAAAGTTCAAGATAAAGAAAATATATGCTTGATCAGTCAATCCTTTTAAATCCTGTTTGAAGGAGGATTTTCCTGGTTGAACGGTAGGTGGAATAACCTCTTTCGTATTCATAAAAGTAAATACAAACAATAGCATTGCAGCGACACCATATAGACTCATCGTAATTAAGAAACCTTTTTGTGTGTCCCCTTGGCCAAAGAAATTCACCAATGGCATTGTGACAGACATGACTAAAGCTGTTCCAATTAATGCACAAATCATTCTAGTTGATACTAACCAGTTTCGTTCATTAAGATCTGAGGTTAGTCTTGGTACAATTGTATTTAATGGGATATTTACTACTGTATATGCTGTAGACAATAAACAATACGTGACATAAGCCCAAATAATTTTTCCTGTCATAGTGAAGTCAGGCACAATAAAAGTCATGACAGTAAATACCGCAAATGGAATTGCACCGATAAGAAAATATGGCCTTCCTTGTCCCCATCTCGTGTTCGTTCTATCAACCAATAAACCCATACCAGCATCTGTTGCAGCATCGATTACTTTTGTGACTAACATTAAAGTACCTGCAACGGCTGCTGTTATTCCAAAGACATCTGTGTAAAAGAACATTAAGTAAGACGCCATTGTACTAAATACGAGGTTGCACCCTAAATCTCCGACTCCATATCCAATTCGTTTTTTCCATTTAGTCATTTTCATCACAGATCCTTATAAGTAATTTTTCAATCCTATGCAACATTGCTTTATCTAATCAAGAAAGAGCTGTTAGCGTTTTCATATCTTGTTTTAAATTCTTATAAATAGATTTATAGACTTTGTAATATTCATTATACTTTTCATGATTTTGCTTATTTGGCATGATTTTCTCATCTAATACCTGCCATTTCTTAACATCCTCATATGAAAGAAGACCTGTTCCAATTCCAGCTAGCATGACATCTCCCATATTCGCTTCAACATCATGTACTGGACAGACAACTGGATAACCAGTCACATCTGAGAATATTTGTCTCCACAATTTAGACTTTGTTACTCCACCTGCTAGTAAGATATATTCCCCTAGATTTTCCCCTGTCGCTTCCATTGCATCTCTTAGAGAAAACGCCACAGCTTCAAGAAATGCACGGTATATATGAGCTTTTGTATGTGCCAACGATAGACCTACGATTGTTCCTTTCGCATCTGAATCCCAAATTGGACTTCTCTCTCCCATAAAATATGGCAGGACAATTAGACCTTCACTGCCCACTTTAATGTTAGCTGCTTGTTCATTCAACACATCATATGCATTTTTGCCACCAGCTTTTTCTACTTCAATTTCATATTGACACATTGTTTGACGGAACCATTTAACAATTGCACCAGCTGTAGCTCCTCCAGCAAAATAATAGGACAGTCGTTTCGCATCATATAAATATGGCCAAACAATTAAATCCTTTCCTTTCACTGGCTTATCTGAGATTAATGCGGCACACATTGAAGTTCCAATTGCAGCTGCGTAAATACCTGATTCAAATACACCAAGACCAATATTTGCAGCACCACAATCAATTCCACTTGCAATTACTGGCATCCCTTCTGAAAGACCTAACTCTGTTGCGATTTCTTTCGTTAAGCCACCCACAATATCTGTTGATTCAACGATATTTTCTGGCATCATCGAAAGTGGAATTTCCATTGCATCCATCAATTCCTTTGACCAGGTCCGATTATTCATATCAAAAATACCACCAATATTCCCTGCAGACGAATAGTCAATCGCAACTTCTCCAGTAAGCTTATAAATAATATAATCATTTGGGGGTAGAAAGAGCTTTGTTTTTTCCCAGTTTTCTGGCTCATTATTTTTCATCCATAATATTTTCGTATAACCATAATACGGATCAGCCCCGTTATGAGTAATTCCTCGAAGTTTGTCTTCTCCGATATGATTTAACACCCAGTTTGTTTCATCAGTCGCACGACGATCCATCCAAATCATACACGGTCTAACAGGCTCCATATTTTCATCTAGTGGAATACCAGATCCACCATATAGACCACTAATAGCGATTCCGCGAATCTTCTCTGCTGGTATACCTGATTTCTGAACGGTATTCTTAATTGATGCCTTCGTTGCATTTAGCCACACATCTGGCCACTGCTCTGCCCATAATGGCTTGGGAGTCAAGACATCATATTCCTGTAAATCCTGAGCAATTAAGTTTCCTTGAGTATCCATTAATATGGTCTTGGTACCTGATGTTCCAATATCTGTACCTAGTAAATAATTCATCGTTAGTCCTCCTCTTACATCCTAGGGTTCTATCAGTCTATTAGATACAAGTAAAAGCACCGTCAATCACAAAATCAGATCCTGTGGTAAAGCTACTAGTGTCACCAGCAAGATATACACAGATTGACTGAAGCTCCTCTGGTTTACCCATACGGCCAAGCGGTGCCATTTCATTCCATTGTTCAATTAAAGGCTGTAAGCTTGGAGAATTTAAAGTTAATTCCGTTCCAATATAACCAGGACTTATACTATTTACGCGAACATTTCGTTTTGCCCATTCAACTGCTAGAGATTTTGTTAGCTGAATTACTCCTGCTTTAGATGCGTTATATGAACACTGTGGTTGTGGCACATTCACGATATGACCAGACATTGAAGCCGTATTTATAATTGAGCCACCACCTTGTTTAAGCATGACTTTTCCGGCTGCTTGTGCCGTTAGGAATACACCAGTAAGGTTGATATCGATGACTTTCTTCCATTGCTCGTATGTCATTTCTTCTGCAGGGATATTCATACAAATTCCAGCATTACAGAAGGCTACATCTAGACGCCCAAACGTTTTTAGTACGCTTACAATCATTCCGTCTACATCTTCCGGCTTCGTAACATCTGCTTGAATTGCTATCGCTTTTATTCCATTTCCTTGTACAAGCTCAATTGCTGTCTTTTCTGCTTCAGCGATATCTAGATCGACAATGGCTATATCAGCTCCCGCTTCAGCAAAAGCAGTCGCAACACTTTTACCAATACCCCTTGCTCCACCAGTTACAACAATTTTCTTACCGTCTAATCTCATTTTTTCAATAATACCCATTTATAATCTTCCTCTCTTTATATAATCTAATTTTGTAAATTCATTTTATAAAATACATTTACATAATAAAGCGTTTTCTTTAAATAGTCAATATATTAAAAATACAGATTTGTCATCAACATTTTGCCAAAGTTGTTTTTGTCAGACTTTATATGATATATTTTTATCATGTATTAGAGAAATAGATTTTATAAATTCTTTTTGTATAATGAGGTATTTTTATGGATAATAGCATCACCTTAAAAGATATAAAAAAAAGTAATTACACATCGATTTTCCATCTTATTTATCAACACGAGAAACTTTCCAAACAAGAGATTGCTAATCAGCTTCATTTGAGTTTACCAACTGTAACCCAGAATTTAGTTCGTCTGGAAGAAGAGAAACTAATTGAGAAAAGTGGACAGTTCGAATCTTCTGTTGGTAGGCGGGCTACTGCATATACGGTTTGTACCCTGGCTCGGATTAGTATTGGAGTAGAGATTCAAAAAAAGACTGTGAACATACTTGCCATTGATTTAAAAGGGCATGCTTTTAAGCAAATTAAACGATCGATTGATTATTCCAATGTAGCTAGTTATTACCAAGAATTAAGTGAAACAGTAGAATCCTTCATTTCATCTCTTAATCTTGCAAAAGAACAGGTGCTTGGAATAACTTTTGCCGTTCAGGCCTTAACGTCTGCAGATGGAGATAAAATTACTTACGGGAAAATTTTGAATATGACTGGATTAGATATCTCTGTTTTTTCTCAGTATTTGGATTATCCGTGTAGATTTGCTCATGATGCAAAGTGTGCGGCAACGACAGAGCTATGGGTTAGAAATGACATTGGAGACGCTGTCTATTTATCAATAGGTACCCACCTTGGTGGTGCACTTATCATTAATGATCAAATTTATATGGGGAAAGAAGGATTTAGTGGAACGGTAGAACACATGACGATTGATCCAAGTGGACCAGCTTGTTACTGTGGAAAGAATGGATGTATGGAGACCTATAGCTCAATTAATGCACTATTAGCTGTAGATGAATCATTAGAAACGTTCTTCAAACAGGTTCGTTCAAACAATCCAACTTTTGTGGCAAGATGGGATCAATTCTTAGAACAATTGGCATTTTCGATTAATAACATACATCTTGTCCTTAACCGAGATTTTATTTTAGGTGGGCATATATCCCCTTTCTTAAACGATAAAGATTTAGAAATACTCCATATGAAAATATATGATAAAACGGCATTCCCAAGCATAGAGCCATTCATTCATTTAAGCTGTTCACCTGAAAATGGTGTACCCATTGGTGCTGCTATCCCTTTTATTCAATCATTTTTGGATTCTGTCTAAGTATATATATTTTCATTTTCAAAGAACGTCTCCTTATGTTGAGAGGTTCTTTTTTTATTGAATTTCCAAAAGGTAATAATTACCACTATTTTTTTGTAATTTTGATTATTTCTTAAAAGGACTTCTATATATGAAAATCGAATTTATATTAGATAAGATTTTGATTGAATTAGGAAGTGGTGGTATAAGTTGGGTTCCATTTCACAACAAAATAATAGAAACCCTTTTGTTACTTTTCTTGAGGAGAAGCAAGCGTTATTTATTGAAGAATGGTATGAGAATATTATCATCAAAACAGATGACCTAAATAAAGATAAGATTATAAAAAATGGGTTGCATATGTATGCATTAACTAAATTAACAATCGAAGAGTCACTTTCAACTGAAAGCTTAAAATACTTTGCATATAAAGTGGCACAAGAACGCCTTGAGGCAAATAGCAACATTGGAGAATTTGTCTATAATGTAAATTTAGGAAGAAGCATCATTCTCAAATATATTATTGAAAGTGACATGGACAATCAAACAATGAAAAAAGTAGTCATTGAAATTAATCGGTTATTTGACCAGTTTAATTTCCATGCTGTCTCACAATATACTTACTTAAAAGACAAGCAACTTCAAGAAAAGACAATGTTTATTAGTGAAAACCATAAAGATAAGTTGGCTATATTAGGGCAAATGTCTTCAAGCTTTGTCCATGAGTTTCGAAACCCGTTAACATCTGTTATTGGATTTACAAAACTATTAAAAAGTGAACATCCCGAGCTAAACTACCTAGATATCATTGATTTAGAATTAAACCAGCTAAAATTTAGAATTACACAGTTTCTTCATACGTCAAAAGCTGAACTTAAAGAAGACCATAGAGAGAATTTTGACATTTCCTCTTTATTTGAAGATATTTTACAACTCACTTACCCTAGTATTGTTGATACTCATGTAAATGTTCAAACAAAGATAGATCAACCCTTTTCGATTACTGCAAATAGAGATGAAATCAAGCAAGTCTTATTAAATATCTTTATCAATTCTTTAGATGCACTAAGGTCTAATACGAACAAACCGAAGAATTTAACTGTCGATTGTCATAAAGTTGAAAATGATGTAGTTATTACCATCACAAATGACGGACCTGAAATCCCGAAGGAATCACTTGAAAAGATTTTTGATCCGTTTTTCACAACGAAGGAGCTAGGAACTGGTATTGGATTGTTCGTCTGTAAGAAAATTATCGAAAAACACGGGGGAACAATTGAATGTTCTTCTAATCCAAATGCAACCACTTTTACTATTAATTTACCTTCTTGATAACAAGGCCTGTCTATTAATAACGAATTCTGACAGGCTTTATTTAATTTCCATTGCATCAGTATCCTTTGTTGTACCATTGAATACTTATTTTAGAAGACTAATACTGGAGGGGACTTATATGAAGGATAAGGTTGTAATTGTTACAGGTGGAAGCAGTGGAATGGGAAAGGCAATGGCAGCTCGTTTTGCCAAAGAGGGTGCATTTGTAACCATTAGTGGTCGAGATCCCGAAAAGTTGTATCAGGCAAAAGAAGAAATTGAAACATACAAGGGGCAAGTCCTACCTGTTGTCATGGATGTTCGAGATGAAGAAAAAGTTCAAGAGATGGTAAGTCAAACGAAGCAAGCCTTTGGTACAATCGATTTCCTTGTCAACAATGCTGCTGGAAACTTCCTCGTTAGGGCCGAGGAGCTAAGCTCTAATGGCTGGAAAGCAGTCATTGACATTGTCCTTCATGGAACATGGAATTGTACTCAAGCAGTTGGAAAGGAATGGATTAAAGAAAAGAAATCTGGAAGCATAACAAATATTGTTGCCACCTATGCATGGACAGCTGGTGTTGGTGTCGTTCATTCGGCAAGTGCCAAAGCAGGAGTACTTGCAATGACAAAAACACTTGCGGTTGAATGGGGTAGTCAATACGGAATCCGCGTGAATGCCATTGCTCCAGGACCTATTGAGGATACTGGTGGTGTACAGAAGCTTCTGACTGATGAGGAAGCAGTTCAGAGGGTCCTTGACGGGATACCCCTCAAACGCTTTGGAAGAGTAGATGAAGTGGCAAACCTTGCTGCATTTCTCTTTTCTCCTGAAGCTAACTTTATTAATGGTGATTGTATCACAATAGATGGAGGTCAATGGCTTAATAGCTCATCATTTAAATTTTAACTCTAGATTTGCAAGCTACTTAGAATTTTGTTGATTCATTTATCAGAGGCTGTTCGTGTACTGTTTGAATGTTACTGCCTCTTATATTTTGGCTGTTTTCGTATATATTGTTGCTTTTGATACCGCAGCCTATATATATATCACTTGTTCCTTTCGTAGTGTTTTCCACAAAGTCCAGTTTGGGAAAGTCAAACAAACCACGGTTGGGACATATGAGTGGAAAAGCTTTTAGAAAATAGTTATGATGTTATTATCTAACGTGAGTTTGAAATTTTAATAAGAAAGTAAGGAGATATTATGCAGAAAAAGCTAATGCTTTTGTTTGTGATCTTTGTTTTTGTTTTATCAGCATGTGGGCAAAACCAAATGGAAGAGACTGTCACATTATTGGATCAAAATAAGAACGAAGTCTCATTTCCACAGGAAAAGCCTACTTTATTCTTTTTTATCACAACTTACACCTGAGGAATCTGTCAGCAGCAACTGGTTCAGTTGCATCAGAACTTAGATGAATTAGATGGAATGGATGTAAATATGTATATTCTTAGCAATGATTTACCTGAACAGCAATTAGAGCTTTACCAAGCACTTGAACAAGAGTTTGGAAAAAGCGTGGATTTTGTTTCAGACACAAATCTTGAAGTTGCAGATTTATTTGGGATGAAAAATGGTGAAGTAGCTTACCGTGGATACGGCATGCTAGACACTGAAGGCAATGTCGTATTTAAGACTGTTAATGACCATTGGGGCGAAGAATTCGATCAATCGATTGAGGAAATTAAAGAAGAGTATGACAAACTCACAAACTAAATCAGTTCGTGAGTGAGAGTATGGTGCAGAGCATGAAGAAGAGTTTCAATATCATTTTATATTTGTTTTTATAGTTGGAACCATCATAACTATGCTTATAGTGTATAAGGATATTGCTTCACCTTATGTGGTTACATTCATAATTGGATATGTCATTTTTCTTCTTATTTATGTTTTATCGTTATTAATCAAGGTCCTTATCAACCTACGTTCATTTATATGGGAACAACTCAGAAAGAAGCTATTTACTTTTTTTATGTGGTTTTTATTTTTGAATGGTTCAACATTCTTAATCAATTATTTCTTTATCGACTCTACGTTTGAATTATGGGATCTCTCCATACCTCTTGGCCTAGCTTTTGGGATTGCCTTTGCTGACCTATTATTTAAATCAAATAAAGAAATCACGAGCGATTAATCTTCTCTAAGATTAATCGTTTTTTTATTTTCTCTAAAAATATATTGCATTTTTTACCAAATTAGAAGTATACTACATTATAGCACTAATGCACTCATGTACATCCTAAGGAGGTGTAACCTGTGATACTTAATCCAGATAGCATGAAGCCGATTTATGTTCAATTAGCAGAGTGGTTAGAAACAGAGATTTTGAATGAGCACATTAAAGAGAATGAAAAAATCTATTCACAGTATCAGCTAGCCGAAATGTTTACTGTTAATCCTGCAACTGCTGCTAAAGGTTTAAACATTCTTGCTGATGAACGAATTTTATATAAGAAAAGAGGGCTTGGAATGTTCGTCGCCCCAGAGGCAAAAACATGGATTCTAAAAAAAAGGAAGGATCAAATTATGAAAACCTTAATTTTGGAGTTAGTGGTAGAAGCTGAGAGATTAGGTGTAGACGAAGATGAATTAATCTCTTTGATCAAAGAAGTGAAAACAAATTTAGGGGGGACCAATGATGAAGGTCATTGAATGTGATAGACTCACCACAAGCTATGGGAAAACGAATGCTTTGAATAATTTAAGCTTTGTGATTGAAGAACACACCATCACCGGCTTAATTGGACGAAACGGAGCTGGTAAAACCACTCTCTTAAAAACACTAGCTGGCTTTTATATGCATACATCTGGCAAATTACAGGTGTTTGGTGAACATCCTTTTAATAGTTTGAAGGTATCTGCCAATCTTATCTTTATCGATGACGGAATGATTTTCCCACCTTCACTGACACTTTGGGAAATCCTAGAAGCTAGTAAAAACTTTTACCCTAACTGGGATCACGAATTAGCAGAAAGATTATTTACCTATTTTGGCTTTCATAAGCAGCAATCTCACCAAGTTCTCTCAAAGGGAATGCGAAGTACATTTAATATGATTATTGGATTATGCGCAAGATGTCCACTTACCATCTTTGATGAACCTACAACTGGGATGGATTCTTCCGTGCGCAAGGATTTCTATCGAGCTTTATTAAAGGATTACTTAAAGCACCCTCGTACGGTTATCCTATCTAGTCATCTATTAAATGAATTAGAGGACATTCTTGAAGATGTGCTTCTCATTCATAATGGGCAACAGAAGATTCATTTGTCGATCTCGGACTTAAAGCAATATGCACTTGGATTAACCGGAACTACTGCTGCAATCGATGAGTTACTTGGATCCGTTGATATTCTATACACAGAGCAATTAGGAGTAAATACTAAGTATGTCGTAGTTCGAAATCAACTATCTGAAACAACTCTTCATAAGCTCAAATTAAATGGGGTTGACATCTCTGCCGTTGCAACTGATGACTTATGTGTCTATTTAACAAATCGACATAAAGGAGGAATTGATGATGTATTTAACTGAACCAAGTATTTCTAACATTGTGAAGCAGCAGTACTTATTCAAGCTTAAATCCTATTTAGGATTTTACTTTGGGCTAATTGTCGTTCAGACACTAGCGATCCTATCAAGTCTAAATGGCACCAATGGCATGTACTCAAGTTCAAATGATTTCGATGTTGAAATGAATGGCTACTCAAATATGTCGATTATCGCATTCACCATCATATGGGGCTTTATTATCTCTATCATGATCACAACGAAGTATTCAAGAAGACAGGATGTTTCCTTTATCTCTAATCATCTAACAACAAATCTAGCAAATGCAGCATTTATTCTTACTATGAGTATTGTTAGTAGTTTGACTGCCATCCTATCTGGAAATCTTTCTCGAGTCATTCTCTATTTTTCTAATAAAGATTCGATTTTCTTAGGAGAACATTTTCATTCATCACCGACTGAGTTACTTCTAAGTTTCTATGTAACTATTTTATATGTCCTACTCGTAAGTATTATAGGCTATTTATTCGGAATGTTAGTACAGTTATTCAAACCATTAGTTGTGATTATTCCTGCCGCAATTATTGCAGTCGCTAGCATTGAACAAACAGATGTGACGAATCTCAGTATGATTCAATTCTTCGTTCAGGAATCTTCTCTACTATTTTTTAGTTTGAAAGTGTTGATAACAGTTTGCCTAATCATGGGTAGTATTATCTTGTTTTCATCTAGATTGGAGGTGCGTGGCTAATGGCAATGTGGGGAATTTTAATTCCAGTCCTATTTATCGTTTTATTATTTATGGGATCCTACACGATACAAAGGTTTCAACATAAAAAAAGCTTGAGATTATTGCTAGTCGTATTCCCAATCATTTTGCTCGTATCTACGGTTGTTTATTATTTTCTTCCAACAGATGACTTTGTCTATGGCTATGATCCTTACAAAGCTGAGCCATTTGGTCAAGAGGAATATAATCAATTTTATGAGTTAGTATTAGATGGGCAGGTTGAGAACATTAAGTCGATCCATTTAAATGACCAATGGAGCTTTGATTATGCCGGTGAAGAGATTAATGTAGAAGTTGATTATGTAGAAGGTGCTTACGTCTGGTTTGTTGCTGAACGCAAAGAAGAGAATGATGGGAAAATTGAGGTATTTCATTATAAGACATCAACCTTTGTCGATACCATCAATGTACCTAATGTTTCAAATCATTATAAAATTTCACAGGTTGATCAATCATTAATCATTACACCACCTAATAAATACAAGTTAAACATTACTGCGTTCAGTACTGACTCTGTTCTAACGCAATTTTCAACTACTCCTAATAGCTCAAGGAATGGATTTTCCGATATAGATTTCCACGGTAATCAAGTTATCTATTTAAAAGTGCCTCGTGACCTTAACATTACGAGTACAGAGTATATTGAATATGTCGGTGAAGCAGAGTAAAGAAGAGTAATGTAGAAAAACAGTATCAACATTAATCAGAATCGAGTTTAGCAAGTCCTAGCAGCATGAATACACGTAGACTCCTGCGGGATCAGTGACCAACAGTGAGACCCCGCAGGCACGAGGAGGCTCACCGGGCACCCGCTGGACGCGGAGTGTATTCATGCTGCGGGGTTTTATCGCTTCATCCTACATACATTTAATTCTTATATTTCATTTGGAATTGAACAAGTTCTTGATATTCCTGCTCAAATAGCTTTGATAAACGTACATATAGTGGAATGAGATCTTGATAGATTTGTACTTCACTTGGATCTGGTATTTGAGTGTTCGTTGTACCTACCATGTCAGCAACTACATCAAATGACTCGATTTCACCAAGTGCATATAACCCAAGTACGGCTGCACCTAAGCAAGAACCCTCTACACTCTCAGGAATACTTACCTCACTATTAAAGATATTTGAAAGCATTTGTCTCCACACTTTTGATCGAGCAAATCCACCTGTTGCATGTATCCTTTTCGGACTGCCAATCATCTCCTCTAAAGCAAGCAACACGGTATATAGATTTAAGTTGATCCCCTCAAGAACAGCACGTAACATATGCTCTCGTTTATGATGAATAGCTAAACCAAAGAATGAACCTCGTGCATTTCCGTTCCAAATAGGTGCTCTCTCCCCTGTCAAATAAGGATGAAAAATAAGACCTTCAGCACCAGGCTTCACCTTTGATATTTTTTCCGTGATCAGATCATATGGGTCCATGCCTTGATTATGTGCTTGGACAGTTTCTTCTGTAGCTAGTTCATCGCGAAGCCATTTTAAAATGATTCCACCATTATTCACTGCACCACCAATCACCCAATGCTTCTCTGTTAATGCATAGCAAAAGGTTCTGCCATTTGAATCAGTTATAGGTTTATCTGTAACCGTTCGAATTGCTCCACTTGTTCCAATTGTCACTGCAGCCACACCTGGCTCAACAGCATTCACTCCTAAGTTTGAAAGTACCCCATCATTTGCGCCAATGATAAAAGGAACATCACTGCTAATTTGTAGCTTATTAACGTAATGACTCTTTAATCCTGTTATAACTTCTGTGGTTGGAACTAACTGTGATAGTTGATCTGATGTAATCCCCGATACACCGAGAGCCTCTTCATCCCAATCTAATTTCTTTAAATTGAATAACCCTGTTGCCGAAGCAATTGAATAATCAACTACATACCTTCCAAAAAGTGCATGAAAGACATATTCTTTAATCGAAATAAATTTAGCTGCTTGTCCAAACAAAGACGGGTGTTCGTTTTTTAACCATAGGAGCTTTACTAATGGTGACATTGGATGAATAGGTGTTCCTGTTCGTAGATAAATCTCATGTCCATTCATCTCTTCTTTTATTTTGGATGCCCATTTCTCACTTCGTTGGTCAGCCCATGTAATACTGTTGGTTAATGGATTCCCTCGATCATCTATTGCAATCAGACTATGCATTGCTGCGCTAAATGAGATGAATGACAATTCATCATCCTTTATCCCAGATCTCGCAACCGCTTCCTTTATAGATGTAACGGCAGCTGCCAAAATTTCATTTGGATCCTGTTCAGCAGCTCCAAGCTCTGGTATATATAATGGATACTCTACGGAGTGAGAGCTTCTTACTTCTCCCTTTTTAGTAAATAAAACAGCCTTTGTACTAGTAGTTCCAATATCCACTCCAAGCATGTAGTTAGACATGTAACTGCCTCCTTTTTAAATAAACAACACCCTGATAATACGCTTATGACATCATATCATCTAATGCTATTTATTCGCTAGAGTAATAAGTGTTCACAAACGACAACACAGTAAATAAATTTACATCAGTTTTACACCACCTTAACATAGCTATGATAGCATTTGTCGTATACGCTCGAAATTTGAACACTGGAGGTTTACTATGGGTGAAAAGCTAGCGAGGTTCAAGAGATTAATTGAGAGGTTCTTACATCAATTCAGTTTACGGAATCGTCTCTTGTTCTTATTTATTTTTTTATTATTTCTTTCTGTGAATGCGGTTGGTCTAAGCTCCTATCTTCAAGCAAAGAATGCGACTATAACCACGATAGAGAATAGATTAAGTCGGGAATCAGATATCATTTCATCTGTTGCTAGTAATCTTAAATTCATGTATGTAAGTGACCAGGATTACTTCTTTCAACAATTTGAGATGAACATCCGAGACCAGCAAAAACAACTAAGTGCTGATGGAATGGATTCAGATATGTTTTATATTGTTGATAAACAAGTCCATCCGTTTCAAACAAGCGCAAAATCAGGTATTACCATTCCAAACTCAATGGTATTACAACTTATCAACAACGACAAAATGACCTTTCAAGAAAGGATAAATGGAAAGGAATACACTATTTCAGTTCAGAAAATCAATGAGATTAATGGACACTATGTGTTAGTTGTTCCAGTAGATTCTTACTTAGATTCAGTGAATAAAATGGCCATTTTCACGATTTCTATTATTTTTATTAGTTTATTCATATCTACTATCCTTATTATTCTTTTCGTACAAAAACTAACTACTCCTTTATTACAATTACAAAATGATATGAGAGATGTACGAAATGGTCATCTAAATAAAGCTTCACAAATTGACACAACGATTCCTGAAATTAATTCTTTAAATAAAAGCTTTAAAACAATGATGCAGCAAATGACTAATATGATTAATGAAATAACCGAGACCACACGAGAGTTAGAAACAACAGGTGGGGACCTGAAGCATTCATCACGAGACGCATTAGTTTCTAGTCATCAACTTATTGAAGCTATAAATGTTGTAAAAGAAGGTGCAGAGCATACAGCAGCTAGCTCTGAGAATCATGTAAATCAATTCCAATCATTAAAACAATTAAACGAAGATATCCTGAATAAAATGGATTTTGTCTTTCATAAATCAGAAGATATGCATCAATCAGCTATTATTGGAGAAAAAAATATATCTAGATTGATTGAAAGTAATCACACTATCAAAAAAGAATTTGAACATATGACTATTACCATTGGTGATGTTCAGGAACAATCATCATCTATTACAAATTTAGTCGGCTTAATTAAAGGGATGGCAGAACAAACGAAGCTATTAGCACTTAATGCAACAATTGAGGCAGCTAGAGCTGGTGAAGCTGGAAAAGGATTTGCTGTTGTTGCTAATGAGGTTCGAAAACTAGCAGACCAATCTACGAAAGCAACGGAAGAAATTACAAAGTCTATTTCCATTATGAATGAGGTTACTTTAAGAGCGACAAAGGAATTTGAACAAATGCTTAACAAAATTAAAATCAATCTTATCACTGCAAATGACTCAAAGATCTCATTTGATGAACTAATGATTGAAATAGAGAATGTGAGTACGAGTCTCTTAGAAATGAGAGTAGAACTAAAGGACCTGAAAGAAACATTACCTCAGCTTGAAGAAGCGACATTAAGTTTCACCTCTATCTCTCAAGAAACATTAGCAAGTACAGAGCAAATGTTAGGAACGAGTAATGATCAAATTGAGAAGATGGAAAGCACACATGAAATTGGCTTAAAGCTCACGAAACTGTCTACGTCGCTTTCTCAAATAACAAAACAATTTAATTACTAATATACAAAAAAATCACACTGACATTAGTCAGTGTGATTTCTTATTAGATGCCTATTAAACTAGCTTCTTCTTACGTTGGAAGTAGAATGTAACAAATCCCGCTACAATTAATGCTAAACCTAATGCAATGTAGTTGTATACTTGTGTTGCAGTATTAGGAAGCTTGTTACCATTGTTACCAATCTTATCTTCTTTTCCACCATTGTCATCTTGACCTGGAGTTTCCTCTCCTGGAGTCTCTTCACCTGGTGTTTCTTCGCCTGGTGTTTCCTCACCTGGCGTTTCTTCGCCTGGTTCAGTTGGGTCAGTTTCACCTTTAGTAACCTCAAGGATTCTGCCTTCAACTTGTGGATTAACACTTCCACCTAAAGCATCAATATATTCAACAAATACTTCATAATCAACAATACCTAAATCTTCTACATAGCTAGCTTCTTTGAAGCTATCATAGCCATCTCCACCTAGAGCCATAAATGCATTTGTCGTAACACGGTATGTCTTATTTAGATCAATTGGTGCATACTCTCCGTCTTCACCTAATACATCTACAGAAACAATTCTTTCTCCAACAGGCTGATTTACATCATACGTAAACTTCATACCTGCGATTTGTGGGAATTTACCTGGTAGATCTTCAAGATGGACACCAGAAACACCATTCTCTAAACCTTCAACAATATGTGATCCTTTTAGATCAAGAACAGCAAGCGTATTTCCAAATGGCATTGTTGTAAGTACTTCACCTAAAGTGATTTCACCTTCATCGATTGAAGCACGAATTCCTCCACCATTTGTGATAGCAATGTCAGCACCTTTTTCAGTTGTCTTTGCTTTTGCAAGCATACCATCAGCAATCAAATTACCTAGGTTTGTTTCTTGTGTACGAGCAGTTGCACGCTCACCATCTAAAAATACCTCTGCAAAACCAACTACTTCTGTTTTCAATTCTTCAAGCTCAGCTTTCAGTTCATCTAAAATCGCTTTTGCTTCAGCATCTTCTTCTACTGAACTTACATCAAATAGGCTTCCACTTGTGTATTCTGAGTCAGTGATTACTACCCCATTTTCATCAAATAATACATCAAGAACACCTAATTGCTCACCGTATTGTCCAGTCTGAACAATTACTGTTGGCTCACCATTATTTTCTACAACTACTTCAGTTTCAAGAGTCGTATGAGTATGTCCACCAACGATTACATCAAGACCAGCAACTGCTTCTGCAAGAGCAAGGTCACGGTTATAACCTAAATGTGAAAGAGTAATGATTTTGTTAATACCTTCATTTGTTAGAGCCTCAACCGTTTCAGTTGCAGCCTCAACTGCATCATTGAAGATAATCGTTTCTCCCGGGCTTGACGCTTCAGGCGTATCTTCTGTTGTTAATCCGATAACACCAACTTTTTCACCATTTACATTCATGACAACATATGGGTAAATACCTGCAATATCAGTTCCTTGCTTAATTGCTGCATCAATCTCAGCTGGAGATTTTACTAGATTACTAATTGATGGTTCATTTGAGTAATCAATATTTGAGCTAACAATTGGGAACGTTGCTTTTGAAATAAATGTTGCAAATGCACTTGGACCTTTGTCAAATTCATGATTTCCAGGAACCATTGCATCATAGTCCATCATAGACATGAATAATAAATCCTTCAGACCTTCCCATTTCGTGAAATATAGGTCTCCAGAGAATACATCCCCTGCGTCTACTAGTAAACTATTTGTTACTTCTGCACGCTTTTCTTTTGTTAATGTTACACGACGAGCCACATCATCTAAGTGTGCATGTGTATCATTTGTGTGTAATACACGTAATGGCCATGTATTTTCTGGTAGTAAGCTTAAGTCAAGTGAGTATTTCGCACCAGCCTCGCCTACTTTATCAACATATTTAATATTAGATTCACTATCTAAATATGTTTGTGCCTTAGCTGCAGATGCAAATGTTACATTCACATTACCAAGGATTGGAGCGATATTCCAGTTATTATCAGCACTTGGGTTGATTTCACCAGTTGCAACGATATAATCAATAATCGCTTGACGATTTTCGTCTGGAGCTACTAACACAGTGTTCTTTCCATCTGGATTAACAATTTTGTTTGTTCCAGCACGATAGTTATTTGTAGCAACGATAAATTCCATATCAGCTGTTACAGGCTGACCGTTATATTGTAAGTTCTTTACACGACTTGAATCTGGATTAATTAGGTTTTGATCGTTATCATATTTTGCTGGTTTAGTTACATCAATTTCATATGTAACACCATCTAACACGTCAAAATTATACGATCTGAAATTGTAATTGATTAAAGATTGTTCTTCTGATTTATTTGGGTCAATTTGATTAAATTGTCCTGCTGACCATTCGATCCAATTCTTTAATTCAGTACCATTAATTTTTAATGCATATACAGTATTCGGGTATAAATATAAGTCTGCAACATTCTTAATTGCAATCGTTCCTTCAGGAATATCCGTGAAGTAAGATGCATCAGATCCATCACGTCCACCCGCTTTGAAAGGAGCAGCTGAAGATAAGACTGGTAGATCTTTATATTCTGAACCAGCACCAGCAATCCACTTTTCTACATACCATTTTTGAGCGTTTGAAACAATTTGTACAGATGGGTCATCTTGTACTAAAGCAAAATAACTATTAATTGGTGCTGAGGTTTTTCCAACAGGACCATTAACATATTCAACTGTCTCATCATGCTCTTTCTTAATTAACGCTTCTAAACCTTCATCACTTGCAGAATCCTTTGTTGGTAAAACAGCTGCTTGAGAATCAGTAACAGTCCATTCTCCATCAACATTTTCAAGGGTTAAATCAATTTGACCAATATGGTCTGCCCATGATCCTGGCATCGTAACAGGTACACCATTTATCGTACCCTTTGTGTTGTCAAAACCATTTCCATCTGCGAACGCAGGAGTCGTTCCTGGCACAGCTGGGAAAATTGAATGTGCATGACCAGATAATACTGCATCAACACCATCAACGTTCGTTAAATGATATGTAGCATCTTCCATACCACTGAAATGATCGCTGCTATCAATCCCTGAATGAGCTAGAACGACAACTACATCTGCTCCTTCTGCTTTCATTTGTGGTACTACTTCATTAGCAGATTCGATAATATCCTTTACAACAAGTTTGCCATTTAAATGACCATAATCCCAGTTTAGGATTTGTGGCGGAACGAAACCTGTCACACCAACTTTAATTGTATGAACAGTACCTTCTGTATCTTTTACTTCTTTTTCAATCACTTCATATTGCTTAAAATAAGGAGTTTTACCGTCTGTTTTATAAACATTAGCACTAACTACTGGAAATTCAGCACCAGCTAATGCTTCATCTAAAAATTCTAGACCAAAGTTAAACTCATGATTTCCTACAGTCATAGCATCATAGTTTAAATAGTTAAGAGCTTTAATCGCTGGATGAACTTGTCCATCTTTCAGTCCAGTTTCTCTAGCGATATAATCCCCTAGTGGATTACCTTGAATGAGATCACCGTTATCAAAAAGCAATGAGTTTTCAGTTCTTTGCTGCTTAATTAATGTAGCTGCTTTAGATAGACCAAAAGCTTGAGTTGGCACATCTTGGAAGTAATCATAGTTTAAGATATTTGTGTGAATATCCGATGTTTCCAAAATACGTAGTTCTACAACGGGAGTTACTTCTTCTGCTGCTTGAGCGACACTTGGAAGAATTGGTGCAAGGAATGTGCTAACTAACACTGTAGCTGCGATTGCACTATTTACTACCTTTCGCTTCAGAGCTTCTTTGAAATTCACTTTCAATTAAAATCCACCTTCCGACTATTTTTTTGAACTGTCTAAAAAAATTGTAAAATAAACACGTAATTAAGTATGAATAATTCATATTTTGTGAACGAAATGTGTCTATTCTTGTGCAGTTCTATTAGATTATAGCTTTTTTCCGAATATAATAGCAATAAAAAAATTCTGCTTTTTTTGACAAAAACAATCTAATCACCCAATAAACCCTTACTGTTGTCACATTTCCTCACAATATCACTCTTTAAAATTTACAAAATTTTTACGAACATTAATAAAAAATTAACATAAATCGTACGACTTTCCACAAAATAGACATATCCACTTTAACACTATTACTCTATTGTTTATTTAAAATCACACTCTCCCCTTTCTTAAATGGTATGAATTTATAAAAAACTGTGAATACTGGTTTACATAAAAAACGATCCTCTTAATAAAAATGTAACAGTTTATTAATATTAATTAGTACAGTTTTGTGTTATAGTGTATTTATCAATAAAACAACAACAAAAGGAGGTATCAATAAATGAAACAGTTTCTATTTAATTTCAAAACAGATGACAACATGATTGATAATGTGACATTTTCTGCATCAGGAATGTTCGATGCTATGAAACAAGCCCAAACCCATAAAAGAGCTTTGGCTGAAAAAAATCCTGGCACAATGATCACTGTCGAATTCATTGGCATTGCCTACTCTAATATCGCTTAGATGAAAGGAGTCATGATGACAAATATAGTCTATAACGAAGATGTGTGATGAAATTGTACCTATACAATGAACATTACACATCTTTTTAACATATTCTCCGCTCAAAACCTTTCTAACTAACACAATCATTTTGTTCAATTCCTACTTATGATAAAATTTCCATATGGCATTTAAATCACAATCAATAGAGGAGAGACTAATGACTGACTACTCAATTTTGTTTTTAGACATAGACGGGACCATCTTAACACCGGACGATACGATTCAGAATTCTACGAAAGAAGCTGTGAAGCAAGTTAAGGACAAAGGAATCAAAGTGTTCCTCGCCACTGGAAGACCTCTCCACGAAATTTGGGACATTGGTAAAGAATTACACATTGAATCTTTTATTGGATACAATGGAGCTTATGCCATTCATCAGGGACAAGAAGTCTTTAATGAACCCATGCCTCCAAAAACAGTTGAAAGATTTCTACAAACAGCAAAACAACACGGGCATGAAATCATCTTGTATACAAGTAAGGAGAATCTGCTTACATCCTTAGAAGCTCCAATTGTTCAAGAATTTATTGATAAGTTTCATTTAAAAAACAATCAACCATTTACTCCTGAATACATGGACAAAGTCTTAGGTATGACTGTAATAAATGTAAAAGAGAATAATTATATGATCTATGAAGATCAACATATCCATCTCTCTCAGGTTAATATCGAAGGCTTTAAGCATAGTTTTGATGTCATTCGTGACACAGTAAATAAGGGCGTGGCAGTACAAACTATTTTAGAATCTCTTTCCCTCACTCCAGAAGCTGCAATCGCTTTTGGTGATGGTATGAATGACAAAGAAATGCTTTCGTATGTGAAAGAAGGCTTTTCAATGGGGAATGCGCATCCGGACTTACATTCTTATTCTAAGCATCAAACAACTTCGGTGAATGATCATGGAATATTTAATGGATTAAAGAAGCTAGGATTAGTGGAATAAAAAAACGCCAGGTTATCTCATTTTAAAATGAGATAACCTGGCATTTTTTCTATATGTTTATAGATTGAGTAGATGTATTCAACCATTCATATTGGTTCAATCGTACTTCAAAAATAGTCAGTGCGTCTTCAAATACCTCTGGTCTTTGATTCATTTCACTTAACATTTGACGTTTTTCATCTGTTTCGAGGATCGTTTCTTCAACAACTAGCTTCAACGTTTTGAACGGATTGACAAAGAACATCTCAATATCTCGTTCAATCGCTTTTTCAAAGAACTCAAATTGCTCAAGGAATTGAGCTGTAACAAGATTGATAACCTCTTCATATGAGCGATTTTCAATATATTGTTTATATTTTGTAGAAACCAAAGCCTTTTGTTGTAGTGAGCCTAGAATCAACCCCGCACCTTTCAAAAGAAATTGGGCCGGAGAAAATTTAGATAGAATATCAACTTTCTGAACATGGATACGATTTGACATCCGCTCTGCATCTCGTTTCCAATCCTCTAACACTTTAAAATCACATGGCAGAGTGATTTTTTGTTCCCCGTACTGTCCATTCAAACTTTCACTAAGTTCCTCTAAACTAATCATACTTTCGTCAAATTCGTCACTAGCAAGTTGAATCCAATCATGGATTGACGTAAGAAACAGTGGTTCAACTGTTGTTTTCAAATATTCGTCAATTCGTTTATTCATTTCTGTATTTAACTCATGGTGAATTTGATTAAAATTACTTTTTTCTTCAACTAATTCAGAACAACTCTGTAATCTTTTAGGTAAATTTGTACTGATTTCATTTTTTATTTTATGTTTTATTTCGCTGTAGCTACTTGTAATTTTTGCGATTTTTTCCTTTTGCGTATCTTCCAACTGATGGATAGCCCCCGTCAATTTCGACGTCATCTCGTTGTTGAAAGAAATCGTTTCATTTAATTTCTTTTCCAACCCACTTCTATTTTGAGTTAACGTACTTAGTAGCTCTTTAATACTTTGATAAATCTTCTTCTCTCTCTCCTTCTCAAACTGATTCGTAGAGAACGGATTCGCCACTTCTTCAAGAAGTGTTCGGATTGACTCTGCATTCTCAGACTTAAATGCCATGACCTTTGCATTTGGATAAAATGAATCGATCTTTGATTTCGTTATTTTAACCACTCTTTGGATTTCCTGATCATTATAGCCTACTTCAATCTCTGTCAGAAGAAAGGTTACCGAGAGATTAGGTGCTTGCTTTTGAATACCATTTAATATATCACGTTCTTTTTCAGTAAATGGAGAATGAATATTCAGGACAAAGAATAAATGATCAATGTAATTCAAATAATTGATATCTACATTTAGTTGATGACTAGAACCAGTAATACAAGGTAAATCAATCAAAGTCAATTGGTAGTCCTTTAAGTTTTCACTTGGGACTTTCACATCAAGAAGTGCATGATCACTCTTTTCTTGATTAGCCGCAGAAACATAGTGATACTTTGATAAATCGGAAATTACTTTTTGATCTTGGCTTGAAATATCAATGATTTCTTCATCATCACTATGACTGAAAATCATCGCACAAGATGATGGGCCTTCTAGCATATTCTTGCCTATGATTGAGTCACGAACACTAATTTTTCCTCGTTCACTTGTCCCTACTACTAGAAGATGACGTTTTGTATTATTCAATAAACCTTCGGTGAGCCCATTAAATTGGTTTGAATTTGATAGATTCTGTGCCTTGGCCCAGATAGTAATGGTCTGATACAGTTCAGTAATATTACTTCGTCCTTTTTTAGTATGGGTTTGTTGATGAACAACCTCCCTTGCATAATCCAGAATAGACGTTGAAAATGTACTAACCGGCAATATCTCATTCCAAGCTAGTATTGAGGCAGCTGAAAGAGGCAATGTTGAAGAATCTGATAATCGTAACCAATTCACTAAAAGCTCTGGAACAATCTTACGCACTTCATTCATCAAATAATGACCGTTTGTTAATTCAAGGTAAATTTCTTCATACATGTTAGAAAGCTTCTTCCACACAGCTCCCTCTTCAATTTCACTTGATAAAATCAACATGTCAATTTCTTGAATCCACTCAAGCATGTGCTCTTCATTCTTGTAACTTTGCCAAAAGAGATAGACTAGTTCCTCAAATCGCTCATGACTCAGTTGATATAGAGCACTTAAACAACTGATAAAATAACCTGGTCGATGTGTATTTGTATGCCCTTGTTCTACATAATGTTTAATTAACTCAAACCAATTTATTGATTGTGTACGAATGGCTTCATTTACAGCTAATTCAATGGCTTCATCCCAATCATTTTGTTCTTCAAAAAAGGTTCGTGCAAGACTTGTGACATCTTGATAATCTGGATCAATAGAAATGACTTGTTTGATGATATCCTTTGCTTGATTAATTTTCCCTTGGACCCAATAAAGTGAAAATAACTTTAACGAAATTTCTATCGACAGAATCTGTTGGTCTGTTTTAATCGAAAGATACATTTCTTCTGCATTTGGTAGGATATCCAGTTCAAAATAGGCATCGGCCATATTTTTCCTTGCCCAGTCCTCAAGTTCATTATTGATGTTTTCCCATTTAAAGATCGCTGCTTCATAATCCTTCACATGAAAATAAAGCTCTCCTTGGGCATAACGAAGATATGAAAGATCACAAAATTCAATTTGTTGCTCCGCAAAATATAATTCTCCTAATAGTTCAACAGGATGTTGCTGCGATTCTCCCGTTAAATACCGCTCATAAAACTTCTTTTCAATCATTACTTCTTCTTTTGTCATTTTCTTCCCCCTCAAAATTTCGGATCTATATGTAAAGGTATGTTATAAGTTCCTCACTATACTATTCGAACGTTATCTGTATTCTATCAGTGTTGTTTAACAAAAATATTTCAATTTAGTTTCATTTCTACAACAGAAATAGACAAGTGGATGTTTGATAAAGGAATGGAAAGAATTGTGATTGAATTGGACATGCATTTCTTGTAATATATACACATAAGCTACATTGTTCGTAATGATAATTAAGTTTTAACCTTTATGCTGTTATAGGGAGTTTTATATCGATGCAAGAATGTCAAGCCTTCATTACGAAAAAGGACGACAGGACTGTATCTGCAAACACCCACTTTGAGGAGTGGTGGTTTAAAACTTTCTTATGTGAGTTACGGCAAATGCGGCTTATCATTAATACCACATGTTCAAACCAGTTCCTAATGCAGGGGCTGGTTTTTTATTTTGGCTGTTTTCGTATATATTGTTGCTTTTGATACCGCAGCCTGAATACACTCCGCGTCCGGCGGGGTGGAAGGACGAGCCTCCTCGTCACTGCGTTCCTGTGGGGTCTCACTTTGGCCACGCATCCCGCAGGAGTCTACGTGTATTCAGGCTGCTAATAATTAATTATTTCTACTAATTTTTCAAGTATTAAACAAAAAAGTCTATTCCAACCCTCGCTGAAATAGACTTTGAATAAGATTATTTAGTTTCTCCGGTCCAATCTAACATACCGCCAATCATATTACGTACTTTATACCCTTGATCTTGTAAGTAATAACATACGTTTTCACTTCTTTTACCTGAACGGCAAATGAAGATATATTCTTTGTCTTTATCAAAATAGTCTAAGTTCGCTGGTATATCACCCATTTTTATATGCTTTGCACCTGGAATCATACCAATTTCAACTTCTTCGTCCTCACGTACGTCGACTAATTCTAGCTTTTCACCTTGTTCAATCTTATGTTTCAATTCTTCTGTAGTAATGAATTCAATCTCTGACAATTAGATCATCCTCTCAAGATACTATCGCCATTATAATCAAAACTCCGCTAAAAATAAAATATCTCGACTCTGTAAAAGGTATTTTTCATCCTTCGTCAAATAAATTATAGAAATACGTAGTGTATTCCTGGAGGGATTCTTATGAAAATATATGTAGTTAGTTTAATTGGCATGACATTAGGAGTCTTAGCCTTTTTTCTCCCACTTCTTATTCCTCTTTATGTTGGTATTTCAGTTGCCTTTATAGGTTATGGGATTGTTTTATTACATAAATTACTAGCAAACAACTAAGAAGCTTCAAAAATGACGAAAGCTGCAATTTGCAGCTTTTCTTACTTCGAATCATTTTTCCCCACATCTTCAGCAAGCTGTTCAAAAGATTTAACTTTGCCATGTGGATGTTGAGCTTGTTTGCGCTCTTTCCATTGTCTTTCTTGTTGTCGTTGTGATTGGGTCATATGATTGGCTCCTTTTTTTAAGTTAGTCGAACAGTTCTAGATTAACCAGAAGAATTAAATTGATACAAAGAAAAAAAGCTGCCGAGATATCTCGGGACAGCTTTCTTATTTCCTATCCTTTAGAGCGATCGTTAATTTGCAACTATATTCACTAGTTTACCTGGTACTGCGATTACTTTTCGTACTGTTTTACCTTCAATTTGTTCCTTCACTTCTACCATTGCGATTTCTTCTAGCTTTTCTCTTGTCGCATCAGCTGGTACATGAAGCTTAGCTTTCACCTTGCCATTTACTTGGATGACAATTTCAATTTCTGACTCCACTAATTTCGCTTCATCAAATGCTGGCCATGATTCATAAGCTAATGAATGATCATATCCAAACTTACTCCAAAGCTCTTCAGCGATATGTGGAGCAACTGGTGATAATAGCTTCACAAAGCCTTCCATATATTTTGTTGGCAATTCCGTTGCCTTATATGCTTCATTGATAAATACCATTAATTGTGAAATTGCCGTGTTAAAACGAAGACCTTCATAATCCTCAGTTACCTTTTTCACGGTTTGATGATAGACACGCTCTAACGCTCCGCCTTCTTCAGTTCCTGTTAGTTTATCAGTCACTTGACCATGCTCATTAATGAATAGACGCCATACGCGATCAAGGAATCTTCTCGAACCATCTAATCCATTTTCAGACCATGCAATCGAAGCATCAAGTGGTCCCATGAACATTTCGTATAAACGTAATGTATCAGCACCATGTGATTTAATAATATCATCAGGGTTTACTACGTTCCCCTTTGATTTACTCATTTTTTCATTATTTTCACCAAGAATCATCCCTTGGTTAAATAGCTTTTGGAAAGGTTCCTTTGTTGTCACAACACCAATATCATACAGTACTTTGTGCCAGAAACGTGCATATAACAAATGAAGAACCGCATGCTCTGCTCCACCGATATAGATATCAACTGGTAACCATTCTTTTAATTTCTCTGGATCAGCTAAATACTTATCGTTTTCTGGATCAATATAACGTAAGTAGTACCAGCAACTACCAGCCCATTGTGGCATCGTGTTTGTTTCACGACGACCCTTTTTACCAGTCTTCTCATCAATAACATTTACCCATTCTTCTATATTCGCAAGTGGTGATTCACCTGTACCAGAAGGTTTGATATTTGTTGTTTTTGGAAGCATTAATGGTAGCTCTTCTTCTGGAAGTGCAGTCATCGTTCCATCTTCCCAATGGATAATTGGAATTGGTTCACCCCAGTAACGTTGACGGCTAAATAACCAGTCACGTAGACGATAGGTAGTTTCCTTCTTGCCTTTTTCATTTTTCACTAGCCAATCGATCATCGCTGTAATCGCATCTTCTTTATTCATTCCATTTAGGAAGTCTGAGTTTACATGCTCTCCATCGCCTGTATATGCTTCTTTCGTTACATCGCCACCAGCAACTACTTCTTTAATTGGTAATTCGAATTTCACTGCGAATTCATAATCACGCTCATCATGAGCTGGAACCGCCATAATGGCTCCTGTACCATAGCTCATTAATACATAATCAGCAATCCAGATTGGCATTTTTTCATTATTTACTGGATTAATTGCATAAGCTCCGGTAAATACACCTGTTTTATCCTTCGCTAAATCCGTACGCTCTAAATCACTTTTAGTCTTCACTTTATCTAAATAAGCAGCAACTGCCTCTTTTTGATCTTCAGTTGCAATTTTATCAACGAAAGGATGCTCAGGCGCTAGGACTGCATATGTTGCACCAAATAATGTATCTGGACGTGTTGTAAATACAGTGAATGTATCATCATGCCCGTCAATATTGAAGGTAACATGTGCTCCTTCACTTTTGCCAATCCAGTTTCGTTGCATTTCCTTTAAGCTATCAGGCCAATCAAGCTCCTCTAAGTCTTCAAGTAAACGATCTGCATATTTAGTGATTTTCAACACCCATTGTCTCATTGGACGACGCTCTACTGGATGACCACCACGTTCACTCTTACCATCAATGACTTCTTCATTCGCAAGGACAGTTCCTAAAGCTGGACACCAGTTAACTGCTACTTCATCTACATAAGCCAAGCCCTTTTCATATAGCTTAGTGAAAATCCATTGTGTCCATTTATAATACTTAGGATCGGTTGTATTCACTTCACGATCCCAGTCATAAGAGAAGCCAAGCTCTTTAATTTGACGGCGGAATGTGTTGATATTCATTTCCGTAAATTCAGCTGGATCATTTCCTGTATCTAATGCGTATTGCTCAGCTGGTAATCCGAAAGCATCCCAGCCCATTGGGTGAAGTACATTATACCCTTGCATTCTCTTCATTCTTGATAAAATATCTGTTGCAGTATAACCTTCAGGGTGACCAACATGTAGCCCCGCTCCTGATGGATATGGGAACATATCTAACGCGTAGAATTTACGCTTCCCTTTGTCTTCAGTCGTACGAAATGTTTTATTTTGTTCCCAATATTGCTGCCACTTTTTTTCAATATCCTGGTGTTTGTAACTCATCTTAATCCTCCTCGAACATCATGTTCAAAACTTAACTGAATATAATGGCTATTTTCGAATAAATTGTTGTTATAAAATCCGCAGCCTGAATACACTCCGCGTCCTGTGGGGTGAGCGGTGAGCCTCCTCGTCGCGGTGCTCCTGCGGGGTCTCACTTTTGCTCACGCATCCCACGGGAGTCTCCGTGTATCCAGTCTGCTAAAAACTTCACTTTCAATTAATTCATGTCTGAAAACAACAAACTTTGAAAAAACAACCAATATAAAAAACCCCTCATCCCATAAGAGGGACGAGAGGATTATGTATAGAATCTCCCGCGGTACCACCCACATTAGTGTCATCACGCCATAAGGCATGCTACACTCGCTTCATTCATCCATAACGCGGACCATACGACAAGTATTAATTAACGTAGAAACGTATTTCACACTTGTGACTCCAAGGCGAGTTCATGAACAACTAATGATTGACTTGCACCACCCGTCAACTCTCTAAACACAGTTCTTCATTACTACTCCTTATCAATGCTTTTCGCTTATTCATTATAATGTGTATTGTATAGAATTTGTCAAAAAACTGCAAGTAGTATCAAGAAAAATAGGCTTGCTCGAAATCATTTTCACCAAAATCATCCTTATTCATACTACTTTCACACCATTTTATTCCATTAGTATGATAAAATCCATACATCATACCTATTTAGGAGGCATACCATGGATTTTACATTCGATTTTTCATACAATCTCGTTTCGACAATAACAACATTATTTTCATGGGCTATCATTTTATTTCTTTTTATTATCTATTATAAAAAAAGTGAAAAACCGCCAGTTTGGAAAGCGATTATTATTTTGATTCTAGGAAGATTTTCGTTTAATTTCAATTTGAATGTCAATATGCTCATAAGCATACCGATTCTTCCGCTCGGCGTATGGATCGCTTATTGGATATTGAAAAGAAACAACCAACAAGAACGTTGGAAACGATATCGAACCTTTGCATGGCTTGGTTTTTTCAGCAATTTTGTCTTTCTTCTTATTTCGCTATTAAACGGACCTATGCAGCAGCTAATCTATCCAAACAATTCCCTTTCCACTTTTGTTTCTGATATAGATAATGCGCAGGTGATGGTGATTCATCCTTCAGGTACCGAAGTCACCCTCCAGTCTACTTATCTATTAAAGGATATTGAGAGTGGAAGTATGACTGAATTCAATGCACAACAATGGTATAACGATACGACCATGACAGGATGGGAATCCGAATCAAATGAAATGGTTGAAAAATTTCCATATCAACTTATCGGCACTAAACCAAAATCGGGAAGTGGCTTACAGACAGTAATCTACATTGAGCAGGATGGTAAAGGTCTTTTAATATCCACCCCAAAAGAACAATTGTATTATCGATTACCAAACGCAATTATTGAAGTAAAGGAGGGCTTGTAAAATGAATAGAAAAACGATGGCCCTTATAGGAATCTTGGTAATTGCAATGATTATGCTTCTTTATTGGTTCTATCCTAGTAAAGCAAAGTCTTTTTTGACTGACGAAGAACTCATTAATGAAATAAATCCCCACTTCTTAAGTGTAAAGGTAAGTGAAATTCAAGATATAGTGTACTTAGATGACAACCATGTTTTTGTTCCTTACATTACAACTGAAGGTGATTATGCGATTAGCTATTGGATCTATGAAAAGCGTAAGTGGCAAAATGCATATACAGGAACATTAGGGTCTCCACTTCATGTGAAGGTCCATTCAGAGCAGTATTTCTTATTGAACTACGATCCTCTGCAAGACTTACAGAGACTCGATTTTTATTTAATAAAAGACCGAAGCTTTCTTGTTTCAGACGGAATTCAATCCTATCAGCCAAGAATTCAATTAAAACATTCTGTTCAAGTTGCCGACTTCCCCCATTCTTATTCTGCAATAAAGCTTCCAGAGAATTGGATTGATTTAATCGGAGAATATGAACAACTCATTCAGTATAATCAGCCTGACCCGTTCTTTGGTGATATGTTCCTCCCCCCTACTGTTCAATTCGGTGTGATCGCCTATGATGAAAAAGGCGAACAAACCTACCCAGGACCTGAGAATGGTAGCGGCTATGGAGGAGGAAATAGTTCAGACGTTATAAATTATCTAGATCCGAGCCAGTTAGAGGCAGCAAAATAATAATACAAGGCTGTTTTCGTATATATTGTTGCTTTTGATACCGCAGCCTGAATACAATCCGCGTCCTGTGGGAGCCAACTAGTCCCACGGGAGTCCCCCGTGTATTCAGTATGCTAGAAATCTATTCTCAATTAATTCACTTCAAAAAACAACAAACTTTGAGAAAACAGCCTAATACAAAAAAGAGTCCAGATTGGGATGATTTCATCCTTATCTGGACTCTTTTTATAAATTAAATCTTCATGACTCCACCTGTATTAGCAGATGTAACAAGCTTGGAATAACGAGCAAGATAGCCTGTTTTCACCTTTGGCTCAAAGCCTTTCCAATTTGCCTTACGTTGTTCCCATTCTTCTTCTGGTACAACTACATCCATTGTGCGATTCTCAATATCTATTACAACATGGTCTCCGTTTTCTACAAAGGCAAGTGGTCCGCCTTCAGCTGCTTCTGGTGAAGCATGCCCAATTGAAAGTCCTCGTGAAGCTCCGGAGAAACGACCATCTGTTACAAGAGCTACCTTTGGCCCTAGTCCCATTCCTACAATCATCGATGTTGGAGAAAGCATTTCAGGCATTCCCGGTCCACCTTTAGGACCTTCATAACGGATGATGACTACATCGCCCGCTTTTACTTCGCCAGAGGAAATCCCTTTTACCGCTTCTTCTTGTGATTCGTAGACAACTGCTGGTCCTTCATGACTTGTAATCCCATTTTGAACCCCACCAGTTTTAATGATCGCACCATCTGGAGCAAGATTTCCGAATAATACAGCCAATCCGCCTTTTACAGTATGAGGATCATCTATTGGTCTGATGACATTATGATCTTGAACTTCACATCCTGCAACATTTTCACCAAGCGTTTTCCCAGTCACTGTTAGTGTATCAAGGTGAAGGGCTCCTTCTTTTTTCGATAACTCATATAACGCTGCAGAAACCCCACCTGCTTCATGCAAATCTTCAATATGGTGATCAGAGGCTGGTGCAAGCTTTGATAGATGTGGTACACGTGCAGCCACCTCGTTAATACGCTCAATTGGATAGTCAATTTCTGCCTCATGTGCAAGAGCTAATGTGTGTAGTACTGTATTTGTTGATCCACCTAAAGCCATATCAAGGGCAAATGCGTTATCAATCGCTTTTTCAGTGACGATATCACGTGGCTTAATGTCATCCTTGATTAATTCCATTAATTGAGTCGCAGACTTTTTGACGAAATCTCTACGCTCAGGTGCAACAGCTAGGATTGTTCCATTTCCAGGTAAAGCAAGTCCTAAGGCTTCTGCTAAACAATTCATTGAGTTTGCAGTAAACATTCCAGAGCAAGATCCACAGGTTGGGCAGCCAAATGCTTCTAATTCCTGAAGACCTTTTTCATCAATTTTACCAGCTTGATAGGCACCCACACCTTCAAATACGGATGATAATGAAATCTTTCTTCCATCACTTGTTGTGCCAGCCTTCATTGGTCCACCACTAACAAAAATAGTTGGAATATTGACTCGAAGTGCTGCCATCATCATTCCGGGTGTGATTTTATCACAGTTTGGAATACAGACCATACCATCAAACCAGTGAGCAGAAACCACTGTTTCAATTGAATCTGCAATAATTTCACGACTTGGTAGAGAGTAACGCATTCCAATATGCCCCATAGCAATTCCATCATCTACCCCAATTGTGTTAAATTCAAATGGAACTCCACCCGCTTCACGAATTGCATCTTTGACAATCTTTCCGAATTCTTGTAAGTGTACATGTCCTGGAACAATATCAATATATGAATTACAGACTGCGATAAAAGGCTTATCAAAGTCCTCCTCTTTTACCCCTGCTGCTCGAAGCAAGCTTCGATGTGGTGCACGATCAAAACCTTTTTTGATCATATTACTACGTAATTCTGCCATTGTTAGATTCCCCTTACCTTCAAGTAAATGAGCAATCTCTTTTTATGCTTCATTTACCATATTTTATTTTTCTAATAATATTGAATTTTGTTATTATTCGATATTACCATATTGTTCATGATTTTTCATGCTTTAAATCTCTAAAATAAAAAAGAAACCTCGAGAGCATCTCCCAAGGTTTTCATTTTATCTATGATCCAGTAACAACTACTGTTTCTTCTTTTGTTATATTTTGTTTTAACTTACGATCGTATAAGAGTGTTGTAACAACAGAGATTGCTAACAGGACAATCAAAACTCCATATAGCATACTCATCCCATGAAAGTCTACTAGAATACCACCCACAACTGGGCCTAGCATTCTACCACCGGTTGCCATACTATTAACGATTCCTTGATAAAAGCCTTCTCTCCCTTTTGGAGCTAGGTCATTTGCGATTGTTGGCACTGCTGGCCACACAAACATTTCACCGATAGTTAATATCACCATCGCAATAATAAAGCCAGTAAATTGGGTTGTATTTAAGACCACCACAAATGAGACGATGAAAATGATGATTCCAATCACGATTTGTGACTTAAGTGTTTTTGCAAAGAAACGAACCAATGCACTAACCAACGGTTGACCCAATACAATAAGTAAACCATTAATTGTCCATAGCAAACTGTATTGCTTCATACTAATCCCTAGACCTTGAGTATGAGAGGCAATCGTGGATGCCCATTGTGAATAAGCTAACCAGCATAATAAATATCCAATCGAAACAATCAGAAGAGCTGTTAGTTTCGTATAATTCTTAATCGTTTTCTTTTGTTCCAATACATTTTGTTGACTTGATTGATCAACTTTGATCGAACGGTATCCAAACACTGCTAATAATAAAAAGAAGATATACAAGACTGCGTTTGCTGTGAAAACGTATTGGAAAGAATAAGAAGCGACATATCCACCTAAAGCAGCACCTAATGCAACACCAACATTTGAACCGACATACATGGCATTAAATGCTTTTCTTCCACCTTCGGGCCATACCGAACCAGCCATTGCATACATCGCTGGGAAGACAATCCCAGAACCAAATCCGACTACTATTAATAGCAGCACATAATATGGCCATTCATTGAAAAAGACGAGTCCACCTATTGCTACCATTGAGATGAGGATTCCAATTAAGATTGATTTATATCCTCCAACCTTGTCAAATAGCGTTCCACCAACAAGGTTTCCTATCACACTAGCTCCAGAATTCAACATGAGAACAAATCCCGCTACTGTTAACGATTTTCCGAGCTGATCATGAATGTAGATTGTATTTAATGGCCACAAAAAAGAAGATCCTGTTACATTAATAATCATTCCAATCACTAACACCCAAAGCGTTCGAGGCATATTCACTCCCCCTTTTCCTACATATATATAAAAAAATGATTTCCGTTTTATTTTTGCTCCAAAAATCATTCTATTCCTTTCTTATCTATTTATCAATACAGTTGCTAATCCACATAATTTTTAGAACTTTATAGTAATAGGACATGCTTTTTTACAGACAAAAAGAGTGTGAAATCCACACTCTTTTCTTATCATTCAGGATGTTGTTTTGATTTAATTGGTTGACCTTTATTCGCATTTTTCTTTTTCACTTTTTCAACTGCACTTAGTTCTTGTCCGAACTCACTGTTATGCCCATTCTGTGTTTTTTGCTCAGGGTTATTTTGCTTTGAACGTTTTTTCATCACATATCCCCCTATTTATATTCCTGGATGATATTTTCATCTAATGTTAAATCATTTTGTAGCTGTTGAAGCTGTAATCTCATTCGATGTAATTGTTCACGTTGCTGGCCATTACAGCTAAGTGCTAAGTGAGCTAAATCATTTGTGCGTTCTTCGATCATATGAAGGGCATCTGTGTACTCAGTAGCATTATAATGCTCTTGCTGTCTTCCAGTCGTGATTTGCTCTTGTGCATAACGAATTGTATCTTCACATTGTGCTAAGAAATCTTCAACTGATTTACGAGTGGCCATTTTGTACCCCTCCTCTATTCTTTGTGAAGCAATGCCTCATCACTTGATAGTGTGTACACTGACGGTCCTATTATGTCTTATTAATGACTTCCAATTCTGTACACATTTTTTACATTTGTGAATGGTGAATTAATCATGCTACAATCGTTTAATGGACTATTTTTATAATAAAGGAGAAACCTGATTTGGATCAGAATAACCCATTTTTATACGCGTCAGATAACAAGCGTTACCATACATGGAATTATCATTTAAGACAGCATTTCGGACATAAGGTATTTAAGGTTGCACTAGATGGTGGCTTTGACTGCCCTAACCGTGATGGTACCGTAGCTCACGGCGGTTGTACGTTTTGTAGTGCAGCAGGTTCTGGTGATTTCGCTGGAGACCGTACAGAAGATCTTATTACACAATTTAATACGATCAAGGAAAAAATGCATACGAAGTGGAAAGATGGTAAATATATGGTTTACTTTCAAGCCTATACGAATACACATGCCCCAGTTGAGGTGCTACGTGAGAAATTTGAATCAGTACTCAATCAAGAAGGGGTAGTTGGAATTTCTATTGCCACTCGTCCCGATTGCTTGCCTGATGATGTGGTTGAGTATTTGGCTGAACTTAATGAACGAACCTATTTATGGGTAGAGCTTGGATTGCAAACCGTTCATGAACGAACTGCCTTATTAATAAATCGTGCTCATGATTTTCAGTGCTATATTGACGGAGTTGAGAAGCTAAGAAAGCACAATATCCGTATTTGTTCTCATCTCATTAATGGCTTACCACTTGAGACGCCTGAAATGATGATGCAAACTGCTCGAGAGGTAGCAAAGTTAGATGTACAAGGGATCAAAATTCATTTATTGCATTTATTAAAAGGTACCCCCATGGTCAAACAATATGAAAAAGGGTTGCTTGAATTTATGTCACTTGATGATTATGTATCATTAGTATGTGATCAATTAGAGGTTTTACCCCCTGAAATGATTGTTCACCGAATTACTGGAGATGGACCCATTGATTTAATGATTGGACCGATGTGGAGTGTAAATAAGTGGGAAGTGTTAAATAGCATCGACGCTGAACTTAAACGTCGCAATAGCTATCAAGGGAAGTTTTTTAAGAAGGAAGTTGAAAAGGTATGAAGCTTGATCGAATTCTCCCCTTTGCAAGAAAGCTTCTAGAATCAGCTCTATCTCCAGGAGATATGGCAGTGGATGCGACTGTTGGAAATGGTCATGACACTCTTTACTTAGCCAATTTAGTTGGAGAACGAGGGCATGTGTTTGGATTTGATATACAACATGCAGCGATCGCTCAAACCAATACAAAGCTGAGTGAACAAAAACTTCTATCTAGAGTCACATTGTTTGAAGCAAGCCACGATAAGATGAGTGAAGTACTCCCAGCAAGTGTTAATCAACGTATAAAAGCTGCCATCTTTAATTTAGGCTATTTACCTGGTGGAGACAAAGGCATCGTCACAAAACCTGACTCAACCATTTCAGCAGTAGAACAATTATTAACAGTGATGCCATCTGAAGGAATCATTATTCTCGTTGTTTATCATGGACATGAAGAAGGTGCATATGAACGAGATCAGCTTCTAAGTTATGTAACAACTATTGATCAGCAATACGCTCATGTATTAAATTATCGATTTATGAATCAACAAAACAATCCACCATTTATCATTGCTATCGAAAAAAGATAGGTGTCTGGCACCATTATCGGAACGTTTTTTGTCCCGCTGGTGGTGCCTGGCACCTTTTTTTTAGCGCCCAAAGGCTAAAGAAACTTTTTGAAAGGTTCGATATGCTCGACCATTCATGTAAAAGAATAGCGATGTTCCGCCTCCACATCTAATCATTTCTTTTGCGATTTGAGATACCTTCTTTTGTTTTCTTACTTTCTCATCAGATAAGTAGATACCGAGCAAGCCTCGATTGATTAATTTATGAAATTTTTCATTTGGCAGCCCTTTGATATGCTTGTCTGCTTCAGAAACAAAGTGCTTTAAGCGTGCAATTAGCTTCTCCTCATGTGGATAATAGAAGCAAAAATTCAAATCTCCACCCTTAATGTCCTCTTCTTGATCAATTAAATAATCTAACATGATATGAAGCCCTTGGATATAGGGGAAGTAACCACTTCTTATCCTCCCAGCCACTTCTTCATCAAATTCTGATTGGAAAGCATGAGCGACCAAACAGAAGATCCCTAGAGTAGAACCAGAACAAGCCGAAAACTCGTACCACTCCATCTCTGGTAATAATGATTTGTGATTCTCAAACCATTGCTCTAATCGAGGGACTCGTTCTTCCACTTGAACATGCTTATGAACCTGTAGGTCACAATAATAGCCAACCAGTTCATGTAAATGAGCGACGATCTTATCATAATGCTTAGCATTAGCTAAGGATTCCTGGCATGCATATACCAAATCACTTAAATAGCCACCATCATCCTGCTCATCACGATACCGATAATAATTAGTCGTCTGTTGACCAATTGTTAGTGCATGTGGCATTGATTCATGTAGAGCCCGGAAGTCAGTTGGATCTAATGATGTACTCCTGTCACAAAGATTATCCAGATAATCACTAATCGTTTGATAGGCAACAATAAATTTAATACATTCCTCCAACTCGTCATGTGCGAGGATCGCCATAATTGAACCACCTTCACAATGAAAGGATTTGGAATCGATGCTTGCTAATGCTTGATTGCGAAGCTCTTCATTTGGAATCTGTTCTGCTTTTTCACGCCAATAGGCTAAATATTTATGTACTGTTGGCAGAACTTCATTATAAACCTTCCCCATTAATGGAAAGGGATGTGTTGGTACCTTCAAAAAAATCACCACATTTCATGTTGTATTACTATATTATATTCTTTACAAATTGTAGGGCATAACGAAACACTTCATCTCTTTCTGGTTCATTAAATACCTCATGGAAAAGCTCAGGATATTCCTTATACACTTTTTCCTTATTATTTACTAAATTAAACCAGTATAGTACCGATTTCTTATTAACGATTTTATCATCTCCACCTTGAAGCACCAATAATGGGATATCAGGTAGCTTTTTAACTTGTTTATGTGCCATTTTCATTGCATGATTTAGCTCTCGATACCATCTAACTGACACTTTCTTTACATAAAGAGGGTCGATGTTTTCACTCAGTAAAACATCATTTCTAGTAGCCTTATCAATCGAAACTCCACTATCTACCCTTAATTTTGGAATGGTGATATTCAGAAATTTTGTTAAGACATCTAATCCAAATGAAGGTGGGTCGACTAATCCCAAACATGGAGAAGAAAGAATAACGCCATGTACCGGCAATTTTCTTTCTTGGAGGGTACGAATTGAAATTAATCCACCCATACTATGTCCAAGAAGAAAAGTCGGTAAATGGTAAGTAAATGCTTCCTTTACCCACTTCTCAATCTCATCAAGATACTCTTCAAAACGTTCAATATGGCCACGTTGTTTCTTAGTTACCTCTCCTTGTCCAGGAAGGTCTCCAATTAATACATGAAACCCATTATCCACCCATTGCTTTGTTAACCATTTATATCTCCCATGATGTTCATTTGCACCATGAATAATAACGACTACACCAACCGCATTTTCAGCTTCCCATTTCCACATCTGAAAAAACCTCCTTCTTTATTTGAAAATCTTTTAAATGGACAAATAAAAAAGTGATAAACTTAACTTAGATGATTTTTATTAATAATTCAACTAAAAGAGGTGGAGTTCATGATTTATCCATATAAAGATAAACACCCTACTATTTCTGACTCAGCTTTTATTGCTGACTTTGTTACCATTTCTGGAGATGTGACGATTGGAGACGAAAGCTCAATCTGGTTCAACACCGTTATTCGGGGAGATGTTGCACCAACTGTTATAGGAAATAGAGTCAATATCCAAGACAACTCTTGTCTGCATCAAAGTCCAAATAAGACTCTTCTGATTGAGGATGACGTCACGATTGGACATCAAGTAATACTACATAGTTCTATTATAAGAAAAGAAGCATTAATCGGCATGGGCTCAATTATTCTTGATGGAGCTGAAATTGGAGAAGGAGCCTTTATTGGAGCAGGAAGTCTTGTTCCTCCTGGAAAAAAGATTCCCCCTCACTCTCTAGCTCTTGGAAGACCCGCGAAAGTCGTCCGGTCATTAACAGAAGAGGATAAAAAAGATATGGATCGTATTCGTTCTGAATATGTCGAAAAGGGACAATATTATAAGTCATTACAACAATAGATTAGTTTGAATGGAGTGGGTGAAAGCTCACTCTTCCACTCATCCTATATTTTACCTTAACTTTACATCACTTTATTATTTCTTCAATATGGCTCTAGTACAATTGGGATTAAATCAACGAATTGTTTGGGGGCTAGGGAATATGTTAAGTAAATTGCTTCTTACCTGCTATACTGCAGAATGCCAGATGTTTCGCATGGTTAACAAGCATTATGATGTAAAGGGGTTAAACCTATTTTTCCGAACATTAACACATGCTGGAGGGGCTACATTTACAATCATCACATGTCTTATCATCCTTTTCCTATCAACTGATCAGCTCCGCATCACTGGTATTGGATGTGCAATTTCTTTAAGTGTAAGTCACATCCCTGTCATGATTATTAAAAAGCTATATCCCCGAACTCGACCTTATTTGACCTTAGAAAGGGCTAAGCATCAAAAGAATCCTTTAAAGGATCATTCATTTCCTTCAGGTCACACTACTGCAATCTTTTCATTAATTATTCCTATCATTTTAAGTTATCCAGTAACAACTATTTTCTTACTTCCGCTCGCATGCTTAGTTGGGATTTCTAGAGTATATCTAGGTTTACATTACCCTTCAGATGTACTAGCCGGAAGCTTACTCGGTACATCAATTGGATTTCTAGCAAATTCCTTCATCATTTCTTACCCAACTATTTTCTCGGTCTAACAACGACTTTCTTAGGAGGGGGACAATGAAAAAAATCGCGATTTTCACAGACACATTTGCTCCTGATGTTAATGGGGTGGCAAGAACATTAAAACGCTTAACAGATTATTTGGATTCTAAAGGAATTGAATATCGAGTTTTTGCACCTGAGAGTACGAATAAACCATTATTCGAGCAGCAAATCCTCCGTTTTACAAGTCTGCCATTTTTCTTGTACCCTGACTGTAGAATGGGACTACCGAATCTACCTTCCATCAAATCCGAGCTGCAAAAATTCAAACCTGATTTAATTCACATTGCAACTCCATTTAATTTAGGCTTGACTGGTTTACATTTTTCAAAAAAACTCAACATTCCGGTTGTCGGTTCTTACCATACTGATTTTGATCAATATTTAGATTTTTATGACCTGCAATTCCTCTCAAAGCTATTATGGAAATATATGCACTGGTTTCATAGGTCATTCAAAAGAATATTCGTACCTTCTAAGGAAACATTGAATCAATTAAAAAAGCATGGGTTCCTCCACTTAAGTATCTGGCCAAGAGGAATCGATTGTAATCAATTTCAACCAAAGGACACTAAATCCTTGATTTCTCAAAAGTATCATATTAACGCTCCTTACATTCTGACGTATGTAGGTCGATTAGCTCCTGAAAAAGACGTTAAGACATTGATGAAGATTACACACTCACTACCAAATTCAATCCAAAGTAAGGTTCACTGGTTGATTGTGGGTGATGGCCCATCAAAGGAAGAAATGATGAAAGACGCTCCAGCGAATATGACCTTTGCCGGGTTCTTAAACGGAGAGGAATTAGCAAATGTGTACTCAGGATCTGACGTATTCGTATTCCCATCTACAACTGAAACATTTGGCAATGTCGTTCTTGAAGCACTGGCATCTGGTACACCTGTCATCGCCGCAAATGCTGGAGGTGTGAAAAGCATTGTCCGTCACGAGACAAATGGCTTTCTTTGTACACCAGCTGAAGTTGACGAATTTTGTGTTGCAATAAGTACACTTATTAACAACGAGCAATTACGATATAAGATGGGAACTGCTGGAAGAGACTATGCACTGACACAATCATGGGAAGTCATTTTTGATGAATTATTATTGCAATACGATGATGTTATTCATTCCGAAGAAGCAATGAAATATGCGTAATTTAACTGCTAGTGCTACCTTTAAAAGGAAGCACTTTTTTTGATTGTTAAGATCGAAATCATGGTAAGATATAAGAGAACTATACCAATAAGGAGTAGTAGAATGACAATTGCTTTAGTTCTTTTATCAGGGCTCGTGACAGTAGCTCTAATTATATATATTTTAACCCAAAAAGGGACTAAGCGATTCACACGCTTGGCAACCATCTACACGATATTGTTCTTTGGGTTATTCAGTAGTCTTTTCGTCCGAAATATGGACTGGCAGTTACTCAGTACAAGCATTAACAAAAGCGGCACTCAAGTGCACGTCATTGAACCAATTGAAGCTGTCGTAGCGCACGCTGAAGCTAGAGAATCTCAGATAAAAAAATCAGTGTTGATTGATGCACCTGTCATTAAACAATTTCCTGAGCTTCCTCGCGGATGTGAAGTGACAAGCTTAGCGATGTTACTTCAACATGCAGGAGTAAAGATTGATAAAATGACACTTGCTAAGGAAGTAAAAAAGGACCCAACTCCTTATAAAAAGGAGAATGGGAAGATCTATTTTGGCAATCCTAATTTTGGCTTTGTTGGTGATATGTATTCATTTAATAATCCTGGTTTTGGAGTCTATCATCGCCCCATCGCAGTATTAGCAAATGTTTACCTACCAGATCGAATCATCGATTTAACTGGAAAGGATTTTGAAGAGGTACAAAAGCATCTTTCTGATGAAAAGCCTGTATGGGTGATTACAAATGTTCATTATAAAGAGCTTCCGTCATCACTTTTTCAAACCTGGCATACAAATGACGGTGTCATTGACATTACGTATAAAGAGCATTCAGTGTTAATTACTGGATACGATGAACATTATATCTATTTTAATGATCCACAAAAAGGGACTAAAAACAAAAAAGCACCCAAGGATGATTTCATCAAATCATGGGTGCAAATGGGAAGACAAGCAATCACGTACTATGATTAGTACGTGATTTTTTAATTGGCTTTTTGAATTTGGCTGTCAAAGATTGTTGTATTAGACATAAATAAATTGATGCATCTAGCAGATTGAATACACGGAGACTCCCGCGGGATGCGTGGCCAAAGTGAGACCCCACAGGAGCTTTAGCGACGAGGAGGCTCACCGGTCACCCCGCAGGACGCGGAGTGTATTCAATCTGCGGCTTTGCAATTAGTTATTTCATACGCCTGCTGGTGCTTTTGTTTCTTTATAGATGTCTGTGAAGTCATAGACCTTTTCGATATACACCTGATGCCAAATCATGAAGATAAGAACTGTCCATATTTTACGGCTATGGTCAAACTTTCCTTTACAATGTTCGTCTAACAGGTTTAAAATGACATTTTTATTAAACAAGTGAGAGGTATCACTTTGATTTATAATGTTCACTGCCCAATCATGCATTTCGTTTTTCAACCAATGTCTAATAGGAACAGGGAATCCAAGCTTCTTACGATCTAGCACATGATCTGGGACAATCCCTTCAACAGCTTTTCGAAGAATATACTTAGTCGTATTATTTGCTGTTTTCAACTCCGGTGCTATCTTTGATGCTACATCGAACACAGCTTTATCTAAGAAAGGAACTCGGAGCTCTAAGGAGTGGGCCATTGTCATTTTATCAGCTTTTAATAGAATATCACCTCGTAACCATGTATGAATATCGATATATTGCATCCGATTTACAGGCTCATAACCTCTTGTTTCTTGATAAAACGGAGCTGTAATATTCGTATAATCCAAACCATCCTTATATGACTTAAGTAGTTGTTTCTTTTCCTCTTCATTGAACATTTTGGCGTTCCCAATGTAACGTTCTTCCATTGGAGTAACACCACGTTCAATAAAGCTCTTACCTCTTACACCTTCAGGTAACATTCTAGCAATTTGGCGAAGCATTGCCTTACCTGGTGTGGGTATTTTGTTAAATACATCTAGTGACTGAGGTTCACGGTATATATTATACCCACCAAACAATTCATCTGCTCCTTCTCCTGAAAGAACAACTGTTACATGCTTTCTTGCTTCCCTTGCGACAAAATAGAGTGGTACTGCTGCAGGGTCTGCAAGTGGATCATCCATATGCCAAATGATTTTCGGTAATTCCTTCATATACTCTTCAGGAGTGATGTTGTAGCTAATATTCTCAACTCCTAATTTACTAGCAGTTTCTTTAGCCACATCAATTTCACTAAATCCATCACGTTCAAATCCAACGGAGAACGTTTTAATACTTGGATGGAATTCCTTCGCAATCGAAACAATGATTGACGAATCAATCCCTCCAGATAGGAATGAACCAACAGGAACATCACTTCTCATATGAATTTTCACAGAATCATAGAGGGCTTCTCGAATCTCTTTGATCAATTGAGTTTCACTTGTTTGCTTTGGCTGAAACGAAGCCTTCCAATAAGTCTTGATTTCAAGCTTTTGACCAAGTTTTTTCGTGAAATAATGACCGGGCTCTAGCTTCTTAATTCCATCTGACATGGTTTCAGGTTCTGGTACAAATTGATAAGTTAAGTAATATTGTAGAGAATCATAATTTAAGATGTCGTTTTCTAAGGCTAACAATATGCTTTTCTTTTCAGAACCAAAGTATGTCTTCCCATCGGTTTCATAATAAAAGAAAGGCTTAATTCCAAAGGGATCACGAGCTCCAAACAGAGTTTTCTCCTGTTTATCCCAAATAACAAACCCAAACATTCCTCTTAATCTCTCTACAGCTTTTTCTTTAATGTCACTATATAACGCAATGATAACTTCTGTATCACAGTGTGTAGCAAATTCAAAGCCTTTGTCGACTAGTTCTTGTCTTAGCTCGAGATAGTTGTAGATTTCACCATTGAAGATGATCCAATATCGCTCATTTTCATATGTTAATGGCTGATGTCCAGCCTCTATATCTATAATACTTAAGCGCCTAAATCCGAATTGAATATGCTCATCATTATAGTATCCCGCATCATCCGGACCACGATGAGTGATGATTGTATTCATATCTTCGAATTGTACTTTTTTCTTTTCATCAATGACAGTTTCTTGATCGTGTATACACCCTATGAAACCACACATGTTGGACTTCACCTTCTTTGTCAAAATATCATTAGTTCACATACTAATTACTTATTATTACAGTGTAACCAAGAGTAAATTGTATCATAACCAATACTAAATAAGACGAATTATTCTACAAAAAGTTACAAAAAATCTTCAACTTCTTTTATAAAAAAAGGTTGTTTTCTCAAAGTTTGTTGTTGTTTTGAGATGAATTATTGAGAATGAGATTTCTAGCAGACTGAATACACTTAAGACTCCCCTGGGATGCGTGTGTCCCCACAGGACGCGGAGTGTATTCAGGCTGCGGGTATTAAAAGCAACAATATATACGAAAACAGCCTAAAAAAAGAGTCGTACCCTGGGGGTGCAACTCTTTTGATTTTATATTATTGTAATGCTTGAGCTTTTAGTGCATCTGCTTTGTCTGTTCGTTCCCATGGTAGGTCTAAGTCTGTACGGCCGAAATGACCATATGCTGCTGTTTGCTTGTAGATTGGGCGACGAAGGTCTAACATTTTGATAATACCCGCTGGACGTAAATCAAAATTACTACGTACCACCTCTACTAGCGTTTCTTCTGACACTTTTCCAGTTCCAAATGTATCAATTGAAATTGATACTGGTTGTGCAACACCAATTGCATAGGCTAATTGAACTTCACATTTATCGGCTAATCCAGAAGCAACGATGTTTTTCGCTACATAACGAGCAGCATATGCTGCAGAACGGTCAACCTTCGTTGCATCTTTTCCTGAGAATGCTCCACCACCATGACGAGCATAGCCACCATAAGTATCTACGATGATCTTACGCCCAGTTAAGCCTGCATCCCCTTGTGGTCCACCGATAACAAAGCGTCCAGTTGGATTGATAAAATATTTAGTCTCAGAATCGATTAATTCACTAGGAACAACTGGATTAATCACATGCTCCTTAATATTACGTTGAATTTGCTCTAATGAAACCTCTGGATGATGTTGAGTTGAAATAACGATTGTATCGATTCGAACTGGTTTATCATTTTCATCATACTCAACTGTTACTTGAGTCTTTCCATCAGGACGTAGGTAAGGAAGAATATCTTCTTTACGTACTTCAGTTAATCGACGAGCTAGTTTGTGTGCTAATGAAATCGGAAGAGGCATTAGCTCTTTTGTTTCATTAATCGCAAAACCAAACATTAATCCTTGGTCCCCTGCTCCAATCGCGTCAATTTCTTCATCAGTCATTTGTCCTTCGCGAGCTTCAAGTGCTTGGTCAACCCCCATGGCGATATCTGCTGATTGCTCATCAATTGAAGTTAAAACAGCACAGGTTTCAGCATCAAATCCGTACTTAGCGCGCGTATAACCAATCCCGCGAATGGTTTCACGAACAATCTTAGGTATATCAACATATGTAGAAGTTGTAATCTCACCTGCAACTAATACTAATCCTGTAGTCACTGAAGTTTCGCAAGCTACACGTGCATTCGGATCATTTGTTAGAATCGCATCTAGGATTGAATCTGAAATTTGGTCAGAGATTTTATCCGGATGTCCCTCTGTAACTGATTCTGAAGTAAATAAACGGCGTTTTTTTGACATGTCAAACGCTTCCTCCTTTATAAATGGTGAAAATCAGCAGGACTGATTTCACATTGTTTTAGATACGGTACTCATTCCCTTAGTATTCATAACTTAATCCCATTTTATGAAGAAAACTTTGCTAAAACGCTCTAAACAAATTGCGAAAGTGAATCCTCTGCTCTAAATCATATATGTAAATCACAATGTGTCAGTATACTAGCTATCGTTTCTCTAAGAATATCTCGAAGTAAATCGCTTTTTCATGAGAATATATAAAAAACCTTTCCTTCATAGTAGGAAAGGGTTCATTCTCATGTACTCGCCTTTCACTCTTATCGCTCAAAGCGTAATGCCTTGCATCAGGTTAGCACCTTATCACTATAGAAATTCAAACATAAGATAGAAGGAATCCTACCTTTTTATTTGCACAAATAGTAATGGTTGCCGGGTTTCATAGGGCCTGTCCCTCCACCAGCTCGGGATAAGAGAGTATCCGTTCAATGACCTATCATAACGTACGAGACATACAGTGTCAACCTGAATGGTTAAAGTTTTTTGGCAACAGATTATTCGTCATTTTTTCACTTCGATACGTATAAAATGAGGAATAATTAGTATGGAATATTCCATTTAATGTGTTATACTATTTATTATCAGAAGAATATATAAGCTATTTTTCAAAGAAAAGGAAAAGGTGGTTTTTTAATGAATTCTGTAGATCTAATTAATGAGAAAATGACAACATTATTGAATCAGGAGCATTTCCATTACAATCTATCAGTTCCAAGTCTTGTTGAAAAGATTTTGTTAAGAAACGAAGGGATATTGACCTCTACAGGGGCTATTAGAGCTGAAACAGGAAAATATACAGGACGTTCCCCTAAGGATAAATACATTGTGAAGGATTCAACTACGACTGATCACGTAGATTGGGGTAAAGTAAATCAACCTTTTTCTTCTGCTAAGTTTGAGCAGCTATATCAAAAAATAGTGGAGTATTTAACACAGAAGGATGAAGCATTTGTTTTCGATGGATTTGCAGGAGCTGATTCTAGTCGAAGAATGGCTATACGAGTCATTAATGAGTATGCTTGGCATAATCTATTTGCTAGACAGCTTTTCATTCGTCCAACTGAAGAAGATCTCGCCACACACACTCCTGAATTCACAGTTATATCTGCTCCAACCTTTAAAGCAGACCCAAGAACTGATGGAACAAATTCTGAAACGTTTATCATCATTTCCTTTGAAAAAAGAATCGTCCTTATTGGTGGGACAGAATATGCTGGTGAGATGAAAAAGGCCATCTTTTCTGTTATGAACTACGTGTTACCGCAGCAGGATATCTTACCGATGCATTGTTCAGCAAATGTTGGCGCTAATGGAGATGTTGCCTTGTTTTTCGGCCTATCTGGTACTGGTAAAACAACATTGTCTGCTGACCCAGACCGCAAGCTTATCGGTGATGATGAACATGGTTGGTCTGACTCAGGAGTGTTTAATATTGAAGGTGGCTGCTATGCAAAATGTATCTCACTTTCTAAAGAAAAAGAACCGCAAATTTACAATGCCATCCGTTTTGGTTCTGTATTAGAAAATGTCATGTTAGATGGAGAAACTCGAGTTGCAGACTATGAAGATGGCTTCCTTACTGAAAATACTAGGGCGGCTTATCCAATTGACTCCATTGATAATATTGTCTCCCCAAGCGTTGGTGGGCACCCAACTTCGATTATATTTCTTACAGCAGATGCATTCGGTGTCTTACCTCCAATAAGTAAATTAACAAAAGAACAAGCCATGTATCATTTTTTGAGTGGATATACAAGTAAGTTAGCCGGGACTGAGCGAGGAGTGACTTCTCCAGAAGCAACCTTTTCAACTTGTTTTGGTTCTCCATTCTTGCCACTTCCAGCGACTACCTATGCCAACATGCTAGGAAAACTTATTGATCAACATCATGTTCAAGTCTACTTGGTTAATACGGGCTGGACTGGTGGGGAATACAGTGTTGGTGAAAGAATGAAGCTGAAATATACTCGTGCCATGGTGCATGCGGCACTAAAAGGAGAGTTACTTCAAACTGAAACGGTAAAAGGGGATATATTCGGATTGGAGATTCCTCTTCGAGTACCCGGGGTTCCTGATGACGTATTACAGCCAGCAAAAACATGGGTGGACCAGAGTGCTTATTATATAAAAGCAAAGGAGCTTGCATTGAAGTTTAAAGATAACTTTAAGCAGTTCTCCAATGTATCAGAGGAAATCAGTAAAAAGGGTGGACCACTTGTATAAGTAGAGGTAGACAAAGAAGTAAAGAGGACGATTGATCGACCAATTATAAACCTGGTCTACAATCGTCCTTTTAAAATTAATTTGTTGAATTTAACTCTATTAGTTCATAAGTTATGGTCGTTTGAGATTGCTCTAATTCTAGCTTTTTTATGATTGCTTTTCCGCTTGTTTCACTGGCTAAGGTTTTACGAACTTCTACAGGTATTTCAATCGGATATAAGCGATAACCGTCCTTTACGACTTTAAATAGGTTTTCTTCGATTCTCTTCTCTTTTCCCTTTGTAACGATTAATGTGTTAAGTTCAAGAGGCATCCCCATATTTATTCGCTCCTTTTAGATTTTGTATTACTATCATAGCATTGTTAGCCTTGTACTTTCATCCATTCGGTTAATTGTTTGACAGTTTGTCGATTTTCGAACGGGGGAAAGTAATGCGTGAACTTGTCAAAATACCAGCTTGTGACGTCCTTTCCGAGCTCCTTTAATCGTTTTTCTAAACGATATGAATGCTCAATCGAGACATTCTGATCCTTTACTCCATGAATAATGAGGACAGGAGCAGCTAGGTTTTCAAGATTATAAAGTGGAGTTCGCCATTTGTATCGGTTAGGGTATTTCGTCGGGGTGCCACCAATGACTCGTTTCATCATTCTCCTTAAATCTTTTCTTTCAACATAAGTTAGGCTCATGTCACTTACACCTCCCCAAGAAACAACAGAGCATACCTGTGGTTCATGAATCGCTGTCAAAAGAGCCATGACTCCTCCTCTTGAAAAACCGAAAACATGAATCCGATCATGGTTCACTTTTTCATAAGCTTCTAATAGCTTTAATGCTGCAATCGCATCATATCGATCATCTCCGCCAAAATCCTCATTCCCACTCCCACCTTGATTTCCACGATAAAAAGGGGCCATGACAACAAACCCTTCTGAAGCAAACTGAATAATACGTCCAATCCGTACCTTTCCTACATTTTTGATCCCTCCACGTAAATAGAGAAATCCATCATACATGCCAGCTTCCTTTGGCTCTGCTAAAAATCCTTTTATTTTTAACCCTTTGCAATAATAAGTCACTAGATATAAATCAATCTTCGTACTTGGCGAAGGATATCTTTGTTTTGAAATGATATCACCATCAGAATACAAGCATTTAGTCTCCTTTCAAACTAGAATAACTAATTTATTTTTTATAGGCATTCACACATTTTTGTCACCATTCATAGTCTACTGTATAAATCAATTTATGTATTTAAATACAGTAGGAGGAAAATTATGCGTAGAGTTTCATTACTTTTATTATCACTATTACTTATTATCCCTTTAGCCGCTTGTAATAACAATGATAGCCTGACAAAGCTAAAAGTTGGAGAGGTTGCACATACCATCTTTTATGCCCCACTTTATGTTGCCCTATCAGAAGGTTTTTTTGAAGAGGAAGGGCTAGAAATTGAATTAACAACAACCGCTGGTGGAGATAAAACAATGACAGCCATTCTATCTGATGGGATTGATATTGGTCTTGTCGGTTCCGAAACGTCCATCTATGTTGAAGCACAAGGATCAACTGATCCAATCATCAACTTTGCCCAGCTTACGCAAACAGACGGAACCTTCCTTGTTTCAAGAGAGAAGATTGACAACTTTGATTGGGAGCAACTCAGAGGGAGTACTTTCCTTGGCCAACGTAAAGGCGGGATGCCACAAATGGTAGGTGAGTACGTATTAAAGCAACATGATATCGATCCACATAATGATCTTGAGTTGATTCAAAATGTTGATTTCGCCAATATCGCTAGTGCATTTTCATCTGGTACAGGTGATTTTGTTCAGTTGTTTGAACCAACAGCAAGCATTTTTGAAGAAGAAGGAAGAGGTTACATCATTGCCTCATTTGGAGAAGAGTCAGGTCTTGTTCCTTATACGTCTTTTATGACGAAGCAAAGCACAATTGATAAAAATGGAGAAGCGATTGAAAAATTCACACGAGCGATCTATAAGGCACAGCAATGGGTTGAAGAAAATAGTCCAGAAGAAATTGCTCAGTCTATTTCAGAGCATTTCCCAGATACTTCAGTTGATTTATTAACAACTGTCGTTGACCGCTATAAGAGTCAGGGATCATTTGCTACTGACCCAATCCTTGGTGAAGAAGAATGGACTAATCTACAAAACATTATGGACGAAGCTGGAGAGCTTCCTGAGCGAATTAATCACGAAGTCCTTGTGAATACCTCTATTGCTGAAAAGGTCGTTTCTGAATAAGGAGTGAATAGAATGGACTTTTTAACGATTAGCAATGTACATCATACGTATTTTACAAAAGACACTGCAAAGACAGCTTTAGAAGATATCACGCTCGAGGTGAAGGAAGGAGAATTTGTCTCCTTTCTTGGCCCAAGTGGGTGTGGAAAAACAACTTTACTTTCTATTATAGCTGGTTTAATGCAACCAACATCTGGGAAGGTCGAAATTGAACATAAACCAGTAAATCGAGCCCAATCTTCCATTGGATATATGCTTCAAGAAGATTATCTCTTTCCTTGGAAGACGATTAAAGAGAATATTCTTGTCGGTTTAAAAATCATGAATCAATTAGATCAAGAACAAGAAGAGAATGCTTTGGCACTATTAAAAGAGATAGGATTATCAGGAGTAGAGAAATCATTCCCGAAACAATTATCAGGAGGAATGCGTCAGCGTGCAGCACTTGTTAGAACACTTGCTACCAATCCGAAAATCCTTCTCCTTGATGAACCCTTCTCTGCCCTTGATTATCAAACAAAGCTTAAGCTTGAAGACCTCGTATCAACAACATTAAAGGAGTATCGTAAAACCGCCTTGCTTGTTACTCATGATATTGGTGAGGCTATCGCGATGAGTGATCGTATATTTCTACTTTCAGCCAATCCTGGGAAGCTAGCTAGAACATTTGAAGTACCAAAATCAATAAGAGATCTAATTCCATTTGAAGCGAGGCAACACCCTGAATACTCCTCACTATTTCAAGAAATATGGAAGGAGCTGGATCAACTTGAAGCCGACTAACAAAATTGACCACCTCCATCAGCAGTATGTGAATGAATTAAAAAAAGAAAAACGAGTTGTTCGTCTATATCAGCTATTGATCTTTATTGTGTTTTTTGCAGGTTGGGAGATTGCAAGTCAAAAACATTGGATTGATCCATTGATTTTCAGTTCCCCATCAAAGATTTGGAATTTACTTATCACGAAAATAAATGATGGGTCACTTCTCCTGCACTTAAATGTAACATTATTTGAAACTGTCCTAGGATTTATATTAGGAACGTTGTTAGGCACAATCCTTGCAGCCTTATTGTGGTGGTCTCCCCGACTTAGCCATATCCTTGACCCTTATCTTGTTATCTTAAATGCAATGCCAAAGGTTGCACTTGGACCCATATTAATCGTCGCATTAGGACCTGGTTATTTCTCGATTATTGCCATGGGTGCAATTATCTCAATCATCATCACCACGATTGTTGTCTATACGTCCTTCAAAGAAGTAGATCCAAATTATTTGAAGGTGTTAAATACCTTTGGTGCCAATCGTGCACAATGTTTTTCTCAAGCGATTCTTCCTGCATCGTTTCCGACAATTATTTCTACGTTAAAAGTAAATGTAGGATTATCCTGGGTCGGTGTCATTGTTGGAGAATTCCTAGTTTCAGCAAAAGGATTAGGCTATTTAATCATCTATGGATTCCAGGTTTTTAACTTCACACTTGTTCTCCTAAGCTTATTAATCATTGCTGTTTTTGCGACTATTATGTATCAATTAGTAGAATTACTTGAGAGTCGTTTAATTAAGAATAAATAAAAGCTGTTTTCGTATAAATTGTTGCTTTTAATACCCGCAGCCTGAATACACTCCGCGTCCTGTGGGGTGACTGGTGAGCCTCCTCGTCGCTTACGCTCCTGCTCACGTCTCACTTTGGCCACGCATCCCACGGGAGTCCCCCGTGTATTCAGTCTGCTAGAAATTTATTCTCAATTAATTTATCTCAAAAACAACAAACTTTGAGAAAACAGCCTAAATAAAAACTCCTAATGAAAGGAATTGACCTCATCATAGGTCATTCTTTCTCACTTAGGAGTTTTTCTACTTGTTCTAAACTATGTATTAATACATTGTCCTTCATTATAAAGCTATATTGATTGTTCTTTTTTAAAGGTAAAGGAATATCTTGAAGAAGAATTGGACCAAATGTTTCAAAATAACTTGTTTGATTTGTTAGTGACTCTATTTCAGCAAAGTAAATGTTTTTTATGATTGTTTTACCTTTGCCAAGGACTTTATATTGCCCTAAATAGGTTAACTCACTAACGATTGCTCCTGTTTCCTCCATCACTTCACGAATGGCTGCATCATTTGCTGTTTCACCGCTTTCGACTTTCCCTCCCGGGAACTCAAGACCTCTTTCTTTATGCTTCGTTAATAACCATTGGCCATTATAACGGCATATTACCCATACATGTTTCGGGTTATTACAAAACGGATCAATAGAAAATGATAAATGAACCTCATTTTGATATAAATCTTGAAATACAAACATCTTATTCGACTCCAATATGTTGCCAATTATTTAATTTCATCTTAACACATGACGTATTATTGGTGAAATACTTCTTCATCATCGCACAAAAGGCTAACCACTCTGGTCAGCCTTCCCAATTAACTATTTAATTCTCCACCATGACCAATTGATGAGATGATTCCCATTGATTTAATATGCTCTTTTGCCTGCTCATCACCTAATTCATAAATTAGTGCGAACGCCTTTTGCATACTTTCATCATATCCATCATTTGCTTTGTCATGATGATACTCCACATACGGAATATGAGCTCTAAAAAATCCCTGCCAGTCAGAAGAATAGCCTTGATCAAAATATTCCCTTAGCTTTATGATTTCATCATCCGTAGCTTCGATTCGATAGTCCCAAGGTGAAGCGGTTTTCACTTTAGATATTTCTCCATTTGCGATTGAAATGTAGTAGGTTGCTTTTTGTTGTTCCATGCAATCTCCACTCCTGTACATCAGAATGTACTTAGCTTTTGCAGAAACCTACTTTAAATATTCATTTCTGATTTGAATCCTTCTTTTTCTCTGCTTTTTTTGATGATTTCTTTGATTTAGTTGCATCCGAATCAATATCACCTAATTTACGCAACTGCTCAATGGCCCTCTTCAAAAACCCCGGCACAGGTAAACCTACTCTGCCAGCATTTTCAATGATCGACAAGATTTCATTTACCATATAAAAAACGATTGTCGCATCTCTAATAAAATGATGATACCCTAGAACCATATCAATCATATGAGCTACGGCAACTAATGCCAAAATAAAGACTTTTTGAGTGATCCCCTTAAATCCTACCCGACTTGACAAAGTTCTCTGTATAGCCGCTGCCATAAGCCCTGAGATATAATCAATGATAATAAGAGCTAATAGTACCTTGATTAAGGAATCCAATCCTCCTAAGAGAAACGCTGTTGCCGAGCCACCTAACGAGAGAAAGGAAATGATGAGGATACTATACTTGTTATCCATGTAATACATCCTTTCATATTCTATATCTAGCACCCATCTTCATACAGATGGCTTATGTTATATCTTATGAAACAAAAAGAAATTTGACATGGACAAACATCTTTATTCGCATCATTTAACTATTTAACGCTATACTATAACTAGAGAGGTGGGAACCAATATGAAACTAATTGATGAGCTGTATGAAATGTATCGAAATAAATTAACTGGTGATGAAGAAGATGCAGATATTCTTGCCTTTTCAGTACTAGAGCAGCTTGACCGTGAGGATATGCTTCAATTAATCGCTGAATTGTCAGATCAAGAGTTATATAATCTTGTTGGTTTTTATATGATTGAAAATTTAAAAGGAAAAATGGCACGTGAGGGAATCGGACAGTCGAAAATGCTAACGATTGATCAACTTAGAAATCTACATTAACAAAGGAGAATGACAAGATTAGTCACTCTCCTTTTTTTTTATAACTTATTAATGATTTGTAGTGCTTTGTCAATTTGTTCAGAGGTTACGTCATAGTGTGTGGTAAATCGGACGACTGATGGGCCGAAGGATACAGCTTGAATACCTTGTTCAGCTAAGAGTTGGATGAACTGCTGTGAAGTAATACCCTTTTTGGCTACATCAACCAACACAATATTGGTTTCGACTTGGTTCACTACTTCTAATCCAGTGATTTCCTTTAGACCATTTGCTAATCTCTGTGCATTCTGGTGATCCTCTGATAGTCTCTCAACCATTGATGTAAGGGCAACTAATCCAGGTGCTGCGATCATCCCAACTTGTCTCAAGCCACCACCTAGTCTTTTTCTCCACTTTCTCGCTTTCTTTATAAAGGCTTGGTCACCAGCAATTATAGAACCAATTGGTGCACCAAGTCCTTTTGATAAACAAACCTGAACCGTTGTCGAATATGCTGAAAATGCATGTAGTGGTTGATTTAGAGCAACAGCTGCATTGAATAATCTTGCTCCATCTAAATGGACCGGAATTTGCTGTTGTTCTGCAATTGTATAAATATCACGCATATTTTCAAGTGGTACAATGGCTCCTCCTGCACGATTATGGGTATTCTCGATACAGATTAATCCTGTTTCTGGCACATGAATATCCTCATCACGTATCGCAGCTTCAATCTCAGTTGGGTTCATTGCTCCTCTTATACCTTTAATTGTACGAGGCTGGACACCAGCAAATGCTGAAATAGCGCCTCCCTCATAATAGAAAATATGTGAATCAGCTTCTAGCAGTACTTCATTTCCTGCTACACAATGAGAAAGAACGGCAATTTGATTTCCCTGTGTCCCACTTGTAACAAATAAGGCATCCTCTTTTCCTAACATGTCAGCTGCAACCTCTTCAAGCTTTTGCACAGTCACATCTTCTTTATATACATCATCTCCAACCTCAGCCTCGTACGCAGCCCTTCTCATTTCTTCGGTTGGTTTTGTAACGGTATCACTTCTTAAATCAATCATCATACTTCCTCCTTTTATTCAAAATTCAAAATTATAACATTGTTGCTATTATAAATCGCCAATCCTTAACTTACTAGAAAAAAGCTGTCCAACCGAAAAAAAGCCTGAATACACTCCGCATTCAGTGGGTGTATCCAGGCTACTAAAACAAGCTTAATTTATTTTCCAAGAAAAGATTTTAACATCCAAATATGCTTTTCTAGACTTTGGTGTATCGCTAATAGCATATCACCAGTTGTTTCATCGTCCACTTCTCCAGCAAGTGCCATTCCTTCTTTGAGCTCACCAGTAAGGATGGAGAAATCATCTGAGATGATCTTAACCATTTCCTCTGCACTTTCATTTCCATTTGCTTCTTTGATAGAAGCTAGGTTTAAGATTTCTGACATTGTCGCAACAGGCTTGCCATCAAGCGCTAATAAACGCTCAGCTAACTCATCGATATGAACGGAAGCCTCATTATAGAGCTCTTCAAATTTATCATGGAGTGTGAAGAATGCTGGTCCTTTTACAAACCAGTGATAGTTATGTAATTTGATGTAAAGCACACTCCAGTTTGCAATTTGCTTATTAACGGTATTAATTAATGATTGTGACATAATCAATCTCCTCCTTATACTTTTACTATTCCCAGTTACTAGCATACCAAAACCACTAATTTCTACTACAAATCGTGGGAAAGAGTTGAAATATTGTAATATTATGTTCGCTTTTTTCTTTACCATGCTAAAATAAAGATAGATAACATTTACGGGAGGTGTTTTATGTACACTATCTTAATCATTTGTATCATTATCGTCATTATTATACTCGCACTTTCATTAATCACAACATCTAAGGCCTATGATTATAAACACACAATTGACCCGATTCAAGAGGAAGATTCACACCAAAATTATCTAGACAAAAACAGTGAACAAAAAGGAGGAAATCATGAAAAATAAACGCTTAGAAGCCTTATCTAACTGGTTAATTGAAGCAACCATTAGTGATATTCAGGATAAATTTGCAACGTCTGAAATTACTTCTAAGGATTTAGTGTTAATGTATCTTGATCGAATTAGTCGATTTGATTATTCCGGATGTTCGATTAATTCAATATTAGAAGTAAATCCTGAGGCTTTACATATCGCAGCCGCGTTAGACAAAGAACGAAAAGAAAAAGGACCACGTGGCCCTCTTCATGGTATTCCTGTCCTTATTAAAGATAATATTGATACTCATGATAAAATGCATACCTCTGCAGGTTCCCTTGCACTTGCAAACTCTGTAGCAGCTAAAGACTCTCATGTGGCTACGATGCTAAGAGAAGCAGGAGCAATTATTCTTGGTAAAACAAATATGACTGAATGGGCAAACTTTATGACAACAGGGATGCCAACCGGTTATAGCTCAAGGGGTGGACAAGTCTTAAATCCTTATGGTCCTGGAAAATTCGAAGTGGGCGGATCAAGTGCTGGCTCAGGTGCTTCTATTGCAGCGAATTTCGCAACGGTGGCTGTTGGAACTGAAACATCTGGGTCTATTCTAAGCCCTGCTAGTCAAAACTCACTTGTTGGGATTAAACCAACTGTTGGCCTAATTAGTCGAAGAGGAATTATTCCCATCTCTCATAGCCAGGATACCGCTGGACCTATGACAAGAACGGTGAAGGATGCCGCTATCCTTCTAACCTCCTTAGCTTCTAAAGATGAGCAAGATCCAATTACTCTTACTAGTGGGGAGCTTGCAACGACAGATTTCAGTCAATTCCTTGATCTGAATGGGTTAAATGGAGCCAGAATAGGTATTGCAAGAGAGGGCTATTTCGATTATCTAAGTGAAGAAAAACGTGTAGTCATGGATCAAGCCATTGAAAAGCTTAAGGATCTTGGAGCAACTGTGATTGATCATGTTGTCATTCCTTCTACAAAAGCCGACTGGACACATGATGTGCTAACTTATGAATTTAAAACGGATCTGAATGCTTATTTACAAACATTAGATCCAAGTATCTCTATTCGTTCATTACAGGATGTCATTGAATTTAACCTTAAGCATGAGGAAAGAACATTAAGATATGGTCAAAAATTATTAGAAGAAGCCGAAGCAACAAGTGGAACATTAATAGAAACTACATATATTCAAGCACTTGAGAAGGATATTTATATGTCGACTGAGCAAGGGATTGATTATACTTTACTAGAACATATGCTTGATGCGATTGTTTTTCCTAACAATATTGGCGCAGGAATACCGGCTAAAGCTGGTTACCCATCCATTACGGTTCCAGCAGGATACACCCCTGAAGGTGAACCTGTTGGGATTACCTTTACGGGTACAGCTTATAGTGAACCTACATTAATCCCATTAGCCTACTCCTTTGAACAAGCAACGAAGCACCGGATTCCACCGGTTTTACATGAAGAGAAATAAGCATTAAAAAGGGTGAACACTAATGAAGTGCTCACCCTCTTTCTTATCCAAAGACCTTATGTAGGTCTTCCTTTGATGCTCCTAGCCAAAATTTCATTAAGCGCTTCGCACCTTCAAGGTCATGTAATTTTGCTTGTCCACATTGTGTTTCATTTGCCGCTGGAATCTCAGTAATTTCAATAGCATCCTTCATCGTATCTTCAAGTAAGTCAATGATTTCACTTACTGTTGGCTCACCACTTACTACTAAATAATAACCTGTTTGACAACCCATTGGTGAAATATCAATGATATCAAAATGATCATATTTCTCAGCATGTGCGCGAATGTTGAAAGCTAATAAATGTTCAAGCGTGTGAATCACATCAGGCTTCATCGCTTGTTTATTTGGCTGACAGAAGCGGATATCGAATTTATTTACGACACCGTCGCTTCCTACCTTATGAACACCACAATGTCTGACATAGGGTGCTTTAACTGCACAATGATCTAACTCAAAGCTTTCTACTGATGGCATTTGTAACACTCCCCTTTTTACTTTTCAAAATCTTCTCTACTATCATAACGTGTATTTTATAATTTTACATCAATAATGTACGAGTACCACATCTATCTTTTCTATTTTAATGATTTGGAGTATAGTGTAATTGGAAGGAGAGTGTGTGTTTTGTACTATTTTATTCAGAAGGCTTTTATAAACTTCATTCGTTTTTATCAAAAATTTATTTCTCCAGTTCTACCTCCTACTTGTCGTTTCTATCCTACATGCTCTCATTATGGAGTTGAAGCTATTTCTCGTTTTGGTCCATTAAAAGGTAGCTGGTTAACTGTGAAACGAATCCTTAAATGTCATCCTTTTCATCCTGGTGGAATGGATCCTGTTCCCCAAAAAAATGATGAAAATCATAAACATCGACACTAAAAGAACCAACTTTAATTAAAAAGCTGGTTCTTTCTCCAAGGCTGTTTTCTCAAAGTTTGTTGTTTTATGAGATAAATTAATTGAAAATAGATTTCTAGCAGCCTGAATACACGGGGGACTCCCGAGGGATGCGTTAGCTCCCACAGGACGCGGAGTGTATTCAGGCTGCGGTATTCAAAACAACAATATATACGAAAACAGCCTTCTCTAAAAACTAATGGTTATCATGATGATGTTCCTCATCTTCATCCTTCATCTCTTCATCATGATCATGTTCATGTTCGTTTAATGAAACCTCACCTACGACAAATTCTTTTTTCGGCATATTATGCATATTTCTAGCAGTCACATGAGCAACAACATAATAAGTGCCATCATGGTCAAACGTTTTTTCGATTGAATAAACACCATCACCTACATGGGGACCATCGATAAATTCATCCTCATCTTCATTTCCTTTTTCCCAAATCTGAAATTGAACCTCATTAGCATCTTCAACCACTTCATCACCATACGTGACAAATGCATTGAAAGTGACTGCTTCATTTACATCGATTGTTTCAGGTTGAATTTCAATTTCAACATTTAATGGTACTAGCTCGTTAGTTTGACTATTCTCTTCATTATTTCCACATCCCATTAATAACAAAGAAACTATCGATAACATAACAATGATTCTTTTCATATACGACACCTCATACAAATAATAAGACGATTCTTTACTGTAAAAACTCCTAACCTATAAAAAGATTAGGAGTTTTTTTCTACTTCATAACCGTTAACAACAAGATCTAATTGACCTGTAGCAGGATCAATAACCAACCCGTGAACAGGAATGTCTGCTGGTAATAATGGATGATTTGATACCATCTCAACACTATGTCTAACACTTTCTTCTACATCATCAAAGCCTCTAAACCACTTATGTAAATTTATTCCTGAGTATTTCAATGTATCAATTTTATCTTGTGGAACACCTCTGTCAACTATCTTCTTTAAGAGCTGTTCAGAGTTGATACTACTCATTCCACATTCTCTATGTCCGACAACACAGACTTCATCAGCATTTAATTCATAGACGGCGACAAGGATACTTCTCATAATACTACCAAATGGATGACTGACAATCGCACCAGCATTTTTAACAATTTTGACATCACCATTTTTCAGGTTCATCGCTTGAGGTAGTAATTCCACCAATCTTGTATCCATACAAGATAAAATCACTAATTTTTTCTCTGGGAATTTGGAGGTTTGATATTTTTCATATTCTCTCTCCTCGACAAACAGCTTATTATGTTGAAGTATTTCATCTAAAATACTCATCCAATCACCTTCTTTTTTTATCTTATTTTAACAGGGAATACATTTTTTTCACAGAAAATTAGCTCACAATATAAAAAAACTTGTAAACCTGATTACTATAATGTATTATACATGAAGTAAATCGTAATTGTTACTATTTATTTGATTATATAAAGCTGTTTATCTGGCACAATAACTTAAGACTTTAGAAATTGAGGAGATAAGAATGAAATTAAAATCAATGATATTTACATTAATTATGATTATATCTATTTTTTTATCTGGCTGTTCAGAAGAACAATCGGTATCAGATGATAAAATTTCAATATACACAACAATCTATCCACTAGAGTTTTTCACAGAGAAAATTGGTGGAGAACATATCTCTGTATCCAGCATTATTCCACCTGGAGCAGATGCTCATACCTTTGAGCCGACCGCTAGGACAATGACACAAATTGCTGAAGCAGATGGCTTTATATACACTGGAATTGGTCTTGAAGGATTTGTTGATGCTGTAACAGAATCGCTGTCAAAAGAAAAAGTAGCTTTCATTGCAGCAGGAGATGGAATTGATCTTCATAGTGAAGAAGTCGTTCAGGATCACGAAGAAGACGATCACGCTCATGAGGAGGAGAACCATGACCATGAGGAATCGGCTTCACATGATGACCATGATCATGGTGATGTGGATCCCCACGTTTGGATTGACCCTATCCTTTCGATTTCATTAGCCGAAAATATTAAAGAGGCATTGATTAAATTAGCACCAGAGCATACTGAAGAATTTGAGCAAAGCTTCCTCGCATTAAAAGAGGAATTAGAAGCATTAGACCAAGAATTCCAGCAAGCCGTTTCAAGTGCTGCTCATCATGAAATCCTTGTATCTCATGCAGCCTATGGATATTGGGAATCTCGTTATGGAATTGAACAAATCAGCGTTACAGGACTCTCACCAACTCAAGAGCCCTCACAAAGACAGTTACAAACGATTATTGAAACAGCAAAGGAACATGACATTAAATACATTCTCTTTGAACAAAACGTAACTGGAAAAGTAGCTGAAGTGGTAAAAAAGGAAATTGGTGCTGAAGCATTAATGCTGCATAACCTCGAATCATTAACAGACGATGATCTTCAGAATAACGAAGATTACTTAAGTTTGATGAGAAAAAATATTGAAACACTTCAAAAAGCAATGAAGTAAATAAGATTCATCTATCGGCTAATCTCAAAATTTTGGGATCAGCCTTTTTTTATCAAAAAATGCTTTGTATTTAATGTCTTTAGCTGCAAACAATAAATGATAATACTTAACGAAATGTACAATTTACGATTGACCTTTTTACTGTTAAAATCAAATCATTATATTTTGATGATTAACACATCTGGAGGAAAGCATAGTGAGAAAACAATTTGCTGTATTAGGATTAGGTCATTTCGGTGGAAACCTTGTTAAAGAGTTCTACGAAATGGGTGTAGAAGTATTAGCTGTCGATAAGGATGAAGAAAAAGTCAATATGTATGCCCAGTACTCCACACACGCAGTTCTTGCTAATACAATTGATGAAAATATATTGAAACAAATCGGAATTAAGAATGTTGACCATGTATTTGTGTCACTAGGAGAAAACATTGAATCGAGTATTTTAACTACTTTATTACTAAAAGAATTGGGAGTAAAGCAGGTGTGGGTTAAGGCGATTAACTCTTACCATCAAAAAGTATTGGAAAAAATCGGGGCGGATAAAGTTATTCATCCAGAAAGAGATATGGCAAAACGAATTGCTCATCATATCGTTTCAGAAAAAATAGTGGACTATATAGAGCTATCGAAGGAATATAGTATTGTTGAGATCATTGCAAGTGAGAAGATTCATAACAAAACTTTGGATGAGCTCAGTATCTCACATAAATTCGGTTGTAATATTGTCGGGATTCAATCAAATGAGGAAATCAAAATCTCTCCAAAACCTGACGAGGTGATAAGTAAAGGCGATATTCTAATCATGATTGGGAAAAACAAAGATTTAAACAGATTTGAGGAAATTGGCGTGTAAGGAGCATGTTACCATGAAAAAACTCAAAGCAATCATTAATTCCCTTTCCCCCGCTCAATTGATTGTCTCATTTTACATTTTGGCAGTGCTTATTTCTATTTGTTTATTAAGTCTTCCAATCGCCCTGAAGCCCGGGGTTTCATGGGAATTTATTGATGTTGTTTTTACAGCTGTCAGTGCAATTAGCGTTACTGGTTTATCGGTAGTCTCTACTCCTGACACCTTCAGCATTCCAGGAATCTTTATCTTAATGTTCATATTACAATTCGGGGGAATTGGGATTATGACATTAGGTACCTTCTTCTGGATTCTTATTGGTAAGAAAATTGGATTAAAAGAGCGACGTCTCATTATGACAGATCAAAATCGTACGAACCTGTCTGGCTTAGTAAGTTTAATGAAACAAATTCTCTTAATCATTGTCATCATTGAATTGATTGGAGCAGCCATTCTCGGTACATATTTTATGAAGTATTTCCCTACTTGGCAGGAAGCCTATTTACAAGGATTATTTGCATCAGTTAGTGCAACAACAAATGCTGGGTTTGATATCACAGGAAATTCTTTAATTCCATTTGCACAAGATTACTTTGTTCAGTTTATTAATATTATTTTATTAACATTAGGTGCAATTGGTTTCCCTGTCCTTATTGAAGTTAAGGATTATATACTAAATAAAGAAAAAACTGGAAAGACTCATTTTTCTTTGTATACAAAGATTACAACTATAACCTTTTTCTCATTAATGGCCTTCGGAACTATCGCTATTCTCCTATTCGAATGGGATGCTTTCTTTGCTAATAAATCCTGGCATGAATCGTTTTTTTATGCCTTCTTTCAGTCATCAACAACTAGAAATGGTGGATTGGCAACCATGGATATGAATTTATTTACAGAACCGACTTTACTTGTAATCTGCTTTTTAATGTTTATTGGTGCATCTCCTAGTTCTGTTGGTGGTGGAGTTAGAACGACCACATTTGCTCTAAATTTATTATTTCTATTAAATTTTGCTCGCGGAAATAAATCGATTAAGATTTTCAGAAGAGAGTTACATCCAGATGATGTACAACGTTCTTTAGCAGTTACCATGATGGCAGGACTTCTCTGCTTCGTTTCTGTGATCTTGTTAAAGGTAACGGAGCCTTTCTCTACCGTTCAAATTTTATTTGAAGTGACTTCTGCGTTTGGAACAACTGGACTTTCCATGGGGATTACACCTGAATTAAGTACCATTGGAAAGGAAATCATTATCGCCCTTATGTTTATCGGACGAATTGGAATCTTATCATTTATCTTTTTAATAAATCGTGGCGAATCAGAAGTAAATTATCATCTTCCAAAAGAACGGATTATTATTGGATAATATAAAAATAGAAAGTCCCTGAAGTAAGATCCAAGGGACTTTCTTCATCTCACTATTTCAAAATGACTTCAATCGAAGCTAATTCCTCTTGTGAGAATTCTAAATTCTCTAATGCCTTTACATTTTCTTCAATTTGGCTGACCTTACTTGCCCCTATAAGAGCCGTTGTAATCCTGCCCTCTCTTAGGACCCAAGCAAGTGCCATTTGAGCAAGACTTTGTCCCCGCTGCTCTGCTAATTCATTTAATTGTTGCACTTTTGTAAGGGTTTCTTCTGTTATTTGAGAATCATTCAAAAACACAGAAGCACTAGCAGCACGTGAATCTTTTGGAACTCCAGATAAATACTTATTGGTTAAAAGCCCCTGTGCTAATGGACAAAAGGCAATCGAGCCCACGCCATTCTCATGAAGCACTTCCTGAAGCCCATCCTCAACCCAACGATTAAACATTGAATAAGATGGCTGATGTATCAAAAGAGGTGTCCCTAATTCATTAAGAATTCTAACTGCTTCTTCTGTTTGTTCGGCATTATAGTTAGAAATACCAACATACAATGCTTTTCCTTGACGAACAATTAAATCAAGCGCTCTCATCGTTTCTTCTAAAGGTGTATTAGGATCAGGACGATGTGAATAAAAAATATCGACATAATCAAGTCCCATACGCTTTAAACTTTGGTCAAGACTTGAAATTAGGTTCTTCTTAGAACCCCATTCACCATATGGACCATCCCACATAAAATATCCCGCTTTTGTTGAAATAATCATCTCATCTCGATATGGAGCAAAATCAGATTTCAACATCTTTCCAAACATCTCTTCTGCTGAGCCTGGAGGTGGTCCATAATTATTGGCAAGATCAAAGTGAGTAATTCCTAAATCAAATGCTCGTCTTAACATAGCACGACCATTTTCAAACGAGTCCACCCCACCAAAATTATGCCATAACCCTAGTGAAATGGCGGGTAATAATAATCCTGAATTTCCACATCTGTTATATTTCATTGCTTCGTATCGTTTTTCATTAGCTCTATAAGTCATATATGTACCTCTCTTTATCATAGTCACCTTTATTATAACAAGAAGCGGTAAAATAATGGTAGCGTTTCCAAACGAAAGATACATTTTTAGAACTTTTGAGGAGATACTAAAGGAGTAAGTTCAATCTTTCATATGAGGTGATTTGCGATGGCAAAGGATGTACTATGTGAAGTAAACAACTGTACATTTTGGGAAAGAGGAAATAAATGTGGTGCTGAGGCCATTTATGTCGTTAGTCACTCTGGCAAAACAGCCTCTGACAGTGCTGAAACAGATTGTAAAACCTTCGAACCAGAAACTAGTATGTAACTCTATGGAGAACAGTCGAACTCGTCGGCTGTTCTTTCTTCTTTTATTATTGATAATAATAATCATTTTTATTCAATCATTAATTCTTTTTTGCATTGGTTAAATAAAATCTGTGCATTCCTGAGATAATAGTACCGTATCATTACATAAGTAAAGGGGTGTTTTACACATGGTCAACAAGGATAGCTTAATCGATGCGTTAAAGCAAGGTGTAAAAGGTGCAGATGAGACAACATTTCCGATATGTGTAGATTCCTTTACGAATCTATGGCAATATGAATTCGGATCTCTAGATGACCTGCCTCAAGATGTTGATGACATTATTGCCAATCGAGCAGTTGAGCTTGGCTTAATTGAATTAGAATAACAAAGCATGTGCCAGTTCCGAAACTACGGATACTGGCACTATTGTTTTACGATTTCTTTCTTTTGTTTCATTACTTCACTTATTCGATTAAGATTAATTGAAAAGCCAATACCAGGAGCCGTCGGAACACTAATATAGCCCTCCTCAACACATACCTCTGGAATTGTAATATCCTCTTCCCAATATCTAGATGATGCTGAGATATCACCAGGAATGGTGAAGTTTGCTAATGAGGCTAAAGCGATATTAACCGCTCTTGATATTCCCATCTCAAGCATTCCTCCACACCAAACTGGAACACCATGTTCTTGACAAAGATTATGAATTCTTATCGCTTCAGTTAACCCACCAACTCTTCCTACTTTTATATTGATGACTTTACAGCTTCCCATTTCTATTGCTCTTCTTGCATCCTCATATGTCACAATGCTTTCGTCCAAACAAATCGGAGTATGAAGCTCTCTTTGTACCTTTGCGTGATCAATAATATCGTCAGAGGCTAAAGGCTGTTCAATCATTAGTAAGTGATAGGGATCTAAAGCCTTTAGATCGTCAATTTGATCAAGGCTGTAGGAAGAATTTGCATCTACCATTAATGGTAGATTAGGAAATCTTTCTCTGATTCTCCTTATAATAGCAATGTCTTTTCCAGGCTTAATCTTTATTTTCACTCTTTGATATCCATCTAGAACATGCTTTTCAATTGTTGCTAACATCTGATTGGGATCATCTATTCCGACGACAACCCCTGAAGGAATCACGTTCCTGGTTCCTCCAATCAAGGTAGAGAGTGACTTATCTTGTCGTTTAGAATATAGATCCCACAATGCTGTTTCCAAACCAGCCTTCGCCATCTGATTTCTCTTAATTCCATTAAATAATAATGTACATTCAGATGGGTGTGTAATTTGATTACTAAGAACTAGTGGTGCTAAAAAATCCTCAATCATATGCCAGCACGTCTTCACCGTTTCCTCTGTATACCAAGGTGATGAGAATGCGACTACCTCTCCCCAGCCCTCATAGCCTTCTTCATCCAGTAAATGAACGAGAATACTCTCTCTTGTCTCTACTCTTTCTAAGCTAGTAACAAATGGTGTTTTTAATGTTTGCTCTACTAGATAGAGAGTTATTTTTTTTATCTCCAACATACTCACCCTTTAGGAAGGAATATAATCATATAGCTTTTTCCGCATTAATTTATTTGCACCATTCCGAGGCATTTCATTGATAAAATATATTTGCTTTGGTAGCTTGTATTTACCAAGTCTGTCCTTGCAATAGTCGAAAATTTCTTCAATGGTCACCTCTCCTTTTGCGACTACAAATGCAATAGGTGATTGACCCCATTCATCATCGTCCACACCGATAACTCCTGCTTCAGCGATCTTTGAATAGGATAAAAGAACAGACTCAATCTCAGCAGGATAGATATTCTCCCCTCCTGAAATGATCAGATCCGATCTACGATCAAGTACGTACAAGAAACCCTCTTCGTCTAAGTAACCTTGATCCCCAGTATAAAACCAACCATCTTTAATCGATTTGTTTGTCGCTTCTTCTCTATTAAGATATCCAATCGTTACATTTGGTCCCTTCACTACAATTTCACCGTGCTGATGAGGTTCTAATATGTGTCCGTCTTGTTCTATTCTCAATTGAGATGGAAATAAAGGTTTGCCTGCAGACCCTAATTTACTAAGACTAAATTCAGGTGAGAGTGTCACAATTTGCGATGAGGTTTCAGTCATCCCGTAGGTTTGGTAGACTGGAATGTACTTCGTCTTACATTCCTCTAATAATGGTTTAGGAGCTGGTCCACCACCTAATAACATACAGCGAAAACTAGAAGGATAAGAGCGATTTCCAAGATCCTCAAGCATTTCTGTAAGCATTTTACTGACAACTGACACAATCGTTGCTTCTTCCTCAATAATCGCCTGATTTGCTTTAGTAGCAGAGAACTTATCATGTAGGATAATTGGAATCCCATATACAACACTTCTTACTAAAATCGATAAACCACTAATATGAAAGAAAGGTACCATTGTTAACCAACAGTCATTTTCTTTCAACCCTAAATTCAGAGCAGAGCCGACTGCACTCCACCAATGATTTCCATAGGTTTGCATGACACCTTTTGGCTTACCAGTAGTACCAGAGGTGTACATAATCGTATCAATCTTATCTAATTGGAACTCTTTGATATATGAGAATTCTTTTGTAGGTCCTGTTAAAAGTTCTTCAATCAATAAATATTCGTGAGCACTTTCTTTTTCCCTTAATTCTAATGTTTGGATAAATTTATCTTCAGTTACAATGAGTCTTGAGCCAGAATCCTCCATTTGCCATAAAAGCTCTTGGCTTGTTAATCGAGCATTTAGCATCACGGTTCTAGCACCAATATATTTAAGGGCGTGTATCACTTGAACCATTTCAAGACTATTTGTCATTAGAAGTGAAACAGTGTCTTCTTCCTTTACTCCTGCAAAGACTAACTGCTTAGCTGTTTTTAATACCTTTTGATGTAACTCACCAAAAGTGATCTCGGCATTATTTGACTTTATAGCAATTCGATTTGGTGTTAAATATGCTCGATTTGCTAGCCAGTTTGGAATCTCTATCATAGGATATCATCACTACCTTTATTCAATTTGTACCAAACTTCTTAAAAAAAGGCGTTCCAAAAGTATCTGACTAACACCATTGATGTATAAGTCATCTACTTTATGGAACACCTATTTATACAAATCGATTTAAGGGAAACGAGGGAACTGTTTAAAGTCTGGCTGACGTTTTTCCTTAAATGAATCTCTGCCTTCTTTTGCTTCGTCTGTTGTATAATACAATAACGTTGCATCTCCAGCAAATTGCTGTAAACCAGCTAATCCATCTGTATCAGCATTGAATGCTGCCTTTAAGAAACGAAGAGCAGTTGGACTCTTTTCAAGCATTTCTTCACACCATTGAATCGTTTCTTCTTCTAATTTCTCTAACGGAACAACCGTATTAACTAATCCCATGTCAAGAGCTTCCTGCGCATTGTATTGGCGGCATAGGAACCAAATTTCACGAGCTTTTTTATGACCAACTATACGTGCTAAATAACCTGAACCATATCCAGCGTCAAAGCTTCCCACTTTAGGACCAGTTTGTCCAAAAATTGCATTGTCCGCAGCAATTGTTAAGTCACAAACGATATGTAAAACATGTCCTCCACCAATGGCATAACCAGAAACCATTGCTACAACAGGCTTCGGAATCACACGAATTAGGCGTTGAAGGTCTAATACATTTAGTCGTGGAATTTGATCTTCACCAACATATCCACCATGTCCTCTTACCTTTTGATCTCCACCTGAACAGAACGCTTCATCACCAGCACCCGCTAAAACAATCACACCAATAGTAGAATCATCTCTTGCATATGCAAAAGCATCTATTAATTCCATTACTGTTTTTGGGCGAAAAGCATTTCGTACTTCTGGACGGTTAATCGTAATTTTAGCAATTCCATTATATGTTTCATATAGAATATCCTCGTATTTACGTTCTGCAATCCATTCTACAGTCATAAACTTGTCCTCATCCCTTCATCATCTAATTTAATGTCTCTTTACTAGCTAGAAAGAAACACACTTACTATTTTACCAAAATTCTCTGGTTGTTCCATATGAATTGCATGTCCAGCACCATTAAATTTTTCAATTCTTGCATTCGTCAATAGAGTAGCCATTTTCTCAGCAATCATACAGAATTTTTGATCTTGTTCACCACAGACCAAAAGAGTAGGAATCTTAACTTCATTCAGTCGGTTCCAATACGATGGTTGAGCACCTGTCCCCATCCCTCGAAGACTATTTGCTAGTCCAAGTTCGTTATTTTCCATGCGTTGTTCATGTAAGTACTCTTGCTTCCTTTGATCCATTTCTCTTTGTGTGCTAAAGAGTGGAATCCCTTCCCAATGGTTCACAAAAGCTTCTAGGCCTTCCTTTTCAATAAATGAAGCAAGTGCTAAATCGGCTTTCACTCTCTCGTCACGTCCAGATTGTGTTTCTATCCCTGGAGAACTACTTTCTAGCACAAGCTTATGAAACCTTTTTGGATAATCAACTGCTAAAGCAAGTGCCAATCTTCCACCCATTGAATAGCCAACAAGACTAGTGGAATCAATTTTTAGCTGATCTAGAATTTGGATGAAATCATCTTTCACACGATTAAAGTGATAATACTCTATTTCATCAGGATGATCTGATTTCCCATGACCTATATGATCAATCAATACAAGCTGATGGTTTTCTTGTACATATGGAATCACTTCATGCCAATTTCCGATACTACCTGTAAAACCATGTAGAAATACGATTGGATCCCCTTCTCCGATGATTTCCACATGATATTTCACTCCATGTACTGAAATAAACATATTATCAATGTCCTTTTGTAAGATAATCGTTTATTTCCTGGGAAACACGATTCCACAAATTCTGATGATATCCTACATTTTCTAGTCTATTTGTTTTCAATTCAATTACTGATAAGCCTTTACTATGGATTGACTTTTCCACTGCTTCTGTAAATCCAGCCCAAGATTCTGGGTTCATATAATGACCATTGTACATGTTGATTGCATGTTCAAATTCAATCCCTGATGGAGTTCCAAATAGGTATTCAAAATGCTTCTCTTCCCTTGATTGCGGTAGAAATGAGAATATTCCTCCACCATCATTATTAATAAGGATCACAGTTAAATCTAGCTCATTAAGTTTTGCTGCAAGTAGTCCATTCAAATCATGATAGAAGGATAAATCACCGATAACTAATACAGTGTTTCTGCCAGATGTACTCGCTCCAATTGCTGATGAGACGACTCCATCTATTCCATTAGCACCGCGATTAGCCATAAGCTGTATATCTTTTTCTGTCGTTATAAAGAAAGAATCCAAATCTCTTATTGGCATGCTATTTCCGACAAACATTAAGGAATGTTCAGGTAAAGCAAATTGAAGCTCTTGAATAACTCTTCCTTCAAAAAGGCTATGTTCTTCAACTCGTTCTCCTAAATGTTTTTTTGTCAGTTGGTTTATTTCTAGCCAAGAAGTGGACCATTTCGTTGCAGCTTTCTCTGGTAAATGATTTACTAGCGTTTGACAGAAACTCGTTTCTTGACAGAAAATCATTTCATCTGCTAATAATGTCGGTTCACGCCATCCTCCATCACCATCAATGACAAATTGAAGAACATCTGGATGCTTTTTCAGATACAATAATAATGCTTTTGAAACTGGCATTGCCCCAAAGCGAATAATAATTTCTGGTACAAATGCTGTTGTAAATTCCTGATTGCGTAAGAATGCATCATAGCTATCTATGATCATTTCTTTAGAATGAGTGCCACTACGTAATTGTGACAAAGGGTCCGCTAATATTGGAAATTGTAGCTTCTCTGCCAACATCGTGACAGAATGAGCAAATTCATCGTCATATAATTCCCCACAAATGATGATCCCTTTTTTCCTCATTTCAAGTACTGCTACTATTTCACTTAATTGTGTTTCTTCTAACTCTGAAGTCCCCAAGACAACATTCACTTGTTTATTATGTAATTTACGCCCCTGTGTAAATAAATCAGGTAGTGTAAGATTTGGGACTAATGGTTCTCTTAGAGGAACATTCAAGTGTACTGGTCCTGCAGGAGCACTCATGGCTTTACCCGCTGCTCTAGCAGCAACCGTTCGAACATAACGATTCATCTCATTCGTTTCCTCAGGGAGAGCCAAATCAACAAACCATTTTACGTGCTTTCCATACAAATGTGTTTGATCAATGGCTTGTGGTGCACCAACATCCCTTAACTCATGCGGACGATCTGCTGTGATGACGATTAATGGTATTCTTGAATAATGAGCCTCAACAATGGCTGGATAATAGTTGGCTGCTGCTGTTCCAGAAGTACATAATAGGGCCACTGGTTTTTGCTGAGACTTTGCCATTCCTAAGGCAAAAAAAGCAGCTGATCTCTCATCAATATTCATATACGTTTTCATTTCATCATGCTCCGCCATTAAGATGGCGATTGGAGTTGATCTTGAACCAGGACTTATAACGACATTCTCAACTCCTACTCGAACGAGCTCGTCCACAAAGGCACCAATATAATTAGTCAACTTATCGGTTGTTTTCATCTTCTAATCCTCCTAATGCAGATAGCATAGGTTTAAACTTGATGTTCGTTTCAGAATACTCACTAATTGGCTCTGAATCTGCTACGATTCCACAGCCAGCAAACAGTGAAGCCTCTTTTTCACGTAATAAGCCAGAACGAATTGCAACAGCAAATTCACCATTGTCATTTCCATCCACCCATCCTATTGGGGCAGCATACCATCCTCGATCTAGCAACTCTACTTCTCTTATCTTTTCCAATGCTTTATCAGAAGGAAATCCACCTAGAGCTGGAGTTGGATGAAGCTTTTCTACCATCGCTAATAAAGTAACACCTGACTTTGCTTCACCCTTAATAGGAGTATACAAATGCTGAATATGCCTCATTTTTAAGAGCTGTGGCTCATCAGGCGAAGCAATTGTTTCACAGGATTCAATCATCGCGTCCTTAATCATCGATACAACTACTTCATGTTCAATCAGATTCTTTTGGTCATGGAGTAGTTCGTCCCCAAGCTTTTGATCAATCTCCATTGTATTACCTCTACCAATTGAACCCGCTAAACATGTTGATTTAATTGTACTATTCTTCTTTTTAACTAGTCTTTCTGGAGAAGCACCTATGAAACAAGCATTTTTATGCTCAAAGGCAAATAAATAGCTCATTGGTTGTTGCTCTTTCAAATTAAATAATACTTCTTCCGTACTAATTTCTTCAGTAAAAGTCAAATTCATTTCTCTTGCAAGCACGACCTTTTCGACTTCACCATTTTTAATTTCATCTACAACATCCTGAACCGACTTCATCCAGCGCTCTGGATTCACTTCAGATTTCTCATACTTCAAGTCCTTTTGAGTATGACAAATCTGTTTTGGGATTTGTTTCACAATCTGATTGCTAAGTCTTTCCAGATTAGCTAATGATTCTTTATCACCAACTGTACTTACATGATTAAATGTAAAATAACATTTTCCATTGACGACAGATAAAAGAATTTTCGGGAGTACAAAAGTCGCATCTGAAAATTCATTCCACAGGGCTGTTCTACTTCTTAGCGGATCAAAAGAAAATCCGCCGAATAAAATAGGGCCAGTCCCATATTTCATTGTCCCTTTATCATTTACCTGACTAACTAATCTCTTCCAATCAGATTCTACCTCTTGAAAGCGATTAGAAGAACCATTTACTTCAATTTCATATGCTCTTCCAAAACCAACTAATATTGTATTTAAAGATGGGTCAGCCCAGTATGTGCGCTCGCCCTTAAATAAACTTTTCCCGGCTACAAAGAACAAAAGGGGATCAATCTCTTGAGTCTCAATTACTCGACTTTCAAGAACATTATTCATTTGTTTATCATGAGTAAGAGAGTGCTTCTTACCAACCAATTCTCTCATACTGCCGCTCTGCTTCAGTACCAAACCTAATCCCCCCGAATTAATTACTAACTATATCATACTAAAAATAGTATTTTTTAGAAAAAGAAAGCGCTGCTTTTTTTCAATTAAAATGTTATTAATAAAATGATTTGTATCCTATATATTATATCATTATTTCAAACTGTTACTACCTTTTACCTTTACTTTCGACACACGAATTACTTATTTAACATACATCTTTCTAATTTACACTGTCAATTATCTCGCTTATAGTTAATCCCTGCTTTAATTGGAAATAAGTTTTCCCACTATAGAGGTGAAAAACGTTGACACTTTATGTTGAATTCTCTAAACTTATTTTGTGACTTTAGAAGCCATATATGCCATACATTATCATAAATAGCATGTATGAAAGGAGAAAACATATATGCAACCTAATTTACAAACACAAACTTCTACTGAACTTCAAAAATCAACAGGATGGAAGGTTTGGTGGAAATTAACTCGTCCTCATACTTTATCAGCTGCATTTGTTCCTGTATTCATTGGAACAGCTCTTGCAAGATTAGAGACAAGCATTAACATTCCGTTATTTCTTGTCATGATGGTAGCATGTCTTATTATTCAAGCTGCAACAAACATGATTAATGAATATTATGATTATAAGCGTGGACTAGATCATGCAGAGTCCGTTGGAATTGGTGGAGCGATTGTACGTGATGGAATCAAGCCCAGTACAGTCATTCGTCTAGCCTTTATCCTATTTGGTATTGCTGTCCTATTAGGCGTCTATATTTGTATGAATAGCAATTGGTGGATTGCTGCAATCGGTACTGGTTGTATGTTAGTCGCATACCTTTATACAGGTGGACCTTTCCCAATTGCCTATACTCCATTCGGCGAACTGTTTGCCGGTATTTTCATGGGCCTTATTATTATTTTAATATCCTTCTATATTCAAACTGGCACGGTTACAACTTCAAGTATTCTTATTTCTATTCCAATCGTTATCCTAGTCGGAGCGATTCTAATGGCAAATAATATTCGTGATCTAGATGGAGACAAAGAAAATGGTCGAAAAACACTTGCGATTCTTCTTGGACGTAGAAATGCAATTCGTTTCTTAGGTGGAATGTTTACCGTTTCTTACCTCTGGCTGATTGCACTAATTTTTACAAATCATGTTTCTTTCTGGGTATTACTCGTTTTAATCAGTATTCCAAAAGCAGTTAATGCCATTAAAGGGTTTATTGGAAAAACCTTACCGATTCAGATGGCACCTGCAATGAAAGCAACTGCACAAACAAATACCATTTTTGGATTTTTATTATCTATTGGTTTATTTATTAGCTATTGGCTATAAAAAGAAAGGTCGAATTTACTCGACCTTTCTTTTTTTGTTTAAATTTTTACCATCATTTTTTTAACGATTATAGTTGATAATACTTTTATAACATGATTTTTTGACTTAAAAGGAAGGAGTGCTTTATATGCTAACAAAGGAGCAATTATCAACCTTCCGTTCACAGTTGATAAAAGCAAAAAAAGATGTGGAGGAACAACTGAAGGAAGGTGACCATTTTGATTTAGAACAAGGTCATTTCCATGAATCGGTTGGCGAATTATCCAGTTATGATAACCACCCAGGTGATGAAGCAACAGAACTCTATGAACGTGAGAAAGATATTGCCTTAAATGAACATATGGAAAAAGAGTTAAAAGACATTAATCATGCACTTACTGCAATTGATGAGGGTACCTATGGAGTATGTGAAACCTGTGGAAAAGAAATCCCCTTCGACCGACTTGATGCAATCCCTACAACTACTTACTGTAAGGAACATAGTCCGACTCAAATTGTCTCTCATAACAGACCAATTGAAGAAGGAGTTCTGATGAGTCCTTTTGGTAAGTTTGAATTTGATGGAGAGCCAGATGAAGTTGAAGCTTATGATGCTGAGGATTCATGGCAGGATGTAGCACGATATGGAACTTCAGAAACCCCTGCTGATTTGACAGACAGTGTTGACCATTATAATGAAACTTATATCGAATCAGACGATCAAGTTGGTTATGTGGAAGAATATGAAAACTTCGTCGGAACTGATATTGAAGGAAAAGAAATTATTGTTTTTCCTAATAATCAACATGAAAAATATGAGGACGATTTAGACGAAGAAGGAATTATGACGATGTTTGGTGATTTACCACCATATGAAAAAGATCCATATACAGAAGATTAAAGAATAACGTCCACGTTTAACGTGGATGTTTTCTTTTTTCGACAGCGTTATTTTCATACTTTTGTTAAATAGTAGATGTAAAATAAAGGAGGAATTTAGATGAATGAAGAATATCTAAAGAAACTAAAAAGGATGGTGAAAGGTCATGAATGCACATGAGATTGACTTTAAGTTACATGGAGATGATATGCAATTTGTTGAAATTGAACTAGATCCAGGTGAAAGTGCAATAGCTGAGGCTGGTGGAATGATGTACATGGATCAGGGAATTGAAATGGAAACGATCTTCGGTGATGGTGGTAGTTCAAGCAAAGGGATTCTAGGAAAGCTTATGGGTGCGGGGAAACGAGTGCTAACTGGAGAAAGCTTATTCATGACAGTCTTCACAAATAAAGGGATGGGGAAAAAACAGGTATCCTTTGCAGCACCGTATCCTGGGAAAATCATTCCTGTGGACTTAAGTGAGATGGGCGGAAAAGTCATTTGTCAAAAGGATGCCTTTCTTTGTGCTGCAAAAGGCGTTTCCATTGGCATTGATTTTCAACGTAAGCTTGGAGCTGGATTTTTTGGAGGTGAGGGCTTCATCATGCAAAAATTAGAAGGAAATGGACTCGCATTTTTGCATGCAGGGGGGACAATCATTAGGCGTGATCTTCAAGCAGGAGAAAAGCTAAGAATTGATACAGGGTGCTTAGTAGCTCTAACAAGAGATGTTGATTACTCTATTGAGTATGTTGGTAAAGTCAAGACAGCTTTCTTTGGTGGGGAGGGCTTATTCTTTGCAACGGTGCAAGGACCTGGTTCAGTCTGGATTCAATCCCTACCATTTAGTCGATTAGCTGATCGTATATTTGCAAGCGCACCAAGTGCTGGGGGAGCTTCGAAAGGTGAAGGGAGTATTCTGGGTGGTCTTGGCGATTTCTTAAATGGAGATAATCGATAATTTCGAGTTAAAAAAGAGGAGGGAACCTCCCTCCTCTTCACTTTAAAACCGAACCGGCTGAATATCCCAAATATCTTGAGCATATTCGGTAATTGTTCGATCACTTGAGAATTTCCCAGAATGGGCAATATTGATAATGCTTTTCTCAAGCCAATCACCTTGATTTCCGTATGCTGCATTCACCCGCTCTTGAGCCTCAACATACGCCCCGAAATCTCTTAGCACAAAATATTGATCGTTCTCCATTAACAGTGAGTCATAAATCGCATCAAAATGATCAGCTGTATCTGGGAAATAGCCATTTGTCAATTGTTCGAGAACTTGGCGAATCCGCTTATCATGATGGAAATATTCATGTGAGTGGTATCCACCATGCTGATAGAAATGTAGAACCTCTTCTGAAGTTAAGCCAAATGTAAAGATATTTTCTTGACCCACCTCTTCTAAAATTTCTATATTGGCCCCGTCCAATGTCCCAAGTGTTAACGCACCGTTCATCATAAACTTCATATTCCCAGTACCAGATGCTTCCTTACTCGCTGTTGAAATTTGCTCACTCACATCTGCTGCTGGAAAGATATCCTCTGCCAAAGATACTCGGTAATTCTCAAGAAAAATCACCTTCAAACGGTCCCGAGTTTTTTTGTCATTATTCACCTTATCCGCTAGTGAGTTAATTAATTTTATAATCTTCTTTGCATAGTGATATCCTGGTGATGCCTTTGCACCAAAGATAAATGTCCTAGGATGAATATTGAAAGTAGAGTCTTCTTTTAATCGATTATACAGGTACATAATATGAAGGACATTCAAGAGCTGCCTTTTATAAGCATGAAGTCGCTTTACTTGCACATCAAAAATTGACGATACATCAATTGTTACCCCTGTCTGTTCTTTTATTCTTGCTGCAAGGATTTGTTTTCGAAGATTCTTCACTCTTGAAACCTCTGATTTGAAACTTGAATCCTTGCTAAAGGTCTTAAGGTTAATTAAATCCTTTGGTTTTTCAATCCAACTCTGTCCAATCGATTCGTTAATCAAGTTAGTTAATTGCGGATTTGCCTTTAACAACCAACGTCGATGGGTAATCCCATTTGTTTTGTTATTGAATCGTTCTGGATAAACCTCATAGAAATTCTTCATTTCACGGTGCTTTAAAATCTCAGAATGGATTTGTGCTACTCCATTCGTGCTATGAGTCCCGACAATTGCCAAATGAGCCATTTTGACAAGATTATGGGCAATTATCGCCATATCCTCAATCCTTTTCCAATCACCGGGAAACTTATCCCAAAGCTCCTGACAAAACCGTTCGTTAATTTCATTCACAATCATAAAAATTCTTGGTAATAATGGTTGAAAGATGTGTACTGGCCATTTCTCTAATGCTTCAGATAAAGTTGTATGATTTGTGTAGGAGATGGTATTGGTCGTGATATCCCATGCCTGCTCCCAGCTCATTCCTTCCTCATCAAGTAGAATTCGCATTAATTCAGGAATCGCTAACACCGGATGAGTATCATTCACATGAATCGCTACATGGTGATGAAGATCACTTAATGATCCATGTTTGGCCCTGTAACTTCTTAAAATACTTTGTAAGCTAGCTGAGACAAGAAAATATTGTTGTTTTAACCTGAGTATTTTACCCTCATCATGTGTATCATCTGGGTATAAAAACTCCGAAACAGCTTCAGTTTCTCGTTTATAAACTAATACATCCTTCCCAGCAGGATATCTTGATGGCTCAGCATTCCATAGCCTTAACGTATTCACAGTAGTTGTTTCAAATCCGACAACTGGAATATCATACGGAACCGCAGTGATTTTCTCGGCATCTACATGTCTAAACGTGTATTTGCCGTTTCTTTCGATTGTTTCGATTTCACCCCAGAATCCAACCTCTACAGCTTGATCAGACTTGCGGACTTCCCACACATTCCCATGCCGCAACCATTGCTCGGGTAATTCCACTTGGTATCCATCCACAATCTTTTGATCAAACAAACCATGCTTATAGCGGATCCCACAACCATGGCCAGGTAAATTAAGTGAAGCAAGTGAATCCAAGAAACATGCGGCCAATCGGCCAAGACCACCATTTCCCAAACCAGCATCTGCTTCACTTTCTTCGATATCCTCTAATCTGATTCCAAGATCCTGAAGTCCTTCTTCGACCGTTTCAAGTATCCCTAAATTTAACAAATTACTCCCTAACAAGCGTCCAAGTAGAAATTCGATTGACAAATAATAGACTTGCTTATGATCTCCTGAACGCTGTGTTTCATTTGTTTGAATCCAGTTAGAGCTAATATACTCTCTTACCATATTGCCAAGTGTATTATATTGATCTCTCGGTGTAGACTCCCGAAATGTTTTCCCATACATCATTTCGAGTTTATTTAAAAATGCTCGCTTGAAGGTTTCCTTGTTAGTAAACATGAACTCCACTCCTAGTAGCTAATCCAGCATATAGCTGGTTATATCTGAAGGCAGATTGAGCCCAGCTATAATCTCGGGTCATTGCCTCATTTACTATATGATTCCAGCACTCCTTTTTATGATAAAAATGAATTGCTCTTTTAATTGTATGCATCATATCGTGGGCATTGTAGTTCGTAAAACTAAAACCATTTCCCTCATTCGTAAATTCATTATAAGATTGGACCGTATCATTAAGTCCGCCTGTTTCTCTAACAATTGGTATAGTGCCATATCGCATCGCAATTAATTGTCCTAATCCACATGGCTCAAACTTAGATGGCATTAAAAACAAATCAGAACCAGCATAAATCTTACGTGCCATCGATTCGCTAAATCCGATATATACTCTTACTTTTTCAGTATATTTGTTCTGTAAATAATTGAAAAAGTGTTCATATTCACTGTCACCTGTACCCAAAACGACAAATTGTATATCTTCAGAATAGAGCAGTTCATCTAATACTCGATTTACAAGATCCAAGCCTTTTTGTGAAGTTAGTCTTGAAACAATTGAGATGAGAGGAACATCTGAATTTACAGGAAGTCCAAAATACTCTTGGAGCGCTTGTTTATTTTGATATTTCCCTTCTATATGATTAGCATCATACAGATAATCAATGGCATCATCTGTTGCTGGATTGTATTCCTCATCATCAATTCCATTTAAGATTCCGATCAAAGAACTGCTTCTCGCTCTTAATAATCCATCTAGCTTCTCTCCAAAATACTCCGTTTGAACCTCATTTCGATAGGTAGGGCTTACTGTTGTAATCACATTCGACGAAACCAAAGCAGCTTTCATAAAGTTCACATTGCCATAGAATTCAAGCTGATTGATGTTCAAATAGGAATCTGTTATACCAAGCAGATCATGTGTAATGGACGGTGGAAAGATCCCTTGAAATTGTAAATTATGAATCGTAAACACAGAGCGAATCGATGCATATCTTTCATCATGCTTATACTCGTTATGTAATAGAAAATTAACCATGCCTGTGTGCCAATCATGACAATGTATCACATCAGGAATTTGTTCTAGCTGTGGAATGGCATCCAAAACAGCTCTACAAAAGAAGGAAAATCTCTCTGCATCATCATAATGACCATATAAAGAATCTCTATTGAAATAATATTCATTGTCGATAAAGTAATAGGTTATTCCTTTATAGACAAGCTTTTCAATCCCACAATATTGTTCTCTCCAGCCAACATTTACAGTGATTTCAGCAATTTTTTCCATTTGATCTCGATAGGTAGAAGCAATTAGCCCATATTTGGGTAGAATCACCTCAACGTTTGTGCCTAAACGGACTAATTCTTTCGGCAAAGCTCCCGCCACATCGGCTAATCCACCAGATTTAATAAAAGGTACACATTCTGAAGCTACAAACAAAACATTCACGAATTCATCAACGCCCCTTGTATAGTTCCTTTTCTTAATACATTCGGTAAATTTTCTGTTCCATGTAAGTGAACACCGTTTTCGATTCTAACATCTTTATCTAAGATGACCGCATCTAATTCACAGTTCTCACCAATTTGTGACTTTTGCATAATGACACTATTTTTAACAACCGTTCCTTTACCAATCTTAACTCCTCTAAAAAGTATACAATTTTCCACATGACCTTCAATCACACACCCATTGGCAATCATTGAATTTTTCACAATTGCACCTTTGTTATAACGAGTTGGTGGCTCATCCTTTACTTTCGTATAAATTGGTCGTTCTTTTAGGAATAATTGCTTCCAAATGTCTGGTGTAATAACCTCTAAACTATGTTTATAGTATTTTTCAATAGAGGTGATCATTGCTGCATAACCTATATATTCATATTCACTAATCTTATATTGATGACTTTTATCTTTCACAACATCAACGATACTTCTATATCCAGTTGATTCATGATTGTTCACTAAATCAACTAATAGTGAAGTTCCAACGATAAACATTTCTAATGTTTTTCCTTGATGACGAATCTCTGTAATATCACTATTTGTCTTAATATGTCTCTTAAGAATGGCATCATAATCTATATTACAAACCGTATGACAGTTAGAGATAAGGGCATATTTTCGATTACTTCTATAAAAATAGTCGATATTTTGCTTAAACTGCTTGAAGCTTCCTAATTGCTCACTATTTGGGTCTTTAAGTGGTGAAGGAAAGAAGAATAAACCATCACGTTTTCGATTTAAATCCCACTCTCTCCCTGAACCTAAATGATCCATTAAAGACCGATTCTGATAACCATGGAAGACCGCAACACTCTCTATTCCTGAATTCACCATACTAGATAATACAAAGTCTATTAGTCTATAACGGCCTGCAAATGGAATGGCTGACATGGAACGCTTAACAATAAGATCTTCTATACTCTGTTTATGCGTTGTCGCATCAATAACCCCCAAGAGTTTGTTATACATACTTTTGTTCATCCTCTCACTATTTTTGTGTATTTGAATGCTCTGTGGATTTGATTTAGAACAGAGTAGAATTGGCCACTCCGTTGATTTCTTTCATATATCTTATCCAATCAATAGACTTTCTTCTGTTATTAACTTAATTTCATCTGAATCCTTATCCGCACTAATGACAGTATTATCAGGAATATGCATGCCCTCTGGGACAATCGCATTTTCTATAAATACGTTTTTCCCAATGATAGCATCTGGCATAATAACAGAATCTTTAATCACAGAGAATTCACTTACATGAACTCCTTGAAATATCACTGAATGATTAATCTCACCTTCAATGATACAGCCTTCATTAATAAGGGATTCATTCACAATTGCTGTAGGAGCAATATACTGAGGAGGTTGATTTGGATTCACAGAATAGACTCTCCATGAATAATCAAACAGGTTTAATCCTGAACTTTCTTCTAATAAATCCATATTGGCTTCCCATAGACTTTTAACTGTTCCGACATCTTTCCAATAGCCTTTAAAAGGATAAGCCAAAATCCTTTTCTTTTCTTCTAATAATAATGGAATCACATCTTTTCCGAAGTCATGGCTCGAATCTGGGTTTCGGTCATCCATATCAAGATATTCCTTCAAGATAGAGTATTTAAATATATAAATCCCCATAGACGCTAAATTATTTTTAGGATAGAGGGGCTTCTCTTCAAATTTAGTAATCTCTAAGTCTTTATTTGTATTCATGATTCCAAATCGGCTTGCTTCTTCCCAAGGTACTTCAATGACAGAAATAGAGACATCCGCATCTTGCTCAATGTGGAATTGCAGCATTTCATCATAATCCATCTTATAAATATGATCTCCTGACAAGATGAGCACATACTCAGGATCATATTGTTTTAAATAAGGCATATTTTGATAAATCGCACTTGCCGTACCTGTATACCATTTCACACCCGAAGATTCAGTGTAAGGTGGTAGAACTGTTACTCCACCATGCCTACGGTCTAGGTCCCACGCACTTCCAATCCCAATATAAGAATGAAGCAATAATGGTTGATATTGAGTTAATACTCCAACCGTATCTATCCCTGAATTCGTACAGTTACTTAGTGTGAAATCGATTATTCGATATTTACCACCAAATGGTACTGCTGGTTTTGCTAAACTTTTTGTTAATGAGCTTAATCGACTTCCTTTACCCCCTGCTAATAACATTGCTACGCACTTTTTTCGTACCATTCTTTCTAGTCTCCCCTCTTTTTTTGACTGGTCGTAAAATCGATATTCCAAATGGTGGAATGGTCATTGATATATGATACGGCCTACCATGGAAAGGCTCGTTCACAGCTTCGATTGTTTTTTTATTTATTTGATCTGAGCCACCATACTTAGATGCATCGCTATTTAGTATTTCTTTGTATGAAGTCTCAACAGGTACTCCTACTTTGAAATCATTGTAGACAACTTGTGAAAAATTACAAACAATAATCACGAAATCTTCTTCATTCTCTCCCCTTCTAATAAAAGAGAAGATACACTGTTCATTATTATTTGCATCAATCCATTCAAATCCAGAATAATGATGATCATTTTGATTGAGAGACTTTTGTTTTGTATAGATCTTCATTAAATCTTGGAAATATACTCTTACATTTCTATGCATCTCGTAATCATCTAACATCCAATCTAATTCACCTAAATCCTTCCATTCATCGAATTGTCCAAACTCCCCACCCATAAACAGCAGTTTTTTTCCGGGATGTGCGATAAAAAAACCATAAAAGAGTCGTAACTGAGCAAATTTACTCCAGTAATCTCCAGGCATTTTATTTAATAAGGATTTTTTTCCGTGGACGACCTCGTCATGGGATAAAGGTAAGATAAATTGTTCTGAAAAAGCATATAGAAGAGAAAATGTAACATGATGATGCAAATGAACTCGATCTTGTGGGTTTGCTTCCATGTACTTTAACATATCGTTCATCCAACCCATATTCCACTTATAAGTAAATCCTAAGCCCCCATCCTTCACTGGAGTTGTGACCTTAGGCCAATCTGTAGAATCCTCAGCAATCATTAGTACGGTTGGGTCATGGGATGAAACTGCTTGGTTTAGCTTTTTTAGAAATTCAACAGCCAAATGATTTTTATGAAGCTGATCATTCTGATTTGGCCAATAAAGCATGTTTGCAACTGCATCTACTCTAAATCCATCAATATGGAAATGATCAACCCAAAACAATGCATTAGATATTAAAAAACTATGTACTTCTGCTTTACCTAAATCAAAATTTGCAGTTCCCCATACTCTGTTTTCTCTATCATTTTCTTTTTTGTAATCATAGGTTGGTTCACCATCAAACATATAAAGGCCATGTGCATCCTTACAAAAGTGACCTGGTACCCAGTCTAATATGACGCCAATATCTTGTTGATGACATTGATCAATAAAGTACATCAAATCATGAGGTGTTCCAAAACGGCTAGTAGCTGAGAAATAACCAGTTCCCTGATACCCCCAAGACCTATCGAGCGGATGTTCAACTAATGGCAATAGTTCAATATGAGTAAAACCATGTTCCTTTACATAAGGAATGATTTCACTCGCCACTTCTTCATAGCTTAGTAAACTTCCATCATCTTTCAATCTCCAGGAACCTAAATGACACTCATAAATCATAAAGGGACGTTCTTTTATTGGCTTTTTCTTTTTTTGTTTTCTCCACTTCTCATCGTTCCATTGATAATCGTACAAATTATAGACAATTGAGGCAGTATTTGGTCTTACCTCAGAATAGAAGGCAAATGGATCTGATTTTAATAGAATATCTCCAGTAGCTGATACGATTTCATACTTATATAAATCACCTTCAGAAATATTATTGAAAAATCCACTCCATATCCCTTCATTATTTATTTTAGTTAATGAATATCCTATGCTATTCCAATGATTAAAATCACCAACTACTCTAACTTCTCGTGCATGTGGAGCCCACACACTGAAACGAGTTCCTTTTACATTATCAACTATTTGCATGTGTGCACCGAATAAGTTATAACTTTTAAAAAGGTTTCCTTCATGAAATAAATGGATGTCGTATTCAGTTGGGGAAGTCAGAACCACTCTCTTCATCCTTTCTTCTATTAAAATATTATTTATCATATATTTTAATTCTACCTAACTATTTATTGTAAATGGTAATAAATAGTATGACATTCTTCGACAGTTTTTCTATATTAGTGTAACTTTAATTATTTCACTATAATATTCAGAAAAACTAAGTGTTTGTTTATCCGTTCAAAATGTTGAACTATTTTTAAATAGTTCTATTTATATAAATATATACTAAATTTTCAGATATTTCAAACATAAAAGCATACACTTTTACTTATTTTCACTAAGTAATTTTAAAAGAGATTAGCTCTGATATTTTTGTTATAAAGTAATAAATGTCGACAATTATTTATTATCCTTTTCGTTAGTGCTATAAAAATAGACAGAAAAAAAACTACGATTAAATCGTAGTTTTTTTGAGATGACCCGTACGGGATTCGAACCCGTGTTACCGCCGTGAAAGGGCGGTGTCTTAACCGCTTGACCAACGGGCCTTATTATTCATATATGATGGCGGAGAAGGAGGGATTTGAACCCTCGCGCCGCTCGCGCGACCTACACCCTTAGCAGGGGCGCCTCTTCAGCCACTTGAGTACTTCCCCAATAAAAATGGCTCCACAGGTAGGACTCGAACCTACGACCGATCGGTTAACAGCCGATAGCTCTACCACTGAGCTACTGTGGAATAAAAATGGTGGGCCTAAATGGACTCGAACCATCGACCTCACGCTTATCAGGCGTGCGCTCTAACCAGCTGAGCTATAGGCCCATTTTTATGGAGCGGGTGATGAGAATCGAACTCACGACATCAGCTTGGAAGGCTGAGGTTTTACCATTAAACTACACCCGCAATGAATTTGATATAATGGGGCGACTGATGGGAATCGAACCCACGAATGTCGGAACCACAATCCGATGCGTTAACCACTTCGCCACAACCGCCATAATATCTAAATATTATTAATTATTATTAATTTTAAAGGTGGCTCGGGACGGAATCGAACCGCCGACACATGGATTTTCAGTCCATTGCTCTACCGACTGAGCTACCGAGCCAATATTCAAATGGCGGTCCCGACCGGGATCGAACCGGCGATCTCCTGCGTGACAGGCAGGCATGTTAACCGCTACACCACGGGACCAATGTTTTTCAAGTTCACTTGAAAATGACTATCTTTTTGGTTGCGGGGACAGGATTTGAACCTGCGACCTTCGGGTTATGAGCCCGACGAGCTACCAGACTGCTCCACCCCGCGATAATAAAAAGTATTTATTTTAATCGCAACACCTTAATTAAAGACTGTCCCAATCTCAAAGAGCTAATTCAAGAAGCTGTTCGATTGGTACAACTCGCAAGTAATTCATGAAGTAACGCTCGTTGCTCCACCCCGCGGTAATAAAAAGGATTTATTTTAATCGCTACACCTTAGTTAAAGGCTGTCCCAATATAAATCATATGGCGGAGGAAGAGGGATTCGAACCCCCGCGGGCTTTAACACCCCTGTCGGTTTTCAAGACCGATCCCTTCAGCCGGACTTGGGTATTCCTCCGTATGATATATAAATGGTGGACCTTGTAGGACTCGAACCTACGACCGGACGGTTATGAGCCGTCTGCTCTAACCAACTGAGCTAAAGGTCCAATCTAATTAAATTATAATATGGTAGCGGCGGAGGGAGTCGAACCCACGACCTCACGGGTATGAACCGTACGCTCTAGCCAGCTGAGCTACACCGCCATAGTATCATTTAATTTAAGATTGGTGGAGCCTAGCGGGATCGAACCGCTGACCTCCTGCGTGCAAGGCAGGCGCTCTCCCAGCTGAGCTAAGGCCCCATTTTTTGGAATGGTCGGGAAGACAGGATTCGAACCTGCGACCCCTTGGTCCCAAACCAAGTGCTCTACCAAGCTGAGCTACTTCCCGATATATGGCGCGCCCGAAAGGAGT